>NZ_KE384431.1:0-32396 GCF_000425665.1 Gemella cuniculi DSM 15828
TCCGTGATGTTTTTGTCGTTATTAACATTTTACACGATTGTTCTTTATGAGTCTTTTTTTATGTCTTACTGTTGCATTTTATTTTACAACTTATCAATTAAAAACAAAGGATTTAGGGATTTATTGAAATAAATAGTAAAATTTAAAACTTTATCTTTTATATATAAAAGAGTAAAAAATAAAGTTAAGAAAATATATTATTTCATTTTGAATTTCTAAAATTAAGGTAATAAAAAAAATATAATTTTCCATGTTAATTTACCTTCTTTCGTTTATTATAAAATGTATTATATTATAAATTGTAAGAAATATCAAATAACAAGAACATAAAGTAGAATGGATATAGTTTATATTCTAATTGTTATGTTAGAAAAAATAACCTAGAAAAAATTTAATTTTATAAATTCTTCCTAAGTTATTTTTTAAGTATTAAAATTTTATTTTGGTATCTATATATTGTTTTAATTCAGAAATAGGTAAACGAGTTTGCCCCATTGTATCCCTATCACGAACGGTTACCATACCATCATTTTCTGATTCAAAATCATAAGTAATGCAGAATGGAGTACCAATTTCATCTTGACGTCTATAACGTTTTCCAATAGAACCAGTTTCATCAAAATCAACCATAAAATCACATGAAAGTTGGTTATATACTTCGATAGCTTTATCGCTAAGTTTTTTAGATAGCGGTAAAATAGCTGCCTTATACGGTGCAAGTGCTGGATGGAAGTTTAATACAGTACGTACATCTCCTTCTCCAACTTGTTCTTCTTTGTACGCATTACATAAAAATGCAAGTAGAACTCTATCAACTCCAACAGATGGTTCTATACAATATGGAATATATTTTTCTTTAGTAATTAAATCTTGATAAGTAAGATCTTGCCCAGAATGTTCCATATGCTGTTTTAAATCATAATCTGTTCTAGATGCTATTCCCCAAAGTTCACCCCAACCAAATGGAAATTTAAATTCAATATCAGTAGTTGCATTTGAATAATGAGAAAGTTCTTCTTTATCATGATCACGAAGACGAATGTTTTCTTTATTCATTCCTAACTCTAATAACCAATTTTCACAAGTATTTTTCCAAGAAGTGTGCCAATTCAATTCTGTTCCAGGCTCACAGAAAAATTCTAATTCCATTTGCTCAAACTCACGAGTTCTAAAAATAAAATTACCTGGTGTAATTTCATTACGGAACGATTTACCAATTTGACCAATACCAAATGGCAATTTTTTTCTCATACTACGCTGAACATTCTTAAAATTAACAAAAATTCCTTGTGCAGTTTCGGGACGTAGGTAAATTTCACTAGTAGCATTTTCCACAACCCCTTGATTAGTTTTAAACATTAGGTTAAATTGTCTGATATTTGTAAAATCATGATTATCACATTCAGGACATTTTATATTTTCACGTTTTATAATATTTTCTAATTCTTCAAAAGGAAGTCCATCTACGACAATATCCTCATTTTTCTCATTGAAATAATATTCCTCAATAAGTTTATCAGCACGAAGACGTGATTTACAAACTTTACAATCCATCATAGGATCGCTAAAATTTCCAATATGTCCAGATGCTTCCCAAGTACGAGGATTCATGAAAATTGCGGCATCTAATCCAACATTATAAGGTGATTCCTGTATAAATTTTTTCCACCATGCCTTTTTAATATTATTTTTCAATTCGATTCCAAGTGGTCCATAATCCCAAGTATTAGCTAATCCACCATAAATTTCAGAACCTTGAAATACAAAACCTCTATTTTTTGCTAAAGATAAGATTTTTTCCATTGTTTTTCCTCCTTAAAATAAAATATCCCTAGACATACACAACGTATATCTAGGGACGAAATAATTTCCGCGGTTCCACCCTAATTAGTAAAACTCATCTTTTTAATATAACAATGTAATTTAATAATGCCAATAAGATTGCTGTACTTTCACCGACAACAGCTCGCTAATATATATAAACATTCTAACACTTAAATAAAAAAGATGCAAGGGTGTTTGTTAAAAAATTAGAAAATAATTTATAAAATGTAAAATAAAATTTAGTAATAAATAAAAGGAAGATAGAAAATAAAGATAATGTATTAGATGGATAAAATACATTATTTTTCTACCTGTGTTTTATGATAGTTCTTAACATATATTTAGAAAAATAAAATAATTTAAAGGGTTATTTAGGTCCTAAGAATTAAGAATAAAGAGTATTGTATTTTTTTGAGAAATTACTGTATATCATTCTCTTTAAATATTTTTTTAGAAAAATATTTAATTTTGGTATGCTAATTTATTACGATTTATTGCAACTGTAAGGTAGAAATGCTATAATGTATTAATATTAAATTACTAAGGAGGTCCTATGAGAATTTCATTGAAAAGAGGAAATATAGTTTATCTTTTAGTAATAGGATTAGTTTATTTTATAGCAGTATTCACTATACCTAGTCTTTTACCACTTACATTAGACGTAAATCTTAAATTAAATATTGTGCTAGGATTAGCATCAGTGGCAACTATAATAATGATAAGTTATTCTTTAAAAGTAAAAAATGATATTGAATCAGGTCAAAAAAAATATGATCTTATAACATTATTTGCAATTGGGATCATTGGGTTTATAGCTATGATGATATTTCAAGTGATGATTAATTCGTTTTTACAATATTTAGCAAGATTTTTTGAATTTCAGACATCAAGCAAAAATACAGATAACATAGTTCAGATTTTAAATTTTAAACCTATATTTGTTTTATACGTTGCTGTATTAGGGCCAATTATGGAAGAATTATTTTTCAGAAAGGCAGTATTTGGATATTTTTATGATATAATGCTAGGTAGTAAAAAATGGATAAGATTTCTAATACCAGCGTGTATAACAGGGATAATTTTCGCAATTCCACACGATGGATTTTCTCCATTAATGATAATATACATAGCCATGTCAATGGTATTTAGCTTTTTATATTTGAAAACAAAAAGTATAATTGCTCCAATGGCAGCACATATTTTAATGAATAGTTTGGTAGTTGCTATACAGCTATTTGTTAAATAAGTTAAGTAGGAGAGGGAAGATGTCGTCAAAAACGTGGTTATCAACAAATTATTTTTTACAATTTGCAGTCAACGGAGTATTTTTACCCTTTTGGATTTTATATTTAACAGGGGTAAAAAATTTAAATATTTTAGAAGCAAGTACTATTTTTTCTATGTTATATTTAGCGAGATTTTTAAGTGGAGTATTTTTGAGCCCATATTTAGTAAAAAAATATAATATGAGTTTATCATTAAAAATTTCTATAGTAGTGGGTTTACTTTTTGCAATTAGTTATGCATTTACTAGTGATAAATTTTTACTAACTATAATAACTTTTATGTTTGGAATGATTTATTTTACAGTGGCCCCATTAGTAGAAAGTTTAGCATCGTTATTTTTGAAAGAAGAAAATATTGATTATGGAAAGGTTAGAACATTTGGTTCGCTCAGCTTTACTTTGGTAGGTATAGCAGTAGGTGGAATAATAGGATATGTTGGAAATAATGCATTGTATTACATTTTATTATTTTTAATAGCTCTATATTTAGTGTTTATATTTTTACCACAACCAAAGTTAGTGAGTTCATTAAAAGTAGAAAAAAATACTCTTAATAAAAATGAAAAAACATATTCTTGGATATTAAAAGATAAGAATGCCCTATTGCTTATTGTAACGATTTTTTTATATCAACTTTCACATACAGCATATAATAATTATAATGCCCTATATTTAGACAGTATGAATATAAATGCAAAATGGTTATCCGGGCTAATTTTAAATATTTCGGTAATTGCAGAAATTTTATTTTTTATTTTTTCAAAAAAGTTAGTGGGGAGAATAAAACCAACTCATCTTCTTGTTTTTTCAGGTATAGGAGCAATAGTTCGTTGGACAGTATTGGGTGCATTTCATAATATTTATATATTTGTTGCTATGCAAACTTTGCACTCGGTAACTTTTGCAGTCGCACATATAGCATTTATTTTAATTTTGAACAAGGGGTTTAATACAGAAAAAATAATTGATATGCAAAATCTGTATACAGCAGTTGGTTTTCAATTAAGTATGGCAGTTGGTTTATATATAATGGGTGCAATTTGGGATATTAATACATCATATGTATTTTATGTTTCAGCAATTATTGCCCTTATAGGAACGCTACTTGCGACAAGGATAAAAGAGAAAAAGTAGGGAAATATGAAAATTTTGGTTTCTACAAAACACTGCCCAATAAATCAGAATATAAAGGGTAGTTTGAGAGATATGTAAATTTTGGTTTCTACAAAACTAACAATATGTGGGGAAGAAGAAAAGGAGTTTGAGAGATATGAAAATTTTGATCTTTATAAAACTGAACTTTGAAATAATTTTCCCACAGAAATTTGGGAGATATGTAAATTAGTTTATGAATTTTTATTGTTTTGTATAAGATTAATAAAAATATAATCATTCTAAAAAATAATTTCAAAATATATTGACAAAATTTTAGAAAAGGTTTACAATTAGAGTATAGAAGAAGAGCTCCTTTAATATAACAGGAGATGAAGTAATTAATTACCTAGTTTTACGGAGCTAGGTCCATGTTCAGAGTATTCAAGCAATACTCTGAATTTTTTGTTTTAGAATTAGATTAATAGACTAAGTTAGTTAAAGATCTAGGTGCTAAATTTACAATTTAATATTAATTTTTAGAACAAAAGTAAGTGAGGAATTAGCAATTAGTATTTTAACTATTTTTCAGTAAAGACAGATTAATATTGCAACTAATTTTAGTTATCAAAATTAAAGTTTTTTGAAAAATTTTTCTATTACTTTAAAATTCAATATTATAAGTATATATGGGATGATTTGAAAAATAATTTTTATAAAATTGTATTTTTTGAGTTACTCCTTATTTTTTTTTGTTTGTATTTTATTTGAATTTCACAAAAAAATTTATAAAAAATTATTTTAATGTTCACTTTTTAAAATAAAAAAAATCATTTTTTAAATTAAAATTCGATTTTCAGTAAGTTATCTCTTGATTTAATTTTAACAAAGGAGTATAATTTGTTTATAAACGGATTTTAATTCTTATTCTCTGAGTTTTAAACTCTAAAAACGAACTTTAAAATGAAAAAGGAGTTGATTTTATGAAAGTAGCAGTCATTATGGGATCAAATTCGGATTATATTACAATGATAGAAACTTGTAAATTATTGGATAAATTTGAAATTCCTTATGATAAAAAAGTTGTTAGTGCACATAGAACACCAGATTTATTAGTTGAATTTTCAAAAAATGCAAAAGCAAATGGTTACTCTTTAATAATTGCAGCAGCAGGTGGAGCGGCCCATTTGCCAGGAATGGTTGCCTCAATGACGACACTTCCTGTAATAGGTGTTCCAATAAAATCAAGTGTCTTAAGTGGGGTTGATTCTTTATACTCAATAGTTCAGATGCCTGCAGGTGTTCCTGTTTTGACAATGGCAATAGGTATTGCAGGAGCAAAAAATGCAGCAATAAGTGCACTGTCAATTTTAGGAATTATGAATGAAAAATATGCAGAAAAGTACAAAGAGTTTAAAAAAGAACAAGAACGAATAGTATTGGAAGAGATGAAATTATGATAAAAACAATTTTGCCAGGAAGTACAATAGGGATTATCGGTGGTGGCCAGCTTGGACGAATGCTTGCTATGAGTGCAAAAGAGATGGGATATAAAATTATTATTTTAGATCCTAGTACAGAATGTTGTGGGAAAATTTTTAGTGATAAATTTATAAATGCCGAGTTTAGTAATTTTGAAAAAATAGAAGAATTATGTAAATTAAGTGATGTTGTTACATTTGAATTTGAAAATATTGATGCTACCGCACTTGCTAGATTAGAAAAAAAATATAACTTAGTTCAAAGCTCTAAGGTATTGAAAATTACACAACATAGATATTTTGAAAAAGAGTTTGCTAGAAGCTTAAATATTCCAACAGTAAAATACATATGTATAGAAGAGAATGTCAATATAGATATAAAAAAAACGTATCTTATGAAAACTTTAAGATTTGGATATGATGGAAAAGGGCAAAAAAGAATTTCTAAAAAAGAAGATATAGAACAACATACGATTTTGGAAGAAATTGTTTCTTTAGATAAGGAAATTTCGGTTGTAGCTGTTAAAGATAAGTTTGAAGTTCAAATAGTTGCAGTTGTGGAGAATGAACATAGAAACAATATTTTGTATCGCTCTAAAATTCCGACTTCGGCGACTAATGAACAAGAAAATTTAGCGATAGAATATACGAAAAGAATTTTAAATAATATAGATTATTATGGTGTACTTACAGTTGAATTTTTTATAAGTGATGGTAAAGTAATTTTCAACGAGATTGCACCAAGAGTTCATAATTCAGGGCATATTACTATGCAATCTGCAACTAAGAGTCAATTCAGAGCGCATATTGAAGCAATTTGTGGGTTGAGAGTAGGAAAAATTATTAATAAAGAAACAACTCTTTATAATATACTAGGACAAGATGAAGAGTATTTTAAAAATTTAATTACAAAAAAACAAGGTTATTTACATCTTTACGAAAAAGAGCCACGAAAAAATAGAAAAATTGGTCATATTAACTTTTACGGAGATATACATTTAGGAGGGCATAATGAGGAATAAAAGAATTTTTGTAAAAAAACGCAAAGGGTATAATCAAGAAGAATTACAACTTAAAAACATTTTAAATTTAGAATATAACCTAGATTTGGAAGATGTGAATATCTATGTAGTTTATGATATTTATAATATTGATGAAGAAACATATAAACTAGCTAAAACTTCTGTTTTTTCTGAAGTCGTTGTTGATGAAGTTTTTGAAAATATTGAGTTAGAAGATGGAAAGTATTTTGCATATGAAGTACTTCCAGCTCAGTATGATCAAAGGGCTGACAGTGCGACTCAGTGTATCAAGTTGCTTAACACGAAAAGTAGTGTAACTGTAAGAAGTGGTAAGCTAGTTATTTTTAATAAAAAATTGACTGCTGATCAAATGAAATTAGTAGAAGATTATTTGGTTAATCCTATTGAGGCTAGAAAGAAAAATTTGGACATTTTAGAATTTTCTTTAGATACTAATCCTAAGCCGTTAAAAAGTTTAACTGGTTTTTTGGAATATTCATCTAAAGAATTGAAAGACTTAAAAAGTGAATTTTCTCTGGCAATGAATGTAGAAGATTTAAAATTTATTCAAGATTATTTTAAGACAGAAAAAAGAGTTCCTACTGAAACGGAAATTTATGTTCTTGATTGTTATTGGAGTGATCATTGTCGGCATACTACATTTGAGACAGTTCTTGATGAAGTTAATATAGAATCAGAATTGTTTAAAAAAGAAATGCAAGATGCTTTTGACTATTACTTAAAAATTAGAAATGAACTAGGCCGAGATGACAAACCACTTACATTAATGGATATGGCAAGTATAATTGGGAAATATCATGTAGGGATATTAAATGATAAAAATATTGAGGTTAGCGAAGAAATCAACGCTTGTTCATTTTTTACTACAATACAAAATAAAGGAAAAGAAGAGCGCTGGTTAATTCAGTTTAAAAATGAAACACATAATCACCCAAGTGAGATTGAACCGTTTGGCGGTGCTAGTACTTGTATTGGTGGTGCAATAAGAGATCCACTATCAGGAAGAAGTTATGTATATCAAGCTATGCGTATTTCGGGAAGTGGGAACATTCTTCAAAAACGTGAAGATACTCTAGAACATAAACTACCACAAGTAGATATTGCTAAAGGAACAGCACATGGAAATTCATCATATGGTAATCAGATAGGACTTTCAACTACTTTTGTCAGAGAAATATACGACGATAGTTATGTGGCAAAACATATGGAAGTTGGTGCGGTAGTTGGTGCAGTTAAGGAAGATGATTATAAACGAGAAAGTTTAGAACCTGGTGATATTGTTGTTATGATTGGCGGACGTACTGGTCGTGATGGTATTCAAGGAGCGAGCGGCTCTAGTGTTGAACATACCAATTCTTCATTAGAAACTATGTCAAGTCAAGTTCAAAAAGGTAATGCACCAGAAGAAAGAAAGTTACAAAGATTATTTAGAAAGTCAGAAGTAACAAAACTTATAAAAAAATGTAATGATTTTGGTGCTGGAGGAGTTTGCGTTTCTATTGGAGAACTGTCTGATGGTATAGAAATTCATTTAGATAAAATTTTGACAAAATACAGTGGTTTAAATGCAACAGAGTTAGCAACAAGCGAATCACAAGAGAGAATGTCCGTGGCAATAGATAAAAGGGATTATGAGAAATTTATTCGTGAGTGTGAAAAAGAAAATATTGAATATTCACATGTAGCAACAGTAACTAATAAAAGACGTTTGGAAATGTATTATTATAATGAAAAAGTAGTTGACATGAGTGCTGACTTCTTGGAAACTAGCGGAGTTAGACAACATGCAATGGCTACTTTAAGAGACAATAATTCAGAAAATCCATTTAGAAACAAAAAATTTAGTAGAAAAAATATATTAGAGGAATTAGGAGATTTAAATGTCACTTGTCAAAAAGGGTTAGTATCGAAATTTGATTCTTCAATTGGTGCTACTACAGTACTTATGCCATTTGCGGGAAAACATAAACTTACACCAGTACAGGCTAGTGTACAGGCAATCCCGACACTTCATTCAACTAGTGATACGGCGACGATACTTACCTATGGATTTATTCCAAAAATTTCACATTATTCTCCATTCTTATCTTCAATCTATGCTGTTTTAGAGTCAATAGCAAAGGTTTATGCAGTGGGAGGAACTAAAGAAAATTTATACTTTTCATTCCAAGAATATTTTGAAAAACTTGGCAAAGATAGTACTAAATGGGGAAAAGTTACTCAAAGTTTATTAGGAAGTATCTATGCTCAAAAAGAAATAGGAAGACCAAGCATTGGAGGTAAAGATAGTATGTCAGGAACATTTAATGATTTAAATGTTGTTGAAACATTAATTTCTTTTGCATGTGCTCCAGTAAAAATAAATGATGTTATTACTCCAGAATTAAAAACTATAGGAAATAAATTATATTATATACCAGTGGCGAAAAATGAAAAAGGTTATCCTGATATTTCAAAAACATTAGAAAGTTATGAACTTTTACATAAATATATAAAAGAAGGGAAAGTTGTTTCAGCTTATGTACAAGAAGAAGGTAGTATTTCCGCTTCTCTAGTAAAAATGTCGTTAGGGAATGATCTAGGATTTGAAGTAGAAAAAGAAAATATTTTGAACTTTGACCCAGCATCTATAGTCGTAGAAGCGACAGAAGATTTGCCATTTGAAAATTTAGGTAAAGTTAGTGATAGAATTATTATTAATAATGAAGTATTTATGCATAAAGATATTTATGAAGCATACACTTCTACATTAAACGAAATTTACCCAATTTATCAAAACGAAGATAAAGGCACTGTGGAAAATTTACATACAGAAAATTTTACAAAAAGATATTATCCAGAAGTTATAGAGGATGTAAAAGTTGTGATTCCAGTATTTCCTGGAACAAACTGTGAGTATGATAGTGAAAAAGCATTTATCGAAGCAGGAGCAACTCCTACAACAGTAGTTATAAGAAACACAAGAGAAAATGATATTGATGAATCTATCGATGAGTTCGTTAGTGAGGTAGAAAAATCACACATTATTATGTTTCCTGGAGGATTTTCAAGTGGTGATGAACCAGATGGAAGTGCTAAATATATAGTCAACTTTTTAAAAAATGAAAAAGTAAAAAATGCAATCCATAAACATTTATCACAAAAAAAATTAATTTTAGGAATTTGTAATGGATTCCAAGCACTGTTGAAATCAGGACTACTTCCTTATGGTCAGATAAAGGAAGTAGCAATAGACGATTTAACCTTGTATAGAAATGATAGTTATGAACATATTTCAACAACCGCATTTACTCGTGTATCAAATACAAATTCTCCATGGTTGCAAGATTTTAATATTGGAGATAAACACGAAGTAGTATTCAGTCATGGAGAAGGAAAAGTAGTAGGCCTTAATATAGAGAAGTTTAGACATTTGATAGCTTTTCAATATTGTGATTTTGATGGAAATGCTACACTTAATGGGAAATTTAATCCTAACGGATCACTTCTAGGAGCAGAAGGATTAGTAAGTGAGAATGGTTTGATTCTTGGAAAAATGGGTCATAGTGAAAGATATGGAGAAACTTTGTATAAAACAAATACATTAAAAGTAAAACAAGATATATTTAAAAATGGTGTAAATTATTTTAAAGGGGAAAAATAAAATGAAATTATTATATGAAGGAAAAGCAAAACAACTTTTTGAATGTAAAAATAAAGATGAGGTTTATGTACATTATAAAAATAGTGCAACAGCATTTAATGGTGAAAAAAAAGAAGAGTTTGATCGTAAAGGAATTTTTAACAATAATATAACTTCTTTGATTTTTGAATATTTAGAAAAAGAAGGTGTTGAAACACATTTTATAAAAAAAATAAATGAAACAGATCAACTTTGTAAACATGTGGCTATTATTCCATTAGAAGTAATAGTAAGAAATATAGTAGCAGGATCAATGGCTAAAAAATATGGTCTAAAAGAGGGAGAAAAATTAATAAAACCAGTGTTTGAACTTAGTTATAAAAATGATGAATTAAATGATCCGTTAATTAATGATGATCATGCAGTAGCGTTAGGAATAGTTACAGATGAAGAACTGTCTAACATAAAAAAGCAAGCATTAAAAATTAATAATTTACTTCAAAAATTATATTTAAAAGCAAATTTAGTTTTGGTAGATTTTAAAATAGAATTTGGAAAAGATAAAAACGGAAAAATTATTTTAGCAGATGAAATTTCTCCAGATACATGTCGGCTATGGGATAAAGAAACTAATGAAAAATTAGATAAAGATAGATTTAGAAGAAATTTAGGTTCTGTAATGGCAGCCTACGAAGAAGTTTTAAGGAGATTAGAAGATGCGAGGGCTTAATGAAGAATGTGGAGTATTTGGAATTTGGGGGCATGCGTCAGCGAGCAACATTACATACTTTGGATTGCATAGTTTACAACACCGTGGGCAAGAAGGTGCTGGAATAGTAGCAACCAACCACGAAAAGTTATATGGGCATAGAGATTTAGGTTTAGTGTCAGAAGTATTTCGTGATAAGAATAAATTGGAAAGATTAGTAGGTACAGCAGCAGTTGGTCATGTTAGATATGCTACATCAGGTAGTAATAGTATTCAAAACATTCAACCATTTCTATTTCATTTTTATGATATGAGTGTAGGTATTTGTCATAATGGTAATTTGATTAATGCAAAAACTTTGCGAAAAGAATTGGAGCAAGATGGAGCAATTTTTCATTCCTCATCTGATACAGAAGTATTGATTCATTTAATCCGTCGCAGCAAGAAAAAAACTTTTAAAGAACAGTTAAAAGAGAGTTTAAAGATTATTAAAGGTGGTTTTACATATTTAGTACTTACAAAAGATGCATTGTATGGAGCAGTTGATCCAAATTGTTTACGACCGCTAGCAATTGGGAAAATGAAAAATGGAGCATATGTAGCAGCTAGTGAAACATGTGCAATTGATGTAGTTGGTGCAGAGTTTGTTTGTAATGTAGGAGCTGGAGAGTTAGTAATTATCAATGATGAAGGGATCCGTATAGAAAAATATACAGAAAAGACACAAGTGGCAATAGCTGCTATGGAATATGTATATTTTGCAAGACCTGATTCTGATATAGCTGGAGTAAATGTTCATACAGCACGTAAAAAAACAGGAAGAAGATTGGCTAGTGAACAACCTGTTCCAGATGCAGATATGGTAATTGGAGTTCCAAATTCATCATTGTCAGCAGCAAGTGGGTATGCAGAAGAAAGTGGATTACCTTATGAAATGGGACTTATTAAAAATCAATATGTTGCAAGAACATTTATTCAACCGACACAAGAATTACGTGAACAAGGCGTAAGAATGAAACTTTCTGCGGTAAAAGGTGTAGTACGTGGAAAAAGTATTGTCTTGGTAGATGATTCAATAGTTCGAGGGACTACATGTAAGAGAATTGTTCAGCTTTTAAAAGAAGCGGGAGCAAGAGAGGTTCATGTAAGAATAGCAGCACCACCATTAATATTCCCAAGTTTTTATGGAATAGATATTTCAACAACGGAAGAATTAATCTCCGCTAATAAAACTACAGAAGAAATCTGTAAAATAATTGGTGCAGATTCTTTAGGATTTTTAAGTGAAAATGGATTAATAGAATCTATAGGTTTAGGATATGATGCACCATATACAGGTTTATGTATGGATTGTTTCAATGGAGATTATTCAGCAGGTTTGTATGATTATAAAGAATCTTATATTAATTCAATGACAGATATTCAAAAAAAATTTTTACAAGAAAGGGGTAAAAACAATGAGTAAAAAATATGAAGAAAGCGGTGTGAGTTTAGAAGCGGGATACGAATCAGTAGAACTTATAAAAAAACATGTTGCACGTACAAAAAATTTAGGAATGTTATCGACTATTGGAAGTTTTGGCGGTTGTTTTGATTTAGGGGCTTATAATTTCAAAAATCCTGTATTAGTTAGTGGAACTGATGGAGTGGGAACTAAACTGAAACTTGCTTTCGAGTTGAATGTTCACAATACAATAGGAATTGATGTTGTAGCCATGTGTGTAAATGATATTTTGGCACAAGGAGCGATTCCATTGTTCTTTTTAGACTATCTAGCAGTAGGAAAAAATTATCCTAAGCAAGTAGAAAGTGTAGTAGAAGGAGTAGCAGAAGGATGCCTTCAAGCAGGATGTGCTATTGTGGGAGGAGAAACTGCAGAAATGTCTGGTTTTTATGAAGATGGAGAATATGATATTGCAGGTTTTTGTGTTGGTGCACAAGAAAAAGAATTATTGTTAAATCCTAAGAATACAAAAGCAGGGCAGATTGTTATCGGGCTTCCATCTAGTGGAGTTCATTCTAATGGTTTTTCATTAGTAAGAAAAATTTTAAAAGACAATAATATTGGTTTAAATGAAAAATTTGGGGATAGCACGGTAGGGGAAACGTTATTAACACCTACTAAAATCTATGTAAAAGAAGTATTACAAGTATTGGAAAAAGTAAAAGTAGCTGGAATCGCACACATAACTGGGGGTGGATTTTATGAAAACTTACCTCGATGTCTAGCTAAAGGCTTAGGTATGAAAATAAATAAAAATTCATATGAAGTACCAGATATTTTTAATTATCTTCAAGAAAAAGGAAATATAGAAAAAGAAGAAATGTACAATATCTTTAATATGGGAGTTGGAATGGTTCTTGTTGTCAATAAAGAAGATGTTGAGAAAACTTTATCACTATTAGATAGTGGTTTTATATTAGGTGAAGTAACAAATGAGAGTGGAATAGAGATAGTATGAAAAGAGTAGCTATATTTGCATCAGGTACAGGTAGTAATTTTGAGAAAATTGCCGATAGTAAAAAACTAAAGGATAAAATAAAAATTGAACTTCTAGTATGCGATAAAAAAGATGCAGCGGTAATAAAAAAAGCAGAAGATAGAAATATACCGACTTATGTATTTTCGGCAAAAAATTTTTCTACGAAAGAGGATTACGAAAAAGAAATTTTAACAAAAGTACAAAACTTAGATTATATTTTCTTAGCAGGATACATGAGAATAATTTCTCCGTATTTTTTAAAAAATTACAAAAAAACTATTCTTAATCTTCACCCATCATTATTACCAAAGTATAAAGGTAAAGATGCGATAAAACAAGCGTATAATGCAGGTGAAAAAGAAATAGGAATCAGTATTCATTATGTTAACGAAGAATTAGATGGTGGAGAGATAATTGCACAAAAATCTTTTAAAGTTTCTAAAGAAGATACATTGGAAGAAATAACGGAGAAAGTTCATAAATTAGAACATGAACTCTATCCGAATGTGATTTTAAAATTAGTAGAGGAGGCACTATGAAAAAGAGGGCTTTAATAAGTGTAAGTGATAAAACAAATATTATAGAATTTGCTAAAGGATTAGAAAAATATGGTTTTGAGATTATTAGTACAGGAGGAACATTTACTCATTTAAAAAATAATGGTGTAAATTGTATTAGTATTGAGGATGTTACTGATTTTCCAGAAATTTTGGAAGGAAGAGTTAAGACACTTCATCCTAAAATACACGGGGGGTTACTTTCAAAAAGAGGAAATGAGTTGCATAATAAACATGTTCAAGAAAATAACATTGAATATATTGATTTAGTATGTGTTAATCTTTATCCATTTGAAGAGACTGTAAAAAAAGATAATGCGAGTGAAGAAGAGATTATAGAAAACATTGATATTGGTGGACCAAGTATGTTAAGGAGTGCAGCTAAAAACTTTAATGATGTGGCTGTGATTACAGATATTTTGGATTATAATTTGATTTTAGATGAATTAGCAAGTGGTGAGATTACTTTAGCAACTCGTAGAAGACTCGCTATAAAAGTATTTAATATAACAGCAGCTTATGATGCTGCTATAGCAAATTATTTTAATAAGGTAGATAAGTTAATTCCAGAAAAATTGACTTTATCGTATAAATTGGAAGATACATTAAGATATGGAGAAAATCCACATCAAAAAGCATATCACTATGTTCAAGATAACGATGAGAGTTATGCACTTCAAAATGCTGTTCAATTACATGGTAAAGCAATGTCATACAATAATATTCAGGACGCTTCTGCTGCACTGGATATTTTATCAGAATTTGATGAAACTGTATGTGTCGCAGTAAAACACATGAATCCATGTGGTGTAGCGATAGGGAAAGATGTTTTTGAAGCATATACTCGTGCATATGAAGCAGATCCAGTTTCAATTTTTGGCGGAATAGTTGCAATTAACGGAAAAATTGATAAAAAAACAGCCGAAAAAATGCATAGTATATTTTTAGAAATTATTTTAGCAAAAGATTATGATGACGAAGCATTAGAAATCTTAACTCAGAAAAAAAATCTTCGCATTTACAGATTGAGTGAGAAAAATAATAATCATGAAAAACAAATTAAAAGCGTGCGTGGTGGAATATTAGTTCAGGATTTTAATAATAAATTGGCTGATGAATATGTAGCTGTTACCGATAAAAAAGTTACTCAAGAACAAAAAGAAGATTTAGAGTTTGGTTTAAAAGTCGTAAAACATGTTAAATCTAATGCAATAGTTGTTGTGAAAAATAAACAGACATTAGGAATAGGTGCTGGCCAAATGAATCGTGTGGGATCTTGTAAAATTGCTCTCGAACAAGCAGGAGATAAAGTAGAAGGTGCAGTATTAGCCTCAGATGCTTTCTTCCCAATGCGTGATAGTGTTGATCTTGCAGCAGAATATAAAATATCAGCAATAGTACAGCCTGGAGGCTCAATAAGAGATAAAGAAAGTATTGATGCTTGTAATGAGAAAGGTGTGGCGATGGTCTTCAGCAAAATCCGCCACTTTAAACATTAATGAGTAGAGTATTAGTAGTAGGTTGTGGTGGAAGAGAGCACGCTATTGCCTACAAATTTTATAAAGAAGGTCATGAAGTTTACATGATTGGAATAAATCCCGCAGTTGAAGAATTTGGAATTTGTGCAGAAATAGAAGAGAAGGAAATACCGAACTACGCATTAGAAAATAAAATAGATTTAGTATTTGTTGGGCCAGAAATTCCATTAGTAAATGGATTAATTGATAAGCTGCAAGAAAAAAATATAAAAGCATTTGGACCAAGTAAAAAAGCTGCACAGTTAGAAGGCAGTAAAGTATTTTCTAAAATGATGATGAAGAAATATAATATACCGACTGCCAAACATAAAAGTTTTAGCAAGTATGAAGATGCAAAAGATTACTTGGAAAAACAAAGTATGCCAGTAGTTTTGAAAGCTGATGGTTTAGCAGCAGGTAAAGGTGTAGTTATAGTTTATACTATGGAAGAAGCACGGTATGAACTTAAAGAAATGATGTGTCATGCAAAATTTAGTGAAGCTGGGGCAAGTGTAGTAATTGAAGAATTTCTTCAAGGTGAAGAATTTTCATTAATGTGTTTTGTTTCAGACAAAAAAGTTTATCCAATGGAGATAGCCCAAGATCATAAACGTGCATTTGATAATGATAAAGGTTTAAACACAGGAGGTATGGGAGCTTATTTACCATTAAAAAAAATTACACAAGAAGATATAAATCAAGGTGTTGAAAAAGTAGTTCAACCAATAGTTAACGCTATGAGCGAAGAAGGAATGCCATTTTATGGAATACTTTATGCAGGTCTTATGAAGTGTGTGGATGGTGTTAAAACAATAGAATTTAATGTGCGTTTTGGTGATCCAGAAAGTGAAGTTTTACTATTAAAACTAGAAAGTAGTTTATACGAAATAGCAAATAATATAATAGAAGGAAAAGAAATAGAATTAAAATGGAATAGCAATGCGTGTATAGGTGTTGTACTGGCTGCAAAAGGTTATCCTGAAAAAAGTAAAAAAGGTGGAATAATAAAAGGGTTAGAAAAATTAACAACTCCAGTATTTCATATGGGAACAAAAAAAATAAATGATGAGATTGTTGTTAATGGGGGACGTGTTTTATTAATATGTGCAAGCGGAAAAGACTTGCCAGAAGCACGACAAAAAGTATATAATGAGATAGGAAAAATAGAAAGTGAAGATTTATTTTTCCGAACTGATATTGGTCACTTATCATTGTAGTTATATTTCAATCAAAAAATTTAGTAGAATAAATTGAAAAAAATTATACTTGAAAAAATATATAATACAATGATTATAATTAGAAATTAAAATTAGGAGATATTTTAATGATAGAAAGATATAGTAGAGAACCTATGCGTAGCATTTTTAGTGATGAAAATCGTTTTAAGGCATACTTGGAAGTTGAACTTTATGCAACTGAAGCATGGAGCAAACTCGGTGTTGTGCCAGAAAATGATGTAGAAAAATTATTTCAAAATGCAAAATTTGATTTAGAAGGTATATTAGAATTAGAAAAAGAAACAAAGCATGATATAGTTGCCTTCACAAGAAATGTATCTAGTTACCTAGGAGAAGAAAAAAAATGGGTTCATTATGGACTTACATCTACTGATGTGGTTGATACTGCCTATGGGTATTTATACAAACAAGCCAACGATATTTTATTAGAAGATTTATTGAAATTTCAAGAAGTTTTAAAAGAAAAAGCACTTCAATATAAGTTTACACCTTGTATTGGTCGAACACATGGAGTACACGCTGATATAAGCAGTTTTGGATTAAAATTTGCTCTATATTATGATGAATTTAATCGACATGTAAAAAGATTTAAAGAAGTTAGAAAAATTATTGAAGTAGGTAAAATCTCTGGAGCAGTAGGAACGTTTTCTAACACACCACCAGAAGTTCAAGATTATGTTTGTGAAAAATTGGGAATAGAGTCTAGTAATATTTCGACACAAACATTACAACGTGATAGACATGCAGATTACTATTCGACTTTAGCTTTAATAGCGAGCTCAATAGAAAAAATTGGTGTAGAGATAAGACATCTTCAACGTACAGAAGTAAGAGAAGCGGAAGAATTTTTCTCCAAAAATCAAAAAGGATCTAGTGCTATGCCACATAAAAGAAATCCAATCTCAAGTGAAAATATGGCAGGATGTGCAAGAATTATGCGTGGATATATGTTGGCAGCTTATGAAAATATTCCACTATGGCATGAAAGAGATATATCTCACTCAAGTGCAGAGCGTATATTAAGTAGCGATGCTACAACTTTATTAGATTACATGCTAAATAGATTTACAAATGTTGTTAAAAATTTGACAGTATTTACTGATAATATGATTAAAAATATTTATGCAACAAATGGCGTTATTTTTGCTCAAAGAACAATGAGTAATTTAATAGAAAAATATAATTTTTCTCGAGAAGAATCTTATGATTTGGTACAACCATTAGCGATGAAATCATGGTTTGAAAATATACCATTTAAACTGTTACTAGAAGAAAATGAAACAATAAGAGAAGTTATGTCCAAAGAAGTATTGGATAGTTGCTTTGATTTAAATGTTCATCTAGTAAATATTGATAAAATCTATAAACGTATCCCTGGATTAGAAGATTAATAAAGTTAAACAGATTATTAGTAAAAGTATAATATAGTAAAATAAGTTCCCAAAAAGAGAGGTAATAAAATGAAGTCAGATTTTCAAATTTCAAATGAATGTGAAAAAAAACATATTGTAGAAGTTGCAGCAAAGTTAGGTATTAAAGAAGAAGAATTAATTCTTTATGGAAACCACAAAGCAAAAATTCAAACAAAAAATATAAAAAATGATATTAAAGAAGAAGCAAAATTGATTTTAGTTACTGCTATAAATCCAACATCAAGCGGTGAAGGGAAATCTACAGTAACCATAGGATTATCTGATGCATTAAATAAAATCGGAAAAAAATCATGCGTTGCACTACGTGAACCATCGCTAGGACCAGTTTTAGGTAGAAAAGGAGGTGCTGCTGGTGGAGGATATGCCCAGGTAGTTCCTATGGAAGAAATTAATTTGCATTTTACTGGGGATATGCATGCTATCACAACAGCACACAATGCAATAGCTGTGTTGGTCAATAATCATGTTTTTCAAGGTAACGAATTAGATATAGAAAAAATAGTATTTAATCGTGTAATGGATATGAATGCAAGAGATCTTCGTCATATTAAAGTTAATGCAGGAACAGATTTAGAAAGAGAAGATGGTTTTGATATTACGGTTGCTAGCGAAATAATGGCTATTTTATGTTTATCAGAAAGTTTGGGAGATTTAAAAGAAAAACTAAAAAATATTTTAGTTGCATATACTTCAAAAGGAGAACCGATTTTCCTAAAAGATTTAAAAATCGAAGGTGTAATTACTTCATTACTAAAAGATGCAATTAAACCAAATATAGTTCAAACATTAGAAAATAATCCAGCAATAATTCATGGTGGACCATTTGCAAATATTGCACACGGATGCAACTCAATTTTAGCAACTAAGACAGCTTTAAAATATGCAGATTATGTTATAACTGAAGCAGGCTTTGGTGCTGATCTTGGTGCGGAGAAATTTTTAGATATTAAGTGTCGTAAATCAGGATTGAAACCAAAAGTCGCAGTAGTGGTAGCAACGATAAAAGCCCTAAAACTTCATGGTAATATTGAAGAAAAAGATTTGAAAGAAGAAAATCTAGAAGCATTAGCAAAAGGTGTTGAAAACTTAGAAAAACATATAGAAAATCTTAAAAAATATAATTTGCCAATAGTAGTAGCTCTGAATGTTTTTGTTACAGACACAGAAAACGAACTTGCATTTTTAGAGGAATGGGCACTTAAGCAAGGTGTTAAATTATCAAGAACAGAAGTTTGGGAAAAAGGTGGAGCTGGTGGTATTGACCTTGCCCAAAAAGTAATTGAAGCAGCAGAAAATAATAATGAAGAATTAAAATTACTTTATAATGATGAAGCATCAATCATAGAAAAAATCGAAACAATCTGTCAGGAAATATATGGAGCAGATGGTGTTAATATAGCAGATAATGTAAAAGAAGAAATAGCAAAAATAGAAAAATTAGGTTTTAAAAAATTACCTGTATGTATGGCTAAAACGCCAGCTTCATTAACCGACAATGCAAAATTAAAAGGGCGACCACATGGATTTAAGATTACAATTAATGATGTGAAGTTAAGAAGTGGAGCAGGTTTTGTAGTTGTATACGCTAATAAAGTATTAACAATGCCAGGATTACCCAAAGTTCCAAGTGCATTGAATATTGATATTGATGAAGAAACTGAAACTATTTTAGGAATTTTTTAGAATTAAAAGAAATTTAATTTTATTTCACGTATTTTTAAAACAAAAATATATAAAAATAAGGTAAATTATGATATAATATATATGTTTGAGTTTAAAAAATATAATATACTATGTCATAGCCGAATATTTCGACAAAGTAGTTTAAGTATTTAATTAAATAAAAACCTTTATATTCAATTTAAAAACTTACTTTTATAGGAGGATGACTTATGTCTACAATAGTAGTAGTTGGATCACAGTGGGGAGACGAAGGAAAAGGAAAAATAACAGATTTTCTAGCAGAAGGTGCTGATGTTATTGCACGTTATCAAGGTGGTAACAATGCGGGACATACGATAAAATTTGATGGAAAAACATATAAATTACAGTTAATTCCATCAGGAATTTTTAATGAAGATAAATTATCAGTAATCGGGAATGGTTTAGTAGTTGATCCTAAATGGTTATGTGGAGAGATTAATAAATTAAAAGAAAGTGGAGTTACTTGTAAAGGTTTAAGAATATCTAATAGAGCACATGTAGTTCTTCCTTATCATTTAAAATTAGATGAAGTAGAAGAAGCACGACGTGGAGAAAATAAGATAGGTACAACAAAAAAAGGAATTGGTCCTGCATATGTTGATAAATACAAACGATGTGGAATCCGTGTAGCAGATTTATTAGATAAAGCATTATTTAAGAAAAAATTAGAACAAAACTTGATCGAAAAAAATGAAGTGTTTGAAAAAATTTATGGCGTAGAAGGATTCACGGTAGAAGAAATATACAATGAGTATTTTGAATATGGAAAACAATTAGCCGAATATGTGACTGATACATCAAAAGTATTAGAGGATGCGGAAAAATCAAATAAAAATATTTTATTTGAAGGTGCGCAAGGTGTTATGTTGGATATAGACCATGGAACTTATCCTTATGTTACATCATCTAATCCAAGTGCAGGTGGTATTACTGTAGGAAATGGTTTCGTTCCTACAAAAGGATTAAAAGTTTTAGGTATTAGTAAAGCATATACTTCTCGTGTAGGTGATGGACCATTTCCAACAGAATTATTTGATGAAGTTGGTGACACTATCCGTGAAGTTGGTCATGAGTATGGAACAGTTACAAAACGTCCACGAAGAATTGGATGGTTTGATACTGTGGTAATGCGTCATTCTGCTCGTGTATCTGGAATGACTAATCTTTCGGTAAACTGTCTTGATGTTTTAAGCGGCTTAAAAGAAATTAAAATTTGTACAGCTTATGATTACAATGGGAAAATTTTAACAGAATATCCAGCTAACGAAAATATTATAAAAGATTGTAAGCCAATATATGAAACTCTTCCAGGATTTGATGAAGATATCACAGAAGTTAGCACATTGGAAGAACTTCCTGAAAATGCTAGAAATTATTTGAAAAAAATTGAAGAATTGGTAGGCGTAAAAATTTCTATCTTCTCAACCGGTCCAGACAGGAAACAAACACACTTATTAGAAGACTTATGGAAATAAAAAACTAGTATAAAATAATATAAAAATGAATTGATAAAAAATCAATTCATTTTTTATTTTATTTCATCTCCAATTCACTTGAACTTGGTATATTGACATTAGTGTAGTTAATTAGTTTTAAATTAATAGTGGAAGTTGGAAAGAGAGTTTTGTTTAGTCATATGGGAGAAAATGAAAATTAGAATTTATTATAATGTCTTTAAATGTAAAAAAATATTATTTTGCCTTTGAATTTTAAACTATAATTTAAAATTTTCTGACTAAAAAAATTATGAGGTGAAAATATATGTCAATATTCAAAAAAGCATTGCTTTATATAACTAGAAAAAAATTAAAAACGATAATAATATTTTTTATTCTAGTAAGTATGTCCACGATGGTTTTAAGTACAATTTCCATAAAAAAATCAACGGACAATTTAGCCAAAGAAACTTTTAAAAATATAACTAGTAGTTTCTCTATGGAAATAAATAGGAGAACAAATCCAGGAACACCGAGAGGTGCTGGTAATATTGTAGGGAAAGATATTGAGCAGGTTAAAAATATTCCTGGTATAAAAAAATATATAAAAAGAATGAGTGTATCAGCTGATTTAGTAGATTTAGAACCTTTAAAATTAGCTAATCACAGACTTGAAGAGCAAAATTCAGAAAATAAAAAACGATTTTCTAAAACAGTTATTGTAACTGGAACAAATGATTCTTCATTGGATGATAGATTTTCTGCTGAAACGTTGAAACTAGTACAAGGTAGACATTTGCAGGAATCTGACAGTAATAGTGTTTTAGTTCATGAAGATTTCGCTAAAAAAAATAATTTAAAATTAGGGGATAAAATTAAATTAAAAGGAAATCCACATGATGCAGATAATGAAAAAAAATCTGAAAGAGAAACTGAAGTAACAGTAGTAGGTATGTTTACAGGGAAAAACAAAGGGAATACTACTAGTCATATGGAGTTGTATGATAATATATTTATTACAGATACAACAACAACTAAAACATTATATGATTATGAAGATGGAAAAGAAATCTACCAAGATGCTATATTCTTAGTTGATGGAAAAGATAATTTAGATAAAGTAATAACAGAAGCAAAAAAACTACCTATTAACTGGAGACTATTTAATTTAGTAAAAAGTAATCAAAACTTCCCAGTATTACAAAAATCTTTAGATTCTATATATGGTATAACTAATGGTGTCTTTGTAGGAACATTAATATTTAGTGTAATTACCCTTTCACTTATTTTATTCTTATGGATTAATGGACGAAGAAAAGAAATTGGTGTTAATCTTGCACTAGGTGTTTCTAAAGCTAAGATAATAGGTCAGTATGTAGTAGAATTAGTGTTAATCAGTATACCAAGTTTTGTTGTTTCATACTTCTTAGGACGAGCGATCAGTCAAAGTATTGGTAATCAAATCTTATCACAATCAATAAAAACTGTTTCGAAAAGTGTAGCGAATGAAACTAAAGGAGTAATGTACGGAGCGAATGCAGAAGTAGAAGGTGCAAGTAAAATGATAACATCAATAGATGTTAGTGTTAATCCGGCAGATATGGCGAGTGTTGTAGGTATAGGATTAGCTATAATTATTGTAGCAATTTGCATAGCATCGATTCGATTAGCTTATAAAAAACCAAAAGAATTATTATCTAATATTAATTAGTCATAATAATATATAGGTAAACAACATAAGTTAGCGAAAGGAGTTATACATATGCCAGTTTTTAAAAGAGCTTATCTGTATATTATTAGAAAAAAAGTAAAGAGTGTAATAATGTTTTTGTTGTTAACTATAATATCAACTTTATTACTAAGCAGTAATATTTTAAATAATACTACTAAGAGTATTTCTAATAAAATTTATGAAAATTCTAGCTTTGGCTTTACTGTAGAAAATACATCAAAAACTAATAAAGAGATTCCAATGACAAAATTGGATGAGATTTCTAAATTACCAGAAGTCAAAAACTCTAATTACAAATTTTCAACACCAGTAAAAGTTTTAAATAAAAAAGTAGTAGAAGGAAAAGGGAACGTTGTTTTAAACGAAGATGTCAAAAAACCAAATCTTGTTATGTTAAATGCGAATACAACTACTTCCCAAAATTCAGATTTCAAAAGCGAAGTATTAAAGTTAGAAAAAGGTAGACACATAGAAGCAACAGATAAATATAAAGTTTTAGTTCATGAAGAATTTGCAAAATTAAATGGACTTGACATAGGAAGTAAAATTGAATTAGAAAAAAATGAAGGTGAAAATAAAAACACTACTTCAAAAAAAGAATACGAAGTAGTAGGAATTTATTCAGGGAAGAAAAGTAATGACTTTCAAGGTTTAAGTTCAGACCTTATAGAAAATACTGTATATACTGATTATAATTCCAGTCAAGAACTAATGAAATTTTCAAAAAATGATTTTAAAGTTACTTCTGTGGATTATTTTGTAAAAGATCCGAAAAAATTAGAAGAAACTATTCAATCAGTAAAAAAATTGTCTATAGATGAGATTGAAGTATCAAAATCAAATAAAAATTTTCAAACTGTTATTGCTTCACTACAGAGTATAGAAAAAATAATTAATCTTGTGAGAATAGGAAGTATAATCAGTAGTGTGATAATATTATCACTAGTGTTAATATTTTGGTTGAGAGAAAGATTGTATGAAATAGGGGTATTGTTATCTATAGGTAATTCTAAAATAAAAATTGTAACTCAACAGATATTGGAATTAATTTTTATTTCAATATTTAGTATAACAATATCTAGTATTATTGAAAGTGTAATTTTAAAATATGGAATAAAAAGTGTAGTAGAGAAATTAGGTACAGAGGATTTACCAGAAGCGATTTCTCAACAAATACTAAATGTAAAAGTAGGAATAGGGGATATTACGTTAGTATCAATAATATTATTCTTAATTATAGTTTTTGCGGTTGGAGCAACATCAATGATTATACTAAGAATGAAACCAAAAGATATTTTATCAAAAATGAGTTAAGAGAGGAATAAGAATATATGTCAATTTTGAAAATTAAAAATGTTAGTTATTCATATGAAAATAAAAAAGAAAAAGTGTTGAAAAATCTAAATGTAGAATTTGAAGCTGGAAAATTTTACGCAATAATAGGGAAATCCGGTGCAGGAAAATCTACACTATTGTCACTGTTAGCGGGACTAGATACACCAACTAGTGGAAAAATATTATTCAATGACGAGGACATAGAAGAAAAAGGATACAGTTATCATAGAAGTCATCAAATTTCTTTAGTTTTCCAAAGTTATAATCTAATCGATTATTTAACACCATTAGAAAATTTAAAATTAGTATCTTCTTCAGCGAATAAAGATATTCTTTTACAATTAGGTCTAGAAGAAGATCAAATAAATAGAAATATTATGAAATTATCAGGAGGTCAACAACAAAGGGTAGCGATAGCTAGAGCACTTGTGTCACAAGCGCCAATTATATTAGCAGACGAACCCACAGGTAACTTAGACGAAAATACAGCAGAAGACATTATTAAAATATTAAAAGATTCAGCAAAGGAAAGGAACAAATGCGTAATCGTTGTAACACACAGCAATCAATTATCGAAAGCAGCGGATGTCGTGTTACAATTACAAGATAAAAAACTAAAAGTAGTATAAAATGTAATCAATAAAATATAAAACATATGAAATTCGGAGTAAGAAATTAAATTTATCACAGCTAATAAAAAATATTTTTACTCCGAATTAATATGGTAATTTTATTTTTTTATTGTTTTTTTAATTTTTTAGCAAATGACAAAGTACATTAATTGAAAAAAATACTATAAAATGTTATGCTTGTAAGAGAATTTTTGTTAAAGGTAAAAGGAATAATGAATATATTAGTAGTAGATGACGAACAAACAATATTAGATGGAGTAGAAGAGTATTTAAGGGAAGAAGGATATAATGTTTTTACCGCAAAAGACGGAACAGAAGCGGTAGAAGTCTTCAAGGAAACTGAAATTAATTTAATAGTATTAGACTTAATGTTACCAGAAAGAAGTGGATTTGAAGTACTAGAAGAAATAAGAACAGAAAGCAATATTCCTGTTATTATTTTAAGTGCTATGGAAGACGAAATTTCACAATTAAAAGGATTTGATATGGAAGCAGATGACTATGTAACAAAACCTTTTTCTTTGCCACTTTTGTCTAAAAGAATAAATGCGTTATTAAAAAGACATTATGGAAATCATGAAATTTGGAGATATAGAGAAGCTGTTGTCGATTTTACAAGCTATAAGGCAGTCTATTTAGATAAAGAAGCGGATATTAAACCGAAAGAAATAGATGTTTTAAAATTTTTACTACAACATTCTAACCAAGCAGTTAGTAGAGAACAAATATTGGAGTATGTATGGGATAGAAGTGCAGAAATTCCTTACGATAGAGTTATAGATGTTTATGTAAAAAACCTAAGAAAAAAATTGGGGCTTGATTGCATAGTTACTGTAAAAAATGTAGGGTATAAGTTGAGTCTATGATGAAAAATATGGGAATTCTTCCAAGAACATTCTTAAAAACATTAGGAATTCTAGGAATGATAATAATTATTGTACACGTAATAATATACTTTACTTTTCCAGTTTTTTATGTGGAAAAACAAAGAAATAAATTGAGAGAAAATGCAGAAGTTTTTGTAAAATACTTAGAGCAAAAAGATTCTAGAGAAATTCCAGGCTTGCTAGAGTCATATTCAAAAAATTTAGGTATTTCTGTACATTTGAAAGATGATGTTGATAAAGGTAAGTCACCAATAATTCATGATTTACAAATTGATAAGGATAATGATGTTAACTACATTATTATAGAAGAAAAAACTATAAAAACTAAAGATAATAAAACTTTAGAAGTACAGTTTGTTTCAGGAACTAATGTATTAACAGAAGCAGTAGACATCGCTTTGCTTTATTTACCGTTTACTCTTATATCAACGCTGATATTTTGCTTTATATTTTCTTATTTTTACTCAAAAAAATTAGTAGAACCATTGCTCTATATTGCAAAAACTACAAAAAAAATGCAGAATATGGAGTCAGATGCTAGATTTAATGAAAAAAATAAAGGTGAACTAGGTGAAGTAGGTTCGCAAATAGATAGAGTTTACAGTAAATTATTAGCTACGATAAAAGATTTAGAAACAAAAAATAAAAATATAATCGAGTTACAAGAGCAAAAAGTAGCATTTTTACGTGGTGCATCGCACGAATTAAAAACACCGTTGGCAGGAATTAGAATAATCTTAGAAAATATGAAATACAATGTAGGAAGATACAAAGATCACGATAAATATTTATCAGAAACTATTGTGAAAATAGATAGCCTGAATATTTTATTACGTGAGATTTTGGAATCTTCAAAATTTCAAGAATGGACTAGAAACAAGCAAGTGTTAAATATAAAAGGTTTAACTGGAGTAATAATAGAAAGGCATAGAGAATTATATTTAGCAAAAAATATCAGTATACATAATGATGTAGAAGAAACAACAACTATTTTTATGAGTATACAAGCACTAGATAAGATTCTATCTAATGTTATAAGCAATGCTATTAAGTATTCTCCTAAAGATGGTGATGTATATATTTATGATAAGGATGGTTATTTAATTATTGACAATCCTTGTCCACCTTTAAACAAAGAATCATTAGATAATTTATTTAAAATTTTCTATCATTCACAAGTAGTAAATAAATCTCAAAATGGAACAGGGTTAGGTTTATATATCGTGAAAAACATTTTAGAAAGTTATAAATTAGAGTATAGCTTTAAACCGTATGAACAAGGAATGAGATTTAAAATAAAATTAACGAACAAAAACGAAAATAAAGAAAATGAAGAAGACGAAATAGAATAAAAAGAATTACCCTCTAAAATCTTGATGAATTTTAGAGGGTAATTTTTTGTTAACGAAATATTATTAAAGATTTTATCTGGAATATTTTTTACACTTATATGTACCTAAGTGCTAATATATACCTAATTTTATTTTCTTTAAAAAATAAAATTTATTTTTCTAAATTTCATACAAACTTCATATATCAGATATAAAATGTAAGAGCGAACAAATTTGTAGCAATAATAATTTAATAGTAAACCGTAAAAATA
Organism: Gemella cuniculi DSM 15828; assembly: GCF_000425665.1. GTDB lineage: Bacteria > Bacillota > Bacilli > Staphylococcales > Gemellaceae > Gemella > Gemella cuniculi. The sequence continues at coordinate 27,615 of NZ_KE384431.1, forward strand.
TAAAGTTTATAAGCAATGTTTTATAGTTGATAAAAAGAATAAAATAAGTTTAATTCTAATTAATAAAAAAATATTCTTTCTTAAATAAGATACAAATATTTTATTTTCCAATTATAACATTGCTTTATAAATTTTGTATAATATAATTTTGCTAAATAGGATTTACTTAAAATTATAATATACGATACAATTTATAGAAGGAGTATATAAAAATGTTTAAAGAAAATATGAAGTTAAATAGAAATTATAGATATTCTATTAGAAAATATAGTGTAGGTACAGCAAGTGTAGCAATAGCAGCACTTGTATTTTTAGGGGGAAGCGGAGTAGTAAAAGCTGAAGGGAAAGAAGCAACGACAACTACTAGTACAACTGCTAAAGCTACAAGTGAGAAAGGGAAAAAATTAGCAGCGAAAAAAACTAAAAATAATGAAAAAGAACAAAAAAAATTACTATTGGATGCTGAAAAGAAAAAAGCAGAGGGTGAATTAAAAAAAATTGCTGAAGAAAAAATTCAAATTGAATTCAAAAAAGAGCAAAATTTAACTGATAATATGAAAAAAAAATTTAGAGAAAAAGTTGAAGAAATAGTAAAAAATTTTAATGATGAAATTAATAATGCAGTTAGCGAATCAGAAATAGCAAGTATAATAGGTACGGCAAAAGAAGAATTGATTAGAATAATGCCTGAAATAGACGAAGAAAGCAAATTAAATAGTGTGAAAAAATCATTAAAAAAAGAAATTGAGAGTATAGACAGTTTTAGTAATGAACAAAAAAATATATTACTAGAAAAAATAAATAATGTAACTAAGATTGAAGAACTTAATTCAATAGTTGAGAAAATTCAAGATGAAAAGAATAAAAAAATTGAAAAATTAGAGACAGAAACTGAAAATGAAAGGCTACACAGGATCAAAGAATCATCAATTACCCAAGAAAAAAATAAAGCTGAGAAAGAATTTTTGGAGAAATTAAATCAAGAGATTGAATATCAGAAAGATAGACTTAATAAAAACAATGGTTTTACTACTGAAGAAAAAAATGAATTAATCACAAGATTAGAAAATGTATTAAAAAATGCTAAAGAGAAATTAGAAAAAGCAATAACTAAAGAAGAAGTTTTAAATATTTATGTGGATACAATAGGTAAGGTTTCAATATCATTAGAAAAATATGTTAAGTTAGAATCTGAATTAGAAATATTGGATGAAGTAGAAAAACAACTTGAAGTTCTTGAAGAAAAATATGATTCAGATGATGAAGTACAAAATAAATTAGAGGATGATTTAGATGAAGTTGCTGAGAAAGCTAGAAAAAATATAAAAGAAGCATCTACTAACGAAGAAGTGAAAAAAATAAAAAAAGAGGCATTAAATAAAATAACTGAAATAGTAGAAAAGTTTGAAAAAATACAGAATACTTCTTCTCAAGATATTAATGAAAATCAATCGGATGAAGCTAAACCACCAAAAATGGAAGAAAAAGTAAATCAAGAAAAACTGAGAGCTAAAAGAAAAAAAATTACTGATGAACTACAAAAAATAATTTCAGATTATACAAGTGATCCTCTTATCACAAAAAACTTGACAGAAGAAGAAAAGGGGAAATTAACGTCTAAGTTAGATAGTGCTTATCAGGAAATTTTAAAATCTGTAAATGAATCAAAAACTGAAATCGAATTAGAACCATTAAAAGAAAAAGGGATAAAATTATTAAATAAAGCACTGGAAGATTTTAAACATCATAATGAAAATATTCCAAGTGAACAAACTCCACAGAAAACAAATGAAAAAGATATTGAGGAAAATAAACCTAATACAGAAACACCACAGATAAAACCAAATGAAAAGGTAGAGGAATCTAAACCAGAAGTACCGCAGACTAAACCAGGTGAAAGAGAAAAAGAGCCTAAACCAGAATCACCAGAGGTGGAGGATAAAAAAGATAAGGATTCTAAAACAGAAAAACCAAGTAAGCCATTATCACCAAAAGCAGATGAAAAAGGAGAAGAAGAAAATAAAAAGGAAGAGAATAATAATTCTAAAATAGAAACACCAACACCCAAACAACCAGAAAATAAAGCAGAAGAAAAACCAGGTATGCCAACGCCACCAAAAGTAGATGAAAAAGGTATGGCAGAAGATAAAGAAAAACAAGAAACGCCACAGGTAAAACCAGAGAATAAAACAGAAAAAGAATCTAAACCCGAATCACCAAAAGAGAATGGAAAAGATAAGCCAAGCGTATCTCAACCAAAAGAAGAGGATTCTAAAATAAAAACTCCGAAACCAAAACAGCCAGAACCTAAAGTGGAAGAAAAACCAGGCATATCAACACCACCAAAAGTAGAAAAAGAGGAATCTCCACAATTACCAAAAGATAAAGAAGAAAGTAATAAACCAAAACCAGAAGTACCGCAAGCAAAGCCAAGTGAAAAGGTAGAAGAATCTAAACCTGAATCATCAAAACCAGAAGATAAGAAAGTAGAAGATTCTAAAACAGAAACTCTGAAACCAAATCAACCAGGTGACAAAGGAAAAGAAGAAAATAAACCAAGTGCACCTCAAGTAAAACCAGAGGATAAAAAAGAAGAATCTAAGCCTGAGCTATCAAAACCACAATCACCAAAACTAGAAGATAAAAGAGCTGAAGATTCTAAAACAGAAATTCCAACACCAGCACAACCAGATAATTCTAAATCAGAAACACCAAAACAACAACATAAAACAGAAAAAGGTTCTAAGACAGAAACGCCGAAAATAGAACATAAAGAATTTAAATCTAAAAATGTAACAGTAACTTTTGAAGAAGAAGTTGATGTCGATGGAGTAAAAGTAAAAGAAGTTGATGATAAAGAATTAATAGAAAAAATTAAAAAAGAATTAAAGGCTGATACAGTAAGAGTGTTAGACTTAGAACTAACAAAAGGTGAAAAAGAAGTAAGTGTAAATAAAATGCGTACTGTAAGAATAGCATTAGCTAATGGGGAAACTAATGTAGAAGTGTATCATGTGAAAAAAGATGGTACATTAGAAAAAATTTCGTCGAAAATGGAGAATGGTGAAGTAGTATTTGAAATATCACACTTTAGTAAGTTTGCAATAGTAACTAAAAAAGGGAAACAAGTGAATAGTAGCATTCAAACAAATACAACTAATAAAAATGGACAAAAAGTATTACCAAATACAGGAATAAAATCGATTTATACAACAATGATTGGTATATTAGGTTTAGCATTTGGTTTAATAATAAACTTAATAAGAAGAAAAGCGAAATAAAAAAGATTAACTAAAAACAAAAAATATAAAATATGTACAAAAGAGAATGAGAATTGCAAAAGGCAGTTCTCATTTTTTTTAATTTAATAAGTAGAAATTAATTATGGAAGAAATAATTGAGTAATCTAGAATATTATTATACTTATAAATTAAAAATATACTTATTTTATCTATTATTTTTAAAATAAATTAAAAATTTCATATGAAATTAATATCATTAATATAAAATGAAAGGGTAAACAAAATTGTAACAGAAATATTTCTGTCAAAAAATATTATGAAAAAAAGTTATAAAGCAATGTTCTATGTATAATGGAAGGATGTTAGTATGCGTAATGCATCTATATTTCCATAACTATAGCATTGCTTTTTATAATTTTATAGGGCAGTTTTCTAACAATTTTTGAATTAAAATAAAAAGGAGTATTATAAATATGATTAAAAAGAATAATAGACTAAATAAAAATTACCGATATTCTATAAGAAAATATAGTGTAGGTACAGCAAGTGTAATGATTGCGGCACTTGTATTTTTAGGGGGAAGTGGAGTAGCAAAGGCTGAGGAAATAGCTTCTTCAAAGTCAACAGTTACAACGCAGAATAATATAAAAAAAACTGAATATGATGAAAAAGCTTTGTTAGAAAAAGCTAAAAAAAATGCAGAAACAACACTTGCAGGATTAAAAGAGTTAGATGAAAAACAAAGACAAAAATATAAAGAAAAAATAAAAAATGCAAAGAATACAGCAGAATTAGAAGAAATAATAAGGGATGCTGGAGATGAAAATTATAGAAATTATAAAGAAAAAGACAATCTTGCTAAAGTAAAAGCTGAAGCAAAAAAAGAATTGGAAAAATTAGCGAAAAAAACGACAGAAGATGGTTTGAAAAGTATACCTGAGACAGAAAAACAAAAAAGAAAAGATTATGAACAAACAGTAAAGAATATTCAAAGATTTTATGAAACATTAATAATGAATTCAAAAACAAAAGATGAGGTGGAAATATATTTAGGAGTTGCTAAAAAATCGCTTGCGGATAATGGAATAAAGCCGCCAAAAGATAAAGACAAAGAAAAGCCGGACCAACCAACGCCACCAAAAGAAAAAGATAAAGAAAAACCGGGCAAACCAACACCGCCAAAGGATAAAGATAAAGGCAAAGACAAACCAGGACAACCAACACCACCAAAAGAAAAAGATAAAGAAAAACCAGGCAAACCGACTCCACCAAAAGACAATAATAAAGATAAAGAAAAACCAGGTAAACCAACGCCACCAAAGGATGAAGATAAAGGCAAAGACAAACCAAGCAAGCCAATGCCACCAAAGGATAAAGATAAAGAAAAACCAGGCAAACCGATGCCACCAAAAGAAAAAGATAAAGAAAAACCAGGTAAACCAACACCGCCGAAAGAAAAAGATAAAGATAAACCAAGCAAGCCAATGCCACCAAAAGAAAAAGATAAAGACAAAGAAAAACCAGGTCAACCAACGCCACC
>NZ_KE384431.1:32691-311847 GCF_000425665.1 Gemella cuniculi DSM 15828
GATAAAGATAAAGAAAAACCAGGCAAACCAACGCCACCGAAAGATGGCAATAATAAAGGTAATGTAAAACCAAATATGCCGAAAACACCAAAATCTGACAATAACAAACAGATGCAATCAGGACTACAAAAACAATTTAAATCAGGAAAAGTAACAGTAACGTTTGAAGAAAAAGTAAATGCGGATGGCTTAAAAGTAAGAAAGGTAGAAGATAGATCATTAATAGAGAGAATAAAAAAACAATTAAATGCTAATACTGTAAGAATATTAGATTTAGGAATGACAAAAGGTGGAAAAGAAGTAAGTATAAATAAAACAAGAACAGTAAGAATAGCACTGGCAAATGGTGAAACTAATGTGGATGTATACCATGTAAAAGAGGATGGAACATTAGAAAAAATTCCATCAAAAGTAGTAAATGGTGAAGTGGTATTTGAAGTATCACACTTTAGTAAATTTGCGATAGTAAGCAAAAAAGGTAATCAGACAACTGGTAATATTCATACAGGCAATACAACAAATATAAACAATATAAATGGACAAAAGGTATTACCAAATACAGGGATAAAATCAATTTATACAGCAACAGTTGGAATAGTAGGAATAGCATTTGGATTATTAATAACCTTAATGAGAAAAAGAACAAAATAACAAAGTAGTTATAAATTCACAAAAACGAGAGCTTTTATTTGCTAGCTCTCGTTTTTTGTTTTTGTTAGATTAATGAAATTTATTTTCTTAAACAGAATAAATTTTCTAATTCTTTTATTGCTTCTTCAAAACTAAATACTAATTTTCCATTTTCTAAAATTCCACCAAGAACATAATGGTTCATTGCGTAGCTAGGAATATCATATTTATTAGCAGATTTTAATCTAATATCAGAGTTGATGGCGATAATTTTTTTATTTAGTGCAATCGCTAACCCAAGTTCAACCATAACACCACTATCTTCATTAGTAATATCAGCTAAGAATATATCACATTCTTCTACTGCTTTTGTATCTGCGTTAAATATATCTTGAGGTGTAGGAAGTGTTTGTTTATCTTCATTAAATGGTTGCTCAATAGGATTAAAAATTTCTAAATTATTGCCAAAATGTTCTTTTAGTAATTTTCCTTCTTTAAGTCTTTGGGCGATTTCCGCTTCATTAAATAATGCTCCTGCTAAGTAAAGTTTCATAAGTAATACCTCCAATAATCAATAATTAAATTATAATATTTTTAAAAATAATTTACAACTAAATTTATTAATTATTGATATTGATAATAAGTGCATACTAGCTAATTTTTTGAATATAGCTTATAATAGAATATAAGAAAACTATTAGTTTGTACTAATTTTTATGAGTAATAATATAGTAAAGTAAAAAAGATATAAAATTTTATTTGATTTTGAATAATTTTATTTTACAAAATTATTAAGAGAATAAATTTTTATATTTTTGATGATTAAAAATTAATTTTGTGAGGAATTTTAATGAAAAGTGTAGTACTTTGTGAGAAACCCTCAGTTGCTCGTGATATTGCGAGAAACTTAGGTGCTAAAAATAATAAAAATGGTTGTCTTGAAGGTGGTAAGTATGTTGTTACTTGGGCATTGGGGCATTTAATAACATTACAAACACCAGATAGATATAAAGAATTTAATAATGTTAATTTAGAAAGTTTACCAATGATTCCCAAGTTTATGAAAACTGAAATTATAAAAAAAACTTTCAAACAATATAAGGTTGTAGAAAATGCACTTAATAGAAAAGATGTTAATGAAGTAATTATTGCGACAGATGCAGGACGAGAAGGGGAGTTAGTTGCTAGATATATTCTAGAAAAAGCTAATTGTAAAAAAAATATTAAACGCCTTTGGATTTCATCTGTAACAGATAAAGCTATTAAAGATGGTTTTAAAAATTTAAAGAATGGTACTGAGTATCTAGGGTTGTATTACTCAGGTGTAGCACGTGCAAATGCCGATTGGTTAGTAGGTATAAATGCTTCAAGAGCATTAACTTTAAAATATAACGCTTCTTTGAATTGCGGACGTGTTCAAACACCAACGCTACAGATGGTATTTGAAAGGGAAGAAAAGATTAAAAATTTTAAACCAAAAGACTACTATACTTTTGAGTGTAATATTGGTGGTATAAAATTCAGTTGTGGAGAAAGTGAGTTTAATCTGGAGAAAGCAGATAAATTTGTAAAAGAAAATCGAAATAGAAATATAAAATTTGATAAAGTTATTACTAAACAAAAGCTATCTACTCCAAAACCCTTGTATAACCTTACAGATATTCAACAAGTGGCAAGTATGATTTTTGGTCTTTCTCCAAAACAAACTTTAAATATTATGCAAAGTTTATATGAACGTCATAAGATTTTGACATATCCTCGTACGGATAGCCGTTATTTAACGGATGATATGAAAAATACAATTTTTGATAGACTTAGAGCAATAGGTGGAGAATACAAAGAGACCATCTCAGGAATTTTGAATAACAAGACTTTAAATACTAAGAGAATTATAAACAATTCCAAAGTAAGCGATCACCATGCTATTATTCCAACAGAACAAAAACCTAATTATATGTCACTATCTGATATGGAGTTAAAAATTTATAATTTAGTAGTTAAGAGATTTTTGGAAAATCTTTTACCCGAACATAAGTATGAAGAAACGACCTATAGTTTTAATTTAAATGGTAAAGTTTTTTCTGCTAAAGGTACAAGAGTTATTCAGTTGGGATACAAGAGTTTAAGTATGGATGAAGTGGAAGATAAAAAAATTAATTTTAGCGATAATGAACAAAGTTTAGATTCTCTGAGTTATAATAAAAAACAAACTACACCTCCAAGTTATTATACAGAAGGAAGTTTGATTTATGCAATGGAAAATCCATTTGAATTCGTCGATGATGCAAATGAAAGAAAAATTTTAAAAGAAACTAATGGAATAGGAACGGTTGCAACAAGAGCAGATATATTGGAGAAGTTGTTTACTAATGATTATTTGGTTCTTGATAATGGAAAAATAAAAACTACGAATAAAGCAAAACAATTGTTAAATCTAGTTCCTAAAAATTTAAAAAGTCCATCTTTGACAGCAACCTGGGAAAAACAATTAGATAATATTGCAAAAAATAGATTATCAAAAGATAAGTTTTTGAAAGATATTAAGGAATATACTAGAAAATGTATTGAAGAAATAAAACGTAGTGAAGATAAATTTAAACATGATAACATAAGTGGTAAAAAGTGTGAAGTATGTAGTAGTTTTATGTTAGAAGTTGATAAAAAAGGAACTAAGATGTTGAAATGTTCAAATCCTAGTTGTAAAAATAGAAAGGTAATTAGCCGATTAACAAATCTTCGTTGTGATAATTGTCATAAAAAAATGACACTTTTTGGAAATGGAGAAAATGCAACTTATAGATGTAGTTGTGGTAATTCACTAAAACAAAAAGAAGTGGATAAGAGAATAAAAAACAATAAGAAAGATAAAGCTAGCAAAATGGATATGAGAAAGTATATGAAACAGGAGAGTTTAGAGAATAATGCTCTAAAGGATAAACTAGCTGGATTGAAATTAGATTTAAAATAAATAATTAGAAAAATAAAGATGTAAATAAGATGATTTTAAAGGTTAGTTATCTAAATTGATTTTTGAAATCATCTAATTATTTTTGTTCTTTCTTTTGTTTTTCAAATGTAAAACTAGAGTTTAAGCCTAGTATATGCTATAATATAGAGTGAAAATTTAGTGTGAGAGGTAAATGATGAAGTATATATCAGTAGCCGTAGATGGTCCAGCTGGTTCTGGAAAAAGTACAATAACAAAAATGGTAGCAGAAAAGTTAGGATATAATTATGTTGACACAGGTGCAATGTATAGAGCATTAACATATAATTTTTTAAATAATAATCTTAAAGAACTTGATGAAAAAAAAATAACTACATTATTAGAAAGTGTTGATTTTGAAGTAAAGTTCGATAATAAACGTCAATATGTTTTTGTGAATAAGGAAGACGTAAGCGATAAGATTCGTACTGCACAAGTTTCTAAATACACATCTTTATTTGCAAAATCACCTGCTGTTCGAGAGTTTTTGATAGATACTCAAAGAAATTTGGCAAATAGCAATAATATTATTATGGATGGACGTGATATTGCTTCAGTTGTACTGCCTAATGCAGATGTAAAAATATTTTTAACAGCTTCAGTAGAAGAAAGAGCTAGAAGACGTGTTTTAGATTTTGAAAAGCAAGGTTTAGTTAATATAGATTTTGAAAAAGTAAAAGAAGATATCAAAGCACGTGATTGGCAAGATGAAAATAGAGACATAGCACCATTAGTAAAAGTTGAATCAGCAGTTTTAATTGATACAACTAATTTAACTATAGATGAAGTTGTAAATAATATGACAAATATAATAAAAAGAGTTCAATTAGAAAGTAATTAGCTCATTATGTTTAATTTTTATGCAGAGGAAAGTTGATTTGCATTAAATTGGTATTAAGAAAATAAATTAGGAGTGTAAGATGTATAATTTTGTAAAGATATTGTTGTCATTATTTTATAAAATATTTTTTAGAGTGACAATAGTAAATGGAGAAAAAATAGAGAATGCTAAAGGTGTTGTTATTTCTGGTAATCATTTGAGTAACCATGATCCACTTTTATTCCCAGCACTTTTTAAAAAGAAAATTCGTTTTATTGCTAAGGAAGAGTTATTTAATATATTTTTTGTAAAGCAAGCATTAGAATCGACTGGAGCAATTCCAATTAAAAGAGGAACATTTGATAGAACAGCAATAAATAAAAGTATAAAATTATTGAAAGATGGTGAGGTAGTAGGGATTTTTCCAGAAGGTACTCGCTCTCATTCAAAAGAGTTGGATTTGGGACAGTCGCATAATGGTGCATCATTTATAGCAACAAGAGCTAAAACAAAAATTATTCCTTTTGCGATTATTCCGAGTAAAAATTTCAGATTATTTTCTAGTATAAAAATTGTTGTTGGTGACGAAATAGATGCGACTTCTCTTAAAGAACAAGGGAAAACGCATGATGAAATAACAGAGATTTTAATGAACGCTATTTCAGATTTAATAAAAAAGGAGAGATAGTATGTACGAAAAAACGATAAAATTTAAATTGGAAAAAAAATTTTTTAATACAGCAGGTTATTTGGACAATAAATATATTTATGATTGGCTTAATCTATCTAAAAAATATTTTTTGAATAGTTTGGGAATAGATATTGATACTTTGATTGATTACAATTTGTACTATGCAGATGTTGATGTAAAATATTCTATAAAAAATAATATTAGATTTGAAAGTCAAGATATATTTATTAAAACATGGATAGAAAAACATAATGGTATAAAAACAGTTTTTTCTTATGAGTTTTATGTAGATGGAGTGATAATTGCTTTAGCAAGTACATCACATAATATACTTGGTACAAAAAGTGATAGAGCAGTCCGTGTTGATAGAAATCTTCCAAAATGGGATCAGATTTTAAAAGATGTTGTTGATAATGAATATAAAGATAAATAATAATTAATGTAAAATTATAAAATAATCCAGTGAAATTCGCATTAACAAGTGTTAGTTTTTCTGGAATTTATTTTTTATAAGTAACAAATTCAAATTTAAGAATGTCTTAAAAAAATTTAGAGATTGTTATAAAAAATAAGTGTAATGGTAACTGCATATTTTATTGATAAAATCTTGATTTTATTATATACTTTATAGTGGTTTATAGTGATTGTGGAAAAAATAAGTGATATTTTTTGTAAAATATTATAATTTTACATTGGGAATGACTTAGCTCCACTTTCAATAAAAAGCGAGAAAGGTAGAAGCGATGATATATTTAGATAATTGTGCAACTACAAAACCTTATAAGGAAGTTTTAAAAACTTTTGTTGAGGTTAATAATACTTATTATGGAAATCCAGCTAGTATAAATAAATATGGAAAAACTGCTAGTAAACTTTTGGAAGCGGCACGTACTCAAGTTGGTGACATATTAGGTGTTGATAAAGATACTTTATTCTTTACTTCGTGTGCAACGGAAAGTAATAATATAGCAATTTTGGGGAGTACTCAACATAAAAAAGATTTTGGTAATAGGGTTATAGTTTCAAAAATTGAGCATCCATCTGTTTTAGAAACTTTTAGGGAATTAGAAAGACGTGGTTTTATTTTAGACTATGTTAATGTAGATGAGAATGGCTTTATAGATTTAGATCACTTTAAGTCTTTGCTGACAAAGGAAACTATTTTAGTTAGCGTAATGCATGTTAACAATATTTTTGGTGCTGTGCAGCCGCTTGATAAAATAATAGAAATTTTAAAAGATTATCCAAAGGTTCATTTTCATGTGGATGGTGTTCAAGGAGTGTTGAAAGAGAAAATAGATTTGACTAAAGTTGATAGTTATGCAATATCGGCACATAAATTTCATGGTTTAAAAGGTGTAGGCTTACTTTATTTAAGATCAAGACGAAATGTACATAATATTACTTTTGGTGGTGGTCAAGAAAATTCATTGCGAAGTGGAACGGTCAATGTTGCAGGAGCTGTCAGTTTAGCTAAGGCGTTAAGATTGTCTTATGAAAATGTAGAAAGTGTAAAAATTCTTCATAAAAAGTATAAACAAAAAATTATAAATGAATTAGGTAATTTGGAGTACGTCGTTATTAATTCTCCTCTAGAAGATAATTTTAGCCATTCAATAATTAATATTAGCCTACCAAAAATAAAAGGTGAAGCAATAGTTAATGCACTTAATGAACGTGAAATTATGATTTCTACAACGAGTGCTTGCTCATCAAAAACATTTCACTTAAATGAAGCATTATATGCAAGAGGTTTATCAAAAGAAAATATCGAAGGAAGTATTCGAGTTAGTTTTTCTTATGAAACTAGAGAAGATGAAGTTGATAAATTTATAGAAGTATTTAAAGATGAGTACAATAAAAAATTTAAAGAGGTAATAGAAAGTGGAATATAGTCATATAATAGTTAGATATGGAGAACTTACTCTAAAATCAGGAAATAGAAATGAATTTTTAAAAAAACTTACTAAAAATATTCGATATAATCTTCAAGGATTAAGAGGATTTCATGTTCAAACAAAAAGGGATAGAATGTATATTCATCTAGATAGTAATGAACACGTAGAACAAATTATAGAGAAATTAAAAAAGGTTCCTGGTATTCATAATTTTTCACCTGTTTTGCGTGCATCACTGGATGTAGAAGAAGCGAAGAAAGTTATTGATAATTTGTTAGAAACAAAAAAAGATACAAGTTATACTTTTAAAATACAAACTAAACGACCTAATAAAAATTTTGCTCATAATACTAATGAACTTAATAATATTTTTGGAAGTCATGTATTAGTAAATTATAAAAATTTAAAAGTTGATGTAAAAAATCCAGATTTTGTTATTAATGTTGAGGTGAGAAGTGAGGGAATATTTATCTTTACAGATTTTATAAAGGGTATAGGAGGTTTCCCAGTTAATACTTCGTCAAAAGCATTGCTTCTTTTATCTGGAGGAATCGATTCACCTGTGGCAGCACATACACTACAGGTTAAAGGTGTAGAAGTAGAGATGATTCATTTTCAATCACCACCATTTACTTCGGAAGAAGCACTACAAAAAATATTTGATTTAACAAAAAAATTGAGTGAAGTAGTAGGTAAAATTAAACTTCATGTGGTAAACTTTACGAAACTGCAAACAGAAATTGTTAAAAGAATACCATCTAACTATACTATGACTTCAACAAGAAGATTTATGTTACGTATAGCAGAGGATGTTGCTAAAAAAGAAGGATGTCTCGCTATTGCAACAGGGGAATCTTTAGGTCAAGTAGCTAGCCAAACTTTAGAATCAATGAATTGTATTAATAATGTAACTAATATGCCAGTTTTACGTCCGTTGTTAACAATGGATAAGGTTGATATAATAAAAATTGCAAAAGAGATAGATACATTAGAAATTTCTAATCTTCCATTTGAAGATTGTTGTACAATTTTTACTCCAAAGGCACCAAAAACTAAACCAAGATTAGAAAAAATATCTGCATATGAAGCACGTGATGATTATTCTGAGCTTATGGAAGAAACATTGGCAAGTGTTAAAACGTATCTATTTGATAAAAATGGTAGAGTTATAACTCAAGATATGAAAGAAGAAAAGATAATAAAAGAAGATTTTTCAGACTTATTATAATTGGAGAAAGTGAGATAATTAATGAATAATAAAATAATTGTAATCGGGGCAGGGTTAGCTGGTAGTGAAGCGGCATGGCAATTAGCAAAACGTGGAGTAAGGGTTGATTTATATGAGATGCGTCCTAAAAAAATGACACCAGCACATAAAACTCAAAATTTTGCTGAGTTAGTATGTTCAAATTCGCTAAGAGCGAATAATATTACTAATGCTGTAGGATTATTAAAAGAAGAAATGAGAATGTTAGATTCTTTAATTATAAAATGTGCAGATGCAACACAAGTTCCTGCTGGAGGTGCATTGGCAGTAGATAGGGATAAGTTTTCTGAAATGATAACTGATAATATAAAAAATCACCCAAACATTAATGTAATTGAAGAGGAATTAAAAGAAATTCCAAAAGGAGAAATTCCTGTAATAGTGGCAACAGGGCCTTTAACATCTGATGCACTAAGTGAAGATATTAAAAAATATACAAATCAAGATGGACTTTACTTTTATGATGCAGCTGCACCAATTATTGAAAAAGATTCTATTGATATGAATAAAGTATATTTAAAATCAAGATATGATAAAGGTGAAGCAGCCTACTTGAATTGTCCGATGACAAAAGAAGAATTTGAAAATTTTTACAATGCATTAATAACAGCCGAAGCTGCTCCTTTGAAAGATTTTGAAAAAGAAATTTATTTTGAAGGATGTATGCCATTTGAAGAAATGGCAAAACGTGGAGAAAAAACTTTATTATTTGGACCTATGAAACCAGTTGGTTTAGAAGATCCTAAAACGGATAAAAGACCTTTTGCAGTTGTTCAACTTCGTCAAGACAACAGTGAAGGTACGCTGTACAATATAGTAGGATTCCAGACACATTTAAAATGGGGTGAACAAAAACGAATTATAAATATGATACCTGGTTTAGAAAATGCTAATATAGTACGTTATGGAGTAATGCATAGAAATACATATTTGAACTCTCCACAGCTGTTAGAAAAAACATATCGTTTAAAGGAAGAAAAAAATATTTATTTTGCAGGACAAATGACAGGTGTAGAAGGTTATGTAGAGAGTGCAGCTTCTGGTATAGTTGCAGCTTTAAATGCTTTGTATAATAAAGAAGATAAGGAAGTAATATTTCCAACTGAGACTATGATAGGAGCAATGGCTAATTATATAGTTGATAATACGAATAAAAACTTCCAACCTATGAATGCTAATTTTGGAATTATAAAATCATTAGAGGAAAGAATCAAAGATAAAAAAGAAAAATATGAAAGATATGCCAAAAGATCGCTAGAAATTTTAGAAAATTTCAAAATTGTTAAATAAAATTTTTTAAAAAGTCTTACAATTTTGTCAAATAAATGTTATAATAAGCGAGGAAAGTATTTTTTGTAAGGAGAAGATAATGGCGAGTTTATTACAAAAAACAAGAAAAATAAGTACAATTTTACAAGAAGGTCGACATGAAAATGTTGATTTCGAAGCAATGGCCATGCGTCTTAGTCCAATTTTAGATTCTGTTGTTTATATTTTGGATGTTGAGGGAAATATTTTAGGATATGATTCTATTATAGATTACTCAAATGAACGTATGGAAAAAATTATTCGTGATAGAAAAGTACCGAAAGCATATTTAGATGCAACTATGAAAGTATATGCGACGAAGGTAAATATTCCATTTAAAAATGAACTGTCTATATTTCCTGAAGAGGAAGAAGAGAGATTTGAAGGAAATACTTACACCGTTATTTTACCAATAAGAGGTGGAGGCGAACGTTTAGGTACTCTTGTAATTGGAAGAATGGATAGTGACTTTAAAGATGATGATTTGGTATTAGCTGAATATGCATCAACTGTTGTTGGAATTGAAATACTTCATGAAAAACAAGATAAAGAAAAGAATCTAGCTCGTGATAAAGATATGGTAAATATGGCTCTTAATTCATTATCGTATTCAGAAAAAGAGGCTATTGAACATATTTTTAAAGAACTAGATGGAACAGAAGGCTTACTTATCGCAAGTAAAATAGCAGATAGAGTAGGAATAACACGTTCAGTTATTGTAAATGCACTTAGGAAATTGGAAAGTGCTGGAATTATCGAATCTAAATCGTTAGGAATGAAGGGAACATATATTAAGGTTCTAAAAAATTATTTCTTAGAATTAATTTTTTCAAATGAATATTAAAATGTAAAATTGACTTAATTAAAAAGCTTCACATTATGTGTAAGCTTTTTCTATTTTATTAAAATAATAATTTATCTAGCTATTAATTAATTTTCAATTTCTTTTAAAATTTAGGAAACTACTTTTGGGCATAGGAAAAATTATCTTTTCTTAAATTAATATTTGAAACAATCGTAGATAATTTTTTCTATTTATTTCATTTTTTACTCTTAAATCTTCTTCATTTTAATAGCAAAACGATTCAAATGAGAAACAATTTTGTTTATATATGATTGTATTTTTCTTAGTAGATATTTTGTCGATTATTTTTTATAAAATCTATTATGGTAGAAACAGTTTCATTTTGTTGTTCTTCTGGACTAATATGTGCTTCAGCATCACCTTTTTGTTTTCCGTAATTGCCAAATTGAGCATGGTTGCCCCCATCAATTTTAACAACATTTTCTGTATAATTAATTTTTTCAGCGACACTGGTGTTTAGAGTTCCATAAATGGTTAATGTTTTATTTAAAGGATAATCTCCATAAGGGTAGGCACCTAATAATATTAGACCTTCTATTTTATCTTGATGAGCAGACGCATATGAACTAGCCATAGCACCTCCCATAGAGTGCCCTGCAATGTACCAATGTTTTATATTAGGATGATTATCATAAATCTCATTTGCTTTGTTTTTTCCAAAAATTGCCATATTAAATGGCATTTTAAGTGAGATAACAGTATATCCATTTTCTTTTAATTTATTCAACATAGGCAGATACGAAGTATATTCTACTTTTGCTCCTGGATAAAATATAATTCCTATATTTTTTTGGTGTATTTTTGGTATAAGTTTAATAGAGTCGTTTTCGACAACTATTTGTTCAGTTTTAATTAATCTACTTACATTTTCATCAGCTTTGTAATAAGAAGATGCGTAAATAACAAATGCAACTAAACCTGTTAGTCCAAGCACAATAGTAACGTAAATAATTTTTTTGAAGATATTTTTTTTCATACTTGTTAATCAAATAGTCTTTTCATAAATTTATTATTATTAATAATAACTCGTGTGTGTGTTGCTGCTCCAATTTTTTTATCATTTTCAAATGCTTCTAATGAAAAATTAACAATTTTTTCTTTTACTATTTCTGTAATTATACCTTTTATTATGATTTCTTTTCCTATGGAAGTGGGAGCAAGATGATTAATATTAATATTACTTCCGACACTCCCTAACTCTTCAGAAAGGAAGGTATTTAAATATTCTTTAGCACAATTTTCCATAAACGCAACTAAACTAGGGGTAGACAGAACTTCTAAATCACCGCTTCCCATGTTTTTAGCACTGTTTTCAACCTTTACTTGATAAGTTTTTTCAAATGTTTTATTCAATTCTATATTCATTTTAAGTTCTCCTTTATTCATAAAAAGTTACATCATAGTCAATAAATTTTTTGTCTTTATAACTAAATTTGGCAGAAAAGAATGGTTTTTCTTTTACTAACCAATCTAAAAATATGTAATCACCTTCCCAAGTTTTTATATTTTTCATTTCAGATTTTTTTACCCAAATTAAATCACCTTCGTTACAATCTTCAGTAATTTTTCCTTTATAGTTAGTAGCGGTAAATACATAAGTGTACCAGTCTTTTTCACCGTCAAATAGTGGGAAAGTAATTATTCCTCTAAGACGTGGTTTTATTATATCAAGATTTGTTTCTTCTTTTACTTCACGGATTACACATTCTTCTGGACTTTCCCCTGCTTCAAATTTTCCACCAACGCTAATAGTTAATCCTTCGTGTATATCATTTTCCTTTTTCGTACGTTTAAGCATAAGATAACTTTCTCCGTTATCAACATAGCACATCGTTGCTAAAATATTTTCCATGAAATTCACTCCTAAAATAAAAAAGTAGGAAAGAAGTTTTTAAAAAACTTCGGAAACCTACCTTCTTAGAAATTTTAATAATAATTTATAATTTAAAAATTTAGTTTTCACTACGTTTTTTATCAAAACCAACAGCTTCTAGTAATGCAACAAATATAGTAAATAAAACTGAAAGAATAGCACAGTTTTCAACAGAATATGTTTGTCCATTACTTCCTAAAATTGATGTGATAATAAATATTGTGACAAATGAAAAAATAAATGCCCAGATTAGAGAAACAATATATTTCATTCTAATCCCTCCTTTTATATATTTACAATAACTATTATACAACTAATAATAAAAAGTTACAAGAAGTTTAGTATAAATTAAAATTTAAAATAAAAATGTTTAAAATAGAATATGCTAAAAGTTCAATCGAGAATAAAATAAAAGTATATTTAAAGGTTTTTTTAAATATTTCTAATTTAATAGCATAAATAATATTAATTATGTTATAATATTATTTAAAAACGGAGGTAAGTGCTATGTATCAAAAATTATTGATTGATAAAAGTTTAGAAGATAAAGTAACCGAAGAGTTAAAAAAATTATTTTCCATAGAGAGTATAAATTTTGAAATTATAACACAAAATAAAAACATAGAAAGTAATATATTATTTTTAACTGCGGATAAAGATAACTTAAGTGAAACTTACACGAATGTTTTTTTGTTAAAACACGATTATGATTTTCTTGATGTAAAAAATGCAATTTTTATAAAAAATATTGAAGATGTGGTTAAGGTTTATCGTGATAGTATCTGGAAAAGTTGGGCACAAGAGTTGCAATTTTTAGCACAATGTTCATTAGCGTATAGCAAAGATAAATTCGACAGAGAACGTTCTGAAAGAATTAGAGAAATTTCTTGTGAAATGTTGAGTTATAAATATGATATATCACCTGAAAAGATAAAATTTGATTTTGCTGGTGAGTTAGGATATCAAACACCTAAGGTGGAAAATAGGGCAGCTATTATAAAAGATAATAAGATTTTATTAGTCAGAGAGCAGTTTGATGGAAAGTGGTCTTTACCAGGTGGGTATCAAGATGTGGCGAGAAGTGTCAAAGAAAATGTTATCAAAGAAGCTAGTGAAGAGGCTGGTGCAGTTGTTAACCCTGTCAAAATAATTGCAGTTCAAGATTATAATAGACATCATTCTGTTGATTTTCCTTTTGGAATGGTGAAAATTTTTGTTTTATGTGAGTATATTAGTCATAGTTTTAAAGAAAATACTGAAACATTAGATGCTAAATTTTTCTCATTAGATAGTCTTCCAGAATTATCAACGGCAAGAAATACCTATGAGCAATTAAAGATGTGTTTTGACTGTTACAATTCTAAAGATTGGAAAACAATATTTGATTAATAAAAATTTATTACGGAGGAATATACAAAAAACAATATGGATATACGTAAAACTATAATAAACGAAAAACTTCCTGTACAGGAGCAATTAGTTTTTTGTTTGTTATTGACACTTGTTGGTGGTTTTTTTGATGCTTATACTTATGTAAATTGTGGTGGAATATTTGCAAATGCCCAAACTGGAAATTTGATTTTTGTTGGTATTGGTTTGATTGATGGTGATTTCGGGGCAGTAAGACACTATCTTGTTCCTATATTTTCTTTTATAGTAGGGGTTTTGGTTAGTAAATTTATAGAATCGAAATATAAGAAGTTATCAATATTTAAACACATTTATATATTACTTTGTACTCAAATTTTTGCTTTAATTTTTATTTTTATAAAACAATCTATTTTTGGAATCGATATTCGTCCTATAGTTATTTCATTTATTTGTGCAATTCAATTTGATGGATTTAGAAAAATTAATAATTTAGCATTTGCTAGTGTATTCTGTACAGGAAATTTAAGATCAATGAGTGAGCACATGTTTAAGTATTTATTTTTAAAACAAAAAAATAGTAAAGTTCCTTTTATGACATATGCATTAGTAATATCAGTATTTTTGTTTGGAGTTTTATTCGGAGCGGCGATGTCTAAATACTATTGGCACAAAGCTATTCTCACTCCAATTATAGTAATGGTAGTAAATATATTTTTTGTGGGAATAATACAGAAGAAGTTTACTAGAAAAACTAAATAAAATACATTTACATAAAGTTTTTGAGATGTTATAATCTATATAGAAAGCAAAATTAGTAAATTAGGGAATTTTACATTAAAATACTAGGGAGGGATTTTTATGAGTCAAAGAACATTAAAAAAATTTCAAGAAAACTTATTAAATCAAAGAAATTTTTCACAAAATACTATTAATGCTTATCTTAGAGATTTGAAAAAATTATTCATATACATAGAGGAGTCTGAACATAAAATAGAAAACTATACTTCTTGGTTAAATGAAGAATTTATTTCGCAATACATAGAATATTTAAGAAAAAATAAATATTCTCCGGCAACATTGTCAAGAGCAGTATCAACTGTTCATATTTTTATTGACTATCTATATGATGAAAAGATTATTTCAAATAAAATTAATGTTGATATAAAAATAAATAGGGATACTAAAGAGGAGTTAGTGATTTTCACAAGAGAGGAAATAGCACGTATTTTAGATATTGACGCTCAAAGTTTGACCGATTATAGGGATAAAGCAGTTTTTGAGTTGTCATACTCTATTGGTATAAAACCTACAGAATGTATAAACTTGGAAATGAAAAATGTCAATTTAGAAATTGGATATTTAAAATATAAAAGAAAAAATGGTTATAGAACAGTTCCACTTAATAAAGAATCTGTAGATGCACTAAAAAATTATTTAGAAGAATTGAAAAAAATAGGAATATCGACAACAGGTTCTGGTAAATTGTTTTTAAATCATGATGGTCAAGGTATTAGTCGTCAAGGGTTTTGGAAAATATTTAAAAAACGTCAACAAGAACTTAAATTAAAAAAAGAATTAAATACGATGAATTTTAGAAATTCTTTAGCTATACATCTGTTAGAAGATAAAGTTCCTGTGGAAGAAGTTCAAGAAATATTAGGATTAAAAAATATAAATAGTCTTAAGTTATATTTAAAAAATGTACAGGACAAAAAAACTCTAAAAAGGGTGATAAATAATCATCCAAGAAAAGCAATGAAATAAAGAGGATAATAAATAATAAAATGTATAATGTTAATTTGGAGGTTTTTCAAGGTCCGCTTGATTTGTTACTCCACCTTATTGAGAAAATGGAGATTGATATTTATAATATTCCAATCGCACAGCTTACTGAAAGTTATCTTGAATATATAAATAATACGGAAAATTTTTCATTAGAAAATGCAGAAGAATATATTGTAATGGCTGCGACATTACTTCATATAAAAAGTAAAAGTTTACTACCTGTATTTGATGATGATGAATATGAAGAACCAGAAGATCTCGTACAACAACTTATTGAATATAAAAATTACAAAGAACTTAGTGAAAAATTAGAAACTCTTCAACATAATAGAGCACAGTTTTTAGAAAAAGAAAGTATAGATCTTGAAAATGTTGGAAGCATTAGAGAATTAAGGATGCCGTCTGAAAAACTATTAAAAGCGATGGAAAAAATTTTAAAATCGTTAGAAGAAAAAAATAATGATGATAAAAAAATAGTTAGTTATAGACGAGAAGTTTCTTTAGAAGAAGTAAAAGATAATTTACTTCAAAAATTTATCACTAAAAGAAAGTTAACTTTTTTTGAATTAATAGAAAGTTATCATGAAAGACAAGAATTGGTTTTAGTATTTATTAGCTTACTGACCATGATAAAGGATCAAGAATTAATATGTAGCGAAGATGATAATGAAATCTCTTTAGAATACAAATTAAAGGAAGAATAGTATGTTATTAGATGAAACAAAAAAAATAATAGAAGCGTTGCTTTTTATGAAAGGTGAAGAGGGTCTAAGTATAGACTTCTTTTCAACTTTTATGGAAATAGAAAATTATGAAGCAAAGAATATGCTAAATATTTACAGTGAAGAATATAATAAAAAAGAAAATTCTTTAGTGATTAAAAAATTTGGTTCAGTGTATAAAATGCTCATTAGAGAAGACATATATGGAGTTATAAAAAAAGCGATAGTTTCGAAAAATTTGGTAAAATTATCAAAAGCATCTCTGGAAACATTAGCAATAATTGCATACAATCAACCAATAACAAAACTTCAAATAGAAAAGATACGTGGAGTAAATAGTGATTCTATATTATATTCATTAATAAATAAGGAACTGATAGTCTCAAATAAAACGCTAGATGCTATAGGGAAACCAAAATTATACGAAACAACAGAATTATTTTTAGATGTTTTTGGTTTAGAAAGTTTGGAAGAATTGCCTAAATCAAACACTATAAGTAATGAGGAATTGACACAATTTTTAGAAAAGTAGGAGGAAAATAATGGCAGAACGACTGCAAAAATTGATAGCTGCATCGGGTTATACTTCGAGAAGAAAAGCAGAACAGTTGATATTAGATGGAAAAGTAACAGTAAATGGGGAAGTAGTAACCCAATTAGGTATAAAAGCAGAACCAAGTGATGTGATAATAGTAGATGGTGTTAGGTTATTAAAAGAAAATAAAAGATATTATTTATTTTATAAACCAGAAAAAGTCATTACATCAATGGCAGATGAAAAAGATAGGGTGTGTGTAAAAGATTTTTTTGAATCTGTAAATGAAAGGGTAGTACCAGTAGGAAGGCTTGACTACGATACTTCTGGAGCACTTATTATGTCAAATGACGGGGAATTTATTAATCTTATAACACATCCGAGACATAAAATAAGAAAAACGTATGTTGTAAAAATAAATGGTAGATTAGAAGATAATCATTTGAAAATACTTCGTTCTGGTGTGAGAATAGATAACTATAAAACAGCACCAGCGGAAGTAAGTATAGTAAAAAATAAAAATAAGAGTTCTAATACATTAGTTAGACTTACTATCCATGAAGGGAAAAATAGACAAGTTAGAAAGATGTTTGAAGTACTTGGATATGAAGTTATGAAATTAAAACGTGAATCAATAGAGGATTTAAGTTTAGAAGGATTGAAAAAGGGCGAATACAGAATTCTTACAATTCATGAAGTGAAAAGACTTATAAATAAGGCGAAAAATGGTGATAAGTAAAAAATAGGAAGTGATAATAAATGGCAGAGAGAGTTTTAATAATTGATGATGAAGAAAGAATTAGAAAGTTATTAGTAATGTATTTAGAAAAGGAAGGATATATTGTTGATGAGGCAGATAATGGCCAAGATGGTTTAGAGCGTTTAAAATATATGGATTATTCTTGTGTGTTATTAGACGTTCATTTACCAATGTTAAATGGTAAGACAATATTGACTGAACTTAGAAAAACAAAAGCTACTCCTGTCATAATTATGTCAGCACAAGCTGATGAGCAAAGTAGAGTTGAGGGCTTTGAACTAGGTGCTGATGATTACGTCATAAAACCATTTAGTCCACGTGAGTTAATGCTTAGGATAAATGCTATTTTGCAGAGGACAAAAAGAAGTGTTTTCTATACACCAGAGTTATATACAAAGGATGTATTAGTTTTCCCAGGATTGATAATAGATGTTAATTCTCACAAAGTTATTGTTGATGATACAGAAGTATTTTTAACACCAAAAGAATTTGATTTACTTTTATTTTTAGCTAAATCTCCAGATAAGGCATTTAGAAGAAGTGAGATATTACGAACAGTGTGGGATTATGACTTTTATACAGATTTAAGAACTGTTGATACTCATATAAAAAGGGTAAGAAAAAAATTTGATAAAATTTCTCCGAAAGTGGCAAAAATGATTACGACTGTTTGGGGAATAGGTTATAAGTTTGATACTTCACAAAATAGCCTTTAAAAATAAAAAGGAGAATATATGCTAGCATTATATAAAAACTTAGCAAAATTAACTAGGGCAACTAGTAAATTGGTAGGTAAAAGAGGAACAGATCTGCCAGGAAAAATACTTAGAAAATTCGATGATAAAGTATTGATAAAATTAGCAAGACAATATGATGAAATTGTTTTTGTTACAGGTACTAATGGTAAGACTACTACTTCTAATTTGATAGGGCATACATTAAGAGAGGCTGGAACTAACTTTATTAATAATTTTGAAGGAGCAAATATGCTAGATGGAATTATTTCTACGTTTGCTATTCAATCGAAAAATGATACGAAGTTAGCTGTAATAGAAATAGATGAGGGTTCTATTCGTCGAGTTATGAAATACATCACACCTACCAAATTTGTAATAAATAATTTTTTTAGAGATCAAATAGATCGCTTTGGAGAAATTGACACCTTAATTGCAACTATTGGTGAACAATTAGAGGGGAAAAATATTCAATTAATTTTAAACAGTGATGATCCTTTTGTAACACGTTTATCAAAATATGGAAAAGATAATATTTATTTTGGGATAGCAAAGGATGCATATGATTTTTCTGACTATGGAATATCAGAATCGAAATTTTGTCCAAACTGTGGAACAGAACTTACATATGAACACATTCACTATAGCCAATTAGGTTTTTATGAATGTGAAAAATGTGGTTTTAAACATCAACAGTGCAATTATGAGGTAACTGGTGCAAAAGTAGAACCGTTTATCAAAATGAGTGTAAATAATGAAGAAAGTTTTAATACGAATCTTGCAGGTGATTATAATATTTATAATTTAATAGCGGCGTATACATTGTTAAAACAACTCGGATTAGAGGATGAACAAATTAAAAATGGTTTAGGCAGCTACACATCAAAAAATGGTCGTATGCAAAGTATAAAAATTTCTAAAAATACTACGTCATTACTAAATTTAGCAAAAAATCCAGCAGGACTTAATGCATCATTAGCTATTGGAAATTCTATAAAAGATGAAATAAATTATTTGTTAGTTCTTAATGACAATGGTGCAGATGGTTTTGATATTTCTTGGATTTGGGATACAGATTTTAATATTTTAGCAAATCAAAATATTAAAAATATTATTTGTTCAGGTAAACGTGCTAAAGAGCTCGCACTTCGACTGAAATACAGTGAAGTAGATGCAAATGTTATTGTATTAGAAAGTATAAATCATGCAGTTTCTGCCTTAAAAAAATATGAAGAAAAATATGCAATAGTAATACCTAATTATACAGCATTGGCAGAAACACAAAAAGAATTGGAGAATTAGTTGTATGGAATTAAAATTATATCATTTTATGCCAGATAAACTAAATTTATATGGTGATATTGGAAATGTTATCGCATTAAAAAAAAGATGTGAATGGCGTGGTATAGATTTAAAAGTGGAAAATATCACTTCAACTGATGGAATAAAATTATCTAATTGTGATATGTTTTTTATTGGAGGTGGTTCTGATAGAGAACAATCTATTGCAACCGAAGAATTTAGTAAAATAAAAAGTGAATTTAAATCAGCGATAGAAAATGGCATTCCAGCCTTAACTATTTGTGGTGGTTATCAATTTTTAGGTGAGTACTATAAAACTATTGATGGAGAAAAATTAGCTGGATTAAATATTCTAGATTTTTATACTGAATCAAAAAAAGATGCACCACGTTTGATTGGAAATATACTAGTAGAATCTGAAAAATTTGGAAGCATAGTAGGTTTTGAAAATCATGGTGGAAGAACTTATCATAATTATGAGACATTAGGTAATGTGATAGTTGGTTTTGGAAATAACGACGATGATAAAAAAGAAGGGCTTCTTTATAATAACTTAATTGGAACTTATCTCCATGGGCCGATTTTACCTAAAAATCCTAATGTTACAGACTATTTAATAAAAGCAGCATTGGATAATAAATATGGTAGTTATGAATTTTTATCACTAGATAATACAATAGAACTTAACGCTAATAATCATATGGTTGAAATGTTAAAAAGTACAAAAAGATAAAATGGTTAGTAGAATAAATAGAAGGTATATTCTTACTCATAATAGTAAGAGTGAGATAATATTTTATATTATAATTGCATTTTATATTAGAAAAGATAAAATTTTTATTTAAAATTATAATCTTAATGTTTTTACTTAGATAGGAAATCAAAAAATGAAAAATAGAATTAGAATAGGAAATTTATAAATTTTCTATTCTAATTCTATTTTATTCTCTATTTAAATTCTTTTATACATAGTTTAAAATTACTAATTAATTTTGGAATTAATTCATTGTCTAAACAAGAGAAAGCTATTCTAATATGTTCATTGTCCATTGAATAGACTCCATATTTATACTCGTGTAAAAATTTCAATCTAAATTTATGAGCATCTATTTCTTTTGGCATTTTTATTGTGAAGAAGTATCCAGAGTTAAATGGTAAAATCGTAACATCATCTTCGAGATTTTGTTCTTTAATAGATTGTTTTAAGATTCTATATCTTTCTTTAATAAGATTATCATTTTCCTTTTTTTGAAGAAGTACATTTTTATTTTTCAAAAGTTTTAGTGAAATTTGTTGTGAAAGATTCGCAGGTGATGAAGTAGTACTTCTCAGGTAGCCTTGTGTTTTTTCTAAAATTATATTCCGTAATTCATTATCCTTTACATAATAAGTAATGAAACCAACACGAAGTCCCCAACCGTAATATTCTTTAGTAATGCCATCTAATTTTACTACTAAACAATTTTTATTGTCAGCAAGTTTATATGTTGCACTCAATGTTGGAGTCTTATGATTTT
Source organism: Gemella cuniculi DSM 15828 (assembly GCF_000425665.1). Classification (GTDB taxonomy): domain Bacteria; phylum Bacillota; class Bacilli; order Staphylococcales; family Gemellaceae; genus Gemella; species Gemella cuniculi. The sequence continues at coordinate 53,756 of NZ_KE384431.1, forward strand.
CTTGAAAGAACAAGCCAAAATATGCGTCATCAGCAATAGTTATTATATTTTTTTGTGGATTATTTTTGGCAAAACCATCAATAATATCAACTAGTTTGTTAAGTTCATTATTTGACGGTGTATATCCTGTTGGATTGTTTGGAAAATTTAAAATTATTGATATTTTATTTTCTTTAATACTATTTAGTGTTTCTTTAAAATTTTCCAAATTAAAATTATTTTTATTATCAAATTGATTGTATTTATAAATTTGATTATTAAGTTTTATTGAGTATATTTGTGAATAATTTTGCCAAAATAAATTTGATAACAAGAGTGCATCATCTTTTTCAGTGAAAAGATTAGCAGCTATATCAATTCCTTGAGTTATACCAGTGGTTACCATTGGTAATGATAAGTAAGATGAGTTTATCGCTTTGTTATCACTTAAAATTTTTTCTTTCCATAATTCTCTTAATTCAAGCAGTCCAGGTGTAGGAGAATATGGGAGATAATCAAAATGATTTACTTCTTTAATTATATTATTTATTTCTGGAAGAGCTATAGCTTTTTTATTTTTAGTAGCGATACCTATTGTTGCATTTATTGCACCTTCCACAGCAGCAGTTTCTTTAGATTGAATTAAAACATCTTTGGGAAGTATAATATTTTCACCTAATTTTGAAAAAAATGACATTGTTATTCCTCCTGAATTTTTATACTAATAATTATATCATGGAATAATAATCTGTAAAAGAAAAATTTATGATAAAATAAAACAATGTTGACAGCGTGCTTGGAATGGAATAAAATGTTAATGATATCAATTTTGGAGGAATTATGAACAGTTTAGAATTATTGAAAAAAAATAAACCTAAAGTTTGGTGGAGTGCAATATTAGTAGTTATTACATATTTATTTGTACAAGGGATTTCTTGGGATTATTTTGTAAAGATTTTTGTTAAAGATAATACCATTGGTAATTTGTTGTCATTTATTATTGGTTTATTATTTATATTATTGTGGGTTAAATATGTAGAAAAAAATAAATTTTTAACACTTGGGTTTCAAAAGAAAGATATTATAAAAAATTACATTTTGGGTTTAACATTCGCTGCTGTAGTTTCTGTAACAATTATAGTTATAATTTTGTTTTTTGATGGTTTTGGTTTTAAGTTATCAAATAATAGAAATTATACTATGATAATTATTTTAATAATATTATTTTTAATTCAAGGATTAACAGAAGAAGTAGTATTTCGTGGATATTTAATGAATAGAATTGCAAGTGCAAAAGGAAAATGGTGGGGTGTTATTGTAAATTCTATCTTCTTTACAGTATTTCATGCTGCTAATACAGGAATGACTTACATTGCTTCACTAAATATTTTTATAGCAAGCTTTATGCTATCGTTATTATTTTGGTATACGGATAATATTTGGTTAGTAGGTGCATTTCATGGTGCATGGAATTTTATTGTTGGTGTTATATTTGGAATAAATATTAGTGGTATAAGACTTTCATATACACTTTTAGATGCTGAGCTTAATTCGAATAAAAATTTATATAATGGAAGTGTATTTGGAATTGAAGGGAGTGTAATTATGACGGTAATGTATGTTATACTTTGTATAATTATTTACATGGGACTTTATGTTCAGATGTTTAAGAGAATAGCGAAAAAAAATAAGTAGAAATTGACTAAGATACTAAATTTTAAGTTTTGTATCTTAGTTTTCATTATCAAAAGAAATTATTGATATCAAATATTAAAAAAATGTATTTTTGTGAGGAATGTTTGTTGTTCTTTGCTAGAAAAAAAAGCCTAAATATGATATAATGGGGTGTATCTTTTTGGGCTTTATGTTACAATGATAATGAAAAGATAATAAGATATAAAGATAAAGTTCAAGATTGTGAGGTGTAATTATGGAACATGAAGTTAAAGGAATAGAGTGTTCTTTTTGTGGAAAGTCATCAAACGAAGTTTTTAAGATGATAGCAGGTAATGATGTTTTTATCTGCGATGAATGCGTTGAACTATGTTCAGAAATTATTGAAGAGGAAATTGGCTACCAAAATGCAATGAATAAACCAAATTTTAAATTATTGAAACCTCATGAAATAATGAAACATTTAAATGAATATGTAATAAGCCAAGATAAAGCAAAAAAATCTGTTGCAGTAGCAGTATATAATCATTATAAAAGAATAAATGCTAAACAAAATGGTGAAAATATTGAACTTCAAAAAAGCAATATTGCTTTGATAGGTAGTACTGGATCTGGTAAGACTTTAATAGCACAAACTTTAGCAAAAATGCTTGATGTACCATTCGCTATTTCTGATGCAACAACTCTTACAGAAGCAGGGTATGTAGGAGAAGACGTTGAGAATATTTTGCTTCGACTTATTCAAAATGCAGATTATGATATAGAAAGAGCAGAAAAGGGAATTATATATATAGATGAAATAGACAAAATCGCCAAGAAAGGCGAGAATGTCTCCATAACAAGAGATGTTTCAGGAGAAGGTGTTCAACAAGCCTTGTTAAAGATTTTAGAAGGTACAGTGGCAAGTGTCCCTCCACAAGGTGGTCGAAAACATCCTGGCGAAGAAATGATAAAAATAAATACTAAAGATATTTTATTTATTATTGGTGGAGCATTTTCAGGAATTGAAGAAATTATAAAACGACGTCTTGGGGAAAGGATAATTGGTTTTTCTAAGAGTGATGAATTAAAAAATGATGAAGATATCATTTCGAAAGTAAAGCATGAAGATTTAGTGAAATTTGGAATTATTCCAGAATTTATAGGTCGTATCCCAGTGGTTTGTTATTTAGAAGAACTGGATGAAAATGATCTAGTGAGAGTATTAACTGAACCAAAAAATTCTGTAATTAAACAATATGAATATTTATTTGAACTAGATGGAGTGAAGTTAATTTTTGAAGATGAGGCTTTAAAAGAAATTGCAAGAGAATCCATAAAACGCAAAACAGGAGCAAGAGGATTACGCTCAATAATAGAAGAATTACTTCTTGACGTTATGTATGATATTCCTAGTGCAAAAAATGTAAAAAAATGTACTATAACGTACGATAATGTTATTAATAAAACTAAACCATTATTAAAATAATTAGGTTAGAGAGGAGTTCGTTTTGACAAAATATTATTTATTAGAAAATAGAGATTTATTCTTTCCAACTAATACTTATACAATTGATGTGACGGACAAAAAATTTTTGAAAGCAATTAATGGAGTAAAAAGAGAAAAAATTTCGGTTTTTGTAACTAGTAAAAGAAAACTTATAGATGCCTATGATGAAGAGTTTTCTGAAGATGATATGTTTGATAGCCAAGGATTTAATGTGTTTTTTGGGACATATGGACAGCTTTCAATAGATAAAAAAAATAATAAATATGAATATCACTGCTATGGAGTTGCAGAGGTAAAAAGTGGGGTTTATAGTGATAATCAAGTTGAATATTTGGATATTACGGTAAAAGAAACTATTGATAATGGATTTGATAAAGAAACAGTTTTAAACCAACTAAAAGAAAATTTTGAGAAATATTTGGAAAGAGAACATTTCGAGATTGACTACTATAAAACGGATAATTTAGAAAAATTTATTAATAAGAATATAAAATACTTCCCTCTTGATAAACTATTAAAGAAAAGAGCTTTATATTTATTAGACTTGGAGAAAAAAGCTATATTTCTTAATAGAAGTTTAGAGGCATTTTTAGTGGGAAGTGGCTATAAACGTGAAATAGATAATAAAGTAAGAGAAAATCTTGATAATCAACAAAAAGAATATTTTTTACGTGAACAAATGAAGGTCGTTCAAGATGAATTAAAACAGATTTCTCCTGAAGATGATGATATAGAAAAACTTCGTAAACAAATTTTGGAAATAAATTTGTCAGAAGAGGATAAGAATGTTTTATTGAAAGAGATTGATAGATTGGAGAAAACTCCGATCATGAGTCCAGAACACTCTATTATAAGAACATATTTAGACACAGTAGTAGCTCTTCCTTGGAATACGTTAACTCCAGATGCTCTTGATATAAAAAATGCGGAGAAGATTCTGAATGACGATCATTATGGGTTAGAAAAAATAAAAGAAAGAATTTTAGAGTTTCTTGCTGTAAAAAAATTGAGAGAAGATATGAAATCACCAATCCTTTGTTTATCTGGACCTCCTGGAGTAGGGAAAAGTTCATTAGCAAAATCTATTGCAAGTGCAATGGGGAGAAGTTTTATCCGTATTTCTCTTGGAGGAGTTCGTGATGAAGCTGAAATCAGAGGACATAGAAGAACATATTTAGGAGCACTTCCTGGAAAAATTATTCAATCATTAAAGAAAATTAAAACAAAAAATCCTGTTATTCTACTTGATGAGATAGATAAAATGGCTTCTGATATAAAGGGTGACCCAGCAGCAGCTATGCTTGAAGTGATAGATCCAGCACAAAATAATGAATTTATAGATCATTATTTAGATATTCCTTTTGATTTATCGAAAGTGCTATTTATTGCAACTGCAAATAATCTTGGGATGATCCCTGCTCCACTTCGTGATAGGATGGAAGTTATTGAATTAGAATCATATACTGTAAAAGAAAAAGAAAATATCGCAGTTAGATATTTAATACCAAAACAAATTAAGGAAAATGGTTTAAAAGGAGTTAATATTTCATTTTCTAAACAAGCTATCAACAAAATAATAAATGGTTATACTTATGAAGCTGGTGTTAGGAATTTAGATAGAGTTATTGCATCTATATGCCGAAAAGCAGCACTTCAAATTTTAAAAGGTGAAGAAAAAGTTAAAGTTGGTATAAATAATCTTGAATCATTTATTGGACCAGAAAAATATAGTATGAAAGATAAAAACTCTACACCTGAAATAGGGTTGGTAAATGGACTAGCTTATACTTCTGTTGGTGGTGATACTTTGGAAATTGAAACTAGTATTTCACGTGGGAATGGTAAGATTATTTTAACTGGAAAACTTGGAGATGTAATGAAGGAATCAGCACAAATGGCGATTTCATATTTAAGATCTAATGCAGAAGAATTAAAATTAAATAAAATTAATTTTTCTGAAATAGATATTCATCTTCATGTTCCAGAAGGTGCAATTCCAAAAGATGGTCCTTCTGCAGGTATTACGATAACAACTTCAGTTTATTCTGCACTTACCAAAAAAGTCGTAGATAATAATATTGCTATGACTGGAGAAATGACATTACATGGGAAAGTTCTTCCTATAGGTGGAGTAAAAGAAAAAATCTTAAGTTCGGAAAAAATGAATATTAATACTATAATCATTCCAACTAAAAATAAAAAAGATTTAGTAGATATTCCAAAAGAAATTTTGGAGAAATTAACTATTCATTCTGTAGATAATATTAAACAAGTATTCAATATAGTATTTGGAGAAATATAATGAAAAAGTTAAATACACATAATGTAGATTTATTAATAAGTGCAGTATCAAAAAAACAATATCCAGAGCACACAAAACCAGAAGTAGCAATGTGTGGGCGTTCAAATGTTGGAAAATCATCGTTTATTAATACAATTTTAGAAAGAAAAAATTATGCACGAGTTTCTTCAAAACCTGGGAAAACTCGCACACTTAATTTTTTTAATGTAGATGAAAAAGTCGTTTTAGTTGATGTCCCAGGATATGGATATGCCAAGTTATCAAAAAGTGAAAAAGAAAAATTATATGATATGATTGTTGAGTACTTTACTAATAGTGAGAATTTAGGTTTTGTTTTACATCTTATGGACAGTAGACACAAACCATCACAAGATGATATTGAAATGAATGAGTTTCTGAATTATTATGAAATTCCATTTGTTGTTGTACTCACAAAAATTGATAAAATATCTAAAAATGAATTAGCAAAAAATACAGCAAAAATCAAAAAAGAATTAGATCTAACCAATAACATGGCGATTATTCCGTTTTCTTCGGTAACAAAGATAGGAAAAGAAAAAATATTAGCAGAAATCGAAAAGGTATTAGAAGATTAAGATTGTGAGATTGAAGTAATTTGAAGCAACTCAAAATTATTTCAGTCTCATTTCTATTAAATATTTTTTATTTACAGACATGTGAAAATTATTTATATAACTAATTCTAAGGAGTCAACAAAAAAAGTTGACATTTTTATTGAAAAAGTATTGACTTTCTATTTTTATAATGTTAGAATAGTTACTAGCTTAGAAAACTTAGCATATAGATTCAACTTTTTCATTAAACACTTCATAAACACACATATATTAAAATAATAAAAAGTTGAAACATAAGGAGTACAAACATGGCAGTAAAAATCCGTTTAAAAAGATTAGGTGCTAAAAAATCACCTTTCTACCGTATCGTTGTTGCTGATTCAAGATCTCCACGTGATGGACGTTCTATCGAAACTATCGGTACTTACAATGCTGTAAAAGATCCAGCAGAAGTTAAAATCGATGAAGAGTTAGCATTAAAATGGTTAGGTAATGGAGCTCAACCTTCTGACACAGTTAGAAGTTTATTATCTAAAGAAGGAATTATGAAAAAATTCCACGAATCAAAATTAAACAAATAATAAAATTCCCCTTTGAAAACAAGGGGTTTTTGTTTGCAAAAAATTCTACAATTTTGTTATAATATTGGTTATTCTGAAATCTAATGTTTAGAATTTTTTAATAAATATTGTATATATAACAAGTTTAATAAAGAATTTTTAGTAAGTGATTAGAAAAATATTAGGAGGGTGATTAATGGAGTACTTATTTGAAATATTACCCAGTTTAATCGCTGGTGCATTAATAACTTTAGAAGTTTTCTTTTTAGTGTTAATTCTATCGATACCGCTAGGTATAATTGTTGCTTTTGTAATGAGATTTAATATAAAAATATTAAATTGTTTTATTAGTATTTACATATGGGTAATGAGAGGAACACCGTTATTATTACAATTAATTTTTATTTATTATGTCTTACCAAATATAGGCATACGTTTTGATAGATTACCAGCAGCAATTATTGCATTTACACTTAATTATGCAGCATATTTTGCAGAAATTTTTCGTGGGGGAATTGAGTCTATTCCTAAGGGGCAGTACGAGGCAGCAAAGGTTTTAAAATTTTCATATTTTCAAACAATAAGATTTATTATTTTACCACAGGTTATAAAAATAGTATTACCTAGTGTTTTTAATGAAATTATGAGTTTGGTGAAAGATACGTCTTTAGTCTATGCATTGGGTATAAGTGATTTAATTTTAGCAAGTCGAACAGCAGCGAATCGTGATGCTAGCCTTATTCCTATGTTTGTAGCTGGTGCTATTTATTTAATATTAATAGGGATTGTAACTATTATTTCAAAATATGTTGAAAAGCGTTATAATTACGACAGGAGGTAAATATGTTAGAGTTAAAAAATATAAGTAAGAAGTTTGAAGATAGAATGATACTTTCTAATTTCAATTTAAAAGTTGAAGAACATAAAATTCTTGCAATAGTAGGACCTTCTGGAGGTGGAAAAACTACATTACTACGCATGTTAGCTGGTTTGGAAACTATCGATTCTGGAGAAATTATTTATAATGGTGAGAGTTTACCATTAGATGAACTAGAGAAAAGAAATCTTCTAGGTTTTGTATTTCAAGATTTTCAATTATTTCCACATCTTACAGTTTTAGAAAATTTAATTTTGTCACCTGTCTATACGATGGGAATTTCTAAAGAAGATTCTGCGAATAAGGCAAAAGATTTGCTAAGTCGTCTAGGCTTGGAAAAACAGATAAGCAGCTATCCACATTTACTATCTGGTGGTCAAAAACAGCGTGTAGCATTAGCACGTGCGATGATGATAGAACCAAAGATTATTGGATATGACGAGCCAACAAGTGCACTTGATCCAGAACTAAGATTAGAAGTAGAAAAATTAATATTACAAAACAAAAAATTAGGTATAACTCAAATAGTTGTTACCCATGATTTGCAATTTGCAGAAAATATTGCTGATGACATATTAAAAGTAGAACCAAAATAAGAGGATAGAGGTATTGTGATGAAATTAACAAAATTATTTATTTTATTATTCACATTTTTACTAATTCTTTCAGGATGTGCTTCTGGAGGCCGTGATAAGCCTAACAAAGATAATTGGGAAGACTTTGAAAAAAATAAAAAATTAGTTATAGGTTTTGATAATACATTTGTACCTATGGGTTTTCAAGATAAGAATGGAAAAAATATAGGTTTTGATATTGATTTAGCAAATTCTGTATTTGAAAAATATGGTATTACTGTTGACTGGCAACCAATAAATTGGGATTTAAAAGAAACTGAATTGAAAAATGGAAATATAGATCTTATTTGGAATGGATATTCGAAAACAAAAGAACGTGAAGATATTGTTCAATTTACTAATGAATATATGATTAATGAGCAAGTTATTGTAACTAAAAAATCAAAAAACATAAATACAAAAAATGATTTAAAAGATAAAATACTTGGTGCACAAAATGGTTCATCTGGATATGATGTATTTAATGAAAAAACAGAAATTCTTAAAGACATAGTAAAAAATAATAATGTAACTCAATATGAGAGCTTTAACGAGGCATTAATTGACCTAGAAAATGATAGAATAGATGCATTACTTATTGATAGAGTGTATGCAAATTATTATTTAAAACAACAAAATAAACTAGAAGATTATGATATTATGAATGCTGGCTATGAAAGTGAAGCATTTGCAGTAGGAGCAAGAAAAACTGATGTAACACTTGTAAAAAAAATTAATGAAGCATTTAAAGAATTATATAAAGAAGAAAAATTTCAAGAAATATCAAAACGTTGGTTTGGAGAAAATGTAGCAACTAAAGAGGTAAAGAGTGATTAACTCAAAGATTTTAAATAGTTTGATGCTAATTTTCAAAACTAGACAAAGTAGATATTTTAAATAGTCAATATTTCGAAGTTATTTCTAAATAGAAATAATATAATTTTGTAATTTTTATTTGTTCAAAATTATAATTTTTTTATTAATTGATAATATAATTTTGTAAGAGAGTAACTCTACAAAATTGTTTTTATAATACATGATTTTTGAGGCTCTCTTTTTATTTTTTAATTTAGAGAATTATTTGAAAAATAATACGGCTTTTAATATAATATTACATATAGAAGCATGTGGAGATGAGAAATATGAATAAAGGATTAATAACAAAAGAAGAGTATAACATATTAAAAAAATATGCACCTAAAACTATGAAATATGTTTTTTTTGAAGAAAAAGAAGAGTACATTAATATATATTTTTCTGACTATGACGAACTTGCAGTAAGGTTAACTTCAGATATTATTTCAAATAATATAAACAATAAGGAGAATAATGACTTGAAAATTGCTGTTGATGAAATTTTGAATCAAATTTGCGAAAGAATGTATTACTATTAGAGTGAGGAAATAGTAATAAAGAGGAAATGCTTACAGTATACCAATCTTTGCAATAAAAATAGTTTTATCTTCTTTTATTATAGATAATTTGGTATCCCAATTTGTGATTACTAAGTGTCAACAAAAAAAATTGACAATTATTTGCTAAAGTACTTGATTTTTTCTAAAGAATTAATTATAATAAGTAGGTATGTGATTAACTCACTTAAAAATAACTCTGTTCATATTTTAAAGTGTTCAGGGCAGAAGGAGAAGATAATAATGAGAGAAGGAATTCATCCAGATTACCGTAAAGTTGTATTCATGGACACTACTAGTGGTTTCAAATTCTTAAGCGGTTCTACAAAACCATCAAAAGAAACTATTGAGTGGGAAGATGGAAATACGTACCCATTATTAAAAGTTGAGATCAGTTCAGACACACATCCATTCTACACAGGGCGTCAAAGATTTGCTCAAGCAGATGGTCGTATCGAACGTTTCAACAAAAAATACGGTATCAAGTAAGAAAAGTAAAACAGGCTATCTTTTTGGATTGTCTGTTTTTATTCTATGTAGTTACAGAATATAATCGGCTATCGTTAGAAATAATTTTATTAAAGTTTATGAAATACTATTGGTATGAAGAAATAATTATGTGATTATTTAATAGGAGATTTGTATTATGTTGGAAAATAGAAAATTTGGTTGGATAGAATGTATCTGTGGAAGTATGTTTTCTGGAAAATCAGAAGAACTATTAAGAAGAATTAAACGTGGAGTTATTGCAAAACAAAAAGTTTTATTATTTAAACCAAGTATTGATAAAAGATATGAAGAAAATAAAGTAGCAACTCACAATGGAAATAGTTATGAGTCAATTAGCATAGATAATGCAGAACAAATATATAGCTATATAAAAGATAAAAAATATGATATTATAGGTATTGATGAGATACAATTTTTTGATAATGATATTGTAAAAGTCATAAATGAATTAGCAGATGGGGGCGTACGGGTAATTGTTGCTGGATTAGATATGGATTTTAAGGCTGAACCATTTCATCCAATGCCAGAAATTATGGCGATAAGTGAAATGGTAACAAAACTTCATGCTGTTTGCAATAAATGTGGAAAAGAAGCTAGTCGAAGTCAAAGATTAATAAATGGCCACCCAGCAAAATATGATGATCCGATAGTAGTTATAGGTGCTAGTGAATCTTATGAGGCTCGATGTCGTCACTGTCATGAAATAGAAAAGTAGATTTAGGAGGAAAAAATGGAAATATTAGGACAACTTGAAATAGTTGAAGAACGTTATGAAAAATTAAATGAATTGCTTAGTGATCCTGATGTAGTTAGCGACACTAAGAAACTTATGGAGTATTCTAAAGAACAACGTTCAATTGAAAAAACTGTAGCAGTATTTAGAGAATACAAAAATATAGTTCAACAAATTAAAGATACAAAAGAGCTTCTTGAAATGGAAGAAGATAAAGAAATGAAAGAAATGATGCAAGAGGAAATCAAAGAATTGGAACCTACGCTTGCACCTATGGAAGAAGAATTAAAAATTTTATTATTACCTAAAGATCCTAATGATGGTAAAAATGTAGTCGTTGAAGTCCGTGGTGCAGCAGGAGGAGATGAAGCACAGTTATTTGCTGGTGATTTACTTCGTATGTATACCCGTTTTGCAGAATCACAAGGTTGGAAAGTAGATGTACTTGAACGCTCTGAAACAGGAATAGGTGGAATAAAAGAAGCAATTTTTATCGTTTCAGGAGAAGATGTATATTCTAAAATGAAATTTGAAAGTGGAGCACATCGTGTACAACGTGTTCCAACAACTGAATCAAGTGGTCGTATTCATACTTCAACAGCAACGGTAGTAGTGTTACCAGAAGCAGAAGAAGTAGAAATTGATATTAATGAAAATGATATTCGAGTGGATACTTTTGCATCTAGTGGAGCGGGAGGACAATCGGTTAATACGACTATGTCGGCTGTTCGTCTAACTCACATACCTACAGGTGTGGTAGTATCTATGCAAGATGAACGTTCTCAAATTAAAAATAAAGAGAAAGCTATGAAAGTTCTTCGCGCACGTGTTTATGATAAATATCAACAAGAAGAACAAGCTAAATTTGATGCTGAGCGTAAATCAAAAGTTGGAACTGGTGATCGTTCAGAAAGAATAAGAACTTATAATTATCCTCAAAATCGTGTTACCGATCATAGAATAGGTTTAACTATTCAAAAACTGGATCAGATCATGGAAGGAAAACTTGATGAAGTTTTAGAAGCACTTCGTATTGCTGAGCAAGCAGAGAAAATGGCAGAACTTAATAAAGGTGAAGAGCTATAATGAATAGAAGGCAAGCAATAATGAAGGCTTGTCTTCTTTTGAGAAGACAAGAAAAAGAAGAAAGTTTAGCAAAATTTCTTTTAATGTATATGTTTGATGAAACTTCGCAAAGTTTTAATTCAAAATTATCTGAGCAATTAAGTTTAGAAGTAGAAAATAAATATTTTCAGTTGATAGAAAAACATATAGAAGATGATATGCCTCTTAGCCATCTTGTTGGTTTTGAATATTTTTATGATAGAAAATTTAAAGTAACCAAGGATGTACTTTCTCCGAGAATGGAAACAGAAGAACTTGTTCATAAAATAATAGAATATGTAAAAGATAAGAATTTAATAAACATTAAAATTTTAGATTTATGTACTGGTAGTGGGATAATAGGTATAACTTTAAAAAAAGAATTAGAAGATTATAATGTAGATGTTACTGCTAGTGACATAAGTGAATTGGCATTAAAGGTAGCACAGGAAAATGCAAAAAATAATTATGCAGATATTAAATTTATACAGTCGGATCTGTTTGATAATATAAATAATCAATTTGATATTATAGTTTCTAATCCACCTTATATTTCATATGTTGATAAAAATACAATCAAAAAAAATGTTTTGAATTATGATCCGCATCTTGCTTTATTTGCTGATGAAGATGGAATGTATTTTTATAGAAAAATAATAGAAGGAAGTAACACATATTTAAAAAAGAATGGGTTTCTATTCTTTGAGATTGGTTATAATCAACGAGAAAAAATAGAAGATTTAGGAAAAAAGAATAATTATATGGTAGAAGTGTATAAAGATATAAATGGTCATGATAGAATGGCTATGTTTGAATATAAATAAAAAGATAAAAGAATGTAATTACATTCTTTTATCTTTTTATTTGTATCGTAGGAAAGTTGACTATAATTCTCTGTACACACCGACACATTCTCCAATTACTTCGACATTTCGAGTAACAATGGGTTCATAATCAGGATTGCAAGGGTATAAAATGACATTATCATTTTTAACAAATATTTTTTTTAGCGATGCTTCGTTCCATTCTGTAAGTCGAACTGCTGCGATTTTTCCATTTCTAACAGAATTTTGTTGACGGATAAAAACTAAATCTCCATCAAAAATTCCAGCTTCAATCATACTGTCACCTTTAACACGAAGTGCGAAATCAGCACGCATTCCTTGATCAATAAAAATATGATCATCATACTCTTCTTCTATGTAAACACCATCTCCTGCACAGATAGTACCTAAAATAGGGACTTTAGAGATATTATCAATAATATCTTCAGCATCATCATCAATGAAATTATTTGAAGATTCTATTTCCATATTATCACATTCTCCAACAAGCCAGTTTGGATTAACTGAAAGATATTCAGCAATTGCAAGTAATTTATCACGTTTTGGTGTATATTTTCCTTTTGACCAATCGCTAATTGATGATGGAGTGATTTTAGTAGAGCGTGCTAGTTCGGCCTGTTTTATATTTTTTTCTTTTAAGCATTGTTTAAATCTTATACTAAATACTGTCGTCATATGCATTCATCCATTCTTTAATATTCTTATAATAAATTATAAAGTAAACCGTACTAAAAATCAAGGTTATTTTAGGAAAAAACTAAAAAAAATTAAGAAATATGAATTTTATACTTGATTTTCGGTTTTCCGTATGTTATTATGTAGATATGAGATAAATTAAGTTTTACGTATAAAAAGAAAGAAGGTAATGATATGATTTTGTATTGGCTAATTATAATGTTTCTACTAGCGAAAGTATTTACTTTCTTTGAAACTAATAAGTTAAAAATTGTAAAAAAACATAAAGTAAATAAAAAAGTTTATTAAGAAAACTTTATTTTGTATACGGATATATTTATAGCAAAGTAAATTTTTAAAAATTATTTTTTATAATTACAGTATGGTGAGTTTTGCATTATAAAGTATATAAAAAGATTGTATAGCATAATACTCAGTCAATAATGTATTATTTAGTAATAATGAAGAAGATTAAAGAATATTTTTTAGTATTATCTTTAATCTTTTTTGTTGGTTATTAGTAATATTAATAAATGGAGTGTTATACAAATTTAATTTAATAAATTAAAAGTATGATAAATGTTCAGATATTTATTAAGAATATTAAATATAAATTTTTTATCAAGAATTTAATTTGCAAAAATTTATCCTTATGGTTTTTATTCAATCATATCGTGAAGATAGAAATAATTTTTAAGTTAGTATAAAAGGTTAAATAAAAATTGATAATATAACGTTTTCTTAGAAGTTTTTAATGATAAAAGTATGTACTAATTTTTGAAAATATTGTATAATGAACAATATAATAATAACACTAGGAGGATTTCTTAATGAAATTAGTATTAACTAGACATGGTGAAAGCCAATGGAATCTTGAAAATAGATTTACTGGATGGGTAGATGTAGATATTACTGATAAAGGTAAACAAGAAGCAATAAAAGGCGGTCAAACACTTAAAGAACTTGGATTAACTTTTGATGTTGCATATACTTCATATCAAAAACGTGCCATCAAAACGTTGAATCTTTTCTTAGAAGAATTAGATTTACTATGGATTCCAGTACATAAAAGCTGGAGATTAAATGAAAGACATTATGGTGCTCTTCAAGGATTGAATAAAGCAGAAACTGCTGAAAAATACGGAGATGAGCAAGTTCATATTTGGAGAAGAAGTTTTGACGTAGCACCTCCACAAGTAGAGAAAGATAGCCCAATGTACCCAGGAAACATTGATAGATATAAAGATATTCCTGAAGGAGAAATCCCTACCGGAGAAAGCTTAAAACTTACTATTGATCGCGTACTTCCATATTGGGAAAGTGATATTTCAAAACAAATTAAAGCAGGGAAAAATGTCCTTATCTCAGCACATGGGAATAGTTTGAGAGCATTAATCAAATATTTATTGAATATTTCTGATGAGAAAATCTTAGAGTTGAATTTGCCAACAGGTACTCCTTTGGTATTTGATATTGATGAAAATCTAAATATCACTTCTGCACCAGAATTATTCTAGATTAAAGTTATGAAAAGATTAATAGTTTTAATAACGGCTTTGTTTATTTTACAAGGTTGTAGTAATAAGGGAACTTTTTCACAAGATCAATTACAAAATTTGACTAATTCAGTAAGTATTAATCAGCTAGAGAAAACAGAATTTAATCCGGAAAAAAATAGGCTACTTATTTATTCTACTGAAGAATTAATTAGTAAAGAAGATTTTGATAAAATTTTAAAAACTTTGAAATTAAATAATTTTTCTGGAAAAGAAGTTTTATCGGATAATATTAGTTCAAAAGAATTTGATAATAAAAATTTTGATATAGAAGTTGTGTCTAAAAACAAGAATACTGTGTCTTTTAATACGAATGATGTAAATAATAAAAATTATAACATTGTCCAAACAAAGTATTCTAGTTCTTATGTAAAAGAAAAAATTTCAACTTTTTCAAAAGATTTAATTACTTTTGATGAACTTGCAGGTACTATTGAGACAGATCTTAATAAATCACGAAACTTAGGTGATAAGGTTGCTAAGTTCAATGAAATAAAAGAAAAAATTAATACAGAAATTGCTTCTTTAAAGACATTAACAAAAGAAAATACAGAGTATGAAAATATTACAGAGTTAACTAGCAAAGTAACTAGGGTAGAGACATTTACTAATTTGGTAATTTCTGCTGTAAATAATTCAATTAATTCCAACAGTGGAACTTTTATAGCTAGAGGGTTTTTGAATATCAATGAAATAGATAGAATAGCAAGAGAATTAGAAAAAATGTAAAAAAACTTCCAACAATTATGAATATTTGAAACTTATTATTGTTTCAAATTTACTACTAGTTGTTGGAAGTTTTTTTTTGAGTTTTGATAAAATTGTTTAATAATAAAAGTGGCGATTCAAAAAAATCTTATTTAAAAAAATTATGATTTTATTGAATCGCCACTCAGTAATTTATACTAATGGTTTTAAAAGAAAAAAAGAAACTTATATAATTTCATAACGAAAGTTTTAAAATAAATTTTATTTTTTCTAAATAAAGTGAATTAAGTGTACTGTACAATAATTAATAAGAATATATTCACTGTTTTGATTAAAAATTAATAAGTTTCGATTTTTTTGGATCAAACACTTTGTTTTAATTTAATTGGTTTATGAAATAGGAAAAAGATGATTATATTTTCATATCAAAACCCTTTTTTTATAATGATTAAAGAAAATCTTCCGGTTTTATATCCTCCATCCCAATCATTGGATCAATTAGATTTATATTTTGATAAGTTAGAAAGTATTCTTCACTAAGAGTTACATTTGAGTTACTGTCATTTGAATTATGTACAAAGAACCACTCTAATGCAGTTTGTCTTGTCACAACGTTGGAAGGCTCAATTGATTTATAAAAAACATTTGGGTTGCCACAGAGTATTAGTTTTTTCTTAGCACGGGTTATCGCAGTATAAGTTAGATTTTTATTTAACATGAAATTATAAGAGTCAATAAATGGTACAATAACATTATCAAACTCCGATCCTTGAGCTTTATGAATAGAACAAGCATAAGCAAGAGTAATTTGATTTAATTCTTGTTTTTCATAAGTAACAAAATTATCATCGTAATCAATCACTACTTTAAGTTTTCCAGATTCTTTAAAAATATCATAAATATAGCCAATATCACCATTAAAAATATTATCCTCTGGTCGATTAACTAATTGCATAACTCTATCTTCGATTTTGTAAACTAATTCGCCATATTCTACAAAAAATTCATTTTGATTGAATAAATTTTGGATAGTTTTATTAATTTCATTAATTCCTGAATTTCCCTTATAAATAGGGGCAAGAATTTGAATTTTTTCTTTTCCAGTGTGTTCTAGAAGGTTGCTATAAGTTGTGGTAATTACATCCAAAATTTCATTTTTATTTGCCATTAAAAATTCTTTGTCATCAAAATTTTCAAGTATGTCAAATGGAATATTATTTTTAATAGAATGAGATATATTTATAATACTTGAATTTTCACTTTGCCTAAAAATTTTATTTAATTTTACAGTAGAAATTTTTTTTGAATTTATCAAATCATTTAGAACATTTCCAGGAGAAATGGATGGAAGTTGATCATTATCACCAACTAAAATTATTTTAGCTTGTGAATTAATAATTTTAAGTAGATTATACATTAAAAAAACATCAATCATACTTGCTTCATCAATAATAACTAATTCTGATTTTATACTCTTATCACTGACGAATTCTTCCATATTCTCATCCTCATTAGTCCATCCTATAGCTTTGTGAATTGTAGAAGCGTAAAAACCTGTACTTTCGAACATTCTTTTTGCAGCCTTTCCAGTAGGTGCACAAAGTGTAAGAATATTTTTATTTTCATCTAATAAATCATTTAAACTGTAGTTTTTTATTTTTTGGAAAATTTTTATTACTGCTAAAATAATTGTAGTTTTACCAGTCCCAGGACCACCAGTTAATATTGAGAAATTATTTAAAATAGAATTTTTTATCGCAGCTATTTGTACAATATCGTATTCAATTTCTAATTCATCTTCAATTTCTTTAATATACTTTTCTAGAAGTTCATCACTAATATCAATAGAATTTTTAGTTTCTAATCTTTTTTCTATATCATTATAAATTGCGTATTCTGAATAATATATTTCAGGAAGAAAAATCTTATCTTCTAGTTCAATAAGTTTTCCCATATCCAAACAATAAGTTAAAGCATTAAGAATATCATTTTTATCAACTGCTTCATTTCGTGAGGAATATAGGATGTTAAAAGTATTGTAGAGCAAACTATTTTTTTTTATATAAGTATTTCCAGTAGAAAAACAAAAAGTGTTTATTGTATAAATAAATCCATATAAAATTCTTTCTCTATCGTTTGCTGGTATTTTGTTATGTTCAGCAATCTTATCTACAGTTTTAAAGTTTATTCCTTTTATATCTTTAATTAAAGAATAAGGATTTTCTGTAATAGTACGAATTGTATTATGTTTATAGAAGTTGTAAATTTTTAATATTAGGTTGTTACTTAAATTGTATTCATTTAATTTTAGAATAATATCCTGAGTTTGTTTATTGGCTAAAATGGTGGAGTAAATAGTATTTTTTCTTTGGGTGGGAATTTCCTTGATGCTATATAAAGAATCTTTATCTTCATATATTTTGTCAAGAGCTTCAACCCCTAAATGTTCAACGATAAGTTCAGCAGTTTTCCTACCAATACCTTGAAAGATGGAACTAGAAAGATATGAGATTATAGCTTCTTTATCCTTTTCAATAATGGGTTCAACCATTATGGCAGAAAGTTGTGTTCCATACTTTCTATGTTGTACGATTTCACCTTTAAAAGAGTATAGTTCTTCTTCAACAAAATCTATATCATCAAAAGTTCCAACAACGCTAAGATAATCTCCTTCGATAAAATCATAAGTATCATTAAGAAAAATAGAAAGTATATAGTAATTATTTTCTTTATTATGAAAAATTATTTTATTTAAATATCCTTCAACTGTTTGCATACTGTTCAACTCCTAATAAACAAATTAATAATATAATAATAATATATAATAGAATAAAAGTCTAGAGAGTGAGAGCACAAAGCAACAATTTATAGAGCAAATTCTTGATAATTAGAATGATAGTAATATAATATAAATATGAGTCAAATAAAATAAAAACGAACTTTAATGTAGAATTAGTTATTTAGAATATTTTTATTAAATTAGAATGTTTTAAAATATATAGTGCGTGATTTATATTTATATTGACAAAATATGTATTAAGTGTTGTATGTACTATTAAATATATATATAAATTTAATATAAGGAGGTGAAATAATATGAATAAGAAAAGATATGATGCAACAATAGCGATATTATTCGCTATAGCAACATTTTTTATTATTTTTTATTTTTTTGCTAGTAAAAATTTTTTTGAGTGGGCATTTGCGAGACATCATAATGTTCTAAGTTGGTATATCAGACCATTATTCGTTATACCTATAGTAATTGGAGCGTATAAAAAATCTTTTTCAACTATATCTATTTCAATATTTTCTTTGTTTACCAGCATGTTTTGGTTTCCTATACCTGATAAAGTGAATGCTAGTGTTATAAGTTTTTTAAATTTTGAAAAAAATTACTTAACAAATGGTTGGGAAGTAGGTAAAATTTTTGTTATTGCAGCAGTAATAATGTTTTTTGTATTTTTAATTTACGCTACTTGGAAAAGAAAATGGAAATTACTAATTAATGTTATTATAGTTGGAGCAATTCTAAAGGTTATACATAGTGTAGTATTTAGTGGTAATAGTGGATTATCAATTTTGAAACCGGCAATATTGGGTGTTGTTATTTGTATCTTAGTGGTTTTGCTATTTTTAAGAAAAAAGAAGTAATTGATGCTGAAACTTTTAATATTCATAGCATATGCAGTGATAAATTGTTTGCTAATCAAAACTTTTAATCAAATATCATATCAATTTTAAATAATAATGTTAACCTGTAATCAACTTAAAAATTAAATACAATCATTAAATTTTAAAATTTTTATATGTTGATGTAATATTCTGCTATTTTTTAATTATGTTATTTTTATTACAAATAAGTTCTATTGTAGCAAATTTTTTTATAAAATGATATAATAGTATGATAGAAAAAAGGAGGTTGGATTTGTGACCACTGTAAAGAATATATTTGATCATTTAAATAAATTGGCAGATGTGAGGTTAGCTGAGAAATGGGATAATGTAGGTTTAATGTTGGGAGATTATAATAAGAATGTATCAAAAGTTTTAATTTCTCTTGATGTAACGAGTGATGTTGTTAAAGAGGCAATTAATAATGATATTGATTTGATTGTATCTCATCATCCATTAATATTTAAACCGCTTAAAACTCTAAATTTTACAGATGATTTCAAATCTAATATTATCAAAGATTTAATACGAAATGATATTTCTGTAATATCGTTTCATACAAATTTGGATTCTGCAGAATATGGTTTAAATGATTTTCTTGCTAAGAAATTAGAATTAGAAAATATCCGAGTTCTTTTTGAACATGAATTTGATAATAGATCTGGATTAGGAAGAATAGGAGATTTTAAGAATAATAAAACTTTAGATGAGTTTATTCAATATTTAAAGGAAAAGTTTTCTCTGGAGACTGTTTCTGCAGTAATAGGAAATGATAAACAAATAAAGACTGTAGCAATTTTGGGAGGTAGTGGAGCAGATTTTATGTATTCAATGCCTGAGGTTGATATATATTTAACAGGAGATGTTGGCTATCATGTAGCCCTTGATGCAATAGAACTTAAAAAAAATATGATAGATATTGGACATTTTTCGGAACATTTGGTAAAAGACTTGCTAGATGAGTATATCGCTGAGTTAGATGTAGAAGTGAAAAAGTCAAATGTTGAAAAATCACCATTTAAAATTTTATAAGGAGGTAAGTAAATGTCAAAAGCAACTCCAACTATGGAAGATTATATAGAGGTAATATACTCTTTAATAAAAAATAAAGGATATGCGAGATCGGCAGATATTGCAGAGCGTCTTGCAGTATACCCATCGACAGTAACAAAAATGTTAAAAAAACTTGATGTAGAAGGTTATATAATTTATGAAAAATATAGAGGTATAGCCTTAACAAAGCAAGGACATGAGATGGGAGAGTACGCATTAACTCGTCATGAACTTTTGGAAGATTTTCTTCGTATAATAGGTGTTCAAGAGGAAAAAATCTATGAAGAAGTAGAAGGTATAGAACATCATTTTGGAAGAAATTCACTAGAGAAAATAAAAGAATTAACAAAATATTTAAAAAAGAATAATTATAAAGCGTAATGGAGAATTAATGTGGCTGATAGACAATATTTAGATTTATGTAAAACTATTCTTGATAAAGGAATAGAAAAGGATGATAGAACAGGAGTGGGGACAAAAAGTATTTTTGGTTATCAAATGAAATTTGATTTGCAAAAAGGTTTTCCGCTTCTAACAACTAAAAAAGTAAATTTCAACTTAGTGTGGTCAGA
This sequence comes from Gemella cuniculi DSM 15828, assembly GCF_000425665.1. Taxonomy (GTDB): domain Bacteria; phylum Bacillota; class Bacilli; order Staphylococcales; family Gemellaceae; genus Gemella; species Gemella cuniculi. The sequence goes on from NZ_KE384431.1 coordinate 74,669, forward strand.
ATTGCTATGGTTTATTAAAGGTGATACAAATATTAAGTTTTTGTTAGAAAATAAAAATAATATTTGGAATGAATGGGCTTTTAAAAAATGGATAGAAAGTGATGAATATGCTGGACCTGATATGACAGATTTTGGGCATAGGGTACTAGTTGATGAGGAATTTGGAAAGAAGTACAAAGAACAGATGGCTATCTTTAAAGAAAAAGTATTAAATGATGAAGTATTTTCTAAAAAGTATGGTGATTTAGGAAATGTTTATGGCAAGCAGTGGAGAAACTTTAATGGTGTTGATCAGTTAAAAAATGTTATTGATCAAATCAAGGAAAATCCATCATCAAGAAGGTTAATTGTTTCTTCTTGGAATCCTGCTGAAGTCGACACAATGGCACTTCCTCCATGTCATTCTCTTTTTCAATTCTATGTAAATGATGGGAAGTTAAGTTGTCAACTTTATCAAAGAAGTGGTGATGTATTTTTAGGAGTACCTTTTAATATTGCATCATATTCATTGCTAACTATCTTAATAGCTAAAGAGTGTGGTTTAGAAGTTGGAGAGTTTGTTCATACGTTAGGTGATGCACATATTTACAAGAATCACTTTAATCAAGTTAATGAACAAATATCAAGAACTCCATATCCATTACCAAATTTGAGAATACATGATTTTGAGAGTATTTTTGATTTGAGGATAGAGGATGTGGAACTTATTAATTATGAATCGCATCCATTTATAAAAGCACCAATTGCGGTTTAGAGGTGAAAAATATGTTATCGTTAATAGTAGCTTATGATAAAAAAAAATCTATAGGTAATGAAAACACGATTCCTTGGCGATTAAAAAATGATATGTTAAGAGTAAAGGAACTTACTACAGGACAAACTATTATTATGGGAAGAAAAACTCTTGAAAGCATAGGAAGAGCACTACCAAATAGAATAAATAGGGTATTAACTAGAAATCCTGAACGACTGAAAAGTTATGAAAATATTGAAATTTATACGGATGATAAAATCTTAGAAAATACTGCAACTTCAAAAGTTTTTATTTTTGGTGGAGGAGCTGTCTATAGTAAATATTTTGATAAATGTGATGAAATGTTTATAACCGAAGTTGATACTATTGTAGAAGCTGATACAAAATTTCCTGATTTTTCTGAAGAAGAGTGGGTACTTATAGAAAAACAGAGATTTAAAAAAGATGAAAACAATCAATATGATTATACATTTTTACACTATAAAAGAAAAAGAGAGGAATAGGTAAATGGAAAAGGTAAAAATTATTATTGATTCATCTAGTGATTTAACTTTTGATGAAATTGATAAATTTGATGTAGAAGTAGTACCACTGACTATTAATATAGATGGTGTGGATTATAATTATAAAACCATTGCTAATGATGAATATATAGTAAAAATGAGAACAGCTAAAGATTTTTCAACAAGTCAACCTTCTATTGGAAAATTTTTAGAAGTTTTTGAAAAATGGAGTGCACAGGGGTACAAACTTATAGTTTTGACCATTTCATCAGCATTGAGTGGAACATATAACACTGCATTATCAGCAAGTTCTGAATTTGAAAACATTTATGTGGTAGATACTAGAACTACTACAAGAGGGATGGTTTATTTATTGGAATCTTGTATTAAACAATTAGAACGAGGAATTTTGGTAAGTGATGTAGCAGAAAATTTGAGAAAAGAAGCTGACAATATTTTAACTTATGTTACTATTGATAATTTAGATAATTTGGTAAAAGGTGGAAGACTTAGTAAGTCAGCTGCACTTATAGGTGGTTTGTTAAATATTAAAGTCCTAACTCAGTTGAAAAAAACCGAGCTTGTTGCTATTGATAAGGTCCGTGGTAAGAAAAAATTAGTTCAAACATTAATAAAAAGAATCAATGAAGAAAAGGATGCTCGAAAAATAAAACGTATTAGTTTACCCAACACCTTAGCTGATGAGTATGTAGAATTAGTAAGAGTACAATTAAAAGATGAGTTTGGTTATGAAGTTAAAGATGAGGATGTTTTTACAACAACTCCAATTATCTCAACACATACAGGGGAAAATGCAGTAGGAGTAATTGTAGAACTAGCGTAGTCGGAGGTGAATTATGACAAATTTCGATGAAACAAGATTGTTTGATAGTAATTTTTATGATAAAGGTGATATTCACAATATATTAAAAAATGTTGTTGGAACAATTAAATTAAAAGGATATGATCCTATAAATCAACTTATGGGATATATAAAAACTGGTGATCCAATATATATTCCAAGAGATAATCATGCAAGAGAGCAAATTAGATTAATAGAGATGGATGATATATTAGAATATTTATTATATTTTTTTATTCAGGAGTCGTAAATGTTAAAAAAAAGAATAATGGGACTTGATTATGGTTCTAAGACTATTGGCGTTGCTGTCAGTGATCTTTTAGGATTAACAGCTCAAGGAATAGAGACTATAAATATTAATGAACAAATTAAAGATTTTAAAATTAAACATCTTAAAGAATTGGTTAAAGAATATGATGTAGGAACTATTGTTGTAGGTTTACCTAAAAATATGGATAACAGTGTTGGTTTTAGAGGAGAGGCTACTTTATATTTTGTAGATGTATTAAAAAATAAAATAAAAAATGTAGAGATAATTTTACAAGATGAAAGATTGACAACAATGGGAGCTAATAGAGTATTATTAGAAGCCAATGTTTCTAGAAAAAAAAGAAAAGATGTCATTGATAAAATGGCGGCGGTTTTAATACTGCAAACATATTTAGACAAATTTAATTAAATAATTTATGTGGAGGATATAGTAATGCAAGAGAAAGATATAAAAAATATCAGTATTGATAATACAGAGGAAGTGTATACGCTAAGTACACTAGAAGGTGAAGAAAAAGAATATCGTAAAATTTTGGAATTTACGAATCCTACAAATGGAAATCTTTACTATATTTTTGCAGAAGAAGCAACTATTGATGAAGATGAAATTAGTATTTTTCCGATGATATGTATAAATGAAGATGAGGAAAATATGAGGTTTGAACCAGTAGAGACTGATGAAGAGTATGATATGATTTCTGAAGTATTAGATACTTTCTATTATGATGAAAGTGAGTAAAAAATGAGAGAAGATAAAGTAAGACGTAGAAATGAACTACGAGAGAAAAATAAAAAGAAAACACCTATATTGCCTATATTTTTAACAATTCTAGTAGCCGTGGCAATTTCTGTACTATCATTTTTTTATTATATGATAACGCCTGTTGATAAGAGTGATAATGATGATGTTAAAGTAGAAGTAAAAGAAAATTATGGAAGCCAAAAAATTGCAGAAGAGTTAAAAAGTAAAGGTTTAATTAGAAATGAGTTGGTTTTTAAATTATATTCACGCTTAAGAACGGGTTCATCATTTTACGTAGGAACTTTCAATCTTAAACCTAGTATGAGTGTTTCGCAAATTATGGATGAACTTAGTAATAAAGAAAATGCTAAATCTGGTAATACTCTTACTGTGATAGAAGGAGATAGTATTTTAAAAATAGCACAAAATCTTCAAAAAAGTAATAAAATTAATAGTGAAGAATTTTTAGAAAAAGTGAATGACGGTGAATTTATTAAAAAACTTCAAAATCAATTTCCAGAGTTGATAACAGAAGAAATTTATGGAAGAGATATTAAGTATGCACTTGAGGGATATTTGTATCCAGCTATATATAATCTTGATGATAATGAAACTGCGGAAACTTTAATTACTAAAATGGTTCGTGCAACTAATGAAAAAGTAGTACCTATGTATAAAAAAAATAATAAATTATGGACTATTAACGGGAAACAGACTCAGATTTCTATTCATGACTACATTACAATGGCTAGTATATTAGAAAAAGAATCTACTAAAGCGGATGAAAATAAAATTATTGCGAGTGTATTTTTAAATAGACTTGCACAGGGTATGAGATTGCAGACAGATCCGTCAGCGAATTATGCAGCTGATAAATTAACAGGGGCACCAACACAAAAAGAATTAACATTGCAATCGCCATACAATACTTATGTGGTGAAAGGTTTACCACCTGGTCCAATTTCATCAGCGGGAATGTCGTCTTATGAGGCTTTAAATAATGCTGAAAACACAGATTATTTATATTTCTTACATGCAACGAAAGACGGGAAGGCATATTTCTCAAAAACTTATGAAGAACATGAAGCATTGGCAAAAGAGCATATAGAAGGATATGTTCCTTCAAAACCAGGAAATTAAAAAAGTAATTATATATTGAGAAGCACTTTAACTTTTTGATACTATGAGTAGACTTTTTGCTTTTTATCTAGAAATTATATATTGAAGAAAGTAGAAAATATAATTTTCTAAAATATTGACAACATCAGTATTTCTTAAGTTTGGAATTAAAACGAGAAGTGGTATTCTAGAAATAGAGAATTAGTACTTCAAAGTATGAATTAAGAGTGGGAACTTACAAAAACGGCTCTTTGCCAAACGAGAGGGATAGGGGAAAATTTCCAAGAAATGTGTTAGACGACTCAAAGTCGCTTAGCACATTTTTCTTTTTTCTTAATATTCTTATTTTTACTATCGTTGATAAACAATCTCGACATAACTAAAATACGCAATCTAAAATGATAAAAGCTAGAGTAACCATAAGAAATACGTTTAAGCAATTTAATCTTATTATTAAAACCCTCCAAAGTCCCATTAGAAAATACAATCTAACACTATTAAGCATATATACCTTATGTTTTTTCATAGTTTTAACAGCCTTAGCGACACCACTAGACAATCCCGTAGTATCGAATTTTTCAAGTTCAGTTACTCTAACAAATCTTTTTTAGTAATAAACCTTTTTAAACTTTTATTATAGAAAAACTTATCATGACTTACTTTATCCCTATCTTCTAAAACTAACTTCCAATTATTTTTTAAAAGTGTACATATAGAGCCACTTTGACTTTATACTTATTCATTAATTTTATTCTTGTTTTATTTAATTGGGGAAAACATTCTTGATGTTTATATACTTGGTCACGTAGGGGTACTTAGAGCAGCTATAATCTTCTTTTATCTATCAAATGAGGGAATTTCTATTTTAGAAAACACAGCAAAACTAGGACTACCTATTCCAGAAAAATTACAAAACATCTTACAACAATTAAACAAGGAGGACAAATAAGATGATAGAAAAAATAAACGAAACATTAATGAATGCAGGACAACTTGCGAGTACAGACTTCGTTGTAATACATAACGATGCAGGAAGTGTGACTTCAAATCAGTATGTATCTTGGTTAAGATATTGAGATAAAGCGTTAGGGATTGCACATTACTACTGTAATCGAAACTGTATAGCAAGAGTAATTGATACATACAACATCGGTTATCACACACAGGGGAGTGGTGGAGCAACACTCACTCGATTGGATATGAAGTTTGTGAGAGTATGAAAGTATCAGACGCAGATTTTTTAGAAAACGAAGATATGGCATTAAGACAAGAAACAGAAGACTTGATTTTTTACGGACTGCCTATTAATAAAAACATAGTTCGCTTACATCACGAATTCAGTTCGACTAGTTGTCCACATCGTAGTATGGCACTTCACGGAGGGCCTACTGATAGCGTAAAAAGTTACTTTGTAGAACGCATGAACTACTTTGCGACTTTAGGATCAACGGTTGATGAAATGTTAGGAAATGCGAGTAGCTCCGAGCCAGTAACAGCAAGTTCATATCCAGGGAGTAACTCATTAGATGAAGATGTTGCGAGAGAAGTTATCGCAGGAGTTTGGGGTAATGGTCAAGACAGAGTCAACAGATTAACAAATGCAGGATATGACTACAACACGATTCAACAAAAAGTAAATGAGTTGTTAGGATAAAAAGGAAAGGTTATATCTTTTTTGATGTAATCTTTTTAATTTTGATTGCATACAATAATTTTAGAGAAATAAAATAAAGATTTGCATTAGGAAAAAATGTAAAGAATAGATAAGTGATAACTTCATTAAGAAATGTTAACCAAAGAGGATTGAATTAGTAGATATATTTTTATCAGAATCCTTGATAAAGAAGTTATATTTTTTCTTTTAATCAACTCTTTGTTGCTTTAAAAGCAATAATAGAGTAAAATTGTATATGAGTAAAAAAATAATTTAGGAGAAATTATGCAACAGTATTTTTTAGATGAAAAATTTAATAGTAATTCAACATATGTGCTTTCTAAAAGCGATAGTAATCATATTGTAAAAATAATGAGAAAGAAAAATGATGATATGGTTTATGTAGTTTTTCGAGATGAAATAAAATATATTTGCAGTATTGTTGATAATAATATTGAGGCAGTAGTAGTAAAACCATATAAGAAGGTGCTAGGTACTAATGAATTAACTACAAAAATTACTATAGCAATCCCACCTTTGAAAAATGACAAAATAGAATATTTGATTCAAAAATTAACAGAATTAGGAGTTAGTAGTATAGTTTTATTTAATTCTGAAAGAAATATAGCAAAAATTAAAAACGATAAGATAGAATCAAAACTAAAGCGTTGGCGTAAAATTATAAAAGAAGCTGCTGAACAGTCGAAAAGGAATCTTATTCCCGATATTGCATACGTGGATAATTTAAGTGAATTATTGAATTATTCAAAATTACATGATTATAAAGTCGTAGCTTATGAAAAAGAATCTATAAACGAAGAAAATATTAATTTAAAAAATCTGTTAACTAGTGATTTAGATAACAAATCTGTTATCGCTATTTTTGGAAGTGAGGGTGGTTTATCTGAAAAAGAAATAGATATTTTAACTAAATCTGAATTTAATGTGGTAGGATTGGGTAAGAGAATTTTGAGAGCAGAAACTGCACCGCTTTATTTTATTAGTTGTGTGGCCTATTTTTCAGAATTTAAGTAAAGGAGTTATAGCATGAGTGTAGAACTTAATTTAACAGCAAAAAATATTTATGAAAAAGAATTTAAAAAGAGTAGGGCTAAAGGGTATAGTGAAGATGATGTGAATGATTATTTAGATTTGATAATCGAAGATTACATGAAAATTGATAAACTTTTAACTCGAATAAAAGAGTTGGAAATAGAGAATCAGAATTTGAAAATTAAAATTGATGCTTTGAAGAATACAGTTAAGGAAGAAAAACCTGTTCAAGTAACTAATCTTGATATATTAAAAAGATTATCTAAGTTAGAGCTTGCTGTCTTTGGTCCTGGGAATAAAGACAGCGATATTTACTAGTTTGGTTTTAAAATTGCTATTATATACATACAATAAAAAATGGAGGAAGAAGATGAACATATTGCAAATTGTATCTGGTGGAATTGCTGCCTATAAGGCTATAGATTTATCTAGTAATCTTGTAAAACAAGGACATAGTGTTAAGGTTATTCTAACAGATAATGCTAGAAAATTTGTAACAGAACTACCCTTTCAAACTTTGACAAAAAATAAAGTTTATACAGATACTTTTGATGAAATAGATAAAAATGAAATTCAACACATTGATTTAGGAAAGTGGGCTGATAAGATAATTATTGCTCCTGCTACAGCTAATATTATTTCTAAAATTGCAAATGGTATTGCAGATGATCTTGCTACTTCATTAATGCTCGCAGTACCAGATTTTACCAAAGTATTTATTGTACCAGCTATGAATACCAATATGTATGAAAATCCTATAACTCAAGAAAATATAACCAAGTTAGAAAAACTGGGTTTTAATTTTGTAGAACCTGATTCAGGTCTTTTAGCGTGCGGAGATATTGGACGTGGAAAATTTCCAAGTATTTTAAAAATAACGGAAAGTGTTTTTGGGATAAACAATAAAGAATTAATAGAGAAAAAGGTTTTAGTTACAGCAGGCCCTACTAAAGAATTTATTGATCCGTTTAGATGTATTACAAATCCATCAAGTGGAAAGATGGGGGTTGCGATAGCTAATCAATTCGCTAAAAAGGGAGCAGAGGTAATATTAATCACTGGCATTGATATTGAGGTGAAGTACCCAAATATTAAAGTTATAAAAATAGTAAGTACAAGGGATATGTTTGAAGCTGTAAAAAATAACTTTGAGGATTGTGATATAATTATAAAAGCTGCGGCTGTGTCTGACTATACACCAGTTTATGTTTATGATAAAAAAGTGAAAAAGCAAGATGAAAATTTATCTGTAGAATTTACTAGAACAAAAGATATATTAAAATATATTGGTGAAAATAAAAAAGATAATCAAATTGTAGTTGGTTTTGCCGCAGAAACCGATAATATTTTAGATTATGCAAAAGAAAAAATAGTAAAGAAAAATTTAGATTATATCGTAGCCAATGATATTTCGAAAAATGATATAGGCTTTGGCTCGGATGATAACGAAGTATATATAATAGATAAGAAAAATAATATTAAAAAAATTGACAAAACTAATAAAGAAAACATAGCGTTAGAAATAATAAAAACAGTTGTCAAGTAAAAAAGAATAAACACTGGGTAGCATTTTGCTAGTCAGTGTTTAATAATAAATTTGACAAGATAAATTTTTATAATTATACTTCATTTGATGATAAGAAAAGAAAGGAGGAATATTTTATGTTTGCAGAAGTTATAGTGGATGTAAATTCTTATAGTGTAAATAAAAGTTTTTATTATCTAATTCCTGATGAATTTGCTGGAGAAAATATAGTTGGTTATCGTGTAGAAGTTCCTTTCGGAACTCGTATAGTACAAGGATATATTATAGATATTTTTGAACACTTTGATGGCGACTTAAATAATTTTAGATATATTAAAAGATTAAAGGATAATTTTCCAATTTTGACAAAAGAAATGCTACTTTTATCAAAGGTAATGGCTGACGAATTATTTTGTACAAGAATCCAAGTTATTGAAGCTTTAGTACCGACAATTTTAAAAAATAAATATGTAGAATTTTATGAGCTTCTTGACTCAAATAAAACTTTACTTCTTGATTATGAAAAATATTTTAAGAATAACTTTATTGAAAAGAAAAAATTAGAAAAAAATTTGACCCAAGAACAGATAGGATACTTGATATCGTTAAAGGCTATTAGATTAATTAGTAAAGTTAAAGAAATTAGCAATAAAGAAACAGAACAGTTTTTGATACTGGGAGATTATGAGAATAAAAAATTAACAACAAAACAAAAAATTTTAGTTGATTATTTGATTTCTAATAAGAAAATACAAAAATTTAAGGTTAAAGATTTGCTTTCAATAGGGGATGGTGTAATAAAACGTTTAATTGATAAAAAAATAATAAAAATAATTGAAGAGGAAGTAAATACGTTAATAGATATCAAGATTCATGAAAATAGAAATTTATTAAGCATTTATCAAAAGAAAATTTTTGATAAAATCTCTTTTAATTTGAATAAAAATATTTTTAATGAATATTTGTTACATGGAGTTACAGGTTCTGGCAAGACAGAAATTTATTTGAAATTGGTTGAAGAGACAATAAATTCTGGAAAAGAAGCGATTGTTCTTGTTCCAGAAATTATTTTAACACCACAAATAGAAAAAAAATTTAGAAATATCTTTGGAAATAATATTGCAATTATTCATTCTAGGTTATCTATTAAAGAAAAATATGTGGAATGGAAAAAAATAAAAGATGGTAAGGTTAAAATTTGTTTGGGAACTAGATCTGCTATTTTTGCACCTTTTGAAAATTTAGGTTTAATAATTATTGATGAAGAACATGAAAATAGTTATAAACAAACTGAAACACCTAGGTACGATGCAAAAGATATCGCAAGAAAGCGTGCTGTATACAATAAATGTACTGTTATATACGCAAGTGCAACACCTGATGTAGATTTATACTACTATTTTGAAAAAAACAATAAAGAAAATCTATTAACACTTACACATCGTTTTAATAATAATTTACCAAAAATTGAAGTTACACATAATTATAATAAAGAAGATGTAATAGCTGAGCAGCTTTTAAATAAAATAAAAGAAAAATTAGCTAAGAAGGAACAAATATTGTTACTTATGAATAAGAGGGGATATACGAATTTTATTCGTTGTTTTTCATGTGGATATCTTTACAAGTGTGAAAATTGCGATATTAGTTTAAACTATCATAAACATGATAATTCACTACGATGTCATTTTTGTGGTTTTCATAAAAAAATTGCAAGTGTTAAAAAATGTTGCGAAAAACCTGAGCTTGTATCAGGAAATTATGGAATACAGAGAGTTGAGGAATATTTACATGAAAAAATTCCAGAAATTAGAATTACAAGAATGGATTCTGATACTACTAGTAAAAAGGGAGCATACGAACAACTTTTAACTGACTTCAAAAATTATAAATCAGATTTGTTGTTAGGGACACAAATGATTTCTAAAGGATTAGATTTTCCGAATATAACTTTAGTAGGTGTATTATCAATAGATGGCTTGATTTCTATACCTAGTTTTAAAGCTAATGAAAAATTATTTCAATTACTAGTGCAAACTGCTGGACGTGCAGGAAGAAGTGAAAAAAAAGGAGAAGTAGTTTTTCAAACTAATATTTCAAGTAATATAATGGATTATGCAATACGACATAGTTATTCTGATTTTTACGATTATGAGTTAAAAAGAAGAAAATTAATCGATTATCCTCCATTCTGTAAAATTTCTTTTATAACAATAAAAGGATATGATGAAGAAAAAGTAGAATATGTATCAAAAGCCATTTATAATTTTCTAAAAGAGAAATATAGTACTTTGAATGTTTTAGGACCAAATAGAAGTTTATTTTATAAAATAAACAATGAATATAAATTTAATATAGCTATAAAATTCCAAGAGAATGAATATAGAAAATTACATCCTTTATTAAAATATATAAATAATTATTTTGCTGAAAGTTATGTCACGGAAAAGATAATCATAACAATTGATAATTCTGCACTGGATTACATGTGATTACATAATTAATACATAGATAAGAATTATTAGCTTAATTAGAAATTTACATACAATTTTAAAAATGTTATAATAAATACTGTAAGTACAACAATAAAAGGAGGACAAATTTATGTCAATTAAAATATTAAAAATAGCGAAATCTGCATTAAAAACTCCAGGAGTTTTTGCAGGCGGTGTTGCTTTTGGGACAATTGGATTAAAATTACTTGCAAGCAAAGATGCTAAAAAAGGTTATTCACTAGCATTATCAAAAATTTATAAAGTTAAAGATGAGGTAGATAGTACTATTTCTAGTATAAAACAACATACTGATGATGTAGTTGCTGATGCTAAAGACTTGTACGAGAAAGAGAAGCAAGAAAGTAATTTATTATCAATAGGAGAAAAATAGAATGTATTTTAAAATAGTGCATTTATCAAGTAAGCGTGCACGAATAAGAACTACTATTCGTATAACTCCAGATGTAAGATCTTATTTTAAAAAACAAGTAGAAAAGATAAAGGAAATAAAAAAGATAGAATTCTATCAGGATGAATTCACTTTTAATATATTTTTCAATTCTAAGAGTATAGAATGTATAAAAGATTTTCTTACTAAAATTAATGTTTCTGATATAAAAACATGTTATGAAAATCCTACTTTAAAAAAAGAAGATAGTCCATATACTATAATATCAAATGCAGTATTTTGGAGAGCTATTTCTGAATTGATTTTACCGCTTCCAATAAAAGCTGTTTGGACATGGTGGAAGGCATTTGGTTATTTTAAATCTACAACTAAACTATTGCTTGAGAGAAAATTAACGATGGAATCACTAGATTCTGCAGCAGTTTTGGTGTCACTGTTAACTGGACAAAGAAGTACTGCAAGTTCTATAATGTTTATTTTGGAATTAGGAGAAGAACTTAATAACTGGTCTGAAAAGAAATCAATTACTGATTTAGAAAAAAGTTTAATTTCTGAAGATAAAGATGTATGGATTCTCGATAATGGAATAAAGAAAAAAATAAAAAGTTTCGAAATAAAAGAAGGCGATGTAGCTTTATTCTCTGAAGGGAATGAAATTTTATTTGATGGAATAGTGGTTGGTGGGATAGGAAGTATCGATGAAAGCTCACTTACTGGCGAGTCATTCCCTATAAGTAAAAATATAAATGATAAAGTTTATTCTAATACTATTGTTGTTCATGGTGAATTATATGTAAGAGTAGAAAATCCACAAATAAATGGAAGAATTCATCAACTCATTCAGCTTATAAAAGAATCTGAAAAAAAAGAGAATACTTATCACTACAAGTATATACAATTAGCGGATAGAATAGTAAAATATAATTTTATTGCGATGGGACTTACTTATCTTCTAACTAGATCTTTTAGTAAAGCGATATCATTTCTACTGGTAGATTATTCTTGTGCATTAAAATTATCTACACCAGTTGCGTATTTAACTACAATTAAAAATCTTATTGATAAAAAAATTGTTGTAAAAAACTCTGCAACTTTAGACAAGTATGCGGAAATAGATACTTTTGTTTTTGACAAGACAGGGACAATAACAGTGTCTCAACCATATATTAAAGAAGTAATTCCTTTTTATGAATATAATTATGAAGAAGTTATAAAAATAGGTGCATGTTTGGAAGAACATATTTATCATCCTATTGCTAATGCTGTTGTTAATAAGGCAGAAGAAGATGGAATAGAACACGAAGAGATGCATACTGAGTTGTATCATATAGCTTCAAAGGGAATTATATCTCATATAGATGGTGAAAAAGTTGTTATCGGTAGTTTGCAACTATTAAAAGAAGAAAATATAATTATAACGGATAGTCAACAAAAAATTATTGAGGAAAAACAAGAATATTATAATTTATTATTTTTAGGATATAAAGAGAAATTGATTTCTATATTTTGTGTAGATATTCCTCTCAGAGAAGAAGCAGCGTATGTTGTTAAAAAACTTAGAAATCTAGGGAAAAAAGTAGTTTTACTAACAGGAGATAATAAGTTTAGAACACAAAAAATCTTGAATAATATTACTTTTGATGAAGTAAATACTAGTATGACACCTGTAACGAAATTTGAGTACATCAAAAAAGAAAAAGAACAAGGTAAGAAAGTACTAATGATAGGAGATGGACTAAATGATTCTGCAGCATTGTCTGAAAGTGATATCAGTATCGTTATGAATGAAAGTGCTGATTTGTCAAAACAGATAAGCGATATAGTACTAAAGGCTGATAATTTAAAATCATTATTAATGTTAGATGAGATTTCCAAAAATTTAAGAAATCAAATGAAAAATAATGTTCATCAAACAATATTTATTAATAGTTCTTTGATTATGTTTGGACTGACTAATGTGGTTTCTTCTAATCTATTAGCTGTCTTTCATAATTTAACAACATTTGGAATAGTTCTAAGAAATTTTAGAATATAACAAAATATTAATTGAAATATTTTCAAATACGTTAAAATAAAACAAGGAATATATTTTATATTTCGGTTCTTTATCGGGGACAAGTTATGAAAAATTCATAACTTTGTGTTTGATAAAGAACCACTTTTTTATACAATTTTAATTTTAAGGAAATTATGTTTCTTTATTTATGTTTGTAAAATAATTATAATTAGTATATTATAGCATTTAAAATCACTATCAAGTTTGAAAAAATTACGATTTTATCGTATAATATAAGGATGTAGATTTATATTTTTTTAACTGGAGGATAATTGTGGAAATCGAACAAATTATAAAAATTTCACAACTCTATGATTTTTACTCTGATCTTTTGAGCGACAAGCAAAAACAATATTTGAATGATTATTTTTTTAACGATTTATCACTAACAGAAATTTCGGAGAATTATAATATATCAAAACAAGCTGTTTCAAATAATATTAAACGAACTATTTTAGAGCTTGAGCAATTTGAAGAAAAATTGGAATTAGTAAAATTAAATAACGAAAGATTATTTTTGTTGAATGAAATAAAAAAAATAACTGATAATAATGAAGTATTAGAATACGTTGATCAGTTAATAAAATTAGAAAATTAGGAGAGTGTTGTATGGCATTTGAAAATTTATCGGAAAGATTACAAAATACTATAGCCAAATTAACTGGTAAAGGAAAAGTTTCTGAATCTGATGTGAAAGAAATGATGCGAGAAGTACGTCTTGCACTTTTAGAAGCTGATGTTAATTTTAAAGTAGTTAAGGAATTTGTAAAAAAAATAAGCGAACGTGCTGTTGGAACAGAAGTTATGAAATCATTAACACCTGCTCAACAAATAGTAAAAATTGTAAATGAAGAATTGATTGAATTGCTTGGAGGCTCTAATGTAGAACTTAATCAAGGCGGGAAGATCACAACTGTTATGATGGTCGGACTTCAAGGTGCCGGAAAAACCACAACTGCAGGTAAACTTGCTTTGAAAGCTAAAAAAACGATGAAGAAAAAACCACTTCTTATTGCTGCCGATGTTTATCGTCCTGCGGCAGTTCAACAACTTAGAACCTTAGGTAAGCAACTTGATATTGAAGTATTTTATGTTGATAAAGATCCTGTAGATATAGTTAAAAAAGGTTTAGCATTCGCTAAAGAAAACTATTATAATTATGTAATAATTGATACAGCTGGTAGACTTCATATTGATGAAATATTGATGGATGAATTAAAAAATATTAAAACGACAGTATCTCCTGATGAAATTCTTTTAGTTGTTGATTCTATGATTGGACAAGAAGCTGTAAATATTGCGACTTCATTTGATGAACAGTTAGATATTACAGGGATAGTATTAACAAAATTAGATGGTGATACTCGTGGTGGTGCTGCATTATCAATAAAATCAATTACAGGAAAACCAATTAAATTAGTAGGTATGGGTGAAAAAATGAATGATTTAGAATTATTTCATCCAGAACGTATGGCTTCCCGTATTTTAGGTATGGGGGATGTACTTACTCTTATCGAAAAAGCACAGGCGAACATTGATGAAGATGAAGCTAAAAAAATGCAAGATAAAATTTTAAATCAAAGTTTTACTTTTGAAGATTTTCTATCTCAATTAGAACAAGTGAAAAAACTTGGAAGTCTTAAAGATATATTAGGTATGATCCCTGGTATGGGTAAACTTAAGAATATGAATTTAGATGCTGTTGATGAAAAACAATTTGTCTATATTGAGGCTATTATAAAATCAATGACTATTGAAGAAAGACAAAATCCAGATATAATAAGTGTTCCACGTAGAAAACGTATTGCACAAGGAAGTGGACGACCTATAAGCGAAGTCCATAAACTTATAAAGCAATTTGAGGAAATGCGTAAGATGATGAAACAATTTGGTGGAATGATGAACGATAAATCTAAAAGAAAGGGTCTTGGAAGAATGTTTGGTGGCAAACTTCCGTTTTAGTGTATAATGAATAATATTGTTTTATATCAACCAGAAATTCCAGCTAATACTGGTAATATTGCACGAACTTGTGTAGGTACTAATACAAAACTTCATTTAATCAGACCATTAGGTTTTTCTATTGATGATAAGCATGTTAAAAGGGCAGGCTTAGATTATTGGGGTAAGTTGAATTTGGTTGTGTGGGATAGTTTTGATGAATTTTTGGAAGCAACGAATAGTAAAAATTATTATCTTATAACTAAATTTGGCACAAAGAACTATTGTGATTTTGATTTTTCTAATTCCAATAATGAAGATATTTATTTTATTTTTGGAAGAGAAACTAAAGGACTGCCTAAAGAATTTAGAGAACGTTTTTCAGAACAGACATTAAGAATTCCAATGAGTGAAAATGTTCGTTCATTAAATCTTTCTAATACAGCGGCTTTAATAATATACGAAGCATTAAGGCAACAAAATTTCAAGACATTAAATTAGTGAGTAGTGGGTAAAAAATTTTAAGAAAAAGATAGCTTAAAATTTTTTATACCACTACTAAACATTGTATGATGTTTATTTAATAAAAAGTATATAAGGAGAAATTTATGACTTTTGTTGATATTATTGATGATAATAATCTAGTAGATGATAATACAAAGAATATGCTTATCGAATTACTTGAATGTGCAGCAAAATATGAAAATATTGATACAAACATTACCGAAATGTCATTATCGTTTGTAAGTAAAGAAGAAATTCAAGAAATTAATCGTGATTACAGAGGAAAAGATATTCCAACAGATGTTATTTCATTTGCATTAAATGATGAAGTAGAAGATGAAATAAATATTATAGGTTTGGAAGATGAATTTAATTCTCTTGGTGATATTATAATTTGTGTAGATATTGCACATGAACAAGCTCAAGAATATAATCATAGTTTTGATAGAGAAATAGGTTTTTTAGCAGTACATGGCTTTTTGCACCTTTTAGGTTATGATCATATGAATGATAAAGATGAAAAAGAAATGTTTGGAAAACAAGAAGCTATTCTTGAAAAATTCGGATTAAGGAGATAATTATGTTTAATGAACAAATAAAAACAGGATTCATCACTATCATAGGGCGTCCCAATGCAGGGAAATCAACATTATTAAATGACATATTAAAACAAAAAATTGCTATAATGTCTGATAAGCCACAAACAACAAGAAACATTATTAACGGAGTTTACACCGATGGAGATTCTCAAATAGTATTTATTGATACTCCAGGGATACATAAACCAAAGCATAGATTAGGAGATTATATGATGAAATTGGCAAACAGTGCCATTCAAGAATCAGAGATAGTATACCTTATAATTAATGCTAACGAAAAATTTGGACCTGGTGATCAACATTTGATAAATATCGTCAAAGAATTAAAGGTACCTACATTTTTATTGATAAATAAAATTGATTTAATAAATCCTGAAAAATTAATAGAAATTATAGAATTTTATAAAGATCTATATGATTTTGTAGAAATAGTCCCTATATCTGCTTTGAAATCTATTAATGTTGACAATTTACTAAACACAACTAAAAAATATTTGATTCCAAGTATAAAAATGTATCCTGATGATGTAATTACTGATTCGCCCGAATATTTTGTTATTTCGGAATTTATCCGTGAAAAAGTTCTTCAATTAACAGAACAAGAAATACCACATTCTATTGCAGTAGTTATTGATAAAATAGAAAAAGAAGAAGGAAAAAAGAAAAATATTATTGCTACTATCGTTGTTGAAAGAAAATCACAAAAAGGAATGATCATTGGTAAACAAGGGAAAATGATTAAAGAAATTGGAAGTAGAGCAAGAAAAGATATAGAAACTCTACTTGGAGAAAAAATTTTCCTTGAATTGTGGGTAAAAGTTATTGATAATTGGCGTTCTAAACCAAATCTTATAAAAGATTTAGGGTATAGGGATGATGTTTTTGACTAGGCAAAGTTTTATAAAAGGCATAATCATAAAAAAAATAAAATATAGAGATTACCATGAAATACTTCACGTTTTAACAGAACACGGAAATATTGAAAGTTTTTTTTATGAAAACGTAAATAAGAGTAAGAAAAAAGATAAAGTTAGTATTTTATATGAGGTAAGTATAAACTTTTTTTCAACTAGTGGAATGAATAAAATAATTAACCTAGAGATTGAGAATTCATACAGTAATATAATTTATGATGTATTAAAAAATAGTTATGCTTTGAATATAATAGAATATATAAATTATACGGAAGAAAGTAATTTAAATTTGTATAAATTACTAAAATACTGTTTGAATAATATAGAAATTGGTGTTTCTGAAAAATTGGTTAGTGTTTATTTTTTAATTCAACTTATTAAAGAGCAAGGTTTTATATTTAAATACCAAAAAACAAATTATGGATATGTAGGATATAGTTTTATAAAAAATAGTTTTGTTGATAAATTTAACATTGACTCTAGTATGTACAATTTAGAAGATAAACTTATAAAAGTAATTTATTATTTGAGTATAAAAAGTATAGACTTTTTAGAACATTTAGATATAGAAAACAGTGAATTACTAAAGCTATTTGCTTTTCTTAATACATTATTTAAAGAATATGTTGGAATAGAAACTAAATCATATAAAAAAATAATAGAACTAGAAGAAATATTGAATTCTTTGTAATATGGAAAGGATGTATATAAATGAGTCGTGCAATAGGTGTTTTCGATAGTGGAGTTGGTGGTTTAACAGTTGCAAGAGAAATTATGCGACAATTACCGAATGAAACTATCTATTACTTTGGCGATGTAAAGAATTGTCCCTATGGAGATAAAAAAAGAGAAGAAATTATTGAAAATACAGAAAAAGCTGTTAAATTTTTAATAAATCAGGGAGTGAAAATGATTGTTTTAGCTTGTAATACAGCTACAGCTGCCGCGTTAGATTATTTACAGCAAAAATATGACATTCCTATAATAGGGGTTGTCCAACCAGGAGCTAGAAGAGCTATTCAAGCAACTGAAAATAATAAAGTATTAGTTTTAGGAACAAAATTTACAGCTAATTCAAAAGTATATGATAGAGAAGTTGAACATATTAATTCAAATATTATTGTTTATGATAAAGCATGTCCAGCTTTTTGTCCCTTTATTGAAGCGGAAGGAAATTTAATTCCTGATGCAACTAAAAAACTTTTAGAGGAAACATTAACGGAAACAAAAAACTTGGATATGGATACAGTGGTTTTAGGATGTACTCACTATCCGATTTTGAAAAAAGATATTGAAAAATATTATGGTGATAAAATTAAAGTAATTTCTTCTGGGAGGGAAGCTGCAAGAGAAGTTAGTACAGTATTGACATATGAAAAATTACATCAAAAGAAACTAAATAAAAAAGAACATAAATTTTTTATATCTGGATACAGTGATAATTTTGATAATATTGCATCAAAATGGTTGAAAAAATCTATAAAAGCTGAGATAGTAGAATTGTAATAATATAAAGGAGATTTATTATGAAAGAGTTAGTATTAGCTTCTAATAATTCACATAAAGTTGAAGAAATTAAAAATATTTTAAATGAATATAATATTTTAACTTTAAAAGACATTTCATTTTTCGATGATATAATAGAAAATGGTTCGACTTTTGAGGAGAATGCTCTGATTAAAGCTCGTACTATAGCAAAATTTTCTAAAAAAACAGCAATAGCTGATGATAGTGGTTTGAGTATAGATTTATTAAATGGTGAACCTGGAGTTTATTCTGCAAGATACTCTTATGAAAAAAACGACGAAAAAAATATTGAGAAAGTTTTAACGAAATTAAACGGAAAAACTTCACATGCAAAATTTGTTTCAGTCATCGCTTTGGTAAAATCGAATGGAGAAGAACTTACTTTTAGAGGAGAATGTCAAGGAAAAATTATTTTAGAAAAACGTGGAAAAAATGGTTTTGGATATGATCCTATATTCTACGTACCAGAATTAAACAAGACATTTGCACAACTCTCTGCTGAAGAAAAAAATTCTATTAGTCATAGAAAAAAATCATTAGAAAAATTGACAAAATATTTAAGAGAAAACAATGAAAACTAAAATAAATAGAGAAGATTGTATTGCATGTGGTAACTGCAATGCGATTTGTTCAGAAGTATATGATTATGATGAAGATGGGATAGCATTTTGTCATCTCGATAATAATGAGATGATAGAAAATGTAGATGAAAAATTTAAAAGTTTAGTTCTTGAAGCAAAGGAAAATTGCCCAACAGAAGCTATTTTTGTTTCTGAGGACTAGAAAGGAGAGAGTATTGAGCACAAAAAAAACAACCAAAAATAAAAAAAATAATACAACTTCAAAAACTACTAAAAATAATAAATTATCAATAAAAAGCAGAAAAGGAAAAAAACAAAATAGTATTCCTTTATTGTCAAAAGAAGCATATAGAACTATATTTTTTGTAGTATCTGTCATTATTGTTATTTTATCTGTCTTACAAATGGGATTTATAGGAAGAATCTTTGATACATTGTTTAAATACTTGTTTGGAAATTTCAGCTATATTGTCTATTTGATTTTAGTTGCAATTCCCATATACTATATTTTAAATAAAAAGTTAAAATCACCAATTTTAGTAATTATATTTTTAATATTAATTGATTGTTTATTTCAATTGATTTTAATTGGCAACAAAGATATGAATCATATTAGTTTTATGGATATTTATTATAATAGAGTTTCGCTGTATGGCGGTGGAGTAGTTTCATATTTTCCAGTTAAGTTTTTGATATATCTACTCTCATACTATGGCTCATTATTGGTAGTAATTTCGGCTATTATTACAGTAGTTATTTTGTACTTAAATATAAATCATCGAGTTTTAGTGTCAAAAGTTTTAAATTATATTTCGAATTCTTTTGATAAAAATATAGATGAAAATATTGATAATGAAATTTCTTTATCTAATTCGGAAATGATGGATAAAAAAAATTCTAATGAAGAAAGATATAATAAAATAAAAGAAGATGCTTTGGTGGTTGATATAAGAGAATTTAATGAAGAAGATGTTCCAATGGTTCAATCTGTAAGTAGAAAACGAAATAGAAAAGAAGAAACAGAAGAACCTCCTAAGTTTGAAAAAACGAAAGAAGATGAATCATATGATAATTATATCTTACCTCCAATAACCTTATTAAATAATCCTACTAAGCAACAAACTATTACAAAAAGTGATGTAGTGAATAAATCAAAAATTCTTCAAAGTACATTTAATAATTTTGGTATAGAAGTAAAAATCGTAAAAGCTATCGTTGGTCCGTCTATTACACAATTTCAAATTTTACCAACCCCAGGAACAAAAGTTAGTAAGATTATTAATTTAAGTAATGATATTGCACTTAATCTTGCTGCTAAAGATGTAAGAATAGAAGCCCCTATTCCAGGAAAATCATTAATTGGTATAGAAATTCCTAATACTATAAATGAACTTGTTACGATGAAAGAAGTTTTCATTAATGATAAGGATAATTCTCCATTATCTGTAGCATTAGGGAAAGATGTTTCTGGAGAAGCGATCTTTACAAGAATTGATAAGACTCCTCACCTTTTAATAGCAGGATCTACAGGAAGTGGTAAATCTGTTTGTGTAAATACAATTATTACAAGTTTACTTTTGAAAAACAAACCCGATAAAGTAAAACTTATTATGATAGATCCAAAAATGGTTGAACTTTCTATTTATGATGGTATTCCACATTTATTGACATCTGTTGTTACTGACCCCTTAAAAGCTGCGGATGTGCTTCATAAAGTAGTTCTTGAAATGGAAAACAGATATCGTGAATTTGCTAGAGCAAGAGTTAGAAATATGGAAGGGTATAATAAAATTGCTGAACAAGATTCAGATTACAAAAAATTACCATATATTGTTGTTATTATTGATGAGCTTGCAGATTTGATGATGGTTTCATCTAAAGAGGTGGAAGAATCTATAGCACGTATTGCACAAAAAGCACGTGCAGCTGGTATTCATATGATTATAGCAACACAACGTCCATCCGTTGATGTAATAACAGGTGTGATAAAAACAAATATCCCATCACGAATAGCGTTCGCTGTTAGTTCTAGTGTTGATTCAAGAACTATTTTAGATAAATCAGGTGCAGAAACCCTATTAGGAAAAGGAGATATGCTTTATTTATCGGCGGATTCTAGCAAACCTGTTCGTGTACAAGGTGCTTTCTTATCTGACGAAGAAGTTGAGAAAGTTGTTGATTATGTAAAAAATCAATCTGAGACTCAATATGATCCTAATATGACACCAAGCGAAATTAGTTCTCAAGGTAATAATAATTCTTTTGATGAAGTGGATCCATTGTATAAAGAAGTACTATTATTTATTGCAAAAACACAAAAAGCATCTGCATCACTTTTACAAAGAAGATTTAAAATAGGATTTAATAGAGCATCAAGAATTATAGAGATGTTAGAGGAAGATGGATATATTGGACCAGCAGATGGAAGTAAACCAAGAAAAGTATTTTTAGAAAAGGAATTTGCAGAAGATCAAGAATAAATAAATTTAGTTTGCATAATTAAAAATATGTAAACTGAATTAGAATTTAATAATTTAGAGGTGAAATAATTGAAAAAAAATAATAAATTTTTAATAGGACTTTTAATAATTATGTTATTATTAGTTTTTGGGTTATCAGCTTATGCTTATAAAAAACAGCAAGATTATAAAAATGTACAGCAGCCAACTGTACAAAATGTAGTATCTAAATATACAACATTAATTAATTCAAGTGTGGAAAAATTTGATAAAGAACTAGAATTTGGAAAAAAAGTAGAGATATTAAAGAACCTAGTATCTAAAGAAAGTGAAATAATATCACAAAAAAAATCTGATTTAGACAAATTATATACGGATTCAGTAAAAAAAATGAAAGAAGATACTGTTGAATTAGTTAATAATACTTTAAAAGATAATACACTTAGTTTTCAAGACAGACAAGATTCTCAAAAATTATCAAATGCACAAAAAAACTTAGAAGAATTAAAAAAAGTCATTGAAACTGAAAAAAACAACATTTATTCTAATGAAAATGATTCAGCTACAATACTAGCAGAAATAGAAGCATTATTAGCGAATTACAATGCAACTGCTGCAGCTAATGCTCAACAGCAGCAAGTAGCACAGTCGCAACAAACTACAGAACAGCAGACTACACAAGGTAGCAATCAACAAACCCCTCCAGTTCTTTCGCCAAGTCAACCAGCATCTCGAGGAGGGAATATTACTACTCCTGGTACAGCACAAAATAACACAGAGAATAATACTACACCTTCAAATAACTCTAATGCTGCAGGACAACAATAATAATATAAAAAGAATGGTATTAATTTTAAACAAATTAAATGCCATTCTTTTTATATAAAAGTTCAAAATTTTAATTATCTTAGAATTATCTTGCATTTTTGTATATGTCAAGTACACCTTCAATATATATAAAGTTGTGAAGAAGTGTGAGTATTTTATTGATTGGATTGTTATTAACATTGAAAAACAAATTTTTGCAGAAAGGAAGAAAGGAAGAACGGATTTATAAAAAATCACAAGATTGGTTTAATGACGGCGATGGTTAGTGGTATAAAGAAAACTCATCAAGAAAAACTAATTAAACTTTTAAGAGTACTATAAGATTCTTGTTATGAATAAAATGTAGAATGGAGCGAAAACCCCAAATACTTTCTATTTACTCATGTTACAGCGTTAAAAAGAAAAAATACAAATATAATTTGTAGGTATATTTATTTTTTTATTGTCGCTTAATTTAGTTTATGTTATAATAAATTATATCTAAAAAATAGTAGAAGGGTCATTAGTTTAAATGAATTTACCAAATAGAATAACTTTATTTAGAACAATTCTAATTCCAGTTTTTATATTCTTTTTATTATTTGATATAAATGGTGAGCCTTTATCAATAGTAAATGGAAAACCTATCAAATTAAACATTTTTATAGCAGCAATCATTTTTATTTTTGCATCTATTACAGATTTTGTTGATGGTTATTTAGCAAGAAAATATCATTTAATAACAAATATGGGGAAATTTTTAGATCCGCTAGCAGATAAGTTATTGGTAGGAAGTGCCTTTATTGTTATGGTAGAACTTGGAATGATGCATAGTTGGATGGTCGTAATTGTTATAGCTAGAGAATTTGCAGTAACTGGATTAAGACTTTTAGCTGTAGAAAAAGGTGAAGTTATACCAGCTGGAATACTAGGAAAATTAAAAACAATTAGCCAACTTGTGGCAATAATATTAATTCTTTTAGGTAATCCAATATTTAACACTTGGAATTTTTCGCTAGATTATATAATACTTTGGATTTCAGTTATCTTAACTATTGCATCAGGTGTAGAATATTTTAAAAATTCTATCCATGTATTTAAATAAATATTATAGAAAGCTAGTGGTAAATTTAGAATTATCCTAGTTTTTTATAGGGTGGTGGAAAAATATGAACAACATTTTTCAAGATAAAGAATTTAAAAAGAAATATCCAATTTTTTTAGT
Source organism: Gemella cuniculi DSM 15828 (assembly GCF_000425665.1). Taxonomy (GTDB): domain Bacteria; phylum Bacillota; class Bacilli; order Staphylococcales; family Gemellaceae; genus Gemella; species Gemella cuniculi. Next base: position 98,668 of record NZ_KE384431.1, read on the forward strand.
TTCACATAATTTATATTGGAAAAGTTGGTATCAAGAAGAAATTAATAAGATAAGTATGATCTTAAAAGATGTCGAATTTAATAGTTACCATATAGGCAGTACAGCTATTGAAGGTATTTTTGCAAAAAATATAATTGATATTATTATTGAAGTGAAAGATGAAAATGAAATTTGTAAAACTGTAAAATTATTAGGAGAGAAATATTCTAAACGATGGCAAGAAGATAAAAGAGCATTTTTTGTCAAAGGATATGGAGAAAATGGTTTTGAAGAAAAAGTATTTCATATACATATTCGTCATTTAAGGGATATAGATGAAGTATATTTTAGGGATTATTTAGAAAAAAATCCTAGTGTGGCTAAAAAATATGAAGAGTTAAAATTAATAGCTGAAGAAAAATTTAGAAATGATCGAGAAGCATATACAAAAAGCAAATCAGAATTTATTAAAAAATACACAGAGATTGAAAAAATATCGCGATTACAATAGTTTACGTAATTTTATTTACGTAAACTATTGTAATCGCGACGAACTTTAATCATCTAATTTATCTATTGATTGTTTAATTATTTTTTTAGACTCGTTTATGTACAACATAGACGTATCACTATTTGAGTGACCCATTTGAGTCATAATAATAGGGATGTTTCCATTTGTTTTAAGAGCAAGTTTTGTGCCATAGCTATGTCTTAGCTTATGCGGAGACATAGGAACATTAAAAGCATCAGTGTATTTCATCACTAATTTTTGAATAGCTCTTATAGATAAACCATTCTTATTTTTAGTCACAAAAGCATAATCTTCTCGCGAGAGTTTAAAGCTAAGAGAAGAAAAATATTTTTCTAATTTGTTGATAGCGGATTGGGTAATGATGACTGTATCAATTTTATTTCCTTTACGTATAACGTTTATCTCACTATTTAAAAAGTCTATATCTTTAACTTTTAAATTAGCTAGTTCGTTAACACGAATTCCACTTTTTAAAAATAATGTTAGAATAGCCAAATCTCGTGCTTTATCTCGTAGAAAAAATGTTTTAGCATGCTTTGATAAATTTTGTTCATATTCATATTCTACAAAATTTAAAAATTTTTCATCTTGAGAATCTAAAAATATTTTCTCAGATATTTTTTTTGAACGCGATGATAAAGTTTCTTTAACACGTGTAATGGGAATTTTTAACATGACATTACGTTCAAAATAGGCGTGTCCTTGTTCAGTTTCACTAGTAACAGTTAAAAATTTATATAAAGAGCGCATGGCAGCCTTATAATTATTTACTGTTGTTTGACTGCGATATTTCCCATTGATTTCTTCACGAGAAAGATTTTTGAAATAACTTTCCATTTCTTTTTTTGATATATTTTCGAGAGTGGATAACTTTACATCTTTAATGGTTTCAGCAGACGAGATTGTTTCGCTAATTAACCAAGTTAAAAAGTTTTTATAAGTTTCCAAGTATCTATGTAAAGTTAATGGAGAAAGATTATCATAGTGTGTATCTATAAAGTCTTCTATATAATCAGGGAATTCAGGAATAAGTTTATTAATTTTTTGCCGATAATAATTACGTTGATTCATTGATATAACTCGTTTCTTTTATATTTTATCATTTATACATATAATATGTATTATGCGAACAAATACATTGTAACATAAATCTTTACTTTTAGCAAATAATAAAATATGGGTTTACTCTTCTTTTCTTTTCTTTGATTTTAGAATAAATTTAAAAGTAAAAAGCTATCTAAAGTTACACCTTAGATAGCTTAAAGTTTATCGTTGATATTATACACGCTCAACTTTTCCAGATTTTAAAGCTCTAGCAGAAACCCAAACTTTTTTAGGTTTTCCATCTACTAAAATTGTTACTTTTTGTAGATTAGCTTTGAATTTTCTTTTTGTTGCGTTCATTGCGTGTGAACGAGTATTTCCTGAACGAGCTTTACGTCCAGTAACGTAACAAACTTTTGCCATGAATTAATCCTCCTTTTGGAAATAGTTTATTCATAACATTTACTACATACACAACATATAATATAGCATACCTAAAGAGAAATAGCAAGTGATATACTCTATTTCTAAAATTTTTTCAAAATATTTCGCTACTTTGCGCACAAAATTATGGATGTTATGTAAAAAATATCTGTTACTCTTATAAATTGAGTAACAGATATTTAATTTTATATTATGCTCTTGATACATAAGTTCCTTCTGATGTGTTAATTATTAATACATCTCCTTCTTTTACAAAAAGAGGTACTTGTAATGTGTATCCAGTTTCTACTGTAGCAGCTTTAGTAGCTCCCTGTGCAGTATCACCTTTTACTCCAGGTTCAGTTTCGGTAACTGTTAATTCAACAGTTGTTGGTAAATCTATACCTAAAATTTCATCACCAAACATAAGTATAGATACTTCCATATTTTCTTTTAAGAAGTTAAGTTCATGCTGCAAGTTTGCTTCTGGAACTTCTATTTGTTCATAAGTAGCGTTATCCATAAATACATATGCATCACCAGTAGAATATAGATAAGACATTTTTTGATTGTTAATTTGAGCTTTTGCCACTTTTTCCCCTGCTCTAAACGTTTTGTCGTTAACTGCTCCAGTCCTCATATTTCTTAATTTAGATCTTACAAACGCAGCCCCTTTACCAGGTTTTACATGTTGGAACTCTAAAACTTTCCAAATATTTCCATCAACTTCAATAGTTACTCCGGTTTTAAAATCATTAACTGATATCATTTTATATTTCTCCTTTAAATTATACTAGTATTATTATAAATAATTTTTTTCATTAAATCAATAACTTTGTTAAATCTTCAACAAACTTAAGTTAACATAATTTATATTACGTAAATTTAAGCGGAATTACCTTTTTTAACTTCTACCATATAAATTCGGTTACCTTTTTTAATAAACTTATCTTCGTATTCGGTATGAATATTATCTTCTTCGTATACGCTATTAGTCAAGTCTAGGGATAATTTCTCAAAGATAAAACCATATTTTGCATAACTTGTTAAACTGTATTCAAATAAGCCTTGATTATCAGTTTTTTGAATTATTGTTTTATTATTATTTAATATAATCTCATATTTTTCTAAAAATTTATGGTATGTTAAGCGACGTTTTTCATGACGAGTTTTTGGCCAAGGATCTGAAAAATTAAGATATATTCTACTGATTTCTCCTTATGAAAAATACTCTAATAATTCTTCAGCATTTCCCGAAATTAATTTTAAATTATCTCTATGTGTTTCTTCTAGTTTATCTAGTAGAAAACTCAATACAGTAGGTTGAGCCTCCATTGCAATAAAATTGATGTCGGGATGTTTTTCAGCAAGTGCATGAATAAATTTCCCTTTTCCGCTACCTATTTCCAAGTATATTGGTCTTTCATTACCAAAAATCTCTTTCCAAACTCCTTTGTTATTTTTAGGTTGCAAAAAGACAACAGGACTGTTTTCAAGACGTTCTTTTGAATTTGATCTATTACGAACTCTCATTAATATTCCTTTCTATTTTAATTCTATTATTTTTGTAAATATTTCTTTATTAGCTTCTATTTTTGCTTTAGAACCCATTATACATTTGTAACTGCGTTCTTTCATGTTTCTAAATTCTAAGGCTAATTTTGTAATATTTTCTATTTTTGTATTTTTAATTTCTGTTATTATTTCATCATATCTAGTTGTAGGATTTTTTGTAATATATTGTGTAAGAGAATAAAAAGCACGAGAATTTGGTGACATCAGAACATCTAGTGTATTTAATGTACCAATAATGTATTTATTTAATTCTCTTTTATCTACTGAAAAATCCTTAATATAATTATCAATATCATAATAAATATCTAATGTTTCACTTAAATTTGGATCACGATATGACCAAAGGTTAAAATCACCGAAAGAGTTAAATATAGCTCCAGAGCCATAAGCTCCATTTTTCACACGAACATTATTCCATAAATAGTCAAGACTAAGTATGTGACGAAGCACTAGATGAGATCCTGTATAATTTTTTATATTATAACCAACTCCAACATATTGTACTAAAGAATCGAAATAAAACCCTTCTGAATAACCAATTTCTTTGAGTTCAATGCTATAACCATTTTGTTTTTCAAACTCTTTAGGAAACTTTCCAATATAACTTTTTAGATCTTTCTTATAGTTACTGTATTCTAATTTGTTTCCTACAAAATTAATAAGTAGTCTTGAGCTATTAAAAATAATTTTAGAAACATTGTATAAATTTTCTTTTATAATTTCATAATTTTTATCATCAAAATCAGTTAACAAATTTTCTATAAAAATATAGAAATCGTATTCACTGTGATAACTTGATAATTTACCTTGAATATTATAATAACTTGAAAGCCTACGTGCAACAAAGGCATGTCCAGAATTTTTAAATTTATTTTCAAGCATTAATTTCAACTCTAATATCACATTGTAGATTGACTCTTTATTTTCAAAATCAACATTAAGTGTAGTTTCCTCTAATATAGAAGCTAACTCTTTTGATTTTTCTACTAAATTTTTCGCTGTAACAATAAATTTAATTTCACATTCTTCACTATTATATTTTCTAAATACATCTATATATGAATTTAAACCACCTAGATTAAATCCAATTTCTTTAACTACTTCAGCTTCAGTTTTATTTTTAGTGTTGAGATTGAATAAAAGATATGTTAGCAGTGATGAATATTGAAGTTGCTTAATATTAAAATCTGTAATGTCAAATAATAGTTTCGAATAAGAAATTCCGTTTGTTGTTGCGTTAAAATGCGAATAAGTGATCCCATTTTCAATCTCAAATTCAGTTTTACTAAATGGATTTTTTAATTCTACTTCATCTGCACTAACACTTTTAATTTTTTCTAAATCTTCTTTTTTATCAACACTACTCTGCCATGCTCGAAGTTTTTTTGTTTCTTCAACAATTTTATCTAATTCTTTATCAGATAAAACTTCTTTATAACTTTCTAAATCTTTTTCTTTATTTTCTTTCTTTAAAGTAGGAAGAAGATGTAAAGTAAGTTGTTTAGTATTTTCTAATAAAAATTCTTTTGCTAATTTTTCATAGTTTTTACTATCACAATTTTTCTGTAAATCAGCAATAATTGTATCAAAATCAAAACCATCAAGAAGATTTTCATTGTTATATAACCAACTACGTAATAATCTTATTGCATAAGATACACCTTTAGGTGCTGATGTTTTATTGACTTCTTCTTTTATTGAAAAATTCTTTTTATTAATAGAAGCCTGAACTTGTTCATAATCAAAATTATCTTCTATAATTTCTTGCAATAAATTTTTATACAAACTATCCAATTCATCAATTTTATCATCATTTACATATTTAAAAATCAAAGTATATATTGCTTCTTTTCTATCCTTTTGGACAAAACTGTAAACATCCTCGCAAATATTATTATCAATAAAAAATTTTCTAAATCTAGTATTGCTACTACCTAAAAGTATATCGTCAATAATATCTATATTTTCTAGTTTGCTAAATTCATTACTGTTCCCTAAAATGTAATTATAGGATACATATGCTTTATTAATAGTATTTTCATTAAAGTAAGTACATTTTTTTATGTCTTTTGTAAAAGTTTTTTGTGTGGTTAGTTTGTAATTACTGTAATCTTTAAACTGATACTTATTTAAATATGAATCAATATGATTTAAATATCTATCTATTTCTAAATTCCCATAAAGGAAAATATAACTATTACTTGGGTGATAATTATACTCATAAGTATTAATAAATTCTTCATGAGTAATGGTAGGGATTGCCTCTGGTTTTCCACCTGAAGAATATTTATATGATGTATCGCTAAACAAGTATTCTGTTGCATATTGATCTAAAATTTCATCTACAGAAGAATAGACTCCCTTCATTTCATTGTAAACTACACCTTTATAAATCAAATTATCATTTTTATTCTCTAAATGATAATGCCATCCTTCTTGACGTAAAATATTAGAATTTGTTTTTAACTTTGGATTAAAAACAGCATCTAAGTAAATATCCATAAGAATTTCTAAATCTTTTTCATTTTTAGATGATACTGGATACATGGTTTTATCAGGAAATGTCATTGCATTCAAAAATGTATTAAAAGAACCTTTAAGTAATTCTACAAAAGGTTCTTTTAAAGGATATTTCTCTGAACCACATAAAACAGAATGTTCTAAAATATGAAAAATACCATTATCATTGTAAGGAATAGTTTTAAAACTAATACTGAAACTTTTGTTTATGTCGTCATTTTTAAAAAAAATAAGTTGTGCTTTAGTTTTACTATGTTTGTATAAATAAGCATTGGTATTTATATTTTTTAGATATTTCTTTTCTATTAGTTCAAATGTCATATTAATATTTTAGTAGCGAGTTACATTTTAAGTAATGTAAGAACATCATAATCTTTTAGTTTATCCATACCGTTAAGTCCATCTAATTCGATTAAGAATGCTATACCCACTACAACTCCTCCTAATTGTTCTACTAGTTTGATTGTTGCTTCAATAGTTCCGCCAGTTGCTAATAAGTCATCCGTAATTAAAACTCTTTGACCTGGCTTTATTGCATCTTTATGCATTGTAAGAGTATTGCTACCATATTCTAAATCATATTCATAACTGATAACTTCACGAGGTAATTTATTTGGCTTTCTCACAGGAACAAAACCTATTCCTAACGAATATGAAACTGGGCAACCAATAATAAATCCACGTGCCTCTGGACCAACAACAACGTCTACTTTTTTTTCTTTGGCGTAGTTAACGATTTGATCGGTTGCATACTTATATGCTTCTCCATCAGCCATTAATGTTGTAATATCCTTAAAGCTAATTCCTTCTTTTGGCCAATCTGGTACGATTGAAATGTATTTTTCTAAATTCATCTATTTCTGTATTCTCCTAAATGTTTTATTAACCTAGTTATTATACTATATTTTAGTTAAATAAGCAATTTTTTCTAATGCTAGATAAACTATTTTTTCAATACTTTTTAACTTTATTTAGATTATCATATTTTATGGAATAAAATATAGTTTTTAAATAATAAACAATAAAAAATAAAAAGTTTAAATTTTAATTTTTTTATTATTTAAACTTTTTATTCCTTAAAAATTTATTTATTGTAATATATATTTATAATTTACTATATTCAACATCTTCGACTTTCTCAAACCATTCAGCATTTCCTGTTGTGATAGCAATATGACTAAACCAAGAATCTTTAGTTGCACCATGCCAATGCTTTATACCATCTTTTATAAAAACAGTATCCCCTTTAATTAATTTTTTTGCAATAGCTCCTTCTTCTTGATACCATCCTTCTCCATCAGTTACCAGAAGGATTTGATAGCCATTTTTGTGAATATGCCAATCATTTCTACAACCAGGCTCAAATGTTACGTTTGCAACACTAATATCCAAATCATTATTAGCAATCAACATATTTAAATAACTATCTCCGATGAAAAATTGTTTATAATCTTCATTTTTATTTCCTATTCCGAATAATGGTTTAAAATTTTTCATAATACATTTACCTCTATTCACTAAATTTTTTTAGTGTTTTCTCTATTGGGACTACTATATTTTTATAGTTTTCGATTTTGTAATCTAGTTTATCAAGGTTAGCTTGTATTTCATCTCTTTTTTCTAGTAATCTTTCTTTTTCTTCTTCTAAAAGTTCAATTCGTGCTAGAATTGTGCTATCACCTTGATCGAATAATTTTATGTATTCAGCAAGTTTTTCTATAGACATTCCTGCATTTCTAAAATGTTTTGTAAATTCTATCCATCGAACTTCTTCATCTGTAAATTCTCTTATTCCATTATCATTTCTTGGAATAGGTGGTAAAATTCCTATTCTTTCATAATATCTTATTGTATCTGAACTAACACCAGTTAGTTCGCTAGCTTTTTTTATATTCATATTTTAATCCTCCTTAATAGGTTGTAATGGCCCATAGAAATAAGAAGCGGTCGCCCCACCATCTATAAGAAAATCACTACCTGTAATAAAACTACCTTTACTAGTAAGAAGTAATTCTGCAAGTTCTGCCACCTCATCAGCTATACCAACACGGCCAGCGGGAATATTTTCCAACATATTTCTGTAAAATTCCTTGCGTTCTCCATTCAATTCATCTTTAGCGAGTGGTGTCATAATAATGCCTGGACTAATAGTGTTGAGTCTTGCACCTTGTTTTGCCCATTCTATCGCTTGTGCTTTTACTCTTAAACTATTGCCACGTTTTGAAAATTGATATGCTTTCAATGTATCATCTATTTGTGAAATAAAATCTAAATTCAATAATTTTTCTACATCAGTCATTGCTAACAAACGATCTTGTTCTTTTTTAGTTAGTGCTTCTAAACGATGACCAGATTGTGAAGAAATAACTACTCCACTTCCATTTTTGGCAATATTCTTACCAAACTCTTCTAATATTACAGCAGTTCCATATAAATCAACTTTCAAAATATCTTCAATACTTGCTTGTGATGGTGAAACACCTGCCGCATGAATTACGTGTTTTATATTTCCCTTTAATAATGAAAAATTTATCAATGCTTGAATTTTTTCTTTAGAACTAATATCTACCACAAAACCACTAACCTCAAATCCAGAATTTTCTAAAATTTCTTCAGCTACTCTAATATTATGTTTCTTAAAATCAGCTACAACGATATGTTTTCCTACTCCTATTCTTCTTGCAATAGCCATACCAATTGCTCCAGCACCTATCAAAACCACCACATCTTTTTTATTTTCCATTTTTATATACCTTTCTTTTGTTTATAATTTTACTATACACCTCAATACCTCAGAATAAATTTCAAGTCAAATTTTAGACAAATTTATTTTATGGTTCAGTGATGATTGACTAATAAGTAGTCACAAATGAAGAAATAGCGACCCATCGCTCGTCAAGTTTTTCAAAATTAATTGTTAATTGCAATGGCCATATGTGACGACTTCCATAAATTCTTGCATCAACTCTATTTTGCCCAACAAGTCTAGCATAACCATCGTCTATTACATAAGAAATATTTTCTTCTTTTGTAGAAAAATATCTCATTTTTTCATTATTAATTTGCTCAAGCCATTCTTTCTTATTCTGTTTATAACCTGTCATATGAATTAAATAAAAATCATCACTAAGAATTTTATTTAGTTCTATAGTATTTTTTTCTACCATAAATTTTTGCATGTTTCTGTATAGTTCTACAATTTGTTTTTCATCTTTCGTCATATTATTCTCCTTTTGATTATTTGTATAATATATAACTAATGTTAAAATAGCTATAAAATATATTTTATAAATATTTTCTTCATATTTCTATTCCGGTCTATTTATTCCAATACTTTCATTTTTATACAATTCATAATTTTTGATAAGATGCAGCACTAAATCAGCAATACTTTTTCTTGAAACGTTATGTCCACCAAATTCTTGCCCTTTATGAGTAATTTCATAATTAGTATCATTATTATCAAACCAACCTGGTCGAATTATGGTATAATTTGTTTTAGAATTTTCAATTATATCCGCTGCATCTCGATATGTTTGTAGCATTGGATTGTATTTTAAATTACCTCTTTCGCCTACATGTGCTGGAATTTCGTTATAAATTCCCATAGAAGAAATAAAGATAAGTTTTTTTACATTACTTCGTTCAACGGAGTGTACTAATTTTTCCGCCATAAGACCTAAATTACCTGAAAGTGCAGCAAAAACTACATCTACATCTTTTAGTGCATCATCAAGAGTAACATTATTATATACATCACCTATCTTAATAATTTCTCTTTTGGGGTCTTTTATATCTATTGTATTTGCTGTACGAGAGAATAATATTAAATGACAATCTGTTTTATTTAATATATCTTCTCGTACTACCCTTCCTAATGAGCCAGTCGCTCCAATAATTATTACTTTTTTCACCATAATATACCTCTTTATTTATTTCTTATCTTAAGTATAAACCTTGAAGTACACTCTAAGTCAAGAAAAAAATATATATTTTTATTAGTTTTTTTTAATATTAAAAAATACGAAGTGTTTTTAGAAACACTTCGTATTTACTATAATACTTTTCAAAACTTAAGTGATAGAAAAATAATTATTTTGTTTTTCTATAAGCTAATCCAATAAGGATAACTCCAAAAACAAAATATAATCCTAGTGGTAAACTATATCCTGCTATTCCTGTTTTAGCTAACATAGCATTGTTTTTACTTGTAGGTTCATCATTAGAACTTGGATGATGTATATCATTATTTGATGGAGTTCTTTTCGCATGTGTATGCGTCATGCTATCAGTGAAATCATCTTTTATATGAGCAGAACCACGCCCATTATTTGACGATTTTTGTTGTCCTTTTTGAGTTTGAGATTTTTCATTTGATGATTTTGAATCAGAAGATTGCTGTCCTTCCTTCTTCTGAGGAGGTACTACTTCTTTTTTTGCTGACCAATCAAACTGCAAAATAGTGTTTTGAGCACCATCTTCTTGACCTGCAGCATGAGCAATATCATCCATCGCATCTACCCATACTCTTGCACCAACTTGTTTTTCCATACTATTCAGTGTAAAGGTTACTTGTTTAGCGAATTCTTTCTGCTGATCCACATATGTACTAACAACTTTTGCTATAGACAAATTTTGATTTTTTTGTAAATCTGCTAAAGATGGATAAATTCCTAATTTTGTTAAATGACCTGTTAAATTATATTGGTTTAAATGTAATGGTTTAAATGTTAAGGTAACATGTAATCCATTTTCATCTTCTACTACCTCTGCAATTTTCTCTAGTGCACCATTTCCCATGGATTCTTTTCCATCTGATACTCTTAACATTGTAACTGGTACTGTATAACGACGGCTATTTTTCTCTTGAGAATAATCCATGCTTGCTTGTGCCATTCCTTGTATATCAATTATTTTTGCATTTTCTTTTGTTGAACTATTTTCATAAAGTGTTTTAGTTACACGATATTGATCACCATTTTTCATATCTGGATCCACAATTTCCATTTTGTGATCATTCTTGTTACTAACTCTTGTATTACTAATTTCTACTACCTCGTCCCCTCGAATACGTTCAACCTTTGTAACGATATCCCAGTTTCGAGCATAATTTTCTCCTTTCAACATTTCATCTATCGGCTGAGTTAATTTATTTAGAAATTCTTGATAGTTTTTCATTCCTTGAATGATGCCCTCTCCACCAAAGAAAGTAGAACGACCGTGGAACCAATGGAATAGATTTAAAATTGTCATTTTCTCATTTTTTGGAGAGATTGTGATTTTTTTATTTTTAGCTTCTACAGTAAGTTCTGCCGCTTGACGTTGTGGATAGTAACTCTGAGGAGTTGTTGGACGTATTCCTAGTTGTTTTGTTTCTGATTCGTTATACGGAATACTAGCTGGTAAATTGTTATTAGCAATATCCAACAGGGATAATTTTCCATTTTCTTTAATTATATCCAATGGTATTGTTGATAATTGATTACCCACCAAGTATACATACGCATTGTTTTTTGCTAAATTTTTCCACACACCATCTTCTAGTGTAGTTAGTTGATTATAATTTAAATTCAATTTATTCAATTTTTCTAATTTTTCAAATCCTTGAGGCATGGTAGTTAGTTGGTTATTTTGTGCATACAAATCTTTTAATTCTGTTAATTGACTAACACTTGCTGGTAATTTTGCAAGTTCATTATTTTGCAATCCTAAGAATGAAAGTGCTGGATTATTTGAAAAAATATTATCATCTAATTGTTTTAATTTATTCTCCATTAATCCTAATGATTTTAATTTAGGATTTTTCTTGAAAATATTACTTGGTAAAGATGATAACCATGCTTGATCTAATTGTATTTCTTCTAATACTGGATTATTAGAAAAAAGATTTTCAGGTACAGTTCCCAATTGATTTGCTGATAAATTTACAGATTTTAATTTTCTATTATTTGCGAATAATTCTTCTGATACTTTTGTAACTTTATTTCCGCCCAAATTGATACGTTCAATGTTAGTTGCATTTTTAAACAAATCCTTTGGTAATTCTCCAAAAGAATTACTATCTGAAGAGAATGATGTTACGCCTGGTCCCATATTTTTTAGGAAATCAATATTGTAAATTTCACCTTTATCAACAGCACCATCGATTTCAATTGCACCAATATTAATAGCGCCTTTGAAGTTTTTCAATTCTTCTGCAGTGACAACACCATCGCTATTACTGTCCACTCCATTGGCAATCAGTTTTTTCTGCAACAAAGCATCGCCTTTTTTCTTAGCTTCTTTTTCTTTTTCTACTATATCAAAACCAGCCCAACCTTTTTTTACCTCTGGTTTAAATTTTAACCTTACTTTTGTATATTTGTCGAAGTCACCAATTTGGCTTTGTAGTCCTCCCATATGCCCAACAATAACTCCGGCTAGATGAGTTTGATCTAAATTCTGGATTGGTAGTGTAAATAATGCCTTATCATATTGACCAGCACTATTTTTTTCTCCATAGAATTCTTTTTGAGAAGAAGACCATTGACCATTATTCTCAACGGCAAGATCATATAAACTATAGGCAAATAAAGTATTTAACATTGTAATACTCATTTTTCCATCTTTAACTGTCAATTTGACATTTTTATCGAAAAATCCTTCTAACATTGAACTTCCTTCTCGACCATCCGCATACAGTGCATTAAAACCTAATGTATACTCGCCATCTGCTAGTTTGTCAGTTAAAGATAATTTTTTATCTTCAGGTTTGTTTTGTTCACCTTGATCTTCTCCAACTGTAAAAGTTTTACTTTGAGTTTGATCAGTAAAACGAAAAACAACTGTATTTTTTCCTTTTTCTTTCCACGCCTTAAATGCGGCTAAACCATCACCAGATCCTATACTATTTATTTTTCCACTCCAATGTACTTTGAAATTTTTAACATCAAATTCCTGCCCATTAATAACAATCGATTTTGTACGACTTAATACATCTTTCGCATCATAACCGTTCACTAGAGTAAATAACAATTCATCTCCATAAGGATTTTTTTCAACAGAATTTAATATATCCTTATTATTATATGAAATTTCTGGTTCTGTTTTTTCCTTATCTCCATTTGATTGTGATTCATTTGGTAGATTTTTTTCATCATTTTGCTTAGAATCATTAGATTGTGTTTTGGGATAATAAACTTTTGTTCCATCTTTTAATGTGAAAATCACATTATTATCTTTATCTTTAAATAATTTAACAACATTCTCATCAAAGAATCTAATACCAAACCATTTTGATACTTCTGCTTTTTCTAGTTGTTCTTGAGTTATCTCTGTGCCGTTAATTGTCATTTTAGCAATGTTTGACTTGAACTCTTCGTGCTGATTTGTATCAACCAGTTCAATTGACAGCTGGGATTCCCCTTTCCAATTAGTGCCTTTTTCTATTTTAGCAACTTCATACTTATTTTCTTTATGTGATTCGTTAGATGAATCAGATGAATTCGAAGAATTATCATATCCTTCATCTTCATAGATCGCTTTTGAACCATCTGTAAAAATAAATTCTATTTTATGTTTTGAGTGTTTTTGATAATGTTCCGTAACTCCTGTTGCATTTGCTGTAACAACACCATCATAAAAATGGTAATAATCTTTACTAGATGTACCTTTATTATTGAATCCAAAGTCTTTTCCATCAATTAATACTTTTTCTACATTTGACCAGTAGCGATCAAAAAAAGACTTACTTGTGTCGTTTCCTGAAATTTTGAATTTGACACTACTCTCTTCAACATAGGGTTTAAAAATATTAAATCCATCGCTTAATTTTTGTTCTTGAGCATGTATAACGTTCGAATGAAGCAGTATACTACTATTTTGGCTTACTACTAAACTAGTAGATAAGCAAAGAGGAATAGCTATCCCCTTAAAAACTTTTAATGTTAAATTCTTTTTCATATATGTCCTCCTAAACTTAACTGATAATGATTATCGCTTATTACATTATACTATAGCATGTAAAAATAAACAAGTATCTTTTTTAAAATTCTATAAAATACTAATGAAAGAATAATTTTTATTTTTACACCAACTTATTAAATATTTGACTTCGTAAGTAGATTAAAGGAATGGAATTTTAAATAAAATTATTCTCACTCGTATTTTTAATTTACTTAATCAAATTTTATAATTTATTCAAAATCTAACTAGTTTACTTAAAAAATAAAAAAAAACAATTAACATGTGATTTATTTGATCCATGTTAATTGTTTTGTATCCAGTTTAGTGATATATTATTAAACTATAATACTACTTCTGTATTTTCTTTCGTTAACTTAAATATTTTACCTTCTACTTTAAAATAATCTTCACTTAATTTTGATAATTTTGAAATTGCATATTCAGCTCTTTCTTGTTGTTCTTCATTTATAGTTTCAATAACTATAATAGCATTCTTTGTTTCAGGTGTTAACATTGTTCTTTGTGCTTCACGCCAATTTAAAGAACGACAAATAGCACCGCTATTATCATAATAAATTATTTCTTCTGGTAACGCTGGTGAATCTTTAGTTTCTCCTAGAGGTAGGAAACTTTCTCCTCCTTTTGCTTTTCCTAAATGCATATTTCCATCAATGTTATCTATATCTTCTCCTCCACAAGGTAATGCAAATTCTAAAGATATACTATTATAAATATCTACTAATGGATTAATAGAATTAAATACTCTCCCTTGATTTGTACGTTTTAATAATGCTTCGATAGAAGATCTAGCACCTTTTTTAGTTTTAAATTTTGAAAATGCTTCACGCCAAATTTTTATTACCTCATTATCGCTAAAAATTTCTTCTGTAAAATATTTTTTAGAAAGACTTGCAGAATTATTTATTAACGTATTGAAATATTTTATATTTTCTTCCTTAATTCTATTATCAATATTATTTAATTCTAACAGATAAATTGCACCATTAGGAAATAGTTCTAAAAATTCTTTATCGATTATTATTTTTTTTGTCATACTAATTTTCTCCTTTAATTTATATATTCCATTCATAATTTAACCAAATTTTATTTTCTTTAGCACCTAGTTTTTCATAAAAATTTTTTCCTTTTTCATTCCATAATGCTACATTCCATTTTATTTGAAAACATTTATGTTTTATACCTTCATTTTTTAGAGAATTCATTAGTTGTTCCCCTAAATTTTCACCTCTATATTCTGATTTTATATAAAGTTCTTTCAAATAAATAGCAGGTCTATTTTGTGAAGTAAAAGGTAAAAAATAATATACTGCCAAACCTACAAGTTTATTATCTAATTCCGCTACTAAACAGTAAAAATCTGCAGGATTTTTATTAAATCCACATTCTTCTACTATTTTAGGCGTTATTTTGAATTCTTCGATATAATTTTCAAAAATCGCAAGTTCTTTCATAAGTTCCCATATTTGGAAACTATCTTCTTTTTTAGCTTTTCTAATTTTAAACATAAATCCTCACCTCTTTTTATAAAATTAATTATTCATAAATTAATGTCCACTTGTAATTTTAATACCAATAATTCCGACTACAAGTAATATTACAAAAAACCAAGTTGCTAATGATAACTGATCTTTTAAGAAAACAACACCCACTATTACTGTCCCTACAGCACCAATACCAGTCCATATTGGATATGCTAAAGACATAGGTAAATCTTTAAGTGCCTTAGATAAAAAATAAAAGCTAGCTATCATAGTTACTAAGGTAATAATAGTGTAATTTAATTGAGTAAAACCTTTGCTAAGCTTCATTGTACTCGCCCAAACTACTTCTAATATTCCCGCTAAAACTAAGTAAAACCACATCATTGTTAAAAGCTCCTTTGAAAAATTATTAATTAACTTTTAGTTTAAAAAATAAAAAGCAACACTTATTATTTCTTTTCTTTCATAAGAAAGCCCCTACTGAAATAATAAATACTGCTTTTCTCCTAATCCCGGGGGATTAGGAAGCCTAATATTTTATTGAATGTATATAGTCTATCATAAAAATTAATATAATTCAATTATTTTTAGTTATTTTTTAATTTCTTATTTATATTTATTATATTTTCTTTTAAAAATAACTGCTCCATTTCGAAAATATTTTCCATAGAAACAAAACTTGGAGATTTTTTTAAATCTACAGTATTATAATCTTCATTAAGAATAATTGTATTATTTTCAAAAGTAATAAGTTCTAATTCTCTAAATATTTGAATCATAATCTTTATACTTTCTATATTAGTAGCAAGTGAATTGACAAGATTTTGAAGATTAGAATTGATGTTTATTTTTTTATCTTTACTGTTTATAATTATATTAAATAACTTTATTAACCTATTTTTATCGATTTTATAAATTTCTGACATAATTTTATGTTCGTTGCAGATTAAATATATTTTCTTAGGTTTTAGTCTCAATACTTCTTCTAACTGAATTTTAGAATTCGGTATATCTAATAGATAAATGTTTTCAAAAGATTTATCTATTTTAGTAATATCTTTATATCTATAAAAATTATTTTCTTTATCAAATAACTTTTTCGAAAGTTTTAAACACTCAGAAGAAATTTTATCGATATTAAAATTTGTATTTCTTAAGTCTTCAAATAAAAATTCTTTTATTTGCATATCAATTATATGAGCTTGAAGTTTTGTTCTTCCATTAAAGTTGTTTTTATCAAGTGTGCAAAGTAAATCTATTACATCGTTTTCCTCAACATCATTAAATGATGAATTATCTTTAAAGCTGATACACTCAAGACTACCAACATCATCTGCAATAGTAAGCCTTAAATATTGTTTATCACTTCCAAAATAAACTTTACTTAAAACTTTTGAATTTTCTAATAATATTGTTGGTTTTTCAAAGTCCATACCATATGGTTTTAATGTTTCTAATGTACTTAAAAATTGATAACTCATTTCTTCTAACGTGCTAACTATATCAATATTTTTAGAAGATTTTAATTCATGAGTATTTTTATATGCTTCAAATTCTTTATCTAGAAAATCCTCAATTTTTATAAAATTTTCTTCCTCAAAAGAAAATCCTGCTGCCAAAGTATGGCCTCCATAAGCTGAAAATAAATCGCCTATTTTATTTATAGCTTCATAAATATTAAAATCGTAGACACTTCGTGCAGAACCTTTTAATATTCCATCTTTTTTTTTCATAATAAAGGTTGGCTTATTATATTTTTCTATTATATTTGAGGCTACTATTCCAAGCACTCCTTCATGATAATCGTCACCAGCAATCATAATAACATTTTTTTCTTTTTTATTACTACTTTCGATTTTTTTTATAACATCTTTTATAATACTCTCGGTAACTTTTTTTCTTTCGATATTATGTTCTTCAATTTTTTCTGCAAAATTTTTAGCATTGTGTGCATCTTCAGCCATTAAAAATGATAAACCTAATTTTGCACTATCCATTCGGCCAATAGAATTTAATTTCGGTGCAATGTAGAAAGCTATTGTTTGTTCATCAATTTTTGTAGTGATACTGGATAATTCAAGTAACATTTTTAAACCTATTCTCGGATCTTCATTTATGAGTTCTAATCCTTGTTTTACAAAAATTCTATTCTCATCAGTTAGAGACACCATATCTGCTATTGTTCCAATGGCAACTAAATCCAATAAAAAATCTGGATAAATTTCTAATAGTGCATGTGCTAACTTGAATGCAACACCCACTCCTGCTAATTTTTTAAATGGATAATTTCCTTTAGGATGTTCGGGATGAATAATTGCATAAGCATTAGGAATAATATCTTGCACTTTATGGTGATCGGTGATAATAACATCACATCCTAGTGAATTAGCGAAATCAACTTCCTCTATACCTGCAATTCCATTATCAACTGTAATTATAAGCGATATGCCCGAATCAATAATTTTTTTGAAAGCTATTTTATTCGGGCCATACCCCTCATCAAAACGATTCGGTATATATGAAGAAACATTCGCTCCTAATGAAATTAAAGTTTCTACTAAAAGAACTGTTGATGTAATTCCATCAGCATCATAATCCCCATAAATTAAAATTTTTTCTTCGTTTTCAATAGCCGCGTTAATTCTATCAACAGCACGCCTCATATCGTACATTAAAAAAGGATCATATCCTTCCTCATAATCATCAGAAAAATATTTCTTCATTTCGTCTATTTCATTAATACCTCTAGAATTTAATATTTTTCCAATATTTTTCGAAATATTATAGGACTCAACTTCCTTAATAAAATTATCGTTATATTTAGGGTACACCCAATTATATTTTAGCCCCATTTTCTACCTCTTCCTAGTTACTATTTTTAGAATCATCTTCTAATTTTTCTTTTGTAAATAATAATTTTTCTGTTCTTTCCCATTTTTTTTCTAACGATTTATATTTTTGATACCAATAAAAACTAGCTACACCTATTCCAATAAAAAAACATATAAAAAATAGTAATGTTAAAGGTAGCTTCACTGTAAAAAATATAAATGAAACAGGTACTGAATTATAATTCATTATAAAAAATGTTATTATAGATACAAAAATTATTACCAAACTAAAAACTTTATATGGTAGTTTATTATCCATTTTTACACCTCATTAACTAATTTTATAAATTCTTCTTCGGTAATTACCTTTATATTCAACTCTTCTGCTTTTTTCAGTTTCGAACCAGCCTTTTCTCCAGCTACTATAAAGTCTGTTTTTGCTGAGACGCTGCTTGTAACTTTAGCACCTAGTTTTTCCAAATAATTTTTTGCTTCATTTCTAGTAAGTTCTATTAATTTTCCTGTTAAGACAACCGTTTTGCCAAAAAATTTACTTTTACTAACAATTTCATTACTTTTGTATTCAGGATTTATACCCATACTAATAAGTTCATCAATAAATTTAATATTATTATCATTTGATAAATAATCAATTATTGAATCTGCTGTAATTTGTCCAATATCAGAAAGTTCCACTAATTCTTCCATAGTTGCTTTGGAAAAGTTAGTAAGATTTTGATACTTTTCCGCTAAGATTTTTCCAGCTTTTTTTCCTACATTTAAAATTCCTAGTGCGTAAATAATTTTATCTAATGTACTTTGTTTTGAATTTTCAATTGCAGTAAGTAAATTATCCACTGATTTATCACCCATTCTTTCAAGTTGAACAAGTTCTTCTCTATTCAGTGAATATAAATCAATAGTATGTTTTATTATATCTTTTTCATACAAAGATTTTACAACTTTTTCTCCCATTCCGTCTATATTCAAAGCATCCCTACTAGCAAAATGAATTATTTTTCTAATATTTTGTTCAGGACAATCAGGATTTAAACATCTTATGAAAGGATTATCTTCTTTAGAAAATGTTTTTTCACTACATGAAGGGCATAAAACTGGCATGAAATATTTTACAGAATTAATAGGTCGTAATTCTTCTATCACTCTTACCACTTTAGGTATTATTTCGCCAGCTTTTTTTACAATAACTGTATCTCCAATACGAACATCAAGCTCGTTAATGATATCTTTGTTATGTAAAGATGCTTTAGAAACTGTAGAACCAGAAATATTAATTGGTTCCAAAATTGCAACTGGAGTAATTATTCCTGTTCTACCAACACTAAGTTCAATATCTAGTAGTTTGGTAGCAAGTTCTTCTTCTGGAAATTTATAGGCAGTAGCCCATCGTGGACTTTTTTGTGTATACCCTACTTCCTCTTGCGTTGTATAAGAATTTACTTTTATTACGATTCCGTCGATGTCATATGGTAAAGTGCTTTTATTTACATCCCAATACTTTATAAAATTAAAGACTTCATCAATATTTTTACAAAGTTTAAAATTATTATTAACCGGCAATCCATAATCTTTTGCTAAATTTAATGCATTATTTTGAGAAGTAATTGTTTCATCACCTACTACTGAATAAATAAATGCAGATAATTTTCTTTTTGATACAATTTTTGAATCTAACTGTCTGATAGAACCTGCTGCTGCATTTCTAGGGTTTGCAAATAGAACCTCATTGTTTTCTTCTCGCTCTTTATTTAATATTTCAAAAGATTTTTTTGGTAAATAGACTTCTCCACGCACTTCAAAAGTTTTATTATCTTTTAAAACTTTCGGAATAGAAAAGATTGTTTTTACGTTCTCAGTAACATCTTCTCCAATGATACCATCTCCACGAGTAGCAGCTTTTATTAATTTTCCGTCTTTATAGTTAATTGAAATAGCAAGACCATCTATTTTTAGTTCACAAATATATTCAATTTTTTTATTAGATACTAACTTTTTTATTCTTGTATCAAAATCTTCTAAATCAGCAAGAGAAAACGTATTTGATAGACTTAACATAGGTACATCATGTGTAACCTTCTCAAATTCATCAAGTACTACATCCCCTACCCTTTGAGTAGGGGAATTATTTAATATGTACTGCGGATATTGTTCTTCTAATTTTTCTAATTGTTTGTATAAAGTGTCATATTGCGTATCACTAACTTGCGGATTATCTTCAACATAATATTGATAAGAATACGTGTTAAGTAAATTTACTAATTTAGTAATTTCATCTCTAATATTTTCTATCATAATTATCCCTTTCTAGTCAAATTAGCATACTCAATAAGAAGAATTTTAACTCCGACTTCATCAAATTCTACTTTTACACTATCGCTAGTGATACTAAGTACTTTCCCATCTCCAAATTTTTTATGATTAACTATATCACCACTGTCATAATTTTTTGAACTATTAGTTTTTGGTTTATCTGAGATTTTTATTTTTGGACTAAGCCGACTTATAAATTTATTAACATTATTTGTATCTGTGATGTTTTCGTCAGTATTTGCACCAAATGCAGATTCAAAATGCATAAGTTTATTAGGTACTTCGTCCAAGAATCTTGAACGTTTATTCATTTTTATAGAACCAAATTGCATACGTCTATTTGAATATGATAGGAATAATTTTTCTTTAGCACGAGTAATTGCAACATATGCTAATCGTCTTTCTTCTTCCATTTTGTTTTTCTCGTCTTCACTGCTTTCAGCATCTCTTATAGAAGGAAAAATATTTTCTTCTAATCCCATAATAAAAACAACTTTATACTCTAATCCTTTAGAGGCATGAACAGTTGAAAGAATTACTGCATCTTCTTCACTTTCATCATCAGCATCAGATGTCAAGGACATTTCAGAAATAAAATCTATTAAATTATCATTTATATTAGAAAATTGTTTCGCAGAAGAAACTAATTCCGAAATATTCTCTATTCTACTCTCCGCATAAGCATCAGCAGATTCCTTTAACATAGTTTCATAACCTGAATCTTTGTAAATTCCAACAATAAGATCTTCGATAGAGTAATCTTCTGTTGAAGAATATTTTTCAATCAAATTAGTTAATAGTTTGACATTTGTTGTAATTTTTTTTGATACTTTTATATTATCAATATCCTTTAATGCCTCAAATAATGTCAATTCATTCTCATTAGCATAATCTTCTATTTTTTCCATAGAGCTTGCACCTATACCACGTTTTGGAACGTTAATTATGCGTCTTAAGCTGAACTCATCATTTTTATTAACTATAACATTCATATAAGCCAGTAAATCCCTAATCTCTTGACGTTGCAAGAATTTTAAAGAACCTATTAGTTTATATGGAATACCAAAAGATATACAAGAATTTTCTAATGAACGCGATAAGTAGTTGGCTCTATATAATATTGCTACGTCTTTATAATTAATTCCTTGTATTTTAAGTTCCTGAATTTTTTTTGCAATATCATCTGTTTCATCTTTATCATTAGAAGCTGCATAAACAGTTATTTTTCCACCACCTTCATTTTCAGACCATAATGCTTTTTCTTTTCTGTCGGTATTATTTTTAATAACTGCATTTGCTGCTTCTAGTATTGTTGAATTAGAACGATAATTTTGTTCTAAAAATATTAGTTCTACATTATTAAAATCTTTTTCAAAATTAATTATATTATCACTACATGCACCACGCCAACTATAAATACTTTGATCATCGTCACCTACAACACAAATATTTTTATGAATTGCAGCAAGCATTTTTATTAATTTATATTGTATAACATTAGTATCTTGGTATTCATCAACATGAATATACTCGAATTTATTTTGATAAATATTCAATACATCAGGATGTTTTTCAAATAATTCTATTGTTTTCAACATTAAATCATCAAAGTCAAGAACACTATTTTTCTTTAAATATTTTTCATAATAATGGTATACTTCTGCAACGTTTTTCATAAAACCAAATCTTGATTGTTCTTTCATAAGACAGGAATCTATCATGCTATTTTTTGAGTTTGATATAATTTTCAATACATTATTGGCTTGATATGAATCTTCTGATAAATTTAAATCTTTTACTATATTCTTAATAATTGTTTTTTGCTCACTAGTATCAAGAATAGTAAAATTCTTACTATATCCTAATAGTTCTATGTGTTGTCTTAAAATTCTAACACACATAGAGTGAAACGTATTTATCCAAATATATTTTGAAGTTTCTCCTACAAGATTATAAATTCTTTCCTTCATTTCTTTTGCAGCTTTATTAGTGAATGTTATTGCTAATATATTACTTTCAATAACATTTTTCTCTGAAATCAGGTAAGCAATCCTATTTGTTAACACTCTAGTTTTACCACTACCTGCTCCAGCTATTACCATTACTGCACCTTCAGTTTTTACAATAGCTTTTAATTGATCGCTATTCATACTTTGAGCTAAATTCACCATGTTTCTCCTAATTAAAATATATATTTTTATTTTATCATATTTTCAAAATAAAAACTCAGATTAACTCTGAGTCTTTGTCATAATTTTAAATTCAATTTGATTTAATACAATCGTATTGAATTTTCATAAGTTTTCCAAATAAAAGTTATTTTTATAAAAATTATTACTTTGAATTTATTATAAAAATATTGCAATTGCAGAAACTATTCCGCTAGCTAATATCGCAAATATCATTAACCATAATACTATTTTAAAAATTCTCTTATTCATCTGTTGACTCTATTACCTCTTCAATTGCTTCTAACTCATCATTTTCTATAACTTCACTTTTTATAAATTCTTTACTTTTCTCTGAGTTTTTATTAAGCAATTCCTCTCTTACTAATCGATAAATTTCGTTATATAATTCTACATTTTCTTCGAAAACTTTTTTTACATTTTCTCTCCCTTGACCTAAGCGTTCTCCATTATATGAAAACCATGATCCAGATTTATTAATAATATCTAAATCAACAGCAAAATCCAATGTTTCTCCAACCTTAGATATTCCTTCCCCAAACATAATATCAACTTCTGCTATTTTAAATGGAGGAGCTACTTTATTTTTAACAATTTTAATTTTCGTTCTATTTCCTAAAATACCACTATTACTATCTTTAATTGCTTCTCCTTTTCGAACATCAATTCTAACTGTTGAATAAAACTTAAGTGCTCGTCCTCCGGTCGTCACCTCTGGGCTTCCAAACATCACACCTACTTTTTCACGAAGTTGGTTGATAAATAATGCAATAGTATTGGCTTTATTTATTTGTCCTGTAAGTTTGCGTAGTGCTTGTGACATAAGTCTTGCTTGAAGACCTATATGATTTGCCCCCATCACTCCCTCAATTTCAGCTTTTGGAACTAATGCCGCAACCGAGTCGATAACGATAATATCAATCGCACCAGATAAAATTAACTTTTCAGCTATATCAAGAGCCTGTTCACCACTATCTGGTTGTGATAAGAAAAATCTTCCTGGGGTAAAATCTACACCAAGTGCTTTTGCATATTCAATATCTAGTGCATTTTCTGCATCAATGAATGCTGCAATTCCCCCTGTTTTTTGAACTTCAGCAATCGCGTGAAGTGCTATAGTTGTTTTCCCAGAAGATTCTGGTCCATATACTTCTACGATTCTTCCTTTTGGATAACCTCCAATTCCTAGTGCAGAGTCTATTGCTAATGAACCTGAAGAAACAGCTTCTACCTTTATAGGATTTTCTCCAGAGATATCCATTATGGCCCCTTTTCCATATTCTTTTTCAATATCTTTTATAGCCTCTTTTATCGCGTTTTGGCGGGCTTTTAAATCTTCTTTATCAATATGTACAACTTGTTTTTCTTTTGATTTCTTTGCCATAGTTATTCCTTTCTATTACTCACCAATAACTGTAGTTAACGTTCCAATTCCCTCAACAGTTATTTTAATTTCATCGCCTTTTTTCAAGAAAACTGGTGGATTCTGTGCCATTCCAACTCCAGCAGGAGTACCTGTTGCGATAATATCACCAGCTTCCAATGGAACTATTTTGCTGATTTCTGCTAATACATCATCAACTCTAAACAACATTTCAGAAGTCATAGCATTTTGTTTTATTTCTCCATTAACTTTTGTAACAATATTCATTGATTCAGGTGAACTTACTTCATCTTTTGTTACTAAATATGGGCCAACTACGGCTGATTTTTCTAATGATTTTCCTAAGAAAAATTGCCCGTGTTTATATTGAAGATCAGTTGCAGTTATATCATTCATGATTGTATAACCAAAAATATAATCAAGAACTAGTGGACGTAAAATATTTTTTCCTGTCTTTGCGATAACAACAGCAAGTTCTCCTCCAAAATCCAAACTATCTGTGATGTCTTTGTGAGACGGCACTACTTCATTATTACCTGCCAGTGCAGTAGTAGCTTTAGTAAAGATAAGAACATCTTTTGGAGTTTTTGCTAATTCATCACCTAGTTCATTAACATGTGCTTCATAATTATGACCTACGCAAAGAATATTTTTAGGAGTTCTTGTTATTGGAGAACGCCAAATAATTTGATCAAGTGGAACTTTATATTCTTCAATTAAACTACTCTCTTCAACAAGTTTTAAAACTTTTCTAACTTTTTCAATAAAAGAAACACCATAAATTTCAATAGCTTCTCTCAAAGTTTGTGGAATTGTATCCTCGTTATCAAAATCTTCAAGAATTTTAATCAAATTCCATGTACTTTCCTCACGCTTCACCTTTACTCCATACAATTCTTTATCATTATATCTAAAAGATAAAAATTTCATAGTTTGCCTCCTCAACGCAGTAATAATCTTTTAAGCTATTATAACATATTTTTACTAAATATTCTATATTTTATTTCAAAAAAATAAAGTTATCCGTACTTTTTTTCTTTTTAAATTTGGATAACTTTATTTTTTGTTATATTATTTATAATTTATAAACTTTCTTTCAAGTTTTTTACAACATCTTTTGGTATTCCAAGTGCTGTTAATTTTTCTTCTGAAGTATTTTTAATTTCTTCTATAGATGAAAAACTTTTTAGAAGTAGATTTTTTCTAACTTTTCCTATACCTGAAATATTATCTAGACTAGACGTAAACATATTTTTTGTCTTTGTTGCTCTATGATATGTTATTGCAAATCTATGAACTTCATCTTGTATCTGTTTTAAAAATAAATATTCAGGCGACGTTTTTTTCAATTCAATTACTTCATAATCATCTGTAATAATATATTCTGTAATATGCCTATCATTTTTAACTAACCCTATAATTTTCATATCCAACTTTAATTTATCATGAATTATTTCTATAGCCGCATTTAAATGATTTTTTCCTCCATCAACAATTATTAGTTCAGTGTTGGTGTTTTTATCTTTATAATTTCTGTACAGAACTTCTTTCATAGTTTGAATATCATTTATACCTACTGTATCTTTTATTTTAAATTTTCTATAGTTATAAGTGTTTTTCTTACCATTAGTAAAATTAACTTTCACAGAAACTGCATCCACCCCCATAATGTTAGAATTATCAAATGCGTCTATACTATTAATACTGTTTACACCCAATTTTTTAGACAAATTATTTAACGTGAGTTGCAAACTCTTTTCTTTTTGTTCCTCAATTTTTAGATTATTGTTTAAAAAATATTCAGCATTTTCTACTACCGTATTTAATATCTTTTTATTATTGCCTCGCTTTGGGTTAATTATTTTTGCATCAATTACTTTACCAAGAAGTTGTTCATCAACATTATTAATATATATTTCTTTTGGTAGTTTATTAATTGCATAATATTGCATTAAATAAGAATACAAAATCTCTTCAGGTTTATCATAAAGATTAAAATACTCCATCTTACGCTCAATAATATTTCCTAATCTTGATAAAAATATTTGAATACAAATATAGTCATCATTATAACTAAAACCTATGTAATCTTTATCAATATTACTGTTATCTGTGACAAGTTGATTTTGTACAGATACCTGAATAGAATTTATGTAACTATGAATTTGAGAAGCGGCCTCAAACTCCAAATTAATGATATATCCCTGCATCTTTTCTTGTAATATTGATAAAATTTCCTTAGTATTTCCTCCAAGAAATGATCTTATTTTTAAAATCTGTTCTCTGTACTCTTCTTGTGTAACTTTCTTTGCACATGGACCTATGCATTCTCCGATTTGATAATACATACATGGACGTTTTTCTATGGGATTACATCGGCGAAGTGGGTAAATTTTATCAAGAATTTTTTTTACTTGTGTTGCAGATTTTATATCAACATAAGGACCAAAATAAATATTTTTATTATTTTTTTTATACTTTCTAGTTAATACTAGTCTTGGATGTTCTTCCTTTGTTATCATTAAGTATGGATAACTTTTATCATCTTTTAATCGGATATTGAAATATGGTCGATATTTCTTTATTAAATTATTTTCTAAAATTAATGCTTCCTTTTCGGAATTAACAATTATGTATTCCAAATCATCAATTTTTGAAACTAACATTTGTGTCTTTTTATTATGAGTTCCAGTAAAATAACTTTTCACTCTGTTCTTTAAATTTTTTGCCTTACCTACATAAATGATTTCACCAATATTGTTCTTATATAGGTAACATCCTGGATTATCAGGAAGTAGTTCTAATTTTCTTTGTAAAGTTATATTCATATCATAATCACCATTAATTATAAATTTAGAGGCTGACCCCTAAGTAAAATATTATAGTCTTCTACTTTTGGATCAGCTTCATTACTTTAATTTCCATTTTTTTTATCAGGTGTTGTGTTAGAATTTCCATTGTTAGATTTATTGCTATCACTTTTTGATGGATTTGTAGCATTATTATCAGGATTTTCTGTGCTACTATCTTTATTATCTTTAGATTTATCTCTTCCTCTGGAAATAATTATCTCTAATGATTCTTCACTAGGAACAATACTTGATCCACTTCTAATACTTTGTGATATTACTGTCCCAATTTCTTTATCTGAATCCACTTCTTTATATGATACATTTTTAAATCCATATGAAGAGATAATTCTCTCAGCATTACTTTTGTTTTCTCCAATTAAATTTGGCATACTTACTTTTTTCTTACCAGTAGAAACTTGAATGATTAGTTCTCTTTCATTAGGAATTATTTCTGTACCTGCTGCAATATTTTGTGAAGAAACTTTTCCACTATCATATCTATCGCTTGAAACTCTCTCTACAGTTATATTTTTAAAACCTAATTTTGAAGCGTTACGCTTTACAGTTTCTTCATCAAGTCCTACAAAATTTGGCATGTCTACCGTTTTCTTCCCAGATGAAACTCTTAAATCTACTTTAGAACCTTTTCTAATTTTCTTACCTGCTTTAGGGTCACTGTCGATGACTGTATTTTCTTTTACATCATCACTAGCTACTTCCGTTACATCTCCAACTTCAAGCCCAGCTTTTACTAGGGTAACTTTTGCTTCATTTAAAGTTTTATTTCTGACATCTGGAACCGACACACTGTCAGAACCGATTATATAGTTATAAGCAAAAAACGATCCTACACAAATAAAAATGATCGCTAAAAGAGCAAGAATAACATGTTTCGCTCTTGATTGTTTTTTTTGCTCAGCTTTTCCATCATTATTTCTATTATTGTACTTATTGTCATTAGTATCTTCATAATGATGCCTATAGTCTTTTTCTTGATAACTACTTTCGTAAAAAGGTTCTATATCTCTACTATCAATATATTGTGTTTGGTTATTTTCCTGATTAGCATTTGGAATTTTAAAACCAACATATTTATTTTCATATAAACGCTCTGGACTCAAGACGGTATTGATATCTTCCGCTAATTCTTTAGAGCTTATATACCTTTCATTAGGATTTTTCATGGTTGCTTGAATTACGATATTTTTTACGCTTTGAGGAACACCTTCTCTATATTTATCGATATCTGGAAGTTCTTCTTGAAGATGTTTTAGTGCAATTGCTACAGCAGATTCCCCTTTAAATGGAATTTGACCAGTAATCATTTCAAAAATTAATATTCCTAAGGAATAAATATCACTTTGAGCCGTAGCGACATTACCACGTGCTTGTTCTGGTGACAGATAATACACTGTTCCTAACATTTGGTTAGTTTGAGTTAATGTGGTATCTCCATATGCACGTGCTATACCAAAATCTGTAATTTTACATGTAAGATCTGGTTTCATTAAGATATTTTGAGGTTTTATATCTCTATGGATAATTCCATTTTGATGTGCATGACTAAGTCCGTCTGCAATTTGTTTAGCAATATGAACAATAGTTTCGATAGGGATCTTAGGATTTTTTATCATATAATCTTTTAAGGTCATACCTTCTACATATTCCAATATTAAGTAATAAAAATCTCCTTCGTTTTCAACATCATAAATTGAAACTATATTTGGGTGCGAAAGACTGGTGACAGCTTTTGCCTCTCTATTAAATCTTTTTACAGCATCCTTATCATTTGCATCTATTTTAAAAGTTTTTATTGCTACATCACGATCTAAAATTGTATCATGACCTAACCATACTGTAGCCATCCCACCTGTTCCGAGATGATCTAATATTTTATATCTATTGCATATAACTTTATTTATCACTATTACCACCCCTTAAATTTTTCAAAATTGCAACTGATATATTATCTACTCCTCCACGCTCAACACTAAGATTAATAAGTTTATTGACTGCAATTGACAATTCTTCATTTCTTATAATGTCTTTAATTTCCTCTTCTTCCAACATATTAGTCAATCCATCAGAACATATTAAAAAATAATCATAATTATCTAAATTATCAACAAATGTGTGAAGATCTATCTTTTTTCTAGTTGCTAGTGCTTGTGTAAGAACGTGTTTTTCAGGATGATTTTTTGCTTCATCTTCTGTAATTGCACCAGCATTTATTAATGCCCCAACAAAAGAATCATCAACAGTAACAAATTTCATTTCATTATCCGTAGTTATCCCATAAGCCCTGCTATCTCCAATATTATAAACAACAATCTCGTCGTTAAAAGTAGCAGCTACGACAATAGTAGTTCCCATCTTTCTTTTACTTACTTTTGATTTATTAAATAATTCTTCATTTAACTTCTCTATTTCATTATGCAACCAATTTTTCATATTTTTAAAGTTTGCAAATGACATTTCTTGCCATTCTTTTTCCAAAATCGATACTATATAATTACTAGAATATGCAGCGTTACTATGGCTTCCTACACCATCACATACTATTGCAAGTGCATCTCCTCTTTTATTCTTAACTACACTTACAGCATCTTCATTTTTTATTTTCCTACCTTTATTGCTATTATACGAATATACTAGTGGCATCTGGGATTCCTCCTTTTACCTCATCTTTACGCTCTTTTGCACGTAACTGTCCACAAGCAGCATCTATATCATCTCCTTGTGTTCTTCTAATAGTAACATTTACCTTATTTTTCTTTAATATTTTTTCAAATGAAAAAATATCATTTTTGCTGGTCCTAACATAATTCCTTTCAGGAACATAATTTATAGGAATTAAGTTAACATGGCAATTAAGATCTTTTATAATTTCAGAAAGTTTTTCTGCATGTTCTTTTTGATCATTAACTTTTCCCATAAGACCATATTCAAATGTTATTCTACGATTTGTGGTTTTTTGGTAATATTTTAGAGCATCCATCAATTTATCGATATTATACGCTCTATTAACTGGCATTATTTTACTACGAAGTTCATTAGTGGGTGCATGTAATGATACCGCAAAATTTATTTGAATATTTTCGTTTGCAAAATCATAAATTTTAGGTACGATACCTGACGTTGAAACTGTAATGTGTCTCGCCCCAATGTTAAAACTATCATCACAATTTACTATTTTTATAAAATCCATCATCTCATCATAGTTTTCAAACGGTTCACCAATTCCCATTATAACAATACTGGAAATTCGTTCTCCTTTCTTATCAAGTTCTTGTTGAACTTTTAATACTTGTGAGACTATTTCTCCTGCTTCTAAATTTCTCTTTAGGCCACCTAATGTTGATGCACAAAAAGTGCAGCCTATTCTGCAACCAACTTGAGTCGTTACGCATAAAGAATTCCCATATTTATTTTTCATTAGGACGCTTTCTATAGTGTATTTATCTTGAAGTTCAAATAAAAACTTCATAGTACCATCTGTTGACTCTTGTTTTATAATCGTCTTAAGAGTTGTAATTTCAAACTCATCTTTCAGCATTTCTTGTAATTTTTTTGGAAGATTTTTCATTTCAGAAAAATCTGTAATTCTTTTTTTATATAACCAATCAAAGACTTGTTTCGCTCGAAATTTTTTTTCTCCTATACTTAGGAAATATTTTTCTAGTTGATCTAAACGCATAGAATAAATAGACATTTTTTCAAAATCTTTGAGCCATCTAGATTTTTTATAACCTTTAAAATCTGTAATTAACATTATGCCTCCATTTTTCTAAGTTTTGCGATAAAAAAGCCATCGCACTCATGATCATCAGGAAGTATTTCTACCACTCCATAATCTTGAACCTTAACTTTACTATTTTTTAATTTTATTTTTTCCAATTTAAAATTTCTATTTTTCTTTAAAAATTTCTCAATATTTTCCATATTTTCTCTTTTATCAATGGTACAAGTAGAATACATTAGTATTCCACCTTTTTTTACATAATTTTTACTATTTTCTAAAATATCGTATTGCAATTTGGAAATATTTTTTATATAGGTATTTGTAATTTTATATCTTATTTCAGGTTTATTTTTTATAACACCTATTCCAGAACAAGGCACATCGCAAATTACTATATCAAAATTACTTATAAATTCATCATTTAACTCTGTGGCATCTTGTTCTTTTATTTTAATATTTTCAACACCCAGTTTTATGCAATTATTCTCGATAAGTTTTAACTTATGTATATGTTTATCACATGAAATTAAAGTTGAATTAAAATACTTGCTAGCTATATGTAAACTCTTCCCACCAGGTGCAGCACAAGTATCTAGTATTTTGTAATTAGCATTTTCTTTTTCTCCAATTGAACAAGCTACAAGTGAACTTGCTTCATCTTGAATAATAAAATATCCATTTTTAAAATAATCATTGTCTATATTTAATTTATCTAAAATTAAATTATCTTCACAAATTTCACTAAGATGTGCACCAGATTCAAATACTTTCAATAATTTTTCTTTGGAGATTTTCAATGGATTGTATCTTATACTATTCTTACTTTTTTTATTAAATGACATTACTATATTTTGTGCCTTAGCTTTTCCGTATTGTTCTTCTAATATATCAAATAATTGTATTGGACAGCTATTTTCAACACAAAATTTTTCTTTTGCACTTTTATACTTCATAAGATTTTTATCAAAATTACGTTCTATATTTCTTAATATTGCATTCACAAATTTACCTGTAATATTTCCTAATTCATCTTTTGAAAGTTTAACAGCTTCGTTAATGATAGCAAAATTAGGTGTTTTATTCATATTTATAATTTGGTAAATACTCATTGATAGAATAATTTTTACTTTAGGTTTAATTCTTCCTTTAGAATAAACTTTTATAATGTGTTCTAAATATAATTTATTCTTTAATGTTCCATAGACTATCTCACTGATAAATCTCTTATTTTGCTCATCAATATTATATTGTTTAAAATACTTATTTAGAGTAATGTTGCTGTATGCATCTTCCAATAATATATCACAAAGAATTTTATAGGAAATTTTTCTTGAATTAATATTATTCATTAACTTCCCCTAATCTTATTCCAACATAATTTTTCTTATTTGATAAGAAAGATGCTACTGGGACGCGTTTTTTCCCTGACACTTGAAGTTCTTTAATTTTTAAAATAGTATTGTCAGCACATAGAACATAAATATTTTTTTTATCTTGTTTAATTATTGTGCCTACCTTTGAAAAATTAAAATTTCCATTTAATTTTACAACTTCGCTATCCCATATTTTCAAAATATTATTTTCTAAATAAGT
Organism: Gemella cuniculi DSM 15828; assembly: GCF_000425665.1. Lineage (GTDB taxonomy): Bacteria > Bacillota > Bacilli > Staphylococcales > Gemellaceae > Gemella > Gemella cuniculi. The sequence continues at coordinate 131,109 of NZ_KE384431.1, forward strand.
AAATGCACCAGGCATTGGATCCAATGCACGAATTTTATTAAAAATAATTCTTGCATTCTTTGACCAATCTATCTTTTCGTCTTCTCTGAGAATATTTTTGGCAAATGTTGCTTGTGATTCATCTTGTTTTTCAGGACTAATATCTCCAGAGAAAATTTTTGGCAAAGTTCTATCTAATAAATCACACCCAGCAACAGATAATTTATCATGAAGTTTTTCATAATTATCACTATCTAAAATATCAACTTCCACTTTAGAAATCATATCACCTGCATCAAGTTTTTTAACCATATACATAATAGTAATTCCTGTTTTTTTATGATCTTCTAGAATAGAGTATTGAATTGGTGCACCTCCTCTAAGTTTTGGTAAAAGAGAACCATGTACATTAATACATTTATACTTAGGTATTTCTAAAATACTCTCTGGAACTAATTGCCCATAAGCTGCAGTAATAATAATATCTGGATTAAGTTTCTTCAATTCATTTAAAACTTCTTCATCACAAGAAATTTTTTCAGGTTGCAGAACTTTTATATCATAATTTTGTGCAACGACTTTTACTGGCGTTGGTGTAAGAATTTTTTTTCTACCAACTCTTTTATCTGGTTGAGTTATTACCAAATCTACTCCATAACTCTTTATTAACATTTCTAAAATAGGAACTGCAAATTTTGGGGTTCCCATAAATACAATTTTTTTTCTATCCATTTGTTTCTCCTGTAAACAATTTAATCTAATTAATTATATCATATTTTAAAATTTTGTTCTAACAATGTAACATAAATATTCTCATAATTATCAGTAATTTTCAATTATGTAAAAGGGAATTTGAAACATAAAAAATAATTACAAACAATATAAAACTAAAACTTTTTTATTTTTCTATATTTTAAAGCTACTCCTTCTTTCAAGATTAAGTAAGAACAATTTTTTATCTATCCCTGCAGCGAATCCTGTAAGTTTTCCGTCGCTTCCTACTACCCTGTGACAAGGAATAAAAATAAAAAGTGGATTATGACTAATAGCACCACCTACAGCTTGTGGCGACATATTTTTAATATCTCTAATTTTACAAATTCTTTGTGCAATTTCTTTGTATGTCACCGTTTTTGAGTACGGAATTTCTTTCAAAATCTCCCATACCTCCTTTCTAAAACTTGTTCCTGATAATTTAAGATTTATTCCCTTTAAACTGGGATTTTTCCCTGAAAAATACATATCTAACCACTTTTTGCTGTCTTTCAAAGTTTTCAAATCATCATGTCTTTCAAAATTTTCAATATTTGATAAAAAATATTTTTGATTTTCTAAATAACTACCTACTAAGTTAATTCCATCAGAAGTCAAAATAATTATTCCAATCGGGCTACTATACTTACTATAATACACAACAAAATCTCCTTTTTCGATAATAGAAAAAATTAATATTAATCAAACTAAAGGCAAAGAAATAAAAAATTTCTTTGCCCCCATTCCATTATATATTATTAATTTTCTTCTTTATATATCCTAATTACTAGAAAAGCCACCCCTACGCAAATAAAACAATCAGCAAGATTGAATATAGGGAAATCATATCCAAAAATTTTAAAATCTAAAAAATCTACAACTTCAAATCGAATTAATCTATCCATGAAATTCCCAATAGCTCCTGCATATATTAAGGCAAATGTACACTTATCAAGATTAGTTAATTTTCCTCTTTGGCTAAAAAGATAATACGATAAAATAGCTAAAAAAATTATTGTCACTACTAAAAAAAATAAACGACTGTCTTGCATAATTCCCCATGCAGCACCTCTATTCCTATGTGATGTAATACTGAAAAAATTAGCAATTAATTCTTTACTTTCACCTAAAGTAAAATTATTAACTATAAAATTTTTACTAAGTTGATCTAAAAGTATTAATAAGCACATAAGCATAAAAATCAATAACATACATATTCCTCCTTATTTTTATATAAGTAACTCTTCTAATTCTGGATCAATACTTCTTTCTCCACGTGCAGGCAATTTATAACGCCCAAGGTGAATTAACTGATGATGTATTTTACTCCAACTTTCCATTGGAAATAACTCCATTAGTCTTTTTTCTACTTGAAGCGGATTATCATTTTTTTCTACAAGTCCTAACATTTTCGCAACCCTTTCTACATGGGTATCTACAGCAATCGCAGGAACATTAAAACCAACAGCTAGCACAACATTAGCAGTTTTTCTTCCAACACCAGGTAATTTCATAAGTTCCTCCCGTGTTCTAGGTATTTCGTAATGATAAATTTCTCTTAACATATTTGCCATGCCAACTATATTTTTTGATTTTGCTTTGTAAAGACCTAGTGATTTAATAAGTTTTTCAACATCCTCAACTTTAGCATCTGCATAATCATCAATAGTCTTATATTTCTCAAATAAACTTACAGTTGCTCGATTAACATATTCATCCTTACATTGTGCTGAAAGCAAAACCGCAATGACTAATTCAAGATTATTAGAAAAATTAAGCTCGCAGCCTACATTTGGAAAAGTTGTATCTAAATACTTGGTAATCATTTTAACTTTATTTTGCAATTTTTTATTTGTTAAACCAGTCATATCCTAAACTACTACCACCTTCCTCAAATTTTTCTTTTGAATTGGAAATCTTATTATTTAAAATTCCATTAACATAACTTATATTTTTTGACAAAGTTAGTGCTTCATCTATTTCTTTTTTTGTAAATTTCCTATCAATCCATGAAGAAACTATATCTATTTCCTTTGATGTCAGAATTTTTGATGTGATTTTTTCAGTCAGTTTTAATAATTCTTTCAATGTATAATAATTATCATTTTTATCAAATATACTGAAATTAATCTTATTGTCTGCTGCTAACTTTATTACCTGTTTTCTAAGTAATATATCCATCATTGTAAAAATATCTTTTTCAGACATGTTAAGTGCTATTGAAAACGAATTAACGGAAAAAATTTTTTTCCCTTGTTCTGTCAAATAACTTATCTGAAGAAGAAAAATAGCTTCTTCTCCAGATAAGTTATAATCTTTATAGTTCATTAAAAAATCGGAATCTACTAGTAATCCATTAGTATTAATATTAATCATACTACTTATCCTTAAGGTGTTAATCTATTTAATAAACGTGGGAATGGAATAGTTTCGCGAACGTGTCCATTTCCTGTTATCCATGCAACAGTTCTTTCAAGACCTAATCCAAAACCTGAATGTTCCACTGAACCATATTTTCTAAGTTCTAAATACCAATTATACGCTTCCTCATTAAGTTCATGTTTTTTAATATTTTCTAATAGTTTATCATAATCATCTATTCTTTGTGAACCACCTATAATTTCTCCATAACCTTCAGGTGCAATCAAATCGGCACATAAAACCACACCTGGTTCATTAGGATCTTCTTTCATATAAAAAGGCTTAATATCCACTGGCCAATGAGTAATAAATACAGGTTTATTATAACTATTGGCTATAAACGTTTCATGAGGAGAACCAAAATCATCGCCGTACTCAATATCATCAAAACCATTATCTTTTAATAATTGAATTGCATCTTTATATTTTATACGTGGAAATTCTCCACGAGCATTATTAAGTGATTCTAAATCACGCCCTAAAACTCTTAATTGTTCCTCGCATTTTTCCATTACATTAGTAATCAAATAATTAACATACGCTTCTTGAATTTTCAAACTTTCATCATGATTACAAAATGCCATTTCAGGTTCAATCATCCAAAATTCAATTAAATGTCTCCTAGTTTTGGATTTTTCTGCTCTAAAAGTAGGACCAAAAGAAAATACTTTTCCAAATGCCATTGCACATGCTTCCATATAAAGTTGACCTGATTGAGAAAGATATGCTTCTTCTTCAAAATATTTTGTATTAAATAATTCTGTTGTCCCTTCGGGTGCAGAGGAAGTTAAGATTGGTGGATCTAATTTCAAAAATCCCTCTTTTTCAAAGAAATCATATGTAGATTTAATTATTTGATTTCTCACAGTTAAAATCGCATGTTGTTTCTTAGAACGAATCCAAATATGACGGTTATCAGCTAAAAATTCTACCCCATGTTCTTTAGGTGTGATTGGATAATCATGTGCAATAGAAATTATTTCAAAATCTTCAATTTCTAGTTCAATACCTGATATTTCTCTATCATTTTCTTTAATTAATCCTGTAACTTTTAAAGAAGTTTCTTGTGGAAGGTGTCTAAGTTCTTGATATTTTTCTTCTCCCAAATTTTCTTTTAAAGCTATAGCTTGAATAAATCCAGCTCCATAACGCAATTGAAAAAATGCAATTTTCCCACTGCTTCTCTTATTAGCAATCCATGCTCCAAGAGTAATTTTTTTTCCTAGTTGTTCTTTTAAGTTATTAATATTCAAACTAAGAGTCCTCCTCAATTTTTTAATATTTTTATTTATATTTAATAATGGAATTTATCTAATATAAAAACTAATAAAATTATATCATAAAAAATTAATTTTTTAAATATTTATAAAAAATAAACTATAAAATAAACTTTATATTCTATTCTACATCTTTTAGGATAATAATAGAATCAAATATATTACTCAAATAACATTGATAATCTAAAATATCTTTTGTTGAATAGCATATATAAGTTAATTTATTATTTCTATTCATATCTGTATAAAGTTCATTAAAACTATCTGTTGATGAAAAATTTATATGTTTTACGTATGATTTCTTTTCTCTTTTACTAAAGTTTAAATCTCGAAATTTATTATTTTCAAATATATATAAAAATCTTCCTTGTGTTCTATTGTCTATGACTAATTCCTGAGTTTTTAAGCATGAAATATTCAATTTACTTTTTTTGTTTAAAAATTCGTATTTTTTAGATTGAAGTATATCTACAATACTTTTTACTTTTTGTTCGTTAATTGTTTCTAAATATAAACTATTTTCTTTCTCTAAATTTTCAAATTTATAACTATCTTTTTTAGTAGTTAATATTTTTTCTAATTGAGAAATAAATTTGTAAGTATTGGGCATTTTGATTTTACTTTTTTTTATATCACTTTTTATAATTTTTATATCTTGTTGTATAAATTCAAGGCTATCATTATATAAAAATATACTTTCAGATATATACATTTCATGTAAAAATCTAACTATACTGACAATGTTCAACTGAATAGATTTTAAATTTTTATCAAATGGTTTTCTTGAAATCTTTCTATTTAATTCTGCTATAACCTTTTTATAATGATAAGATTTTGTATTTTGTGAATTTAATTCTCGCCCTAAAATTTTTTTATTCTCAAAAATAAGTGTGTGATTTTCAATATCATCCCTATTAAAAACATATTCGATATTTTCATAACTAGTTATAATATTTTTTTTAGCTTTAGCAGTTTCATTTCTTTTATTAAAATAATAAGCCTCAGAACTTATTTCTATATTGTTAGTTATTTCTTCTAAAAGTAATTTTTCTGAAGAATTTAAATTTAATTCTGAAAAATCTCCTGTTTTAGTTTCCAATATCCAAACATAAAGCCTTATACAAAATCTTTCTACACAAGCATCAGGCCGCTTTGGAAACAGTGAAAATATATCCAAAGGAACATAAGAACGTTTTTGTTTTAATATTTCATAATTTTTGATTTTAAAAACCTTCGCATATTCTTGCTCATCTATGGAAGAAAATAATATGTTTTTTTTAGGATAATTTCGCTTTTTAGTATTAAAAATTTTGTTAAATTTTACATCATTATATGTAAGATAATTATTACCATGTTTTAATGTTATTTGTTCATCTCTACATAAATTTAGAAATTTAAACATTTCCAAATTTTCTTTTGCTAAAATTTTTTTTATTTTTAAATAATTTGGTTCTTCTATAATTGATATTTTTTCTCTAATTTTTTTTAGTAAACTTACAGTAACTTCAACATCTACTTCCGCATTATGATAATTAGTTCCAGAATATAGATTAAGAGACTTAGATAAATCTGAAAGGCGATAACTTTTTTGAGTTGGAAAAAATAATCTAGCTAATTCAACTGTATCTAATGCCATATGCGGTTTATACATTATTCTCACAGATAAAAAATTTTTACGTAAAATAGAGTAATCTGAATGCAATCCATGACACACTAAAATACTGTTCTTTATAAAATTATAAATACTTTTAGCTACCTCATCAAATTGCTTTTTGTTTTTCAACAATTCATCCGTTATTCCTGTAAACTCTGTCACAAAACTTGATAATTCTTTTTTCGGTTTTATATAATAATTGATACTACTAACTTTTTTGAAATTAGAGTCTAATTTTGTAGCAGAAAACTGTATAATCTCTTTATCTTCAGTAAGCTCTATATCTACCACACAAAAATATTTATTTTTCAAACTCTCCCTCACCTCACATTCTATGAAATTATAATATTATATATTATCTCTTATTCTTAATAAAAAATCTACTATTTCAATTTTATTATTTTTCATTTTCTCTAAAAGTATATTTTCCACAATATCATTCATTACTTTTTTTATCCACGGTCCAGGTTTTAGGTTTACTATCTCTATTATCTCTTTTGAAGTAATTTTTACTTCTGAAAAAGAAGTTATAATGAGAGAGGTGTTTTTTATTTTATTTACACCTGAATATCCAAATAAATCTGATATAAAAATCACATCCTCTTTCGAGTTCTTATAAAGAATTAATTCAAGCGGAACACCATTTTCAAACTCACTTTGAATCTTATTATAGTTTTTTATCTGCACGATTTCCTTATTAGATAGCTTTAGTTTTTTCATTTCAGACAAAGGGATATTATTGAAATAAGATAAATAATAAATGCTTTGACAAAATGTAAAATTAGAAAATTCTCTATAATTTGTGATGTTTTTTATAAATGGAATATAGTTACCTATCCCACTTTTCAAAAGCAATTTTAAACTTCTGTAATTTCCTACTCCTTTTAAAAGTTTTTTCAATTCAGCTACTATTCTTTCAACAGAAACAAACTCTATCAGTTTAGCATTTTCTTCTATTGCATTAAGAGTTTCTTCTTCTATTTCAAAATTCAATTTTGAAGAAAAGCGAAATGCTCTTAACATACGTAACGCATCCTCAAAAAATCTATCGCTAGGTTTATTCACCGTCTTTATAAGTTTATTATTTAGATCTTGCTTACCATTATGATAATCATATAAATTACCGTTTGAATCTAATGCCATTGCATTAATAGAAAAATCTCTTCTATCTAAATCTTCTTTTAAATTTGATACAAACTCCACCTTATCTGGTGAGCGATGATTTGTATATTCTTTTTCTACTCTAAATGTAGTAACTTCGTAAGGAGTGCCTTTATAAAAAATTGTAACCGTCCCATGTTTAATACCAGTATCTATAGTTTTGTTGAATATAGATTTTATTTCTTCTGGCAGTGCATTTGTAGTAATATCTATATCAGAAAAATTTATATCTAAAATATAATCTCTTACACATCCCCCTACAAAATATGCTTCATAACCATTTTTCTCAAAAATTTTTAGTATATCTACTGCTTTTCCAAAAGTTTTTTTAAAATTATTAGTTTTCATATTATCCTCTCTAAAAATTAGAAAAGCTGGAGAATAAATCCCCAGCCAATCCATTTAATAATTTTTATTTAGATAAGTTATAAGTATCTCTTGCAATCATCACTTCTTCATTTGTTGGGATAACGAATGCTTTAACTTTAGAATTTGGGGTAGAAATTTCAGCAACTTTACCTCTTACATTATTTTTCTCTTTATCAACTTCTACACCTAGGAATGTTAATCCTTCAAGTACTTCTTCACGAACCCAAGTAGCATTTTCTCCAACACCTGCAGTAAACACAATTGCATCTACTCCGTTCATAGCTGCTGCATATGCTCCAACATATTCTTTAATTCTATTAATATATACATCAATAGCTTCTGCTGCATACTGATTAGTATCTCTTAGATCTTCAACATCACGAAGATCTGAAGATATTCCAGACACACCTTTTAGTCCTGATTCGAAATTAAAGATGCGAACGATTTCTTCCAATGACAACCCTGTTTTTTGTGCAATATATGGAATTGTAGCTGGATCGATATCTCCTGTTCTAGTTCCCATAACTAAACCTGATAATGGAGTGAATCCCATTGAAGTATCAAATGATTTTCCATTTTTAATTGCACAAATTGATGCACCATTACCAATATGACAAGAAATAGTTTTTAATTCTTTTGGATCTTTTCCTAAAATTTCAGCAACTGTTTCTCCAATATATCTGTGACTTGTTCCGTGTGCCCCATATTTACGAACTCCATATTTTTCATAAAATTCTCTAGGTACAGCATACATATAAGTTGATTTTGGCATACTTTGATGGAATGCAGTATCAAATGTTAGAACATTTGGTACACCTGGTAAAATTTCTCTAAAGGCACGGGCTCCCATAATATTAGCTGGATTATGTAATGGAGCTAAATCTTCAATTGAATCTACCTTTTTCAATTCTTCATCTGTTACTAAAATAGACGAATCATAAAATTCACCACCGTGAACAACACGATGTCCAACACCTTCAATCTCTGTAACATCTTTAACAATTCCCATAGAAGTTAATTTAGAAAGTAGCATCTCAATAGCTACATTATGATTAGAAATATCTAATGTCTCTTTAATTTTTTCTCCATTAAATTCAATAGTGAAAATACCATTTTCAATCCCAATTCTTTCCACCAATCCTTTGGTGATAACTGTTTCTTCAGGCATTTCAAATAACTGAAATTTTAAAGATGAACTTCCTGAATTAATAGCTAGTATCTTTGTCATAAGTGTCTAATCTCCTCTTACTCTTTATTTAAAACATTATATTATTTATTATCTCATTAATTGAAACTAATTACAAGCGTTATTTTTAAAATTTTGTAAAAAATTAATCAAAAAAATTAAAAAAGAATACGCTATCTATATCTATTTATCAACTATAAATAATTTATAGAAATATTACTATAAAAAAATATTTAAGTGGAATTAAATGTAATGTATAATTTTTATTTACCTTAATAAAACTTACTATAATATTTTTAGGTTAAATAAAACCAATAAAAAAGGTATTGAAAGTGAAATTAAAAACGTCAAAGTTGTTTTAATTTACTTCAATACTCTTTTTACTTTATTTATTTTTGTAAAATAAAATTTACTAATTCTTTATTTTAAATTTTCCATATTAAATAAATTTATACTTGTTTTATTAGCCTATTGAACCTTCCATTTCAAAAGAAATCAATCTGTTTAACTCAACTGCATACTCCATTGGCAATTCTTTAGTAAATGGCTCAATGAATCCCATAACAATCATTTCTGTTGCTTGTGCTTCATCAAGACCACGACTCATTAAATAAAATAATTGTTCTTCTGATACCTTAGAAACTTTTGCCTCATGTTCTAAAGATACATTGGAATTTTTTATAATATTGTATGGAATTGTATCTGAAGTTGAGTATTCATCTAAAATTAGTGTATCACACTCTATATTTGAACGTGAGCCCTCAGAATTTTTCCCAAAGTTAATCCAACCACGATAATTTACTTTTCCACCACGTCTTGACATTGATTTAGATACAACAGTTGATGATGTTCTAGGTGCAAGATGAATCATTTTAGATCCCGCATCAAGTACCTGTCCTTCACTTGCCATAGCAATAGATAATGTACTTCCACTAGCCCCTTCTCCTACTAATACACACGCTGGATATTTCATAGTAAGTTTTGAACCTAAATTTCCATCTATCCACTCCATAGTCCCATTTTTTTCAACTATTGCTCTTTTTGTTACTAAATTATAAACATTAGTCGACCAGTTTTGAATAGTTGTATATCTAAAACGTGCATTTTCTTTAATAAAAATTTCCACAACTGCTGCATGTAGCGAACTTGCTGAATATGTAGGTGCTGTACATCCTTCAACATAGTGAATAGAAGAATTTTCTTCTATTACAATAAGCGTTCTTTCAAATTGACCCATTTTTTCACTATTTATTCTAAAATATGCTTGAAGAGGTGCTTCTATTGATACATTCTTAGGACAATAAATAAAAGAACCTCCTGACCATACTGCTGAATTCAATGCAGCAAATTTGTTATCATTATAATCTACAGCCTTAGAAAAATATTGTTTAAAAATTTCTTCATGATTTTTCAAAGCAGTATCTGTGTCTTCAAAAATAATACCTTTTTCTTCAAATTGTTTATGCATATTATGATAAACAACTTCTGATTCATACTGTGCAGATACCCCTGCCAAATATTTTTGCTCAGCTTCAGGAATACCTAGTTTCTCAAAAGTATTTTTTATTTCTTCTGGAACTTCATCCCATGAACGCTCAGTTTTTTCAGAGGGTTTAACATAATACGTCAAATCTTCAAAATCAATTTCTGACAAATCACCACCCCAAGTAGGCATGGGCATTCTATAAAATTCCTTTAAAGCATTAAGGCGAAAGTCAAGCATCCACTGCGGTTCTTCTTTTCTTCTTGAAATTGTTTCTACTATTTCTTTTGTTAATCCTTTTTCAGTTTTAAATATCGAGACATCTTTATCTGAAAATCCATACTGATATTCGGTAAACATTTCTTCATTTTTGTTCAAAAATATCACTCCTTTTCTCAATTATTATAGTGCGATTATTTTTTATTATCTTCTAATATTTTCTCAGTAATTTTCCATGCAAGTGTAGCACATTTTACTCTTGCAGGAAGTTGCGATATATTTTCAAGAGCTACACTATCTTCCAAATTATCTTCGTTAAACTCCGCTCCCATTATCATATTTAAGAAATCTTTGATTTTTTCATTTGCTTTTTCTACTGTTAATCCTTTCAATTCTTCAGTAAGCATAGAGGCTGATGCTAACGATATAGAACAACCAGTTCCTATAAATTTAATATCTTTTATAATATTATCTTCTATATTCATACTTACAGTAATTTTATCGCCACATGAAGGATTTAACATCTCTAACTTATAGCTATCTTCTAATACACCATTATTCCTTGGATGCTTACTATGATCCAAAATTACCTGTTTATATAAATCTTTCAAATTGTTAAAACTCATTTTCAAAAAATTCCTTTGTTTCTTTTAAGGTTTGAATAAAAAAAGATATTTCATCTTTTGTATTGTATAAATATAAACTCACTCTTGCAACTGAATATGTTCCTAGTTGATTCAATAATGGTTGTGTACATTGATGACCAGCACGAATACAAATCCCTTTTTCATCTAAAAAACTAGTTAAATCATGTGGATGAACACCTTTTAAATTAAATGAAATCAGAGAAACTCTATCTTCTATATTATCTGTACCATAAATTTCAATATTTTCAATTTTTGATAATTCATCATAAAGATACTTAGTTAAATCTTTAGTATATTTCTCAATGTTCTCCAAACCAATTTCTTCCAAATATTTAATTGTCGTAGCTAATCCAGCTGCTTGTGCTAAAAGCGGTGTTCCTGCTTCAAACTTATCTGGCAAAGTTGCCCATGATGCAGAAAACTCATCTACTATTCCTATCATTCCGCCACCAAATTCTACAGGTTCAAATTTTTCTAAAAGATACTTTTTACCATATAAAACTCCTATTCCTGATGGTCCACACATTTTATGAGCACTAAAAGCTAAAAAATCACAATTCATTCTTTGTACATCAATTTTCAAATGCGGAACTGACTGAGCAGCATCTACCACAAAATAGATATCTTTATTTTTCAATAACTCTCCTATTTCATAAACAGGATTTATATTACCAAGCACATTTGATGCATGGCATAAAGACACAACTTTAGTATTTTTTGTAATAAAATTTTTTAGTTGTTCTATATTTAGTCTTCCTTTTTTATCAATATCTAAATACTTAAGTACTAAATTTTTTCTCTTTGCTAATTGTTGCCACGGAATTATATTAGCATGATGTTCCATATAAGAAATGATAATTTCATCACCTTCTGATAAATTCTGTTCAACAATTCTTGCAATAAAATTTAAACTCTCAGTTGTTCCACTAGTATAAATAATTTCTTCGTAACTGCTAGCATTTATAAAATCTTTTACTAAATATTTTGATTCTTCATAAATCTTTTCAGATTCATCTCCTAATGTATAGACTGAACGATGTATATTGGAGTTGTAATTTTTATAATAATCTGAAATAGTATTTATTACCTGGATCGGTTTTTGCGTAGTTGCTCCATTGTCAAAAAATATAAGATTATTTTCTTTAATTTTTCTTTTCAATATAGGAAAGTCTTTTCTGTAGCTACTTAAATCTTTCATTATTATTCACTCTCGTTATTATTTATTTTTTCATCTATCAAGATTGTTACTAATTCTTTAATTTTATCTACAGTAAGTTCTGATATTACTGGTGATAAAAAGCCATGTACCAATAATCGACTAGATTCTTTTCTAGATAAGCCTCTACTTTGTAAATAATATAATTGTTCTTCATCAATACGACCTAACGAAGCTCCATGACCAGCCATAACATCATTTTCATCAATTAATAACATTGGATTAGCATCTGCTTGAGCGTCTGATGACAGAGTCAACATTCTAGAACTTTGATATGCATTTGAGCCAGTAGCACCCTTGACTATAAATCCTACTCCATTAAATACGATATGTGATCTATCTAGAAGTACTCCATGTTGAAGGATATCTCCTTTTGTACTTAGACCTTGGTTAACTACTTCGCTATTAAAATACGTTTTTTGTTCTTTTACACCAAGTGTCACTATTTTTAAATTAGCTTCTGAACCATCACCTAAAATATTTGTAGTATTATCATGATAGACATCTGCTTCATCCATAGCTGCTATGTTCCAATTTATAAGTGAGTTTTTATTAGTAAGTCCACGACGCAGAATAGTTCCACGTTTTTTCTTTGGTTCATTAGTTATTGAACTATAATTAATTTTTGCTCCCTCTTTAGCTATTACTTCGGTAACAACATTAAATGGTGAATCATCTTCTTGAATGTTATTGATATAGTTTTCTATAAAATTAACAGAGGCATTTTCTCCTGCTTTAATTGTAACATGATTAAACAAACTTTGCACCTTATCTGAAATTACGATGTATTGAATAGGTTCTTCAACACAGACATTATCTTTAACTTCTACATATATTCCCGCATTCAACAGTGTATAATGAACTGCAGTTACTTTACTCTCAGCATAATCCACCGCACTCATAAAACTATTTTTAATATTAGAATCATTCATAGCAGAAAAAATATCTTTTACAATAATTTTATCCTGATATTTTTCAGGAATATTACTATATACCAATGTATTATTTTTTTGAACTACTACAATGTCATTATCTTTTACATCATATTTAGTTAAAATTCCGTTAATATTTATTTTTTCTTCGTTTAACCTAAGTGATGAAAAGTTAATATTAAATAAATTCCAAGATTCTAGATTCATAGACTCTAAACTTGGAAATGGTAAAGTATAACTCTTATAAAGTGCAAGTTTTCTAATATTTAAATACCAAGTTGGTTCGTTTGTATCAGAAAAAACATTTTGCAAAGCTTTAATACTAAGTTTTAATTTATTATTTTCCATATTAAACCTCTTCTTTTAACCAATCATATCCTTCTTTTTCTAAACGTAATGCAAGTTCTGGACCACCAGTTTTCACAATTTTCCCATCCATAAGCACATGGACATAGTCAGGAACAATATAGTCTAAGAGACGTTGATAATGCGTTATAATGAGACAACCAAAATTTTCCCCACGCATTTTATTAACACCTTTAGATACAATTTTTAAAGCATCAATATCTAAACCAGAATCAATCTCATCCAAAATTGCAAATTTTGGTTCTAACATCATCATTTGTAAAATTTCATTACGTTTCTTTTCTCCGCCAGAAAAACCATCATTGACATAACGTTGTGACATTTTCAAATCCATTTCCAGAAATTCCATAGTTTTATCTAACTTTTTTATATATTTCATAAGCGGAATATTATCTTCATTTACAGCATTAATCGCAGATTTTATAAACTCTGAAGTAGGAACTCCTGGTACCTCAGACGGATATTGCATTGCTAAAAATAATCCAGCACGAGCTCTCTCATCAACTTCCATATCTAAAACTTCATCATTATCAAGCAATATACTTCCACCATCAACTTCATATTTAGGATGTCCCATTATAGCAGAAGCCAATGTAGATTTTCCGGCACCATTTGGTCCCATAACAGCATGAATTTCTCCTGATTTTATTTCTAAATTTAGTCCTTTTAATATTTTTTTATTATTTATAGATACTTCTAAATCTTTTATATCAAGAACTGACATTGTAAATCCTCCATTTTCTATTTATAGCAAGTAACAACATACAATTAAATTTTGTTATTGAGAGCTACTATCTATTAAACTTATTTTTATTATAATATGTTTTATTTTATTTATCAAATTATTGATTTAGTTATAAAAGTTTTATTTTTTATTTTAAATTATTATAAATATTGAAAAACTTTTATCATTTTTATATCTTTTATAAAAATTGTTTTTCAATATTAATTTACAATATAAACAAAAAATAATTAATTAATTTAATAACATACACTTAGAGGAACAAGCTTATTTCTTGCACATTAGCAATATTTAAATTACACTATAACTAAGAAATTGTTAATTAATGATTTCTAAAACATTAACGAAAGTATGAAAGGTCTCTTATGATTGAATTTAAAAACATAAAAAAAGTATATTCTGATAAAACGGTTATCTCTGATCAAAATTTTATTATTCATTGTGGTGATTTTTTTGTTCTAGTCGGTTCTAGTGGAAGCGGAAAAACTACTACGCTTAAAATGTTAAATAGACTTATTGAACCTACTAGTGGAAATATTATTATTGACAACAAAAATATTAAGGAATATTCACTACGTGAATTGAGATTAAATATGGGATATGTCCTTCAACAAATAGCTCTTTTCCCAAATTTAACAGTAAAAGAAAATATAGAGCTGATTCCAGAAATGAAAAAATGGAATAAGAAAGATATACTACCAGAAATAAAAAGTTTATTAAATAAAGTAGGTTTAAATCCTGAAAAATATTTAAATAGATATCCTCATGAATTATCTGGTGGTGAGCAACAACGGATAGGTATCTTACGTGCAATAATAGGTGAACCTAAATATTTATTAATGGATGAACCTTTCAGTGCTTTGGACCCTATTTCAAAAAAACAACTTCAAAATTTAATTAAAGAACTTCACAATGAATTAGGTATCACCGTAATATTCGTTACTCATGATGTCAACGAGGCTATCTATTTAGGTGATAAAATTTGTATTATGGATAAGGGAAGTATTATCCAATTAGATACTCCATATAATATTAAAAATTATCCTTCTAATGAATTCGTAAAAAAATTCTTTTCTTCCCATAATAAGGAGGTTGTAGATGAATAATTTTATTTCTGTGCTAATTGATAAAAAGCTAATTGATAAAAAAAATGATTTATTAATAGCTCTTATTGAACATTTGAAAATTTCTTTGCTTTCATTACTCATTTCAATTATTATTGCTGTTCCTCTCGGAATAATAATCAATAAACATAAAAAACTTTCAGAATGGATTCTCCAAATAACTGGAATATTCCAAACTATACCTTCTCTAGCTTTATTAGGATTATTTATTCCTTTTCTTGGAATTGGTGTTGTTCCTGTTATTACTGCACTCATTATCTATGCCTTGTTTCCTATTGTACAAAGTACAGTTACAGGTCTTAACAAAATTGATCCTTCTCTAGAAGAGGCGGCAGAAGCATTCGGAATGACTCGTTTTGAAAAATTAAAAAAATTTGAACTCGCACTTGCTATGCCAGTTATCATTTCAGGAATACGAACAGCTGCTGTTATGATTATAGGTACTGCAACTCTTGGTGCACTAATTGGTGCTGGAGGTCTTGGTTCATTTATTTTATTAGGGATTGATAGAAATAATAGTGCATTGATATTAATCGGAGCTGTTTCTTCTGCAGTGCTTGCAATTATTTTTAATCTTTCTATTAAAATTTTAGAGAAAGCTAATATAAAAACAATGTTTATTACCCTTGTTGCATTGATTGTTATTTTAATTTCCTCTCTTATACCTAATATGATGAATACAAATAAAAAATTAATAATTGCTGGTAAAATTGGTCCTGAGCCAGAAATTATTATAAACATGTATAAAGAACTTATTGAAAAAAATAGTGATATAAAAGTGGAATTAAAGCCCAATTTTGGAAAGACTAGTTTTCTGTATCAAGCACTAAAAAATAAAGAAGTGGATATTTATCCTGAATTTACTGGTACAGTAGCAACTTCTCTACTAAAAGATAAAGAAAATTTAGATGGAAAATCTGACAAAGAAGTTTACAAAATATCTCGTGATAAATTATTAACACAGGACAATTTAGCATACCTTTCTCCAATGAAATATCAAAATACATATGCTATTGCAGTAAAAAAAGAATTTGCCGATAAAAATAATCTTGAAACTATTGATGATCTGCTTAAAGTGCAAAGTAATTCAACTGCAGGTTTTACTTTGGAATTTAATGACAGACAAGATGGAAATTTGGGTCTTAAAACAAAATATAATTTAAATTTAACCGTAAAAACTATGGAGCCTTCTTTAAGATACCAAGCAATAAACTCAAATGATATCCAAATAACTGATGCATACTCAACAGATAGTGAACTAAAACAATATAATTTAATTGTATTAAAAGACACTAAACATTTATTCCCACCTTATCAAGGAGCACCACTTCTCCGAGTAGAGACACTTGATAAATATCCTGAATTAAAGAATATTTTGAATAAATTAGCTGAGAAAATAACTGAAGAAGAAATGAGCAGTATGAACTATGAAGTAAAAGTAAAAGGTCGTGCAGCTAGTGATGTTGCACATGAATACTTAGTTAAACACAATTTATTGTAATTTTAAAATTTTAATAATAAATTATTTAATGTGCATATACTAACAAGAGAGATTTAATATAAAATAAATACACTTTATTAGTAAACTATAAATAAAGAAGAGACTATATAAAATTAAGATTTTATATAGTCTCTTCTCACATAAGTTTATTATATTGTTAGACTTCAAGTAGTATAAAGTTTTTTTTAAGAAATTATCATTTTAACGAACAAAGCGAAATACAAAACTATTTAAAACTCCGAATCGTTTAAAATATATCCAGTCCATTACTTTTGTTTTGAACATAAAATTCCAAATTTTTGAACCATTCACTTTTTTAATTTATTTCAAAAATTCCCACATTGCGACTATTTCGGTTTTCAACTCATCATATGTCCATTTTTTTAAAGTTCTTGTATAACTATTTGGATCATTTATTATATAATTTCCTTCAGAATCTTTTTCTGATATTAAAATTATATGTCCTACCGTTGTAAATTTCCCTGGATGAACGGATGTTATTATTGGATTCCCTTTTTCCAAGACCTTATCTATAGCATTTTTATTCAACTTAACTCCTTGAGCTTTCACCCCATATTCTTTAGCAATAAATTCAAAAAAATTCCAACTTGTTCCAGCAGGAGTAAAATATCCATTAGCATTTTCTATTTCTGCAATTTTGCGTGGAGTTATAGTTTCATCATTTAATATTCCACCTAAAGCCATTGCTATACTTGTTGGTCCACAACCACCAATAGCTATACTACTATTTTCTCCTAACCTATCATATGCCCATCTTTTATCCCATTGAAGATAGTATGGATATTTTCGTTTTAATTCTGCAGTTTCTCCATATTCAAAAGAAGTTTCTTCTCTGAATAAATATCCTAAAATATATTGGGTTGCATCTTTGTTATTTGCTAAAAGCACTTGTTGTGATTTTGGTAAATTATCCTTTTGTAAATAAATTAATTGCCCCACCAAATTGTTACTACCATATTCAAATAAATTTCTATCAACACCTTTATCATCAGTAATAAATGGAGAAGGTTGTTTAACGCCACGAATATCATCCCTAACCTTAATAGTATTCTCTTTTTTTTGTAATGATATCTCTTCATTATTTCTATTATTACTAAATAATTTTATTGAATCACTTTTTATCAGATACAAAATAGATGTACCAAATACCAAACATATTATTATAAAAATTTCTATATACTTTCTTTTCATTTATACCCTCTTTAAAATTTTATTTTGACTTAAATACTAAAACAACACCTACTGAAATTACAATTATATATCCTATTAAACTATAAATATCAGGAATCTCTCCCAAAAATAAAAAACCTAATATTCCAGAAAATATAACCTGAGAATAATCAAATGCTGCAATATTTTTCGCTGCGGCATATCTATATGCAAACGTTACTCCAAATTGTCCTAATGATGCGCTTACTCCAGCAAGAAGTAACATAATTACTTGATATAAATTCATCACGTGATAATCAAAAATCAAATATGGAAATAACATTAATGTTGAAGATACTGAAAAGAAAAATATAATAAATTCACCTGAAATTTCTTTTTTTCCTAAATAACGCACACAAGTGTAGGCTATCCCCGTACTTAATGCCGCCATTAATGCTGCCATTGCACCTTTGCTTATTAATCCCGTAGTACTAGGTTTAATTATAAACAACACACCCACAAATGCAATGACCAATGCAAGAATCTGAAAACTTGTCATTTTTTCTTTGAACACAAAATATGATAGTACTAAAATTATAAATGGTGATAATTTTTGAATTAATGAAGCATCTGCCAAATTAATATGACTTAATGCATAGAAATTAAAAACAAGTCCTATTGTCCCAAAAATGGAACGTGTTACTAAAGCAATCCATTCTGGAGTATCTTTAGGCATTTTTATATTAAAACGATGCTTCCACAAAGGAACTACCGCTATAAGTGCTGCAATTAAATTTCTAAAAACTCCTTTTTGCATTGATGGTAAATCACCAGATAATCGTACGAAAAGTCCCATAAGTGCGAACCCTAATCCCGCCATAACAATACAAAATATTCCCATCAAAATATTATTTTTACTTTCCATAATTGAACTCCAATAACGAAATAATTTGTTCAACAGTTTTTTCTAAATTTCTAGTAGCAACTTCTTTTTTTAATGCTCTATCTATAGTAATGACTCCACGCTGAATTGAAAATGAAGCATCTATTACTCTTTTATATCTCAACTTTTCTATCTCAGCATCATCAATACTTCCCGCCAAAAAAACTACTTTTTTATTGTATTTTTTAGCAATTTTTGCAATCTCTATCGGTGCTTTCCCCATAAAACTCTGTTTGTCTAACTTTCCTTCTCCTGTTATCAATATGTCTGTATTTTTTATTTTGTTACTTAAATCAAGATAATTAATCATGAAATCAGAACCACCTACTAATTTGGCATTAAAAAAACTTAAAAAAGCAAAACCTAATCCTCCAGCAGCACCACTTCCCTTATTTTTCGAATAATCTTTTTGGTATTTTTCAAAAACCAAATTTGAAAATTTTTCCACATAACTATCAACTTTACGAAAATCTTTTTTTAACAATCCTTTTTGTTCAGAAAAAATATATGTAGTTCCATTTTCTCCGTACAGTGGATTGCTAACATCACAAATAAGTGTAAATTTTGCTTCTTTTGATCTTAAATTTTTCAAAGTATCATCAATTTTTACTATCCTTTTTAAATCACTAATACCAGTCGAACAAAGTTTATTATCTTTATCATAAAATTTAAATCCTAATGCACTAAGCATTCCTATTCCGCAATCATTAGTTGCACTTCCCCCTAAACCTATAATAAAATGAACTATACCTTTATTTAATAGTGAATTAATCAAAATCCCTAAACCTTCAGTACTCGCTTTATATGGATTCCTTTGGTGTTTCTTCAAATTTTTTATTCCTACGATCTCTGCTATTTCTATTACTGCTTCTTTTTTTTCAAAATTTACTAAATATTTTGCATTTATTTTTTCATTATTAGCATTTATAGTTTCAAAAGTTTTTTTAGAAAAATTTTTGAAAATATCTAAAAAACCATCTCCACCATCTGCAATAATTTCTCTATGCACCAGTATATCAGTATTAATATCTTTAATCTTATTAGAAATAATTTTAGAAAGTTCTTTGGAATCTAAACAGCCTTTAAACTCATTCATAGCTACCATTATTTTCACTGTTTATCCCCCCTTTTTAATTATAATCTTCTGATGACTATTATCTAAATTTCAAATAGAAATAATCATATTACAATTTATATTTTATCATCATTTATTAAAATTTTAAAGATTGTAAATCTTAATTATTTTATGAAAACATTTTTATTTGCTAAAATTTACACAAATACTTTAAATTTCTTTCTTTTTTTAGTATAATAATTATGTAAAGTAAAATAAATTTCTACTTATCTTGGGCATTTTTTGAACGAAGATTCATTATCGGGAAATACCCTTTCTTTACTTAGAAAGTTGCAATCTCTCAATACAGTTGTAATCATCTGAACTACATTAACAAACTACTTTTAGTTTTACAAATTATCAGTAATCCTCATGTTTGTGCCAGTAAACATGTAGTTTAAATAATATATTAACTAATCGATATTTCCCGGAAGCCCAATCCTATGTTAATATAATTACTGTATAAAAGCCACAAAAGTTTACCCCTAAACTTTTGTGGCTTATTTCTATAAAAACTTATCTACTTATCTCTTTGCAGCAAATAGTTTGCATAATCTTTTAATAAATCATTTTCTAATTTTTTTGCAATATCTATCGCTACTTTCGTATGATTTTTTAGTAATTTTTCACATTCTTCTACACCATAAAAACTAAGATAAGTAATCATACCTTCGTCACTAGGCAGTTTTCCTATCTTTTCAAATTTACCATAATAATCTAATATATCATCTTTAATTTGGTAGGCTACTCCTAATTCTTTTCCAAAATTTTTGATCAGATCGTACTCTGAATTTTTTCCTGCAATTAAACATGCAAAACTAAGTGGTAGCTCTATAAGACGTCCTGTTTTTAAACTATGCATTCTTTTTAAGTACTCTGCATTAACTTTGAAATCTTTTTGTTTAACATCATAAATTTGTCCAGCAATCATCCCCATCGCTCCTGAATAATTAGCTAACTGTTTTATTAATTTTATTTTTAGATCATTATTAACATTAGCATCACTCAAAACTTCAAAAGTTAATGTCAACATTGCATCACCAGTTAAAACCGCAACATCTTGTCCATATACATTATGATTAGTAAGTTTACCCCAACGATAATCATCATTATCCATTTCAGGAAGATCATCATGTACTAACGAATATGTGTGAACAAGTTCTATGGCTAATGCTATATCAAAAAATTTATTAAAATCAATATTATAAAATTTTAACAAATATAAAAATGATAATGGACGAATTTTTTTCCCATCATTAACTAAGGAATAAATAATAGAATTTTTTAGTAGTGTAGGAATTTCTAATTTTTCTATGTAATTCTTAGCAAAAATATTCAATTTGTTCTTATTTTCATTTACAAATAATTCGAAACTATTCATCTTCATTAAAGTCCTCTGCTAATTTTGCAACTTCTTTTTCTGCATTTTCAATTATATTATTACACTTTTTTATAATTTCTATTCCCTGTTTATATTTTTCCAAAGAATCTTCCAATGATAAATTTCCTGCCTCAAGATCTGCTACTATTTTTTCTAAATTAACTAGATTAGTTTCAAAATTTTCTTTTCCCATTATTTAACTCCTTCTTTAAAAACTTTATTAACTTCACATTCCAATATACCATCTATTAGACGAATTGCTACATTATCATTAGCTTTCACTTCTTCTACTGAAGTAATTTTTTTATTTTCTAAAAATGAAATCGAGTAACCTTTTTTTAGGATATTTATTGGTGAATTAGCTTCTAATTTTTCAATTTTCTTCGAAAAATTTTCTTTATAATTTTCCAAAATCTTTATATTGATAAATTTATTTTTACTTAAATAAAAATGTGTTTTTTTATCTTTAACAATAGTAGTTAAGCCTCTAGTTAATTCTTTTTCTAAAAGTGAAATTTTCTTTTTATAGTTAATATAAATAGTTGCATAATTTTTTAAATATGGATTATTAGAATTTTTTAAAACCCTATTTTTATAATTTTGTACCAAAAAATTAATATTATTATTTAACTTATCATAGTTAAAATTAAGTCTATTTTTTATATCTATTATATTTGGAGTTGCAATTTCTGCAGCCGCCGTCGGAGTAGAGGCTCTTCTGTCAGAAACAAAATCGACTAAAGTAGTATCCGTTTCATGGCCAACTCCTGTAATAATTGGTGTATTACATTTAAATACTGCTCTTGCTACCTCTTCTGTATTAAAACTCCAAAGGTCTTCTATTGAACCTCCACCACGTGCTAAAATTATAACATCATTATCTTCACTATCTGCTAAGTTTATATTTTCAACAATATCTTGAACAGAATTTTCACCTTGAACTAAGGTAGAATAAATATTTATATTAGCAATAGGAAATCTTCTTTGAATAGTTTTTTTTATATCTTGAATTGCTGCACCTGTTTTAGCAGTTACAACCGCAATGTTTTGGCTAAATCTTGGAATTTCTTTCTTGTATATTAAAGAAAATAGTCCTTCATTTTCCAATTTTTCTTTTAGTTCTAAAAATTTCTGATACAATTCGCCAATTTTATCTTTTTTCATGTCTACTACTAAAAGGTTATGTTCACCTCTAGGAAAGTAAAAATTAATTTTTGATTTTATAAGAACTGTATCTCCATCTTTAAATTCTAAATTTTTTGCCCCAAACCAAACAGCATTTATTCTTGTATTCTCATCTTTTATAGAAAAATAAATATTATTATTGCTATGTAATTTAAAGTTAGAAATTTCACCCCTTATATATATCTCACTCAAATATGGATCAAGTACAAATTTCTTTTCTATATATTTATTTAGTGCTGTAACTGTCAAATATATTCTTTCTTCCACTAAATTTTACCTCTTATTTTGTCGAAGTCTCTACTATACCTTTTAAAACACCATTAATAAATTTATAACTATCATCTTTTTCACTATATTTTTTTGATAGTTCAACAG
This sequence comes from Gemella cuniculi DSM 15828, assembly GCF_000425665.1. GTDB lineage: Bacteria > Bacillota > Bacilli > Staphylococcales > Gemellaceae > Gemella > Gemella cuniculi. The sequence continues at coordinate 154,307 of NZ_KE384431.1, forward strand.
CTTCATTTATAGAAACTTTATATGGAATATCACTGTGTAAAATTTCATATGTTGCTATGCGAAGGATTTGTCTATCCATCTTTGATAAACGTTCCAACTTCCAATCTTTTAAGTTATTAGTAATAATTTCATCAATATCATTTATTTTATCCAAAATTTCTTCTAAAGTTTTATTAACGTATGTATTCGTAGAAATCTCTTCTTGTTCTAATTCCAACAACTCTTTAAAATTCAATTCCGTATTTTCTACTTGAAACAAAATTTTAAATACTGCTTCTCTAAGTTCGTGTCTGCTCTTCATTAATTTCTCCTAATTAAAAATCTATTCCTAAAATATTCACATTAACACTTTTAGTATTAATTTCCGTCATGTTAAATATAGAATTTTTTACATTTTCTTGGATTTTTCTTGCAACCTTTGCTACTGAATATCCTGATTTAAGATTACAATACACATCAATAAGTAGCTCTTCACCTGCAAACTCTAAATCTACTCCTCTAGAATACAACTTTCTTCCTAATAATTTTGATACTCCTTCTACCTCACTAGCTGCAATATTAGCAATTACTGTTAGTGCGTGTGGATTAATTTCTACAGTTCCTAATTTTTTATTTTCCATCAATAGATCCTCCTGATTCATTTTATAAGATTTCAAAAACTATAAATAAATTATTTTAGTATTAATTTTTGTTCATTTTTTTAATTCAAGTAATAAAAATTAATATATCCATAATAATCTATATTATTATACCATATTTTAGAGAAAAAAGAATAGCTATATAATTATCTTTTTTTAGCACATTTAAATACTTAACTTTTTAATGTCATTTAAATTTTATTAATTTTAAATATTATCCTTAAGATTAATTACAAAACCATAATTTGCGTTTTTTTCTTTAAAATAATATAATTTAAATAAATATAACTTTATTACGGGAGAATTAAAATTATGAAAACTGTTAATTTATATACTAAACAACCTATTAATTCTATTTATGAATTAGAATTAACTGACTCTATTACTAATAATGAAATTTATATAAGATTACACATGAAAGATATTTCTGATTCATTTTTGGAAAAATATTCATTATTTACAAAAATGGCCGAAAAAATAATACCTCATCCTAAACATATAAAATATCCTATATGGTGTTCTGTAAGTAAAAGTAATTGTTTAAAACCTACAGATAATGAAGTAGTATACTGTTTAGAAGTTCCTATAGATGAAGTTATTTATTTTGATAGTTTAAAATGGAATTATGTTTTAAATAATATCTATATTCCAAAAGACTATAACGATAAAATAAATTTTTTAAAAAAATTAAACGAAATAGATTTAAAAAATTCTTATACGCTATTTAGTGAGAAAAATGGTGGACTTTACCCTAAATTAGAAAATGAAATAAAAAGAAGTTGGAAAAGAATTTTTAAAATTGATGATTGGAATGAATTCACAGTTCAGGCTAATTTATGGCAAATAAAGAAAGAATGGGTAAAATATATTATTAAACCTGGAGAAAATTTTCACGAAATAACAAAAGATATGAAAAACACATTTCCTCCAAAATTTAGAAAAATATACTACTCTAAACGTTTTGATTAAGAACTTCAATATAATACACAAATAATAAAGAATGGAATAAGGTGAATTTATTCCATTCTCTTTATTAATAATTTTTAGTAAAAAGAAAATGAAATTTTTTTAATTATATTTCCATTTCATTTTCTTTTTAGGAAGTAAGGCTAAATCTCTAAAATTTTAAATATTAGATAATAATTCTTCAAATGCTTTATCAATATTATCCTTATTTTTTGCTCCTGCCTGGGCCATATCAGGTCGTCCACCTCCACGACCATCACAAACAGTTGCCAATACGTTTACTAACTTACCTGCATTGTATTTATCTGTTATTAATTTATCTACTGCTACCACAAAATTCACTTTTTCATCATTAATAGATGCAAATGCAATTATGTAATTTTCTAATTTTGTTTTAGCACTATCAACAAGTTGTTTTAAATGATTCATATTTTCTGATTCTACTATACTTGTAAGAACATTAATACCATTAATTTCTTTTACATTATTAACCAAATTATTTAATTCTGCATTAGCAATTTTTTGTTGCAAACTTTCTTTTTCCTTAGATAATTTTTTGATTTCTGATTGAAGATGAGAAATTTTTTCTACGACATTTATTGCCGTTGCTTTTGTCATTTTTTCTACAGAGCGCAAAATTTCTTCTTGCGTTCTTAGATACTCATAAGCTGCTTTTCCAGTCAATGCTTCTATTCTACGAACTCCAGCTGCTACCCCAGATTCTGAAACAATTTTGAATATACCTACCTCTGCACTATTAGCATTGTGAGTACCTCCACAAAGTTCAATAGAATAATCTCCGATAGAAACCACACGTACTACATCGCCATATTTCTCTCCAAATAGCGCTTGTGCTCCCAATTTTCTTGCTTCAGCTATTGGCATCTCTTCAGTTTTTATTTCTAATGCATTCCAAATTTGTTTATTTACCTCTTGTTCAACTTTTTCGATTTCTTCTTTTGTAAGTGGTGCAAAATGTGTAATGTCAAATCTAAGTTTTTCGTCAGTTACCAATGATCCTGCTTGTTTAATATGAGAGCCTACTTCATGTCTTAAAGCTTCATTTAATAAGTGAGTAGCCGTATGATTTTTTTCAATATTTAGTCTATATGTTCTATCTACGACAAGTTTATATTCATTACCTACCTTCAATTCACCTTCAACAATTTTTACAAAATGAATATGACGTTTATCCGGAAGTTTTTTAACATCAATTACTTCAGCTTTAAGTCCTTCTGAAAAGATTTCTCCTCTATCAGCTACTTGTCCTCCACTTTCGGCATAAAAAGGAGTTTTATCAAATACCACCTTCACTACTTCTTCAGCTTTGTAATTTTCTAAAATATTATCTTCCTTATCTACTATTGCAACAAGTTTTGCAGTTTTTTCTAAGCAAGTATATCCTACAAATTCACTATCTCCTATGATTCTACTATAAAGATCTGATTGAACCTGCATTGACGAATCATCTTGACGTGAAGATCTAGCACGTTCTTTTTGTTTTTCCATTTCCACATTAAATCCATCAATGTCAACAGTCAAACCATATTCTTCTGCGTATTCTTCTGTCAATTCAATAGGAAATCCAAATGTATCATAAAGTTTAAACGCATCTTCACCTGAAATAACCTTTGTAGTATTTCTTACTTCTTGAGCAATACTATTTAAAATTGCTTCTCCTTCATTTAGCGTTTCATGAAATCTATCTTCTTCTTTTAAAATTACATCTTTAACAAAATTGATTGATTCTTTAACATTTGGATAATAATCTACCATAATATCTGCAACAACATCAGTAAGTTTGTACATAAATGAACTATTAAGTCCTAAAACTTTTGCATATCTTACAGCACGACGAAGTAACCTTCTTAAAATATAGCCACGACCTTCATTTGACGGTAATGCACCATCAGCAATAGCAAAGACTACAGTTCTAATATGATCTGCAATAACTTTAAATGCAACATCTTGTTCTTCAAACTCACTATACTTTTTATTAGATAATTTTTCTATTTCATTAATAATTGGCATAAATAAATCTGTGTCAAAGTTAGTAGGAACATCTTGTAAGACCGATACTATTCTCTCTAATCCCATACCTGTATCTATATTCTTCGCTGGTAGTTCTGTATAAGTACCATCCGCATTGTGATTATACTGACTAAATACTACATTCCATATTTCTAAATATCTATCATTTTCTCCACCAGGGTACATCTCTTCTTTCGGTGAAGTAGTATCAGCTTCAATCCCACGATCATAGAAAATCTCTGTATTCGGCCCTGAAGGACCTTCACCAATATCCCAAAAATTCCCCTCAATACGTATAATTCTCTCTTCGGGTAATCCAATTACATTGTGCCAAATATCGTATGCCTCTGTATCTTCTGGGTGAATAGTTACTGATAATTTTTCTTTTTCTAAAGCTAACCATTTCTCAGATGTTAAAAATTCCCATGCCCAAGAAATTGCTTCAGGTTTAAAATAGTCACCAATAGAAAAGTTTCCTAACATCTCAAAAAATGTATGGTGACGTGCCGTTTTACCAACATTTTCAATATCATTAGTTCTTATAGATTTTTGTGAATTTGTAATTTTTGGATTTTCTGGTATTTCACGTCCATCAAAATATTTTTTTAAGGTTGCTACACCAGAATTTATCCATAATAAAGACGGATCATCAACCGGAACCAAAGATGCACTCGGTTCTACTTTATGATTTTTTTCTACAAAAAAATCTAAAAACATTCTTCTAATTTGTGATGATGTTAGTTGTTTCATCATATTCTCCTTTCAATTTGACAAAAAATAAAGTCCCTTGTGTAAGTTTTACACAAGGGACGACTATAATCGTGTTACCACCCTAATTTAAGCATATATTATGCTCCTCATTAGTTTTTATAACGGCTTTTCTTTTCGTTGCCGATGAAGTATAAACATAGGTAGCATAAAAGTTATATTATAAACCCTTCTCACCAACAGGTTCTCTCTAAAATAATACTTCCAACTTTTAATTCCTAAACTTCACTACATTATTTAGATACATTATATACAGTTATAAAGAATTTGTCAATAGTTTTTAATTGGAATTTCTCATTTCTGACATAGCTTTTTTCTGCCAAAATTTCATATTTTGTTTTAAAGTATCAAAGCCATAAACAAAATTTAAAGTATCCAAACTATTAATTTCTTTTTTTACACCAGTATCTTTTGGTTTAAAATTAAGTGTTGCATTTATTTTATTGTCCTTGATGGAAAGAACTTTTACTTCTAAAATTTCTCCTTGTTTAATATAACTACTTATGTCAAAAATAAAACAATTTGTAATTTCCGAAATGTGTATTAAACCTGCTTGCTTATTACGAGTTTCTATAAATGCACCATAAGGTTTTACCGCAGTTACCTTAACTTTTATTATATCTCCTGGTCTGATTTCTTTATAACTCATTTTTTATTTTCTCTACTACTCTTGTAACAGTAAACCCATATTCCTCTATCACTTTGTTAGCAGGAGCAGATGCTCCAAATTTATCAATACCAATTGCTAAACCATCTAATCCCACATATTTGTACCAAAGGGCAGTATTCCCCATCTCTAAAGAAACACGACGTCGAATATTATGTGGAAGTAATTTTTCTTTATATTCTTTAGATTGTTCTTCAAATAATTCCACAGATGGCATACTAATTACTCGTGATTTTATTCCAGATTTCTCTAACTCTTTAGCCGCTTCTATGGCAAGTGCTACTTCTGAACCTGTTGCAATCAAAATAGTATCAAAATCTTCTGTGGATTCATATACCACATAAGCACCTTTTGAAACTTGTTCAAATGATGTATTTTCTAAAACCGGAAGATTTTGTCTAGTTAATACTAATGAACTTGGCTTATTATTTACTTTTTGAGATAAATACCAAGCTGCTTGTGTTTCTGTCGCATCCGCTGGTCTAAATACATAAGAATTTGGAATAGTTCTCAATGATGCTAAATGTTCAATTGGTTCATGAGTAGGTCCATCTTCCCCAACAGCAATACTATCGTGAGTAAATACATAAGTTACTGGTAAATTTTGTAATGCTGATAGTCGTAATGCTGCTTTTAGATAGTCTGAAAATACAAAGAATGTTCCACCAAATACACGCACTCCTCCATGTAGCATCATACCATTTAGTACTGTTGCCATGGCAAACTCTCTTACACCAAATTGAATATTTCTTTGTGTTCTATTTTTATCATCTTGAAGACCTTCTCCTTTAATAAATGTCATATTAGAATGAGAAAGGTCAGCTGATCCTCCAAAGAAAGTAGGTAGCACTGCTGCTACACTATTAATTGCATCCTGTGATGAATTACGAGTTGCTTGCGATTCACCAACATTTTTAAAGTTAAAACTTTCTTTTGATAAATGTTTAACATCTTCTCTTGTTAATACTTCTTCTAATTCAGTTGCTAATTCTGGATATTTTTCTTTATATTCTTTATAAAGCTTTTCCCATTTAGAATATTCTCTTTCTCCTCGATCTGCAACTTTTTCTTTAAAATCTGCATATACTTCCTCTGGAATTTCAAAAGGAGCATATTCCCAACCAATTTCTTTTCTAAATAATGCTGTTTCTTCTTCACCTAGTGGAGCTCCATGAACACCGTTAGTTCCTTGTTTATTCGGAGAACCGGCACCAATAATAGTTTTAACTTCAATTAGTGTAGGTTTATCAGAAACTTTAGCCTTTTCTAACGCACGACTAACTGCTGCTACATCAGCCCCATCTTCTACAAGGATAGTATTCCAACCATACGCCTCATATCTTGCTCTTACATTTTCCGAAAATGCATCTTTAGTTTCTCCGTCAAGACAAATATCATTCGAATCATAAAGTACAACAAGTTTATTTAATTTTTGTTGTGCTGCAAAACTACTTGCCTCTGATGCAACGCCTTCCATGATATCACCATCACCACAAATGACATAAGTATAATGATCAAAAACATTATATTGTACTTTATTATATCTTTCAGCTAAATATCTTTCAGCTAATGCCATACCCACTGCAGTTGAAATACCTTGACCTAATGGACCAGTTGTTGCATCAACACCTTTAGTATGTCCAAATTCTGGATGCCCAGGAGTTTTAGAATTCCATTGACGGAAATTTTTCACTTCATCTAAAGAAACATCTTCAAACCCAGAAAGATGAAGTAAAGAATATAGTAACATTGATCCATGCCCAGCTGATAAAACAAATCTATCTCTATTAATCCAATCGGTAATCTTCGGATTAACTCTTAAATGTTCTGAAAATAATGAATATGCCATAGGAGCTGCGCCCATAACAACACCTGGATGCCCAGATTTTGCTTTATTAATCGCATCAACTCCTAAAACTTTAATTGCATTTACTGATTGTTGTGACATACTTATGCCCTCCTAATTTTTATAATTCTATTCTACCAGATATAGCACGAGACAAAGTAACTTCATCAACATATTCGATATCACTCCCAAAAGAAATACCTTGAGCTATTCTAGTAACTTTAATATCCGTATTTTTTAAATATCTTGAAATAAAACTTGCAGTTCCTTCCCCTTCTGGTGACGAATTAGTCGCTAGAATTATTTCTTTTACAGCTGGGTCTTGTGCCCTTTCAAATAATGATTTTATATTGATATCCAACGGACCTATCCCATCCATGGGAGAAATAAGACCATCTAATACATGATAAAGACCTCTATATTGTTGCATATTTTCCATAGCAACCAAATCGTTATCACTTGCAACAACACAAATTATCGAATTATCACGTGAAGTATCTGAACAAATATCACATTTATGTGTTTCACTAAGTCTACCACATACTTCGCACTTAGTTAACTTTTCTTTTAGTTCGACTAACGCAGTTGCAAAATTCTTAATATCTTCATCATGCATTTTTAAAGTATGAAACGCAAGTCTAACAGCTGTTTTTCTTCCTATTCCAGGTAATAATGAATAACTATCTATTAAATCTAAAATTGGTTTTGGATATTGCATCTTATTATAGACCTGGGATATTTAATCCATTTGTAAATTTACCTAGTGTTTCTTCTTTTAATTGTGTGGATTTTTCTAAAGCATCATTTACTGCTGTTAAAATCAAATCTTGAAGCATTTCTATATCTTCTGGATCCACTACCTCTTCTTTAATTTTAATATCCAAAATTTTTCCATCGCCATTTGCTATTGCAGTAACCATCCCTCCTGATACAGTTCCTTCAACAGTTTGATCTTTTAATCCTTCCTGAGCTGCTAACATATCTTTTTGCATCTTTTGCATCTTTCTCATCATTTGTTGCATATTACCCATTCCACGCATAGTATTTCCTCCTAAATATCTTGTTATAATATAATTCTATTTAAAATTACACATCTTGTCAATGGTTTTCAATCATTTCAAAGGTTTTCATTTTATTTTTTCTAAATTTATTTTTCTACTATTATGTCAGAAAATAATTCTTCTACTTTTGTGATATTTTTTTCATCTTCAAGTAGTATCTCACTTTTCTCATCTATTATATATTCTTTTTGATTTTCATTAATTAATATTTCGTACTGGTGATCTTGTAAAGTGTATATAGTATAATCTACACCTATATATCGTTTAAATAATTCTTCCAAATATTTTTTATACTTAGAACTTGAAGACATTTTAATCATCTTATCAGCTTCATTAAAAACAAGAAGTCCCCCTACTTTAGATGAAGCAACAAGTGTACATGACTTAAATAATTCTCTCATAACAACTACTTCATTATTATTAGCATTTAGACTTTCACTTATAATTTTTCTAAATACACTTGAAGCATAACTTGTAAAATTATCGTTAGCATTTTCAATTAATTCTTGAATTTTTCCTTTGTCTTTTATAATAACTTCTTTAATTTCATTTTTAGAAGTATTAGTCCAACTAATATTATCTCCTTCAAAATTATTGTTTTCATTGTTATCAATTTCTTTTGAGTTAAAAGTTTCTTTTTTTACAATATTAATTTTATTTTGTTTTAACTTTTCTTCTAATGCTTTTATTCTATTTTCCAATTCTATAATATGATTGTTAGATAATGAACTATCACTATTTAAAGAATTCATCTTACTTTCTTTTATTACATCAGATGTTTCCTTTGAACAAATTTTCACAATACAAATTTGCATATAACTCATGTATTCTGTAGAAAATCTAATGTGCTGCTCAGTTTGTGATAAAATTTCAATTATTTTATAAAAATAATCAAAAGAAATATCTTCAACTACATCATTTATTTTTTCTATTTCATACTGAGTATAATTATTATTTTTTAAATTTTTATATACAATAACGTCACGTGTTATATTTATTAAATCATTTAACAACAATTTAGTATCCTTAGCTTGATTTACAAAATTATTGTAAGTAAGAAGTGAATTCGTTACATCACCTAAAAGTAAATTTTTATAAAATTCAAGTATATCCTCTTCACCAATAGAAGATGTAACCTCTAATATATTGTCTAAAGTAATTTTTTCTGCATAATTAGACACTTGATCTAATATGCTAATCGCATCTCTCAGTCCACCTTTAGCAAGTGCAGATATCTTTTCTACAGCTTTAATTTCTATATCTAGATTTTCAGTTTTCGCAATATACGTTAATCTCTCTTTAAGTTGTTCATTTGATAAATTCTTAAATTCAAATCTTTGACATCTTGAAAGAATTGTCGCAGGTATTTTATGAATTTCTGTAGTCGCTAAAATAAATATCACATGTGCCGGTGGTTCTTCTAATGTTTTCAACAATGCATTAAATGCAGCTGTTGTAAGCATATGAACCTCATCAATTATATATATTTTATACTTACCTTCACTTGGAAGAAACTTTATCGCTTCCTTTATATCACGGACTTCATCAACACCATTATTACTGGCAGCATCTATTTCTATTATATCTACATTTTCCTTTTGATAAATTTCATTATTATTTACTTCATTAGCGAATATTTTTGCAATAGAAGTTTTACCTGTACCGCGTGGTCCATAAAATAAATAGGCATGACTAATTTGATTTTTTTCTATCGCATTTTTCAATACTGAAACTATATGATTTTGACCAACAATATCGTCGAACTTTTGTGGTCTGTATTTTCTATACAATGCCTGAAACATGTAAACCTCCTAATTAATAATACCTAAATAATTATACCACATTTTGGGAAAAATTTCGTCTTCAAATAATTACAGAACATAGCTGTAATATTAAAAAAATACAATTAGTTTAAATTAAAATTAAATAAAACTCATTGCGTCAAACATAGTTAAATCAACTGTTCGCAGTGGTTAAAGGTATATTCAAGAATAAAACAAAACTACTCAATTTCAAGAGTATTTTAATACTTTTTACGCAGATTTTACGCACAAAAAACAACCTCTCACTTATGTGAGAGGTTGTGATGTTTAATTAATCTTAACCTATTGTTCTTATTAAGTCATAATAAAAGAAAGGAGCGACTCAAAAATCGTGATTTTGCGGTAGTCGTTTAAGTTTTAAGTTCCTTTGGTACTTAAAAACTTTTACGAATAGCGTGTGCAAAAGGAACTATAATTTTAACGAACAAAGTGAGGAAAAGATTATAGTTCCAACTGCCAAATCGATTTTATTGAGTCGCCCCCGCATTTGGTTAATCGTAGTTTTTCTGAAGTCAAAGACTGTAAGAAAAACGTGCGAATAACTTATTGCGTTGTACATTATTGTTTCAAGAAGCAAAGCAACGTAGAAACAATTACTGTACAACGTATGCAAAAGCAACTATAATCTTAACGAACAAAGTAAGGAAAAGATTATAGTTGCCACTGCTCTACAGAAACTAAATTTCTAACGACCAAAAGGAGGAAAGAAATTTATAGTTTCGAATCAGTACAGTTTATTAGATTTCGAAAAAGCTTCTACAAAGTGTATTTCGAAATCAATAAACCACTGCGTTTTATTATATTTTTTAAAAACTTCTTGAAGTTTTAGATTTTTGGGTCAATCCCTTCTTTTTCAGCATTACTTAGCTACCACAGAATGTGGTTTTTTTACGGAAAATTCTTTTAAATCAAATTTTTTAATCTCTTTTGTTTTTAAATCATATTTCACTACCATATCTATATTTCCAAGTAAAAAATAATAATTATCTTTCCCATAAGTGAATGAGCTTATATTTGATCCTTTATCTTTATACTCAGGAAGTTTAATAATCTTTTCTGTTTTATTGTCTAGTGAATATATTGTAAATGGAAAATCTTTTTCATATACTCCGTAATGTTGAATAATCAAATTATTATTGTTTTTATCATAATATAAATTATAAGGATATGGAGTTGTTAACTGTACCTTTTTTATTTCTTTTGTTTTTATATTATATGTAACTAAATTATTTCCAGGACCTGGTTCTCCAGCGCTTGTTACACCATTCGTCCCTTCAATCATATATAAATATTCACCAACTAAGACCATCTTTAAGTAACCACCTGTTGTATAATTTAGGTCTATCTTTTCTATAATATTTAAGTCCTTATCCATTTTCCACAAATATGTTCCTTTAGAAAAGTTCTGTCGATTAACTGTTCCTACTAAAGTGTATAATTCACCATTAACATTAACAATACCTCTTATTATATTAACATTTTCATCAGAAATAGTTTTTTGAGATACTTTTCTTAAGGTGTTTTTATCATACTTAAATATATCTTCCTTATCTCCTAAAATAGATGCAATATAAATAAAGTCATCATCAATAGATAACGTGTTTCCACGATTAAATTTTTCTTTAGTGGCAGAAAAATCCCTTCTATTCATTTTCACAATATATGTATCTCTATATGGGGACATTGGAACTGTTAATGCATAAATAAAATCATTGTCTAATGAATGGTAATATTCATCAAAATTTTGATCACCATCTGTTCTCTTTATTTTCTCTATTTGTTTTAATTTACCATCTTGTTCTTTAAATGTAAAAATATTATTTTCGTCTAAAACCGCAAAATCAAAATTTTTTTTGATATTTTATTTTGACAACCAGACAAAAATAATACCAAGACAACAAAAAATAAAATTATTCTTTTTATTTTCATAAAAACACCTCCTAAATATATTTTAATAAATTTTATAGAATCCGCTTACATAGTTATTATAACTTTTTTTTTTATAGAATGTCAAATTAATTAAAATAATTTATTTGAATACCCTTTATTTTTTAATGCAAATATATATTTTCTAATTTAATTTAAATATTAATTTCAAAATTATAGGTTATTTCTCAAAAAAATCCACACTACTTTTGTTTTTAAGTAATGTGGATTTTCTTTATTGTCTATTATTAATTTTAAATTTTAAAAATAAATCGTTATATAATTGAAGCATTTCTGGTGACAAATCTTCATATACTTCAACCTTTTTAAATGTATCTAAATCTGGATAAAATTGTTCATCCTCTACCGTTTCTTTTGGTAATAATTCTTTTGCTTTTAAATTTGGTGTTGCATAACCAATAAACTCTGCATTTTTAGCAGCATTTTCTGGTCTTAGCATAAAGTTTATAAATTTATAGGCCGCTTCTTCATTTTTTGATGTTTTTGGAATTACAATATTATCAAACCATAGATTAGTTCCCTCCTTAGGAACCGAATATTCCATCTCTTCATTTTCTTGCATAATCGCGGCAGCATCACCTGAAAAAACTACAGCAACTGTTGCCTCATTATTTATCATTAACATCTTTTTTTCATCTGCATTTATTGCTTTAATATTAGGATGTAATAACTCCAATTTTCTTTCAGCTAAATTAAGATTAACTTCATTAGTATCGTTTACTGAATTCCCTTCTGATTGTAAAGCTATTCCCATCATCTCTCTTGCTCCATCAATAAGCAATATATTATTTTTCAATCTACTATCCCATAGATCATTCCATTTATCAAAAGTTAAATCTTTAGGTACTTTATTTTTATTATAAAGAATTCCTACTGTCCCCCAAAAGTATGGTATTGAGTATTCATTATTATAATCAAAACTTTTATCAAGAAGTTTTGGATCTAATGCGTCAAAATTTTTCAATTTATTTTTATCGATTTTTTTTAATAAATTTAATTTCTTCATTTTTTTAATCATATAATCTGATGGAATTACTATATCATATGGAGTTGAACCTGATTGAATTTTCGTAAGCATAGCTTCATTTGAATCAAACGTTTCGTATATTACAGATATCCCCGTTTCTTGTTCAAATTTTTTTATTAATTCTGGATCAATATACTCTCCCCAGTTAAAAATAGTAAGTGTTTGTTTACTTTTACTATTTGAACTATCTATAAAATTTCTACTGTACAATAATCCCATGCATAAAATTAAAATTGCCAAAGAGGTCATTAGTAATTTTTTCATATTATCTTACCTCCTTTTTTAATTTACTTGTATTCACTACATAATAAATTAACACTGCTAACATAATAAAAATGGTTAATACTGTTGATAATGCATTGATTTGCAAACTAATACCTTGTCTTGCCATAGAATAAATTTCTACTGATAAAGTCTGAAATCCGTTACCTGTTACGAAAAATGTTACAGCAAAATCATCAAGTGAGTATGTTAATCCCATAAAAAATCCTGCTAAAATTCCAGGTGTAATATATGGAATAACTATTTGACTAAGAACTTGCCAGTAGCTAGCACCAAGATCTATCGCTGCATCAACCATAGTTCTTGGCATCTCGTACAATTTTGGTAATACCATTAAAACAACAATAGGGATACTAAATGCTATGTGGGATAACAACACTGACCAAAAACCTTGAATACTATTTATACCTAATTGTTTAGAAATAAAAGTAAACATTAGTAGAAATGAACATCCAATTATTACATCTGGACTAACAATTAAAATATTATTCCCAACAAGATAACTATTTCTTTGTCTTTTTGATTTTAACGAATAGATTCCTAATGCACCTAAAGTTCCGAATATTGCTGAAAATAATCCACACAAAAGTGCAACAACTATAGTGTTGATTACAATAACCAACATTCTGCTATTTTCGAATAACTCAGTATAGTGTGCTAATGAAAAACCATCAAAGTTAATCATAGTTTTTCCAGAATTAAATGAATAATATGCCAAATAAATTAACGGAATGTATAAAATAGAAAAAATAATTCCTAAATATAATTTTGAAGTTAATTTCATTATTTTCTACCCCCTATACTCGTTTTATCTTTTGTATTAGTAAGTACCATAATGATACCCATAACTACTATTAAAAATACTGCAATTGTAGATCCTAATCCCCAATTTTGAGTCACCAAAAAGTGTTCCTCAATAGCTGTACCTAAATTAATAATTTTATTCCCTGCAATAAGTCTTGTAATCATAAATAATGACAGTGCAGGAATAAATGTTACTTGAATACCTGTTTTTACTCCATTTATACTAAGTGGAAAAATAATTTTTCTAAATGTAGTTTTAAAATCTGCACCTAAATCATAGGATGCTTCTATTAAATTTTTATTAATTCCCACTACAGAATTATAAATCGGTAACAACATGAATGGTAAGTAAATATAACTAGAAACAAAAACAAAACTAAATGAATTGAATAATAAACTTTGTGTACCTAGCCCTATATACTCCAAAAAACTATTTACTGTACCATACTCGCCAAACAATCCTAAAAATGCATAAGTTTTTAAGAGTATATTTATCCACGTAGGCATAATTATCAATAAAAGCAATAACTCGCTATATTTGCTCTTGCTAATTACAAATGCTAAAGGATAACTAATTACTAAACAAATCAAAGTAATTAAAAATGCATATAAAAAACTATACAGTGTCATAATCACATAAGTACTACTAAAAAATATTTTGTAATTAGAAAATGTAAAATTTCCATTTATATCATGAAAAGAATAATACACAATAAGTAAAATTGGAAAAACAACAAAAAGTAACATCCAAAAAATATAAGGAATCATAAAAAATGAACGAGTTTTTTTGTTAAACATATTTTATTCCTCCTCTTCATATGATTCTAATCTAGCATCAAATTCTTCTTCAGTTTCACCAGGAACCATTATGTGAATTGCTTCAGGATCAAAGTTAAGACCAATTGCCTTACCTGGCTTTGCCTCCTTAGTTGAGTGGACAATCCATTCGTTGTACTGATCATCTAAGCAACAGATTTCATAATGAACCCCTCTGAATAATTGGGTATCAACTACAACACTTATTTTTCCTTTTTCTACTGTTGTAATTTCCAAATCTTCTGGACGAATAACAACTTCTACACGTTTATTTTTATCCAAACCTGCATCAACACATTCATATTGTTTGCCATAAATTTCCACCAAGTAATCATCTATCATAACGGCATTAACGATATTAGATTCTCCTATAAAATCAGCTACAAAACGATTAACTGGCTCATCATAAATATCCAAGGGTGTCCCACTTTGTTCGATTTTTCCATTGTTCATAACAAAAATATAATCACTCATTGCAAGAGCTTCTTCTTGATCGTGCGTCACATAAATAAATGTAATTCCTGTCTGTTGCTGAAGCTCACGTAGTTCATATTGCATCTCTTGGCGAAGTTTTAAATCAAGTGCAGATAATGATTCATCTAATAAAATAATTTCTGGTTCATTGACAATGGCACGTGCAATAGCAACACGTTGCTTTTGTCCACCACTCATTTCATCTATATCACGTTTTTCAAATCCAGATAAATTTACTTGCTTCAAAGCTTTTTTTACTTTTTTATTTATAATATCTTTCTTTACGTTTTTTATTTTTAAACCAAATGCCACATTTTCATAAACATTCATATGTGGGAACAAGGCATAATCCTGAAACACGGTATTAACTTGTCTTTTATTTGCAGGAAAATCATTTACTATCTTGTTATCTAGTAATATATCTCCTGATGTAGGGCTTAAAAAGCCACCTATTAATTTTAAAATTGTACTTTTCCCACAACCACTAGGTCCTAAAAGGGTATAAAATTTCCCTTTCTCTATTTCTAAATCTATATTTTTCAAAACTTTTGTATTACCAAAAGACATAGAAACATTTTTAAACTCTACAATATTTGTCATTTTCTCTCTCCTTTTTTATAAATATGAATTTGTTGCTACAACTAATACCTCACATTCTTCATCAAACGGATTAGATAATCTATGCTCAGAAGTCGCCAAAAAATAAAATGATTCATTTTTAGAAGCAATATATTCTTCTTCTCCTAACATTAATTTACATTTTCCTTTTAAAATATAACAAAGTGTCTCTGATTCTGAAGGAGTAAATGTTTTGTAACTACTATTTTTTTCTAATTTTAATATAAGGGATTCCATTTCTTTTTCATTAGATTCTGGCACTAACCATGTTAATTCATATCCTTCATCTGTTTCTTCATAACTGGTTTGATCATCTAAAGAATAATAAACCTTTTGACTCGTGCTATCTTTATCAAAAAAATCTTTTGGTGCACAACCCAATACTTTTAAAATATTAAAAAAAGTTTCCATAGATGGTGAGGCTAAATCACGCTCTACTTGGGAAATATATCCCTTAGTCAAATCGGTCCGTTCTCCTAATTCTTCTTGAGTTAGATTTTTTTGAATCCTAAGTCTCTTTAATCTTTCTCCTATTAAATACATATTTATTCCTTTCATATTAGTCATTGAAATGATTTTCTATAATTTAAAAAAAACATATATCATTAAATTATCAGTTTAAAAATACCTTACTTTTTGTTTCTAAAGTAACTTATTATTAAACTCTTAGTTTAATAATATTAAATCACAAAGAATATGATACTATAATTTAGTAGTAAAATCAAGAATATTTTTTAAAAATTTATTAATCCTTACTTTTTACGTATATTGTAAAATGAAGTTAGCCACGAAAAAATAAAAAAAGTTTAAATTAAAACCAAAAAAATTAATTTTTTAATTCTTCATCCAAACTTTTTAAATTGACATTATTATCCTGTTTTTATAATACATCTATTAATTTTTCAATATCTTCTTTTTGAGTTGCCCAATCTGTCACAAAGCGAATAATTGTATTATTGTTATCATATTTCTCCCAATATGCAAATTTCATTTTTTTCTCTAATTCTTTTGCTGCTTCATTTTTTATTACAACGAATTGCTGATTAGTTGGAGAATCTAAGAAAAATTTATATCCCTTTTCTTTTAATGTCTCCTTCAATAATTCTGCCATATCTATTGCATGTTTGCTAATTTCAAAATAAAGATTATCCGTAAATAAAGCATCAAATTGCACACCAAGTAAACGTCCTTTAGCAAGTAATGCACCCATTTGTTTTATAAAGGTTGTATAATTTTGTGGTATTATTTTAGTATTTGAAAAAACGACCGCTTCTCCACACAATGCTCCTATTTTCGTTCCACCAATATAGAAAACATCACATAAAGATGAAAATTCTTGAAAAGTAATATCACATTCTCTAGCCATTAATCCATATCCTAACCTAGCACCATCAACAAATAACGGTATATCATACTCTTTACATACTTTATATAAGTTATTCAATTCCTCTTTTGTGTAAAGTGTTCCGTATTCTGTTGGATAAGTTATATACACCATACCAGGCATAACCATATGTGTACGATTAGCATCTTTATAAAAAGTATTGATATACTCTCTTACATCATCAACATTTAGTTTACCATTATAGTTATTCAACTCAATTACTTTATGTCCTCCAGCTTCTATAATACCTGCTTCATGCGTACTTATATGCCCAGTGTTTACTGCTATTACTCCTTCATATGGTCGTAAAAGAGATTTTATAACTGTTGCATTCGTTTGTGTTCCTCCTGTTAAAAAGAAAATTTCCGCATCTTTTTTTCCACATGCTTTTCTTATTTTTTCTTTTGCACTATCACAATAAGTATCAAAACCATATCCTACTTCAATTTTCATATTAGTTTCTACTAATTTTTCTAAAACTTTAGGATGCGCCCCTTTTGAATAATCATTAGCAAAAAATAATGTCATTACATATCTCCTTTTTGTTTTACTTTTTAATTTTTTTAATATATCATATAATGATATATGCTGTTAAACAATAAAATAAAGTAATGCTGTACTCATATTCTAAAATATAAAACCTTAAATTTTACAACAAAATTATAGCATAAAAACAATTGTATTTGCAATAATATAACATAAGGAGATTTTATGAACTTTAAAATTTTTGAAAATTACCCTAGTGTTGAGTTTTACCTTAAAAATTTTTTAAGAATATCTAAAAAAAATATTCATACTATTCGCATGAATACCCATCATAAAGAAAATACTATTTTAATTAATAACTTAGAAAAAAATTTAACTAGTTGCTTAAAAGAAAATGATCTATTGAGCATTAATGCTGATTTTAACAAATCAAAATACCTTATTAATAAAAAAATTATTATAAAAAAGGAATACGAAGATGATTATTTATTGATAGTTTCCAAACCTTTTGGTATAAAAACTCATCCAAACGACATAGAAAATGAAAATAATACTCTAGTAAATTATCTAATTTCCGAGTATATTTATCTCGAACCAATTCATAGACTTGATGTCGATACATGTGGTTTAGTTATTTTTGCCAAAAACCCCTTTGTAAAATCAAAGCTTGATTTTATGCTAGAAAAGCGCGATATTAAGAGATATTACACGGCCGTTGTAAAAAACAATATTCCCCCACAAATTATTAATACCAATATTGGTCGTAACCTACGAGAAAAAAATAAAATGGCAGTAACACGCAATGGGAAAACTGCTATTACTAATATTTTAGATTGCAAAAAAATCGATCAAAATAAATTTGCCGTTACTATTTCACTAGAAACTGGACGCACTCATCAAATTCGTGTTCATCTAACTTCGATAGGATCATCAATTATTGGTGATAAACTATATTCGAAGGATGGATATAAATACGATAAAATGTATTTAGGTGCATTAAAAGTAAAATTTAATCATCCCGTTACTAATAAAAAACTAGAAATTCTTTCTAGCCTTGAAAAGGAATTTTTTAATTAATTTTTTTATTAAAAAGAGAAGTTAGAATCGAAATCTAATTCGAATTAACTTCTCTTTTTCATTAACTAACATCAACTTTAAAAATAATCTTTTCTTTAACTAAATTTAAAAATTATTTTACTAACTGACTTTGAAGATATGCATCTACCATTTTATAAGTTGCTGTTACCGAATCTATATGAGTTCGTTCATAAGAATGACTTGACTCAATACCAGCTCCAAGTAAAGCATGCTTAACTTCTACACCAGCTCTCATTGCTGCTGATGCATCACTTCCATAAAAAGGATAAATATCTAATTTGAACGAAATACCTTTTTCTTTAGCTAACTCTACTAAATGCTGTCGAAATTCATAATGATATGGGCCACTTGCATCTTTTACACAAATTGAAACTGTATATTCATCTGTTTGTTGATCATCACCCATAGCTCCCATATCTACCGCTAAATATTCTACCGCTTCTTTTGGAATGCTCGAATTCGCACCATGTCCCACTTCTTCAAAACAACTAAACATAAAATGTGTTGTATATGGTAAACTAATATTTTCCTCTTTATATTTTCTTAATAATTCTAAAAGAATTGCAGCACTAACTTTATCATCTAAGAAACGGCTTTTTATAAAACCCGTTTGCGTTACTACTGTTCTTGGATCAAAGCTAATAAAATCTCCTACTTCTATACCTAATGCACGCGTTTCATCTTCATTAGTTACTTTTTCATCAAGTCTAATCTCCATATTTTCTTGAGTTCTTTCTACTGTTCCTGCATTTCGATAAACATGTATGCTAGTTTGATGAACTAAGATTGTACCTGTTACAGTTTTTCCATTACTCGCAATATGAATTCGACAATTTTCACCTTCTATCATATTCCATGGGTAACCACCTATTTGATCCATTTTTAATCTTCCATCTGGTTTTATTGCTCGAACAATAGCTCCAAGTGTATCAACATGTGCAGTTATAACTCTATGCTTGTCATTATTTTTCCCCTTAATGATGACATTTACTCCACCTTTATTTGTTCTAGTAGCTTTATACCCTAGATTTTCTAGTTCAGAAATTAAATAATCTCCTACTTCTTTTGTGTATCCGGTTGGTGATGGAATACTAGTTAAGTTTTTTATATAATCCACTACTTTATCCATTAATAAAAACCTCCCTATAAAACTTTTCTTTTAATACTAATAATGTAATGTAGTATATTTCAAAAGAACTCATGCAAAAGCACGAGTTCTTTTAGTATTTCGTAGTTATTATGCTTTGTTTCTTGAACCGAAAATATCAATTTTTTCGTGAACCATAGCTTTAATAGCTTCAAATCCAGGATTTAATAATTTACGTGGATCAAATCCCTTAGGTTTTTGATCTCCACCTTCTTCAATATATTTTCTAGTTGCTTCAGCAAATGCTAATTGACATTCAGTATTAACATTAACTTTTGCAACTCCTAGAGAAATAGCTTTTTGAATCTGATCTGTTGGAATACCTGATCCACCATGTAATACTAATGGAATACCACCAGTTACACTTGAAATATGTTCTAAAGTTTCAAAACTTAAACCAGCCCAATTTTCTGGATATTTACCATGAATATTCCCAATCCCAGCTGCTAAGAAATCAATTCCTAATTCAGCCATTGTTTTACATTCTTGTGGATCTGCTAATTCTCCACTACCAATAACTCCATCTTCTTCTCCACCAATTGACCCCACTTCACATTCAATTGACAAACCTTTTTCATGTGCTAAAGCTATCATCTCTTTAGATTTTTCGATATTTTCTTCAAAAGGATAGTGTGATCCGTCAAACATTACTGAACTAAATCCAGCCTCAATTGCTGCTTTAGTTCCTTCATAAGAACCATGGTCTAAATGCAATGCTACAGGAACTGTTATGTTAAGCTGTTCAACCATAGCTTTTACCATAGCTGCAACTGTTTTAAAACCAGTCATGTATTTAGCCGCACCTTCACTAACACCCAAAATTACTGGACTTTTTGCTTCTTCACATGCCAATAAAATAGCCTTTGTCCATTCTAAGTTGTTAATATTGAAATGCCCTACCGCATATCCTTCTTTTCTTGCTTTCACAAGCATATCTTTTGCCGGTACTAATACCATGTTGTTTTTCCTCCTTAAAATAACTACTTACTATACTATATTATACACCATACTATTAAAAAGTAAAGTGAAAAATTTTCAGGATAAGGCTTTCACTGTATAATATTTATAAATTTTTTTTAGATATTATAATACAAGTTAGTAAATTGGAATATCCATTACTTTCATATTAATCAGTTTCTTTCTTGTTTAAGTATTTTAGTATAAACAATAAACATATTATAAATATTCTCATTGATTATAAGAACAATATTCTATGTAAAAAAATTTACTGCAATCTTAATAAATATAAAAAATAAATCAAACTTAAAATTCAATCTATTTTGAGTTTTTTTCTTATTGTTTATATTAACTTATCAACTTAAATCATTAAAGAAATAAATTTTTTATTTTAGTTATTTATCTAACTTCGCTATTGTTTCTATCATATATTCTGGAACTTCTGTTTCAAAGTACAAATGTTCACCTGTTATAGGATGATTAAATTCGATACTTTTAGAATGTAATGCTTGACCATTCGTATTCAATGTTTTTCTCGGTCCATAAACAAGATCTCCTACCAATGGATAGTTTATATACTTCATATGAACTCTTATTTGATGTGTTCTTCCTGTTTCTAATTCACACTCTATAAGTGTATAATTTTCAAATCTATCCACTACTCTAAAATGTGTAATTGATGGTTTCCCTTCATCAATTACTGCCATTTCTTTTCGTTCCTTAGGATTTCTTGCTATTGGAGCATCTATTGTTCCATAATCATGTTTTATATTTCCGTGTACAAGTGCATAATATTTTCTTTTTATCTCTTTATTAGCGATCATTTCTGATAATTTGACATGTGATTTATCATTTTTGGCAACTATTAAAAGTCCAGATGTATCTTTGTCTATTCTATGAACAATACCAGGGCGAATAGTTCCATTAATGCTAGATAATTCACTATGAAATAATAATGCATTAACCAATGTACCATCTTTATGACCTACTGAAGGGTGGACTACCATCCCTTTTGCCTTATTAACTATTATTAGATCATTATCTTCATAAACTATATCTAATGGAATATTTTGTTTAACTACATTTAACTCCTCAGGTTCTCTGTACTCAATAGTTATGATATTACCATTTTTTAACTTGAAGTTTGTTTTTATTTTTCTTCCATCTACTTTAATATATCCTCCTAATACTAAATTTTGAATATTAGTTCTTGATAATTCAGAAAGTTCTTTTTGTAAAAATTTATCTATTCTTTCATTTACTGATGAAGTATATTTAATTGTTTTTGTATCCATTACTTCCTCCTTTTTACGTACTATACTATATTAACATATATATTGACAAAAAGAAACTTAATAGAATATAAAATCAGTACAAAATGAGCATTTAAACTTCTCTTTAAAGTGTTTTTTAAAAAAGTAAAATTCAAAAATTATCTTTACATCAATATTTTTTATTAGCTATTTAGAATCTATTCAACTGTTCCAATATATATTAAAATAACTTAATCAATAATTTTAACAATTATCTTTATACTCTTAAAACTTCTAACGTATTACTAAAATTATATAAAAAATAGATACAATGATATTTAAATAATCATGTATCTATTTTTCACTTATTTTTTTACTTGTTTTTTTGCTTGTTGTTGAGCTTTTTGCATATTACTCATAACTTGATTTATTTTTTTACGAGATGGTTTTTGTCCCATTTGACTCATCATACTCATAACCATATCTTCATTAATTTGAGGATTTTTTTCCATATAATTCATGAAGTTTCGTCTTGCAAGGAAAAATCCACCCACAACTCCTGCAAGTAAACAAATAGCTCCTACTAAAATCGTAATTGTTGTTGCACTCATAGCTTATCTTCCTTTCTTTTTAGGAGTTATATCTTCTCCATTTTCATTTATTACTTTAGTATTAGCTAATATATTACGCATATTAGCTTTGAAGTTTTTTAAATATAACTGTCTATACTCTGCTAATTCTGCAGTTTCTTCTGCAGTTAAATTTCGTTCTTTTTTAATAGCATTAAGCGAATTAATCTTTGCTATAATTTCTGTCATTTCCATACTATTACACACTCATTAATTCATCTTGTTTTTCTTTTGTCACTTTATCTATTTCAGCTATAAATTTATCAGTTTCTTTTTGAATATCATCTGAATAACCTTTTAAGTCATCTTCTGTTATTTGTGATGATTTTTCTAATTTTTTCATAGAATCCATCGCATCACGACGTACATTACGAACAGCAACTTTAGCACTTTCTGCTTCTTTACCTACAAGTTTAGCTAGCTCTTTTCTTCGCTCTTCTGTAAGTGCTGGAAACACTATTCTTATAACATTACCATCATTTGCAGGATTTAATCCTAAATCTGATGCTTGAATAGCTTTCTCTATTGCACCTAATAATGATTTTTCATATGGAGAAATTACTAACATTTTTGGCTCTGGAACAGAAATCCCAGCTACTTGATTTACAGGAGTCGGTACTCCATAATATTCAACAGTTATTCTATCTAATACAGAAGCACTAGCCTTTCCTGCTCTAATAGATGCTAACTCACGTCTTAAACTGGCAATGGCTTTTTCCATTTTTTCTTCTAAATTATTTAATATTTTTTCAGGCATATTTTCACACTCCTACTCCATAAAAATTTTATTATTTAATGATTGTTCCTAAATTATCTTCAGAAACAACTTTTACGATATTATCTGCATTATCTATTGAAAACACAATTATTGGTAAATGATTATCCATACAAAATGAAATTGCTGTAGAATCCATAATCGTTAGTCCTTTATTGATAATATCCATATACGACAAATTATCATATTTTATTGCCGAATTATCAATCTTAGGATCAGCTGAATAAACACCATCTACTCCATTTTTACCCATTAGAATCGCTTCAGCTCCAATTTCTTTTGCACGAAGTGCAGCTGTAGTATCTGTTGAAAAATAAGGATTACCTATTCCTGCAGCAAAAATAACTACTCTTCCTTTTTCTAAATGCCTTATCGCTCTTCTTCTAATATATGGTTCTGCCATAGCTTTCATTTCTACTGATGTTAGTACCCTAGTGTCTACATCTTTCTGCTCCAATGAATCCTGCAAAGCTAATGAATTCATTACAGTTGCTAACATCCCCATCGAATCGGCAGTTGCTCTTTCCATACCTAGTTCTTCACCAGTTTTACCACGCCAAATATTTCCGCCACCAACAACAATAGCAACTTCTACCCCTTGTTTTACAACTTCTACAATTTGTGCTGTTATTTTGTTGACAACATCAGAATCTATTCCAAAACCTTTTCCACCTGCAAGTGCTTCACCACTAAGTTTAAATAAAACTCTTTTGTATTTAGCAACCATTTTTATCCTCCTAATAAAATATTAGACAATTATTATTATTATTCATCACATAATTCTTTTAAAAAAGCACACACAAAAAGTGTGTGCTTCAGCTCTATAATAACTTAATATTAATAGAGAATACTATTTTCCAGCATTAACTTGGCTCATTACTTCTTCAGCAAAGTTATCTTCTCTTTTCTCAATTCCTTCACCAACTTCATATCTTACAAATTTAGTAAGTTTTCCACCTTTTGATGCTACGAATTTTTCTACAGTGAAACTATCATCTTTTACAAATTTTTGTTTAACAACTGTAATTTCTTCTAAGAATTTGTTTATTCTACCAACAATCATTTTTTCAACAATATTAGCTGGTTTTCCTTCATTTAATGCTTGTTCAGTTAATACTTTTTTCTCATGTTCAAGTACATCTGCAGGTACTTCACTTTCATCAAGGTATCTTGGTGCTAATGCAGCAATATGCATTGCAACATCTTTAGCAGCCTCTTCATCAGTACTTCCTTCCACTAGAGTAAGAACACCAATTCTTCCGCCCATGTGAGAATATGCACCAAAGGCATCTGAATCTGTTTTAGAAACTACCTCAAATCTTCTTAGTGAAAGTTTTTCGCCTATTGTAGCTATTCCTTCATTAATAACTGCTTCTACTGTTCCACCTTGTGCTGAAACCTGAAGCGCTTCTTCTAAAGATTTTGGTTCAGCTGTTAATATAGCATCTGCTACATTTTTCACCAAAGCAACGAATTTTTCGTTTTTAGCAACGAAGTCAGTTTCTGAATTGATTTCTAGGATAACTGCTTTGTTTCCTTTAACTTCAATATAAGAAAGACCTTCAGCAGCTATTCTATCAGCTTTTTTAGCCGCTTTAGCAATACCATTTTCTCTTAGGTAGTCAATTGCTGCTTCAATATTCCCATCAGTATGTTGTAGTGCTTTTTTACAGTCCATCATACCAGCACCAGTACGTTCTCTTAATTCTTTTACCAAACTAGCTGTAATTTGTGCCATTTTGATCGCCTCCGTTATTTTATTATTTATTTTAAAAAATTATTCTTCTGTTGCTTCTACTTCTTCAACGAATGCTTCTTCTGTTTCTTCGATATTTCCTTCATTGTATGCTACAAATGCATCTGCCATTTTAGCTGTTAATAATTTAACTGCACGAATAGCATCATCGTTTGCAGGAATTACATAATCAACATCATCTGGATCACAGTTTGTATCTACAATACCTACTACAGGAATCCCCAATTTTTTAGCTTCTGCAATTGCGTTGTGTTCTTTTTTAGGATCAACAACGAATAACGCATCTGGCATACCTTTCATATCTCTAATTCCACCTAAGAATTTATTAAGTTTATCATATTCTTTTCTTAATTCAAGAACTTCTTTTTTAGGTAAAACATCAAATACACCATCAGCTTCCATTTTTTCAATTTCAGCGATTCTATCAATACGTCCTTTAATAGTTTTATAGTTAGTTAAAGTACCACCCAACCAACGATGATTAATGTAGTATTGACCACTTCTTTCAGCTTCTTCTTTAATCGCATCTTGTGCTTGTTTTTTAGTACCTACAAATAACATTTTTCCGCCTTGATCAGCTACTGATTTTACGAATTCATATGCTTCATCAACTTTTTTTACTGTTTTTTGTAAGTCGATGATATAAATACCATTTCTTTCTGTGAAGATATATTTATCCATTTTTGGATTCCATCTTCTTGTTTGATGACCGAAGTGTACTCCAGCCTCTAATAATTGTTTCATTGAAATAACTGCCATAAGTTATTTTCCTCCTTGGTTTTTTCCTCCGATATTCTCAAAGACTACTGCAAACATAAATGCACCGAGCAGCTACTCAAATATCGTGTGTTTTATTTTTTTGTTGAATTTTACTCAACTTCATTAATTATATAGTATTCCTAACTAAAAATCAAGGGCTAATACCTATTTTTTGCTGATTTCCTTAATTGAAATATAAAAATTTATTAGTTGAATATTTTAAAAATTTAATATATGTTCACTTACTATAAAAAATCTTTTACTAAAATAAATCATATTTGTTCTCCTTAATTAAAAACTATTTAATAAATTTTCTTTCTATTTTCTTATATATATATTTATTTTAATTTTGCTATTGATTTTTTTTGTAAATTATATTATAATTTGTTAGACCGTAATGATTACGAAATAAAGGAGATGTATATTATAATGAATAAGTTCAAAAGATTATTATCATTACTTGCTGCATTTGCTATACTTTTAGTTGGATGCTCTAGCAAAACAAATTCACAAAATTCAAATTCTGGTGAGAAAACTAAAATTGTAACATCAGTAAACTTCTACGCTGAAGTCGCAAAAAAAATTGCTGGTGATAAAGCGGAAGTTTCTTCCATTATAAGTTCTTCGTCTGCTGATCCCCATGATTTTGAACCTACTGCTCAAGATGCAAAAAAAGTTTCTGATGCAAATATTGCTATTTTAAATGGTGGTGGTTACGACTCTTGGTTTGAAAAATTGGCAGATAACAATAAAAATATAACTAAAATTAATGGAGCAAAACTTTTAGGTCTTAAAGATGGTGAAAATGAACACATTTGGTATAATCCTGAAGTAATGTCGAAAGTTGCTGATGAAGTTACTAAAACTTTAGCAGAAAAAGATTCTTCAAATAAACAATTTTATGAAAATAATAGAGATAATTATAAAAAAGAATTAGCTAAAATTACTGATAAGATAAATTCTCTGAAAGAAAAAGCAAATGGTAAATACGTTATTACTACTGAGCCAGTATTTGACTACGCTGTTGACAATTTAGGTTTTAAACTAACAACTGAAGTTAAAAAATTAGCTAAAGCAACAGAAGAAGGAAACGACCCAGCTCCACAAGATTTAAAAGCAATTCAAGAACAAATTAAATCTAAACAAATTTCTTTAATTATAAATAATGTTCAAACCACTAACAAAACTGTAGAAGGTTTAATAAATTTAGCTGAGCAAAATAACATACCTATTCTTAATGTTACTGAAACACAACCAGATGGAAAGACATATATTGAGTGGATGTTAGATCAATATAATAAACTTGAAGAAATTTTAAATGGTGGTAGTGGTGAAAAAGCATATCATGTCGAAGGTGCTAGTGAGGGTCATAATCATAACCATGAACATGGGCATGAAGGACACTCACATAGTCATAATCATAGCCATGACCATGACCACGATCATAAAGATGAAGATAAAAAATAGTATCCATATGTAAAAATATGTAGTATAATTCTAAGAAGAGATTATAAATCGTATCTCTTCTTTTTTATATAATTTTATGATATGATTTATGATTATAGTATTTATTTTAAATACAATTATAGGTATATTATTTTAAAATTTTTATTTTGTAATTTAAAAATTAGTTAGGAGTTTTATATGACTGAGCTTAATATAAAAAATCTTTCCTATTCTATAGGAGAAAAAAAAATTTTAAACAACCTTTCTTTTTCATGTTCATCTGGTGAAGTTATGGCAATTGTTGGAAGAAATGGTGTTGGAAAGACAACTTTACTAAATAACATATTAGATAAATTAAATAAAAATGACAGTATTAATCTATTGAATGACAATGCTAATTTAGGTTATGTCCCTCAATTTAGACAAATTGATGAAGAACTTCCACTTTCGGTTGAAGATTTTGTCGCTCTTCCACTTTCTCAAAAATTATTCCCCTGGTTCAATAAAAAAGAAAAAGAAAAAATTAAAAACGTTCTTAATCTTACTAACTCACTTTCCAAAAGAAAAGAATCTATAGGAACTCTTTCTGGTGGGGAAAAACAAAGAGTCTTTTTAGCACAAGCGCTTATTAACAGACCAAACCTCTTACTCTTGGATGAGTTTACATCTAATCTCGATAAAACTAGTGAAATAGAATGTATGGAACTTGTTCGAAAAATCACAAAAAAAGAAAATATTATAACTTTATGTATCACACATGAACTTTCTTTAATTGATGAAAAGTACATTGATAAAATTTTGTACTTATCTGACGATGAATATAAATTTATGAGCATTAAAGATTATAATAAAGAACAAAATAATTTAAAATTATGTAAACATTATGTAGGAGATGATAACAATGCTTAGTTATGATTTTATGCAAAATGCTTTTATTGCAGGAACTATTGTCGCAATAATGGCTGGATATATTGGAGTTTTTGTAATGGCTAGAAATATGTCTTTTATTTCACACACACTTTCTCATGTTGGATTTGCTGGTGCTGCATTCGCAGTATTTCTTGGTATTAATCCTATTTATGGATTGCTTATTTTTACAATTACAATGTCATACCTTGTTGGACATTTTAGTGTTAAAGCATTTCGTCGTGAAGCTACCGTTAGTGTTATGCTTGGGATATTTCTGGGTCTAGGTTTATTATTTTTATCTTTAACACCAAAAAGCACTAGTTACGTAAATAATATTTTGTTCGGTAGCGTTGTTTCAATTACTAGATCTGACGTAAAACTTATTTTTTCTTTGGCTATTGCTGTAATTATCCTTCTATCAATTTTTTATAGAAAAATAAAATTTGACTCATTTGATGCCATAGGAGCAAAGGCTTTAGGACTTAATAGTAAATTTATTTCTATTTTTTTCTTAGTTTTACTTTCTATCGCAACTAGTATTACTGTCCCAGTAGTTGGTGCTTTGCTCATGTTTGTACTTCTTACAGTACCCGCTAGTGCAGCACGATATGTAACTAATAAAGTTGGAAAAATGATTATAATTTCAATAACTTTTGCATTGATTGGAACATGGTTAGGAATTACTTTATCATATTATACTTCCCTACCAGTAACTTTTTTCATAGCAACGATTGAAGCAATATTTTATTTTTCTAGCTTAGGCTATTATAATTTAAAAAAATAATAACTAATAAAGAGATTACCATAAATATTGGGTAATCTCTTTATTAGTTATTTATCTAGCTTTTACAGAATTTCTTATTCTTTCATAAGCACCAGGCTCGACTTTTTCCAGTGATGATCTTATAATTTCCAATGTTTTATTATAACGATACTCTCTATAATATTGCTCAGCAACTGTCAACTGTTGATGAAATTCAACATTATCTTTTCTATATCTATTTGCATAACGAATTAATTTTTCTATCAATTCAATATCAGTAAGAATATTGTCAACTTCTGATTGATAGATTTCCAGTGACTCTTCAGCTTCTGCAACAGCACGTTTTAATAAATCAATATTGATTGGTTCTTTTGTTAACTCTTCTATTGCATATTTGTAGCTGTCTGTTACATCTTTATAAAGAACTATAAATCTATCACTAAAACCTGGCACTCTTGAATTGTCAAGTTTACGTTTTATAACTTCTTTTTCTTGATTTATAAATAATAATTTTTCTCTTGCAAGACTTTCCTCTTCACGAAGACTAGTTAGATATCTTGAATAATTTGTCTGATCTTCTTCAATTTTCTCTAATCCTTGTCCTAAAAGCTCAACTTTTTCTTTAAGATCTTTATAATTCAATTTTGGTTGATTATTTATATAAACGTCAATATCATGTTTTATATCAAGTAAATTACTTAATTCATCATAATAATTAGAAACCATTTCTTCATCTTTTTGATAAATTTGATATCTATTTTTTATTTCTTGAATATTGTTATAAAGTGCCTGATTTAATTGATCTTGCAAATCAAGTTTATTAGATACTTCTCTGTAATGATTTTCTATATATTTTTTATAATTAAGTTCTTTTTTCAAATCATTTGATACTTCATCAATAACGTCATAAATACCATCTAAAATACTTTCTATCGAATCTATATCACCTGATTTTACTTTATCTCTTGCATCATTTAGTTGCCATACACTACTTTCTATTTTACCAGAAATATCTAAATGAGTTAATTTAAATCCTTTCTTCTCCATTTCTTCAACCTTTAATCTAAGTGATTGAATTTGAGCAGGACAAGTTTTTTCAATTTCTTTCAATAGTTCTGGTAAAATCTCCATTCTCTCTTTTAAATCGAAGATAGTATCTTTTATGGAGCTTATTCTTTCTTGAGCTTCTAAATATTTTCCTGTTGATGTTAATACCTTGAAATCATCTAACTGTGGAGCAATTTCTTTTATATTTTGTTCAAATTGTTCAGCTGCAGTACCATATTGATGTCTTTTTGCTAATAGTTCTCTATTTAATTCTTTATATTCACGTACTATCTCTTCATACACTTCTTTATTGCCTGGCTCTACTTCTGATAATTCTTTAATCTCTTTTCTGATATTGGTAATCCTATCTTTTATGTTAGCAATCAATTCACCACTATTCATAATAACTTCATCAGCTTTTTTAAAATTAAATTTATCGATATAACTCTCTGCACTATAAAGGTCACGATCAAGCTCCTCTATATCAATACTTTGTATCTCATACCATTCACTTTCCCAACGATTATAAAGTTTTTCAGCTTTTCCAGCAATATTTAATGTTTTAATCTGTTTTAAATCATCAGATAATGTTTCTCTTTCTAGTTCATCTTTCATAACCAAAAGAGGGTATAAATCTTGTTTTTTTCTATTTCTTAGAATGAATAGTGCAACTACCCCCCCAAGAATAAGAATACACACAAATAAAAATATATATGTCATATATCTTCCCCCTGAAATCTCTTATTAAATTTTTCTTTATCAAATACAATAAACCTAACAAAATTATACCATTTTTAAAGTAAAAAACAAAGTGTTTCAACTATTTTTTTCAAAATTTTTTTCTTTTTTTCTATTTTATTTATCTAAATTATAAAACAAAATCAATTATTTTTATTTTATATTAATATTTCAGTTTTTTTCCTTTATTTTTTTCATATAATGTGGGAAAATTATATATGTAAGTTTAATTGGAGGTATTTACATGAATATATTAGAAAACAAAACTTTATTTATTGAGCAAGCATTATCTCTTGTCTATGAAGAAAATAATTTAATTACTAATCTTTCAAACTTATCAGCACTATATAAGGAATATTTACCTGATACAAATTGGGTTGGTTTTTACTTAGTTGATCACGAAAAAAATAATCTTGCACTTGGCCCATTTCAAGGAAAAGTTGCATGTACTCGTATCCCATTTAATAAGGGTGTATGTGGGCATTGTTTTACTACTAAAGAAACTGTTTATGTTGAAGATGTTCATAAATTTCCTGGTCATATAGCTTGTGATAGTGCATCTAATAGTGAATTAGTAATCCCAATTTTGAAAAAAAATACTGTAGTTGCATTACTTGATATAGATTCTACAAAATTTAGCAGATTTTCCAAAGCTGAAGTTTGCACTTTTAGTGAAGTGACAGAAAAAATTTTTGAAAAAATAGAATTTTAAATACAATATAAAAATGAGAAATAGTGACTCTTTATCAAATATGAATCATCAAAAGAAACTCAAACGGAACTTTATCCAAGATTATTAACAAAACTAAAAAAACGAACGACAATTAGCCTGTATATAATAAATAAAAATCACTTTGTCATTAAACATCTGTAGTCGTATTTTTTAGGTTGATAAAGGAATTTTTTCTTTATCACTTTGTAATCAAACACCCTCCCCCTTAATGTAGAGAATTTTCTGTAATTTTATTCTTTTTTGTTTTTTCTCATTTCTATATCCATTTATTTGACTATAGCCTAATGACAAATATTCCCTATTTTTTTATGTTGTATCGGATATTTGTCTTCTTGTATAAAAATAATACGATATATGGATACAAAATCCATATATCGTATTTACTTTACAATCAAAGTAGTAAAGAACTACTGACCTTATTTTTTTAATCTATTATTCCTTTAAATCTTAGATAATTTTCATAATCCATCTCTTTATTTATTGCACCTTCTGGTGTTAACTCGATCACTCTATTAGCTATTGTTTGAATAAACTCATAATCGTGAGAAGTAAAGAATACTGATCCTTTAAATTGGATTATCCCTTCGTTAACCGCTGTAATTGATTCTAAATCAAGATGATTAGTTGGTTCATCCAATAAAATCACATTGGCTTTAGATAACATCATTTTTGATAGCATACAACGCATTTTTTCTCCACCAGAAAGAACATGTGCTCTCTTCAATGCTTCTTCTCCAGAGAACAACATTCTTCCAAGAAACGAACGCAAATACGCTTCTGACTCTTCCTCTGGCGATGCATATTGACGCAACCACTCTACTAATGATAATTTTAATCCATCAAAATACTCTGTATTATCTTTCGGCATATAACTTCTTGAAGTCGTTATTCCCCATTTTACAGTCCCACTATCTGGTTCCAATTCTCCTGCCAGAATTTTTAGGAGTGTAGTTTTCGCCACTTCATCACCCAACAAGATTACTTTATCATTTGGATTGACAGTAAAACTAATATTACTTAAAACTTCTTTTCCTTCAACAGTTTTACTAACACCATCTACTATTAATAAATCATTTCCAATCTCTCTATCAGGTGTAAAACGTACATATGGATAACGACGACTACTTGGTTTAATATCATCGAGAGTAATCTTATCTAACATTTTCTTTCTACTTGTTGCTTGTTTTGATTTAGAAGCATTCGCAGAAAACCTTGCAATAAATTCTTGAAGTTCTTTAATTTTTTCTTCTTTCTTTTTGTTAGAATCTTCCGCCATCCTTCTTGCAAGCTGACTAGATTGATACCAGAAATCATAGTTTCCAACATACAGTTGAATTTTTCCAAAATCTAAATCACAAATATGTGTACAAATATTATTTAAAAAGTGTCTATCATGACTGACTACGATAACTGTGTTTTCAAAGTTAATCAAAAATTCTTCTAACCACTTTATAGCACTAATATCTAGTCCATTGGTCGGCTCATCAAGAAGAAGAACATCAGGATTACCAAATAGCGCTT
Source organism: Gemella cuniculi DSM 15828 (assembly GCF_000425665.1). Taxonomy (GTDB): domain Bacteria; phylum Bacillota; class Bacilli; order Staphylococcales; family Gemellaceae; genus Gemella; species Gemella cuniculi. Next base: position 187,476 of record NZ_KE384431.1, read on the forward strand.
GTGCCAAAAGAACTTTTACTTTAATAGCATTATCTAATTCTCCCATAAGTGTATTGTGATATTCTACTGAAATTCCTAAGCCTTCAAGAAGTTGAGCTGCATCACTTTCTGCATTCCATCCATCCATTTCTGCAAATTCACCTTCAAGTTCAGCAGCAATAATTCCATCTTCTTCTGTAAATGGATCTTTCATATAAATTTCGTTTTTACGATTCATTACATCCCAAAGGTGTTCATGTCCCATCATAACAACATCAATCACACGGCTCTCTTCATAAGCAAAATGATTTTGGCGAAGTACTGCAAGTCGTTCTCCCTTCCCTAGAGAAACATGTCCTTGCTGTGAATCAATTTCTCCTGATAGAAGTTTTAAAAATGTTGTTTTCCCAGCACCGTTTGCTCCTATAAGTCCATAACAGTTTCCATTCGTAAATTTGATGTTTACATCTTCAAATAATTTCCTATCTGCAAAACGCAAACCTAAATTTGTTACTTGTAACATTATCTTCTCCTTATATAATTTCATATAATAAACATAGTTGTACATAAAAAATAATTATATTATATATGTACAAAGTTTTTTAGACTAACTTTTGTATTTTTTTTATGTATTATTTTTCCTCTTTTTTATTCACACTAGCAATTAAATTCTCAATGTGAAGTGCATACTCACTAGTTGTATCATACTCAAAAATAAGTTCTGGAAATTTTCTTATTTTTATTTTTTTAGCTACTTCTGTTTTTACAAATCCTTTTATTTTAGCCAAAGAATTTTTTGTTTTATCTTTATCTTTTTCTCCACCTAAAACAGTATAATAAACTTTTGCTTGAGAATAATCGCCTGTCAAAGCAACTTCTGTAACAGTAACAAATCCCAAATCATGATTTTTTACTTTTGTAGCTAATACATAAGTAATTTCTTTTTTTATTTGTTCTGCGAGTCTATTAACTCTTAACTCAGACATAAATCTCCTCCTATTCTATTTTTTAACCTCTTCCATTATAAATACTTCAAAGACATCTCCTTCTTTAATATCATTGAAGTTTTCTACAGTCATTCCACATTCGTAACCGCTTTGCACTTCTTTTACATCATCTTTAAATCTTCTTAATGTATCAATTTCACCTTCATAAATTACAACACTATCACGGATTACACGAACTTTTCCATCACGTGATACTTTACCTTCTGTAACATATGCTCCAGCAATTGTTCCAATTTTTGAAACTTTATAAACTTGACGTACTTCAGCAAGTCCAATAACTTTTTCCACAAATTCAGGATCTAATAATCCTGTCATAGCAGCCTCAATCTCTTCTATAACTTTATAGATAATACTGTGAAGACGAATATCAACTTGCTCTGTTCCTGCCATTTGTTTTGCGTTATTATCTGGACGAACATTAAAACCTATAACAACCGCATTAGAGGCAACTGCTAAAGTAATGTCTGACTCATTAATTGCTCCAACACCAGTATGAATAATTCTAACATTTACGCCTTCTACATCAATTTTTGCTAATGACATTGCCAATGCCTCAACTGAACCTTGAACATCTGCTTTAATAATAATGTTAAGATCTTTCATCTCACCTTGTTTCATCTGCTCAAATAAAGTATCTAATGATACTGCTGAATTGGCTTGTCTTGTAGTTTCAATATATTGTTGTTGACGTTTTTCTCCAATTTGACGTGCTGTTTTTTCGTCACCAAATACTACAAATCTATCTCCTGCATTAGGAACATCTTGAAGTCCTGTAATTTCTACTGGAGTTGACGGTTTTGCTGTTTGAATATTTTTATTGCGATCATTAATCATAGCACGAACACGTCCATGCGTATTACCTACCACAAGAGGATCTCCAACGTTCAAACTACCATTTTGAACTAATAATGTTGCCACTGCTCCACGACCTTTATCAAGTTTTGCTTCGATAACAGTTCCTAAAGCCAGACGATTTGGATTTGCTTTTAACTCTTGCATTTCAGTTACTAATAAAATATTTTCTAATAAATCATCAATACCATCACCTTTTAATGCAGAAATCGGAACAAATATTGTATCTCCTCCCCAGTCCTCTGGAATAAGACCATATTCTACTAATTCATTCATTACTCTATCAGGATTAGCTTGAGGTTTATCCATTTTATTAACCGCAACAATGATTGGCACCTCTGCCGCTTTGGCATGGTTAATCGCTTCGATAGTTTGAGGCATTACTCCATCATCAGCTGCTACTACCAATATAGTAACATCCGTAATTTTTGCTCCTCTTGCACGCATCGTAGTAAATGCAGCATGTCCTGGTGTATCTAGGAAAGTAATTTTTTTATCTTTTGCTCTTACTTGATACGCACCAATATGTTGAGTAATACCACCAGCTTCTCCTGCTGTAACTCTGGTATTTCTAATTGTGTCAAGAAGAGTTGTTTTCCCATGGTCAACATGCCCCATTATTGTTACAATTGGTGCTCTTTCTTTTAGATTTTTTTCTTCATCTTCTACGTCGAAGTATAAATCTAAATCTTCTTTATTTATTTCTACTTCTTCTTGGATTTCTTTTCCATAATCAATAGCTATTAGCTCGATTTGCTCTAATGTTAATGATTGGTTAATATTAGCCATTATTTTTAATTCCATAAATAACTTCTTGATAAGCTCAGTAGAATTTACAGATAGTGCATCAGATAATTCTACTACAGTCATTCCATCTTTTACTAAAATTGTATCTTCAGAAATAGTTTCTTCCGTAGGTATTTCAATAATTGCCGGTTGCTGTTTTTGAGATTTTTTAGTTTTTTCTTTTTTATTTTTTTTCTTTTTATTTTTTTTATTTGAATTTTTCACTTCGTCACTTTGATTTTGATTTAAAGATTTTTTAGTTTTTTCAACTTGTTTTTTTTCGTTTACTTTGAAGATGCTATCTAATTTTGCTAACCCCTCTTCTGTTAACATCGACATGTGATTAGATACTTCTATTTGAGCTTCTTTAAGTACTGTTATAATATCTTTAGATTGTTTTCCAATTTTTTTTGCATACTCATATACTCTGACTTTTTTCATTACCGTCTTCCTCCTTCTTCTAATAATTGTTTAAATTTTTTTATAAATCCATCATCAGTTATTCCGACTGCGACCCTATTATCACGTCCGATTGCTACACTTATATCTTCTATACTAGAAAATATAATATAATCAACACTATAAAAATTAGATTTATCTACTAATTTTTTTTTAGTGTTTACTCCGCAATCTTCTGTAATAACTAATAATTTTATTTTTCTATTCTTTAAGTTTTTTATTATTAAATCTTCACCTGTAATAAGTTTTCCTGCTCTTTGCATTAAACCTAATAAATTATATATTTTATTCATTATTTCTGTGGTATTGACTTTCTATATATTAATCTTATCACTTCGTTATATATTGGCTCCATTTCTTCTGTAGTTGCACTGAAAAATTTTTCAAGTTGTTTTTTTTCTTGTGCATTTTGAACTACTTCTAAATCTGAAACAACATAAGCACCTCGCCCAGATTTTTTTCCTGTTGAATCTACAAAAATTTCGCCTTCTTTATTTTTTACTATTCTTAATAAATCTTTTTTTGGAAACATCTCATTAGTTAATATACATCTTCTCGTTGGTATTTTTCTCTTTTTCATCTTAACACCTCGTTACACATTTGCTGCTTTTATATCAATTTTCCAACCTGTTAGTTTTGCAGCTAAACGAACGTTCTGACCTTTCTTACCAATTGCTAAAGAGAGTTGATCTTCTTTAACTTTTACATTAGCTATTTTCTCTTCTTCATCTATATTAATCTCTTCTACTTTGGCAGGTGCCAATGCGTTAGTAATAAATTTTACTGGATCAATATCCCAAGTAATAATATCGATTTTCTCTCCATTTAATTCACTAACAATACGATTTACTCTATCACCTTTATTTCCAACACACGCGCCCACTGGATCAATATTTTTATCTTCTGCAAAAACTGCAATCTTAGTTCTATCTCCAGCTTCTCTTGATACACTCTTAATCTCTACAATTCCATTATAAATCTCAGGAACTTCTAATTCAAATAATCTTCTAATAAATTCTGAATGTGATCTTGATGCTAAAACATGTGGTTTGCTTCCGCGACTTGGATTATCCACTTTTGCAATATAAACTTTTATTGGTGTTTGAGGAATGTATTCTTCTCCTTTAACTCTTTCGTTTTCACCTAAAATTGCTTCAATTTTCCCTAACTTTACATATACATATCTAGTATCTATTCTGTCAACAGTTCCTGAAAGAATTTCTCCTTCATATTCACTATATTCTTTATATAAAATTTCTTTTTCTGCTTCACGAAGTCTTTGAAGTAATGCTTGCTTAGCTGCTTGAGCACCAACACGTCCAAAATCATTTGGCAAGTCCTCTTCTTCATAAATATCACCAACTTCATAAGCTGGATTTATTTTCAGTGCATCCTCTAATGCAAATTCTATTCTATCATCATAGACTTCTTCAACAACATCTTTTCTAATAATAAATTTATAATCACCTGTTGTTCTATTGAATTCTACTCTCACATTTTTTGCTGCATTAAAATTTTTCTTATATGCTGATAATAATGCTAATTCTATAGCTTCTATTAAAATATCTTCAGCAATTCCTTTTTCTTGTTCAATTAATTTTATAGCTTTAAGCAAATCCTTGCTCATTTTCTCTCTCCTTTAATTTTAAAATTTAACAGCTAATCTAATTTTAGCAATTTTTTCATAGTTAATAGTTGATTTTTTTATTTTTGCTTTATCTCTATATTCTATAGTTACATCATTATCTTCAACTTTTAATATATCTCCATAAAATTCTTTTTGATTATCAATTTTTTCATAAGTTTTTATATAGACATGCTTCCCTATAGAAGCCACAACTTCTTCCAGATTTCTTAAATCTCTTTCTATACCTGGGGAAGAAATTTCTAAATAGTATTTTTCGTTAATAAAATCTTCTTTATCTAATTCTTCTGCAAGCTTTTCACTTAAAAAAACACAATCATCTAAAGATAAACCACCTACTTTATCAAAGTAAATACGTAAAAAATATTCGCTTCCTTCTTTTACATATTCTACATCATAAAGAGAATAATCTGAATCTTTTGTTTGTTTTGTTGCTATAGCTCTTACACTTTCTACGATACTCATACAACACCTCTTTACTTATAATTTTTTATTCCAATATAAAAGAGCGGAGAACTTACAAAATTCACCACCCTTTCGGTAATTTATTTTACTACGCATTAATTATATCACAATAAAATATAAAAATCAAATACTTCTGTCTTATTTAGCTCGAATAACTTCAATCTTATATCCATCTGGATCTTTTATAAAATAATAGCTTGGCGGAAAGCCTGGAAGACCTTTCAATTCAGTAACTTCATACCCTGCTGTTTTGTGTTTTTCATAAAGTGATTCTAAATCCTCAACTGAAATAGCAATATGTCCATATCCATCTCCTAGTTCATAAGCACCATGATCATAATTATACGTTAATTCTAGTTCATAATCTGAACCCGGCAATGTCAGATAAACCAAAGTAAACTTATATTCTGGAAAATCTCTTACCCTACTTTTCTCAAAATCAAAAGCTTCAGTATAAAATTTTACTGATTTTTCTAAATCAGCAACCCTATAACAAGTATGCACCATAGTTTGTGTCATAAATTTTCACCTCTAAATTTTTATAAAATTGTCCAACCAAATCCTATTGCTCCTATTCCTAAATGTGTAGAAATAACAGGACTTATTTCATCTACTTCTACAGTTATGTCCGGATATTTTGAAATAATATATTCTTTTATTTCTTCTGCTTTTTCTATTGCATCAACATGAAGTACACACACTGTAATATTTTCTCCTTTGTGCACTTGATAAAATTCATCAAACAACTCATATATTCTTGAAATAACTTTTTTATAAGTACGAATTTTTTGGAAAGGAACTATCACCTTATCCTCAAAATGTAGCAGTGGTTTTACCTGAAGTAAATTACCTACTAATGCTTGTGCACCACTCAAACGGCCTCCACGTTGCAAATGCGAAAGATCATCAGCCATAAAATATGCTTTTGATATTTTTTTCATTTCTTCTAAGGAATCAATTATTTCTTTAGAATTCTTTCCCTCTTTTACTAACTTAGCTGCTTTTATAGCATAATATCCTTCTGGTCTACACGATACTTCGGAATCAAATGGATGAACATTAATACCTTCAACCATCAACCCGCCAACAGAATATGAAGAATATGTACCGCTTATTCCACTAGATAATGCAATAGCAATAACATCTGTATATCCTTCTTCTTTCAATTTTTCTAAGCAAGTAACAACCTCACCTATTGCGGGTTGTGATGTTGTAGGGAAAGAATTATCAGGATTTTTCAAATACTCATAATATTTTTCTACAGGCATATCAATAACTTCTTTATAAGAATTACCATCTAGTATTATATTTAAGTACACAGACTTAATTCCTAATTTAGATTTCAATTCTTCTGGAAGATATGCTGTAGAATCCATCATAATTGCAATTTTTTCCACACTTATTCCTACTATCCTTTTTGATAGCTTTTCCTTTCTTAGAATTTTTCCACATTGTATAATTCTAACTCAACTTTTGTTTCTCTACCCATAAGTTCAATCATTACATCTACTTTATAGTTAGTTAAGTCTATATCTACAACTTTTCCTTCCATGTCAATGAATGGTCCTGAGATTACTCTTATATGATCTCCTATTTCTATATCAATATCAACTATGCTAGAAAGTCCCATTTGTTGCAAAATAAAATTAATTTCCTCTGGAAGAAGTGGACTTGGTTTAGAGCCACCTCCATGAGAACCAACAAAACCTGTCACTCCTGGAGTATTTCTCACTACAAACCAAGAATCATCTGTCATTACAAGTTCCACAAGAACATAACCTGGAAAAGTTTTTCTATTTACTTCTTTCTTTTTGCCTGTTGGCGTTATAATTGTCTCTTTTTCTTCTGGAACTACAATTCTAAAAATTTTATCTTCCATATTAAGAGACTCAACTCTTTTTTCTAAATTATCTTTTACTTTGTTTTCATATCCTGAATAAGTATGAATTACATACCATTCTTTTGTTACTGTATCACTCATAATAACCTCTCTCTTATCTACTAAAACGTCTAATGCCAGCAGTTATTCCCAAATCAACTATATAGCTAAATAACATCAAAATTCCAACAACGACTATAACTATCAATGTTTTTCTAACAAGTTCATTAAATGTTGGCCAACTTACTTTTTTCATCTCTGAGACAACATTTTTTAGAAATCTTACCATTTATCCTACTCCTCCCATATAAAATTCTTTCGCTTCCTTCACATTTTATAAATTATAACATAGTATAATTTATAAGTCTATAAATTATATTAAATAAAATAAATACATTTATACAATAATATCATTGTATCACTAATTGTGCAAGTATTCAAATATATTAATAAAAACTATTAAAATTATTTAAAAAATTCCTGTTACTAAAAATAAACTTTTTCTATTATATTGAATAGTGCCTATTCCTTTATCAATATCCAAAGAATATAATTTTGAAGCACATTCATATAATAATTTTTTCATTAAATAACTATTATATGAACACACGTTTTACTTTTATTTAGTTAATTCATACGTTGCGGTCAACGTATTTCTCATTAACATAGTTATTGTTAGTGGTCCTACTCCACCTGGTACTGGTGATATAAATGATACTCTACCTATAAATTTTTCTGTATCAACATCACCAACTAACTTTCCTTCTTTATAATTATTTCCAACATCAATTATTGTACAAGTATCTTTTACTCTCTCTTTACCTGAAAGAAAATGTGCATATCCAACGCAACTAACTATAATATCAGCTTGTTCTATCAATTTATCCAAATTTTTAGTTTTAGAATGTGCTGTTATAACTGTAGCATTATTTTGTAACAATAACGTTGAAATTGGTTTTCCTACTATATTGCTTCTTCCTATAACTAATGCTAATTTCCCTTCAATTTTTTCTCCAGTAGATTTTATCATTTCTAAAATTCCAAGTGGAGTACACGGAATTAATTTAGCTTCACCTATAACCAATTTCCCTACATTTATTGGATGAAATCCGTCAACATCTTTTTTAGGTGATACCGCATTAAGAATTTTTTCTTCATCTATAGATTTTGGTAATGGTAACTGAACTAAAATTCCATGAATTTTATTATCATTGTTTAATTTTTCAATTTCCACTAAAAGCTCATCTGTCGAAATATTTTCCTCTAACTCTATCTTTATAGAATTAATATTATTTTCTATACACGCTTTATGTTTAGAATTAACATAACTTCTCGATGCTTTATTATCACCAACTAATACTACAGCTAATGTTGGCTCAATATTTTTTTCTCTAAGAGTGGTCGCTTCTATTTTTATCCTTGCTCTTAAATTTTTCGCCAATTCTTTTCCACTTATTATCTTCGTCATTTCTTTTCTCCAAATTTAATTTTTAATTTTGATTTACTTTCCGTACCATTTATTAATCGTTCAATATTTTTTTTATGCATATATATTACAAATATACACATAGTTATCATTACATATTTATCAATTCCTATTTCAAATAATAAAAGATATACTATAGAAGTTAGGCAAATTAAAATACTCCCTAAAGAAACATATCCTGTTAAAAATAACGTAGATAAAAATATTATGATCAAAATTAAACTTAATAATGGATAAAGAAAAATAAATACTCCAGAACCAGTTGCAACTGCTTTGCCACCTCTGAACTTTGCAAAAACAGGAAATACATGTCCTATCATTGCAAAAGCCCCAAATATTGATAAATAATCCACTTTACCTAATACCAATGACGGTAAAAATGTTGCTACTATCCCTTTAGAAACATCCAATATAAATACACTTATTCCTGCTTTTTTACCCAAACATCTAAAAGTATTGGTTGTTCCTAAATTTCCACTTCCCATTGTTCTTATATCCGTATTGTAAAAAGTTTTCCCCACTATTAAAGCAAATGGAATCGAACCTATTAAATATGCTAATACACAAAATAATAAAATTTTCGTAATCATATTTACTCCTATCTTATAATAGCACCATATTCTTCTAATGAAGCTAATACTTTATCGTGAACAACCGTTACTTCTTCATCAGTAAGAGTTTTTTCTTTATCACTATAAGTAAGAGTTAATGCCAATGATTTTTTACCAGTTAACAACTCTAATCCTTCATACAAATCAAATAACTCCACGTTAGTAATTAATTTATTATCTACATTCTCAATAATGTTATAGATATTTTGATATTCTTCTTCTCTATCTACCAACATAGCTATGTCACGTGTAATTTCAGGATATTTAGTAACTTCTTCGTATTTTGGTTTAACTTTTGATTCTGATACAATCTTATCTAAATTAATTTCAAAAACATATGTTTTATTTATTCCTAATTCTTCAGCCATTACAGGATAAATTTCGCCAATAAAACCAACACATTGTTCTCCTAAAAATACTTTTGCGCATCGCCCTGGATGCATTTCTGCCATTTTAAAAGCACTATATGTTATTTTTTCTTCTAGTCCTAAACGTTCAAAAACAACTTCTAAATAACCTTTTGCACTATAAAAATCAATTTTCTCGCTTTCTTTTAACCACTTAGTTTCTCTATCAACTCCCGTTAATGCAGCTGATAAGTATAATGTTTCTTTAGGTTGAATGTTATCATCTCCACTCCCAAAGAATACTTTACCTATCTCAAATAATTTTAAGTTTTTTTGTTTTCTTGCAACATTGTATTGAACAGTATTTAATAAACCTGGTATTAAACTTTGACGAAGTGTTGAATGTGTTTCAGTCATTGGCATAAGAAGTTTAACTTTATGATTATTTTCTAATGTAAATTGTATGGATTCCTCATCTGATACTAATGAATAGTTAATTGTATCATTAAATCCTAAACTAACGAACATCTTTCTCAAATTTCTTACAACATATTGTGAATACGTTAAACCACCTCTTGTTGTTTTTGAAAACTTGGGAAGTGTTGAAGCTAAATTATCATACCCATATATTCTTATAATCTCCTCAACTAAATCTTGTTTTATAGAGATATCTGGTCTTCTTGTTGGCACTTTAACTATAATATCATCAGAATTCTCCACATTAAAGTTTAAACTCTTCAATATAGTTATTATTTCTTCTGTAGTTAATTTTATTCCTAAATAATTATTTATATATTCTGTAGAAATAATTATCTCTTTTTCTATTTCTTTATTCACTACCCCAACCGATTTCTCAACTGTAGCAGTTGGGCAAAGTTCAAGAATTAGTTCAACTGCTCTCTGTAATGCACTTTTTTGCATATTAGGATCTATTCCTTTTTCAAACCTTGTGGAAGAGTCACTTCTTAATCCATGAAATGATGAAGTACGACGAACATTTATCGGATTGAAGTATGCAGATTCTAAAATAATATTTTTTGTACTACTGTTTACTTCTGTATTTTTCCCACCCATTACACCTCCTAGTGCAATTGGCTTGTTCCCATCCGTAATAACTAAATCATTTTTTTGTAATTTTCTTTCTACACCGTCAAGAGTTTCTAAAATTTCATCCATTCTAGCATCTCTCACTACAATGTTACTTCCTACTAAATCTTTATCAAATGCATGCATTGGTTGACCAAATTCTAAAAGCACATAATTTGTTATATCAACTATATTATTAATAGGTCTTATACCTGAATTAATAAGTCGAGTTTGTAACCATAACGGAGAATCCTTTACTTCCACATTTTTTACAACTTGTCCTAAATAATTTTTACAAGAAGAACTCTCTATTGAAATACTTAATGTAGTGTCTTCATAATTTTCTTCTTTTTCTGAGTCTTTAAAATCCACTCTTTGAGTATACAATGCTCCCAACTCATAAGCTAGTCCTCTCATACTCAAAGCATCCGCTCTGTTTGGTGTAATAGATAAATCTAATACATAGTCATCTAATCCTAATATCTCAACTACATCTGAACCTAATTTTTGCTCTTCTTCGAAAACATAAATTCCATCTTGGCAATTTTTAGGAACTACACTTTGATTATATCCCAACTCTTTTAACGAGCAAATCATTCCTTGTGATTCAACACCACGAAGTTTTGCTTTTTTTATTTTTATTCCTGGTAACTTTGCCCCGACTTTTGCAACTATTACATATTGTCCTGCATCTACATTAGACGCACCACAGACAATTTGCAATTCTTCATCACCAACATCTACTTTACATACATTTAATTTTTCTGCATCAGGATGTTTTTCTTTTGATTTTACAAATCCAACTACTACATTAGAAATATTTCCAGCTAAATACTCTACTCCTTCAACTTCAATACCACCACGTGTAATTTTTTCAGCTAATTCATTCGCATTATCTTTTATATCTGCATATTGTTTTAACCAATTATAACTTACTAACATTGTTTCCTCCTATTAATCATTTCTATCATTGTTAAATTGTTTTAAAAATCTAACATCATTAGTATAGAAACTTCTTATATCGCTAATTCCATATTTCAACATTGCCACACGTTCCGGTCCCATACCAAAAGCAAAACCTGTATATTCTTCTGGATTGAAACCAGCCATTTCTAATACGTTAGGATGCACCATTCCTGCTCCTAAAATTTCCAACCATTTAATATTTTCTTCATCATCCTCATTTCCCCAAGAAACATCAACCTCAACTGAAGGCTCTGTAAATGGAAAGAAACTTGGACGTAGTCGAATTTTTTTATTTTCCCCAAAAATTGCTTTTATAAAATGTTCTAATGTTCCCTTTAGATCACTAAAAGTAATATTTTTATCTACAACTAAACCTTCTATCTGAGTAAATTGATGTGAATGAGTTGCGTCATCGTTATCTCTTCTAAAGACTTTACCAGGACAAATAATTTTTACTGGCCCATTTCCATTTGCCTTTAACATTTCTCGTGCTTGTACTGGAGATGTTTGAGTTCTCATAAGCAGTTCATTGGTAATATAAAAAGAATCTTGCATATCACGTGCAGGATGATCTTTTGGTAAATTTAACATTTCAAAATTAAATTTATCAGTTTCTACTTCTGGACCTTCCGCAACAGAATAACCCATAGAAATAAAAATCTCCTCGATTTCTTCTACTATTTTATTTAGTGGATTTATTCCACCCAACTCTAGTTTTCTTCCAGGAAGAGTAACATCAATCTCTTCACTTGCTAGCTTTAGCTCCAATGCCTTTTTAGTGAATTCTTGCTTTCTTTCTTCCAAATTATCATTAATGAAAGTTTTTATTTCATTAACCATTTTACCAAATTGTGGTCTTTCTTCTGGTGATAAATCACGTGCTCCTTTCATTATTTCAGTAAGAGCTCCTTTTTTACCTAAAAATTTTACTTTAAGTTCATACAATGATTTTTCATCAGTTGCTTTTTTTACTGCTTCAAGATATTCTTTTCTTATATTTTCTAAAGACATAAGTTCCTCCTCAATTTTCTAATACTAAGTTATAAAATTTTTGGATAATAAATAAGACTAATTTTTCATTTTTAGATTTAATTTCGTTAATCATTAATGAATTAAAAGTTATATTATTTATCCATAATAAAAAGTCCCCAGAAAACGAACTATTTTCTAGGGACGAATATATCGTGGTACCACCCAATTTCGAAGTATAATACTTCCTCAAAACTTAAAACTATATTTATATTTAACATAGCATTTCAGTATAATAACGGATACTACCCGACTGTACTCATAATCTTACTTATACAATTGCTCATAAGCTGAAAATATACATTCAATTAATATAACTTTCTCAGTTTCAAAGTTATTCCCTGTTAAAAATTTTATGTATACCGTCTTAATCATAGCTTTTTTAAAAATTTATACTTAAAATGATAATATAAAAAATTCATATTGTCAAATATTAAACGTACTTCTTTAATAGAAAAATTAAGATTCATAACTATATTTTGCTATGAATCTTAATTTAAAACTATTTAGTATATTCTTCTACTAATACAAGTACTTCTTCAGTAGTTGCACAGTTTATTGCTTTATCCACTAACTCTTTCATTTTATCTAATGATAAATTCTTAATTTGACTTCTTGCTTGAAGGATTGAGGTTGCAGACATAGAAAACTCATCTAATCCCATACCTAAAAGTAGTGGAATTGCTAAACTATCTCCTGCCATTTCTCCACACATTCCTGTCCATTTTCCTTCTTTATGTGATGCCTCAATAACATTTTTCACAAGTCTCAAAATTGCTGGATTATATGGTTGATACAGATATGAAACTTTTTCACTCATACGATCTGCTGCCATTGTATATTGAACAAGATCATTAGTTCCAATTGAGAAAAAGTCAACTTCTTTTGCAAAAATATCAGCAATTACGGCTGTTGATGGAATTTCCACCATAATACCTAATTCTATATCATCACTTACTGAAATACCTTCCGCAACTAATTTTTCTTTTTCTTCTAAGAACAGTGCCTTTGCAGCTCTAAATTCTTGAATAGTTGCAATCATCGGAAACATTACACATAATTTTCCAAAAACAGAAGCCCTTAACAATGCTCTTAATTGCGTTCTAAATAGATCTTTTTCTTCTAAACATAATCTTATCGCTCTAAATCCTAAAAATGGATTCATCTCTTTTGGAAGATCTAGATATGGTAATTCTTTATCTCCACCAATGTCAAGGGTGCGCACAACAACAGGCTTATCACCCATACCTTCTAAAACAGATTTATACGCTTCAAATTGTTCTTCTTCTGTTGGCAGTTGATCACGTCCCATATATAAGAACTCTGTACGATATAATCCTACAGCTTCTCCACCATTATTTTTCACACCTTCTAAATCGGCGGGTGTCCCAATATTAGCAGCCAAAATAACTTCATGACCATCTTTTGTTACAGATTTTTCTGTCACCAGTTTTGCCCATTCAGCTTTTTTCGCTTCAAATTCTTCATATTTTAGCTTATAATCTGTTGTAGTTTTTTCATCAGGATTTACTACCACAACTCCATCTAAACCATCAAGAATCAATATATCACCATTTTGAACTTCTTTAGTAATTGTACTTGTTCCTACCACCGCAGGAATTTCTAGCGAACGAGCCATAATAGCTGAATGCGATGTACGACCTCCAATATTAGTTGCAAATCCTTTAACAAACTGTTTGTTAAGCTGAGCAGTATCAGATGGAGTTAAATCTTCCGCTATTACAATAACTTCCTCATCTATCAAACTTGGATTAGGTAAATCAACTCCTAAAAGATGTGCTAAAATACGTTTAGATACGTCTCGAATATCCGCTGCACGTTCTTTCATATATTCATTATCCATTGATTCAAACATTGCAACAAACATATCTGAAGTTTCTTTCAAAGCATACTCAGCATTTATAACTTTTGATTCAATATCAGTTTTAACAGTTCCCATAAATTCTGGGTCATCCAAAATTAAAAGATGTGCCTCGAAAATTGCAGCTTTATCAGCCCCAAGATTTTCTAAAGCTTTTTCTTTAATAATTGTCAATTCTTTTTTAGAAATTTCAATTGCTTCTTCAAATCTTTTTACCTCAGCTTCCACATCTTGAATTTTTTCTTCTTTTACTGTCAAATCTGGTTCTACAAATATATATGCTTTTGCAAAAGATATACCCTGAGAGGCTGCTATACCTTTTAGTTGTAACATATTAAACTAATCCTTCTTTCTTCATTGTTTCTTCTAAAGCATTAATTGCTTCTTCTTCATCAGCACCATCAGTGTAAATTACGATATCAGCATCTTTTCCAACACCTAAACTCATAACACCCATAATTGATTTTAAATTAACTTTACGACCGTTGTATTCTAATTCGATATTTGATTGAAATTTTGAAGCAGCTTGTACTAAAAGTGTAGCTGGTCTAGCATGGATTCCTGTTTCATCAATTACTTTATATTCTCTTTGTAACATAGTTATATCTCCTTTTATTAAAAAAAATATTTACAAACACATAATACCACATGAAAACAATATTTACAAGTATTTTATGCTCATTTTAACATACGATATTTTCTTATTTTTTATTAAAGAAAACCATTTCTTTCAATAAAATACCTTACTGTTTTTAGATTATTGAAAATAAAATGAAAATGAATTATTTCTAATAAAAAATATATAAAATATAAAAACTATTATAATATTTTTTATATTTTATATATTTTATTTGTATTAAATGTTTAAGGTAGTGTAATAAAAATTTTGATTAAAATTAGTATTTTACAAAAATTTTACTTAATTATTTCACCACCTAATTTTATCAGCGATTTAAATCTTTCATAATCCTCATGGTTTTTATTAAAATCCCTAGCATTTTTGTTAATTTGTTTTAAATCAACACCTTGATCAGTTGCAGCAAAAACACATCCACAGTAACATTGCCGATAAATATTATAATCTTCACACATTTCTACCGAGCGCCTATAACCATTATTTTTTTTAAAATCTGACGGGAGATAATATATTGACACCCTTTCTTGTAATACGTATCCTGTTTCATTAATAACTTGAGCATTTTTCTTAGGACTAATGGTAAGTGCAGAAGCAAAATAATCAAATCCTAATTCTTCTGCCTTTTGAGCTGAAGAATCTAATCTCATTTCATAACAAATATGGCATCTTTCTCCACCTTCTCTATCGTCTTCATGCCCTCGCACAATATTCACAAATTTACTTGGAGAATATTCGTCAGCTAAAAATTTTATTTTTTTATCATTTCTTCTGTTAAATTCTTCCACAAAATCTTTTTGAACTAACATTCGTTTTATATATTCTTCCTTTGGATGAATATTAGAATTAGAAAAGAAAACTGTAATATCACTAAATTCTGATAAATATTCTAAAACATAAGTGCTACAAGGTGCACAACACGAATGAATAAGAATTTTTGGTCTAAACTCTTTCTTACCCCATTCTTTTATTAATTCTTTTAATACATTATCATAATTTATTTTTTGATTTTTATGTCGAGTATTAATAAATTGTTTACTATCTATCATATAAATCCTTTCTTTATATCTAATATAATTAATATTATTGTTAAAAATTAAAAAAGAATAAGGCACTCTATTTTCATATAACTTTATTTTGGATATTCAACCCCAAGATGTAAATATGCTTTGGGCGTTGCTCTCCTTCCCCTTGGTGTTCTTTCTATAAAACCTTCTTTTACTAAGTATGGTTCATAGACATCTTCTATAGTTATACTCTCTTCTCCTATAGTTACAGCTACTGTTTCTAATCCTACAGCACGTCCTTCATAACGTTTTATAAGACATTCTAAAATCTTATAATCTATATTATCTAAGCCTTTTGCATCTACTTGCAAAAGATCTAAAGAATCAACAGCTAATTTTTGTGTGATAACCCCATTATTTTTAACTTGTGCAAAATCTCTAACTCTCTTTAATAGTCTATTCGCAATACGAGGTGTTCCCCTTGAACGCATAGCTATCTCATAAGTACTTTTTTTATCAATATTACAATCAAAAATCTCTGATGTTCTCTCTATAATATTTTGCAACTCATCTATATTATAAAATTCAAGTCTGCAATGTACACCAAATCTATCGCGCAATGGTGCTGTTAACGCTCCTGCTCTAGTCGTCGCACCTACCAACGTAAATGGCGGTAATTCTATTCTTATACTTCTCGATTCTTCTCCTTTTCCAATAACAATATCTAAATAAAAATCTTCCATCGCTGAATAAAGAATTTCTTCAATTGACCTACTAATCCTATGAATTTCATCGATAAATAAAACATCACCTGGTTCTAAACTTGTTAATATTGCTGCTAAATCACCTGATTTCTCTATAGCAGGACCAGAAGTATACCTTATATTTACTCCCATTTCGTTAGCAATTATTGTGGCTAAGGTAGTTTTTCCTAATCCTGGGGGACCATATAAAAGGCAATGATCCAATACTTCTGCTCTTAGTTTCGCAGCTTCAATAAAAATTTTCAAATTATTTTTTATTTGATTTTGTCCTATGTATTGACTCAAAAGTTTAGGACGTAATGATTGTTCTTCTCGTTCTTCATCATTATTTTGATGAGCAGACACAACTCTTTCTACCATTTATTACCTCCATAAAATGTTGAATTTTTGTACTAACTACTAATTAATAATTTTAATCCTTGCTTAACATAATCATCCACACCATTATATTCAAATAGTGATAATTTTTTCTCGATTTTTACTAATTCTTTTTTACTATATCCTAATGCTTCTAAAGCAAGTAATGCATCTTTTAAATAAATATCCGTTCTACTTTCTGTAACGGTAGTTGAAATATTTAAATTTACCTTCCCTTGCAAATCAAGTATTATTTGTTGAGCAGATTTTTTCCCTATTCCTGGAAATTTCGTTAAATAAATCACATCTTGTTTTTCTATCGCAGAAATTATTTCATCGCTGGTTGCTCCTGCTAAAATAGCTAGTGCACTTTTAGGTCCAACTCCTTTTACCTTTAATAGCAAAAGAAAAACCTTTTTTTGCTCTCTACTTGAAAAACCATATAGTACATTAGAGTCTTCTCTTACTTGTTGACTTATAAAAACTATATTCTCTTCTTCTAACTTATATTCATAAGGATTTGCTACAACTATTTCATAACCTATTCCATTATTATCAACTACAATATTGGTTGGATTAATTTCGGAAACTTTTCCTTTTATATATGCATACATAATTTCACGCTCCATTGTTAATTATTTAATTATAAATTCAAATAAGAAAAATCTCAAGTATTTAGACAATTTTATTATTTTTATAACCCCAGATTTAACAAAATAAATTTATTTAAATTACAAAAATTTTATACACCAAAAATTAAGTTTTAAATTAAAAACCGAACTCAATAAAAATTAAGTTCGATTTCATAATTACTATTTTACTTTATCTAAATCCACATTCATAATTTTTGCTGTATCTTCTACTTTTTTATATGCATTTTGATCTACATCTTCAAATCCTGTTATATTGAATAACTTTTTAAACAACTCACTCATCTTTGGATCTTTTTCAATATCACGCAATGCTTGTTTTAATTTTTCTTGAAGCTCTGAGTCCATTTTACTTGATGCTGTAACCATAACGCCAGGAATCAAATCACTTGTTGCTAATTTTCTTGTGTCAGTCACTGCATTTGGAAAATCCTTAGAATATTTTTCTGGTACTCCATCAAATGTTCCTATAACGTCTACATCTTTATTTAGTAGTAACTGTAAACTCTTATCATGCCCCCCACTAAACTGATAACTTATATCTTTATCAAGATTTAGACCTGCCTCTACTAACATAGCCCCTGGATAAATATATCCTGATGATGATGACGGATCAACAAATGCTACTTTTTTCCCTTTTACATCCTGTAAAGTTTTTATTTCTGAATCTTTTCTCACATAAAGTTCAGCAGTATAACCAGGTTTTCCTGTCGCCCCTCTTGCAGTCAACAAAGGTTTTGCACTACTTTGTTTTTGTGCTAATAATGCTGAAAATGGAGGAATAATTCCAAAATCAACACTTCCACTTCCTATACCCTCTACAACACCTATATAACTACTCGCAGTAAATGCTTCAACCTTGACACCTAATTTTTCACTTAAATAATCTGCTATAGGTTTTACATCTTCTACTAATTTCTCACTATTTTTTAATGGTACAAACCCCATTTTTATAACTTTTTCTTCTTTTTTCTTTTCTTCCACTTTATTTGAACATCCCACTATCGAAAATATAAAAATGATACTAAAGATGGTTAAAAATAACTTTTTCATATTCTTCCTCCTTAAAATACTAAGACGCTTATATTAATCTTTTTAACCATTTTAACATATTTTAATACAGATATCTAGAAATATTTTAATATATATACAAAATAAAAAAACATCTACCCAAAAGTTAGATGCTAAAAATTTGGAGGCGGCTACCGGATTTGAACCGGTGATCAAGGTTTTGCAGACCCGTGCCTTACCACTTGGCTAAGCCGCCTAATATTATAGATATAAAATTTAAAATGGGGCGGCTGATGGGAATCGAACCCACGAATGTCGGAACCACAATCCGATGCGTTAACCACTTCGCCACAACCGCCATTACAGAACAATATATATTATACATTCTTCTATAATGTATGTCAAGAACTTTTTTCATAATTATTAACTTCAAAACATATTTATTTTCATCTATTTTTTTCTTCCATAAGTGATGATATTTCTAAAATATTCCAATATTAAAAGCAACACTTTATCCTACTCTAAAAAGAGAGGAAGTTATTAAATTTGAAAATGCAGCAGTTTTAAATATTTTTCTTTTTACAGCTTCTAAAAATATACTTGTTTATGCTAACAATATAAAAGTTACTAATAAAAATATTTTTCTTGATAATATAAATTCTAATAATGTTATTCCTCTACAAATATCGAATGATAATATCAAAACAAATACTTTTGATAATTAAAGAAAATTTTATCTAAATCTGTGATGTCGTGATATTAGATATAATAGTTAAAAAAATTATCTTTGTTTCGTCTATAACTATTATGAAAAATAATTATAAAATTTATTAAAAAATAACAAAATATATTATTAATTCCTTTAATATTATTCACTATTTATTAACAATTTTTATTTATTCATAACTTTTGTAAATACTATAAAATTTCACTTGTTACCGTTTTATTTTTTTTATAGATTTGATATAATATAGCAAAGAGAGTAAATACAGAATTTTTAAACTATTTAATTTGCTTTGTATTATAATTCTCTATTTTTAAATTTTATTAATAAACTGAGGTGTTAAGCTATGCTTATTTTATCTAGAGATGACATAAAAAAATGTATAACTATGAAAGATACTATTGAAATTTGTAAAAACGCATTAAAAAATTATTCTTTAGGGTTAGCTAATGTTCCACTACGAAATAAACTAGATGTAAAAGATTCTAATGGACAAATATTATTTATGCCAGCCAATATTAACGATGCGGATAATGCATTAGGTATAAAGATTGTATCAGTTTATCCCAACAATATAAAACTAAATCTACCTTCAGTACCTGCAACTATGCTTATCTTTGATCCGAAAACTGGAATTGCTTCAGGATTAATTGATGGTACTTATCTTACAAAACTTCGTACCGCTGCACTACAAGGTGCTGCTACTGATTTACTAGCAAAAGAAAATAGTAAAATTGCTACATTGATTGGGACAGGGGGACAAGCATATGAACAAGCACACGCTATGCTCTGTGTTCGTAATTTGGAAGAGTTGCGTGTTGTCGGTAGAAATTTTGAAAAAACAAAAAAATTTGTACAACTCCTAAAAAATGATTTTAATAATTTTAAAACAAAGTTTGTTGAATTTGAAGATGCAAATAAGGCTGTGATTGATTCTGATATTATTACAACAGTAACTACATCAAAAGTACCAACCTTTAATGCAAAATTTGTGAAACGAGGAGCACATATAAATGGCATAGGTTCATTTACTCCTGAAATGATTGAGCTTCCTAAAGAAATAATTAATAAAAAAAATAAAATATATTTTGACACTAATGAGGGTGTTTTAAGTGAAGCTGGAGATATAATTCTTCCACTAAAAGAAAATTTAATAGGTATAAACGATTTTATCGGCGAATTAGGTGAATTAATCTTAAATCCCGAAATAGGAAGAAAAGATAATGATGAAATTACCGTGTTTAAATCTGTTGGAACTGCGGTTCTTGATATTGCGTGTGGAAATGAAATTGTAAAACATGCATTAAAATTAAATATCGGAAAAAAAGTAAACTTATAACAAAACGAAAAAAGCGATTCTAAAATCATAATTTCATAAAAAAATAATTTTGGAGTCGCTTCTTCTTAAGTTTTAATCATAAGACTTCAAACAAACAGACGTAAAAGGTTCATTAAAGGAATGCTAATCTATTTGCACAATCCTGAGTGCAAACATTTCTGCTATATTTGATTTAGAAGGGAATTCAAAAATGAATTTTAAAACAAGTAAAACACAACAAAACCTAATCTTAACCTCTGAACAAGCAGACTAGTTTTTTGTTTTTTTATATGATACAATTTTAATATTCCAATTAATTTAAATGGCGCTCCTATCTTTGTTCTGGAATTTAATATCAAACCACGCAAAGTTTTTTATCTTTTGAAGCAACCTCTTTTCTAATTTCTGAAAATAATATTTTTCTTCATTTTTCTACATAGTTACGTACTATATTTATTACTTTATTCAACTCTATCGCATTTAGTTGTTCATAATCTCCTTTTTGACTATAACTAAACGATACCCCTTCTTTTGTAGTTGTTAAATCTTTTTCAAAATATTTAAATGTGCCATGAATTTGGGTAATACCTGTTTTTTCTACTATCTCTTGAACATTATTTGAATTTATCCCAGCTCCTATCAATATTTCTATATATCTTCCATATTTTTCTTGGAATAATTTTATGATTTTACTACCTTTACTTGCAGTTTCGTTTAGTCCACTAGTCAAAATTCTTGTACAGCCTAAACCTATTAATCTTTGAATATTATGTTCAGGATTTTTTGCACAATCAAATGCACGATGAAACACACTTTCAGCACCAAATTTATTACATATTTCTATCATTTTTTCTGTTGATTCCCAATCTACTCTGCTATCCTCAGTTAAAAAACCAAAGACTATTCCATTAGCTCCATGTTTTAAAAGTTCTTTTGCTTCTCTAAACATCTGCTTTTTTTCTAGCTCACTGTAGCAAAAACCTCCTCCTCTTGGTCTTACCATACACATAATAGGTAAAGTTACACCCTGTTCCAATACTATATCTAACATAGACGCTGTTGGTGTTAATCCACCTAAAAAACTAGCACTCACTAATTCAATTCTGTTAGCTCCTTCGCTCTGTGCCACTAAACAATCTCTTATACTATTTGCACATACCTCTACTTTTATCATATTCCCTTCTCCTTTTAACAAGTTATAATAATTATAACACAAATTTCAATAAAATATACAAGTTACCATAGCTAACTATTCAAACAAATATCCCAAAAACACCTCTATATAAAAAGATGTTTTTGGGATATTAATTTTATATTCCTTATTTTAAAAATTATATATATTAATCTACTTTATCATACCAGCTTGAAGTTGATACATTTTATAATATGTACCTTGTTTTTCTAACAATTCATTATGGGTTCCTGATTCTATAATTTCCCCCTTATCAAAAACATAAATACAATTTGCATCCTGAATAGTTGATAATCTATGAGCAATTGCAATGGTAGTTCTTCCTTTTCTCATCTTAGTTAAAGAATTTTGAATAATTTCCTCAGTTTCCGAGTCGATATTTGCTGTTGCTTCATCAAGAATAAGTATTTTAGGTTTAGTTGCTATAGTTCTTGCAAATGCTAATAACTGTCGTTGTCCACTTGAAAAAGTCGAACCTCTTTCTGTTACAAGACTTTGGTATTTATCTGGAAGATGTGAAATAAACTCATCAGCATCTACAAACCTAGCCGCTTCTTTTACATCTTCTAAAGTTAACTCTTCTTTATACATCTTTATGTTTGACTCTATTGTTCCATGATATAAAAATGGATCTTGCAAAACTAAACCAATATTTTTTCGCAATTCTTTTTTGCTATACTCTTTAATATTTTTACCATCAATTAAGATTTCTCCACGTTCAAACTCATAAAAACGTAAGAATAAATTTATAATTGACGACTTTCCTGAACCAGTTGAACCGACAAATGCTATAGTCTCTCCTTTATTAACTGAAAATGAAATATTTTTTAAAATTTCATTTTTTCCATCATAAGAAAAACATAAATTTTTGAATTCTATATTCCCCTCTTGTATTTCAAAATTATTATCTTGTTGAAGCGGTTCATATTCTGTATTGTCAATTAATTCAAAAACACGTCTCGCTGCTATCATAGAAGTTTGTAATACAGAAAAATTTTGCATAAGTTCTATTAAAGGATTAAAAAGTTGATTTGTATATTGAATAAATGCGTATATAAGGCCTGCGGTAAACCCTGCAATTTGCCATGTTAATCCAAAGTATGTAAGTATGACTCCATATGCTAAAATTTTAAAAAGTGCCATTGCTGGACGTAGTAACAAACTATCAACAGAAAGTGAACGACTTAAATAGTAAAGATGTTCTTTATTAACTTCTTCAAATTCATCTAGTAATCTTTTTTCTTGATTAAATGCTTGAACAATTCTCATACCTTCGATACTTTCAGATAACTTTGTATTCAAATCACTGAGTTTAGCTCTTGTCAATGTTACCAATTTACTAGATAATTTTTGATAAAAATAAACTGATCCTAACATAATTGGTATGAACAGTATCATCAAAATTGTAAGTTCCAAACTTAATGTTAACATTGTTGTTATCGTTACAGCAAACATTAAAATCGAATTTAAAAAACTTGAGAAAATTGTTCCAAACATATCAGCAACCGCCTGTGTATCGTTTGTCAACCTTGAAACAATAGAACCTACAGGTGTCTTATCAAAATAAGACATCCCTAATTTTTGTAAATTAGAAAAACTTTCTTCTCTTAAATCTTTTACGATATTATGTGCAACTTTTGAAAAATAGTATTCCCCTATAAAAGTAAATATTACTCTCATTAAAAATAATCCATAATACGCAATTAAAAGATACATACCTGAGCTTGCTATATTTTTTGTTATATAATTATCTATGTAAAATCTAGCTAAAAGAGGAATAGCGGTTGCTACTATCGTTGTTGATAAAATAAAAAATAAAGCTATAAAAGTTAAACCTTTATATTTAAACATGTACTTTAACAATCTTAAAAAAGTTGTTTTTTTCTTCACGCTATTTTCCTCCTTTCAGTTGTTCTTCTAGTTGTTGACTATTATAAGTCTCTTTATACCAACCATTTTGCAATAATAATTCATCATGTGTTCCTCGCTCAATAATTCTTCCATTATCCATTACTATAATTAAATCTGCATGAACTATTGCTGAAAGTCTATGCGCGGTTATAATTGTAGTTTTTCCACTACGTTCTTTTTTCAGATTTTCTAAAATCAAATTTTCTGTTTTAGCATCAACAGCTGATAATGAATCATCTAGTACGAGTATATCTGGATTCATTATTAAAGCACGACTAATTGCAATACGTTGTTTTTGTCCTCCTGACAAAGAAACGCCTCTTTCTCCGATAATAGTATTGAATCCATCGTTCATATTTATTATATCATCATAAACACCACAAATTTTAGCAACCTCCTCTACCCTCTCATCTGAAAATTTTGGATCTGCAAAACGGATATTTTCCCTTATTGATATAGCGAAAAGAACTTGATCTTGAGGAACATACCCAATTAGACTCCTAAGAGTTTCTATCTTATAATCTCTAATATTTTCCCCATTTAAAATTATATTTCCTTTATTTACATCGTATTCTCTTAAAAGTAATTTTAACAATGTAGTTTTCCCTGAGCCTGTAACTCCCACTATTCCTAATGTTTGTCCTTTTTCTAAAGAAAACTTGATATCTGATAAAGTTTCTTCTCCAGTATACGAAAAATTTTCTATGTTATATTCAAGTCGACCATTTTCTGCTGTTAAGTTTTTTGAACTAGTTTCTTCTATTATATTATTATGTTCATTTAATAAATTTTCAATACGAGTATATGAAACATCTCCACGTTGCCCAATATTGAACAACCAACCAATTGCTTGTAATGGCCATACCAACATATCAAGATAAGTGACAAAGGTTACTAACTCTCCAACAGTCATCGCTCCTTTTGAAATAAATACTCCTCCAAATATAAGCGTTAATGTATAAGATAAACCAACGAAAACTAGTACCATTGGATCGAATAAGGCATTGTATTTTGAAGCAATAATATTTTTATTAAATACTTTTCTATTAATTTTTTCGAATGATTTCACCTCATCATTTTGATATCCAAAAGATTTTGTTACTCTAACACCAGAAACACTTTCTTGAACTTTATTATTTAAATCTGAAAATGATTCCTGTGCTTCTTTAAAACTTTGATGATTTTTTTCACCTAATTTATTTGTTGCGTATGCTAAAAACGGTAACGGAATTATAGCAATAAGTGTTAACTTCCAACTCAAAAGAAAAATCATAGTTATAAGTGTCACCAAAGCTGTAATACTAGCGTCAACTGCAGACATAACTCCACCACCTGCAACCATAACAACAGCATTTACATCATTGGTAGCATGAGCCATTAAATCACCTGTTCGATATTTTTGATAAAAAGATGGTGACATTTTTGTAAAATGTTGAAATAATCTAAAGCGTAATATTCTCCCTAAATTATAAGCTGCTCCAAAAATATAAACCCTCCATACATATCTTAAACCATACATAATAAATGCAGCTGCTACTAAGTAAATTAAATTAATAATAAGCTGATTATTTGTTAAACTACCACTCTCAATTTTATCAACAATATTACCTATTACCCTAGGTGGTATAAGATTAAACACACTTACTAACGAAAGTGCTATTATTCCAATTACATATCTTCGTTTTTCTAGCTTTAAAAACCACCCCAATTTTTTTGCTAAATTCATAATTTCTCCTTTCATTTAGTTATAAAAAATAATATTCTCTTATCTATACAAAATATAAAAAGGGAGTTTTTCTCCCTATATAAATAAAAATGTTCTTACCCATTTTACATCATTATTTTATTTTTATCAATTTTTAATAATTTCAAATTAAGTTGTTCTACATAAAATTTATTTTACTAACATCAATCATCATATTATATTTTAATCTACATCTTAGAAAATACTTCTCCAATTTTTTCATTAATCACTAAATCAGCAAAATCATCATGTGAGGTTGAGCTTTTATTTATTACTACTAAATGCTTTCCTTTAAAATATTGTATTAATGAAGCAGCAGGATAAACAATTAATGAAGTACCACCAATAATCAAAACTTCTGCCTCTTTTACATATTTCACCGCTTGGCTAAAAATCATCATATCTAGCTCTTCTTCATATAATGTAACATATGGTTTTATAATTCCTTGACAATTTGTACAATACGGAATGGTATTTTTAATATTTAAAAATTGCTCTAAATTATAATATTTTCCACACTTAGTACAGTAATTACTATCAACTGTACCATGAATTTTCAATACATTTTTACTTCCTGCCAATTCGTGAAGTGTATCAATATTTTGTGTAATAATTGCTTTTAATTTTCCAGCGTTTTCTAATTTTGCTAAATAGTGATGTGCTTTATTTGGTTTTGCATTAGGGTAGATTAAATGTTTTTTATAAAAATCAAAAAATTGTTCTGGATATTTTTTAAACATTGTTTTAGATACTAATTGTTCTGGTGTAAAATGTTTCCCTAAGTTTATATTATAAACACCATCTGCACTACGAAAATCTGGAATATTAGATTCCGTGGAAACGCCTGCACCTCCAAAGAAAACTATATTGTTGCTTTTTTCTATTATATTTTTCAATTTCTCTATTTTTTCCATAATAACTCCTTATTTGAAAATTTTTATTTACTTTTATTAAGAAAAAGAAACTCACATACATATATCCTGTATACAAGTTTCTTTACCATTAAGGAAACAAATCTATGATTTATTTCTTTGTTTTTCTTTTTGTGCTTTTAGTTCTTTAATTTTTTGTTTTCTTTCTTCTATACGTGCTTTTTTCTCTTCACGACTTTTACTTTTTACAGGCCCACGTGAAATATGTTCTTTACTATCGTTTGTAATTAAATTAGTTGGTTCTTCTTTCATCTCAATTTCTTCATGACGTTCTACTTTGATACGTAATAAACTAGAAACGACTTCCCCTTCAATGTCATCAATCATGTATTCAAACATCTCATGACCTTCATTTTTATATTCACGAAGTGGGTCAATTTGTCCGTAAGAACGCAAGAAAATTCCTTTTCTAAGTTGATCCATTTGATCAATATGATCAGTCCATTTATCGTCAATGGCATTTAATAAAATATATTTTTCAAATGAATTCATAGTATCATCACCAAGAAGTTCTCTTTTTTCTTCTAATTCTTTATTAATTTTTTCAAGAGCAATCTCTTTGATTTCATCATCAGACATTACCTCTCCATACTCACTATCAGTAATTGGATTTTGACCTAAGAATTTTTCGTTTAGCGATTTTACTATTTCCTCTGTTTCTTCTTTTTCGCTTTGAACTTCAAGTGTTTGACCAACATACTGGATTGTTTTTTCCACTGCCTCATCTATCATCCTATCTATAATATCAGAAACAACTTCATTTTCTAATACTTCGTTTCTTTCTCCATACATTATTTCACGTTGTTTACGCAACACATCATCGTATTGAAGAACCTGTTTACGTGCATCATAGTTATTACCTTCTACACGTTTTTGAGCACTTTCTACTGAACGGCTGACCATTTTACTTTCAAGTGGGGTATCATCAGTTGCTCCCATAATTCTTTTCAATCTATCAGCACCAAAACGTACCATTAATTCATCTTCTAATGATAAATAGAAACGACTATAGCCAGGATCTCCTTGACGACCTGAACGTCCACGAAGCTGGTTGTCAATACGACGTGATTCGTGTCGTTCTGTACCAATCACTGCTAATCCACCTAATTCACGAACACCTTCACCAAGTTTTATATCCGTACCACGACCAGCCATGTTGGTCGCGATAGTCACTGAACCTTTTTGTCCAGCTTGTTTAATGATCTCTGCTTCACTTTCATTTTGCTTAGCATTAAGAACTTTATGAGGCACACCATATTTATAAAGCAATTTAGAAACTAATTCACTAGTTTCAATAGAAACAGTCCCTAAAAGTATAGGTTGCCCCTTATCATAACGTTCTTTTACTTCTCTAGCCACTGCATTAAACTTCGCTTCCATATTTGAATAAATAAAATCTGGCGCATCATCTCTTATAATAGGCATATTAGTTGGAATTGTTGTAACATACATATTATAGATATTTCTAAATTCTTCTTCTTCCGTTTTTGCTGTCCCTGTCATTCCACTAAGTTTTTTATACATTCTAAAGAAGTTTTGGAAAGTGATAGTTGCCATCGTCTTACTTTCTCTTTGAATTTGAACACCCTCTTTTGCTTCAATAGCTTGGTGAAGTCCTTCTGAAAAACGACGTCCTGGCATCGTACGCCCAGTAAATTGGTCAACGATTAAAATCTCTCCATCTTCTGCAACGACATAATCAACATCAAGTGCCATAGTGTAATTCGCTTTTAACGCTTGATTAATGTGATGAGTTAAATCAACATTTTTTATATCATAAAGATTTTTAAGACCAAAATAATTTTCAGCCTTATCAATTCCACTTTCAGAAAGTTGAATTGCTTTTGTTTTAACATCTAATGTATAATCACCATCACTTCCATCTTCTTCTGTGGCTTTTTTCAAAGTTTTAACAAAAGCATTTGCTACTTGATAAAGTGAAGTAGATTCTTGACCTTCACCAGAAATAATAAGAGGAGTACGTGCTTCATCAATAAGTACAGAGTCAACCTCATCAATTACAGCATAATTTAATGGGCGTTGAACACGTGCTTCTACAGATTTAACCATATTATCTCTTAAATAATCAAAACCTAACTCATTATTTGTTGAATATGTTATATCTGCACTATATGCTTCTCTTTTTTCTTCTGAATTAAGAGAATTTAAATTAAGACCTACTGTCAGTCCTAAATAATTATATAAAACTCCCATTTCTTCAGCATCACGTTGCGACAAATATTCATTGACGGTAACAACATGAACACCATCACCTGCAAGTGCATTTAAGTATACTGGCATAGTTGCTGTCAAAGTTTTACCTTCCCCTGTTCTCATTTCAGCAATATCACCACGATGAAGAGCAATTCCACCCATAATTTGAACTTTATAAGGCTTCATTCCTAGTGAACGGTGTGCACCTTCTCTTGCTGTCGCAAATGCATCAACTAATATTTTGTCCAAAATATCAGAAGTCGCTTTCCCGTTTTCTTTTTCTTCTTCTATAATTTTTTTAAACTCTTCTGTTTTGTTTTTTAATTCCTCTTCACTAAGCAGTGAATATTCTTCTTCTTTAGCTAAGACTTTATCAGCTAGTTTTGCTAAATTTCTTACTTCTTTTTTATTAGCATCGAATAATTTACCTAAAATAGACATTCGCATTTTCCTTCCGAATAATTTTATTCACGATATTATAATCATCATTTTATTATAACACTCATTTCCCTTTAAAGCAATAATTTCAAAGGAATTTTAAGTACACATTAAGTAAAAATATAAAAATAATCAAGAAAAATACAATGCCAAAAAAAACGTTATGAATGATTAATTTTTTATTGATATAAATATCTTAATTTTCTTTTGTTATTAGAATATTTATTTTTTATATCTCATACTCTCTTAAATTATACATGATTTTTTAGATTATTTTTATCATATACAATATAACTAGAATAATAATATTTCCTAATTTAAATTAAAAAGCTATATTTTATTTTCATTTTTGAATTATTTAAAAATTATATATTTTTTTGTTACTTTGTTCTAAATATCGTATTCTAACAAAAATAATTTTCTTTGTAAAAAATAAAAGTGTAGTAGTCCTTCCTAAAAACAAAACTAAAATACAAAATAACCAGAGAAAAATTAATTTAAAATTATTCTCTAGTTATTTTTTAGTCTATGCTTAATTTGGCGATTAATTATTTAAGATACTAGCACATCTTGGACATAAACTTTCTTCATTTACTTCTTCTACAATATTCCAGCAGCGTTCACAACGATGACCATCTGCTTTCGTTACTTTAATAGTTACTAAATCGTAGTTTACCCCACTATTTTCTTTTACGTCTACTTTACTAACGATAAATAGTTGATGTAAATTCCCCACTGAATTTAACAACTCTGCTAGCTCTTCATCCTTACTATATATTTCTAAAGCAGCTTCTAATGATTTACCAATAATTTTTTCATTACGACTTTCTTCTAATGCTTTATTTACATCATCTATTACTTTTAATAATTTATCCCATTTTACTTCTAGCTCATTATCAGCAATAATATTTTTTTCTGGAAAATCAAGTAGATGAACTGATTCAGCATCCTCATATGGCATATTATCATAAATTTCTTCTGCTGTGAACGAAAGGATTGGTGCAAGTAGTCTAACTGATTTACTCAAAATCGTATAAAGTACTGTCAACATACTTAAGCGTTTATGAGAATCTTCACCTTCAATATAAAGAATGTCTTTTCCATAATCAAGATAGAACGAAGATAATTCTACATTGAAGAAATTAGTTAATTCATTAGTTACACTGTTGAATTGATAATTTTCATAATTATCAAGAACATTTGCTACCACTTTTTCAAATTTAATTATCATGTATTTGTCTAATTCTTCAAGATCTTCATATGACAATAAATCACGTCTATTATCAAAACTTCCATTAAACAAGTTTCCTAACAAGAAGCGGAATGTATTTCTAATTTTTCTATAAGTTTCTGATACCTGTTTTAAAATATCATTCGAAATACGAACATCTTGTGTATAGTCAACACTTGCTGACCATAAGCGAATAATTTCTGCTCCAAGTTGTTTTCCCACATCATTTGGAGAAATAACATTCCCTAATGACTTACTCATTTTATTTCCATTACCGTCCATAACAAAACCAGCAGATACTAATTCTTTATAAGGAGCCTCTCCAGAAATTGCTACTGATGTAATTAACGAAGAATTAAACCAACCGCGGTATTGATCACTTCCTTCTAAATAAAGGTCAGCTGGATATGTTAAATCATCACGTACTGCACAACATCCCTGATGAGATGTTCCAGAATCAAACCAAACATCCATGATATCCATCTCTTTAGTAAATTCTCCGTTTGGACTTCCTGGGTGAGTATACCCTTCAGGGAGTAATTCTTTAGCATCTTTGTAGAACCAAACATTTGATCCTTCTGCTTCAAAAATTTTCGCCACATGTTCAATTAATCCGTTGTCTAAAATTGCTTCTCCATTTTCTGCATAAAACACTGGTATTGGTACACCCCAAACTCGCTGACGGCTAATTACCCAATCTCCACGATCACGAATCATATTATATAATCTTGGTTTACCCCATTCACTATAAAATTTAGTGTTATCTACCGCTTCTAATAATTCTTTACGAAACGCATCAATAGAACAGAACCATTGAGGTGTCGCACGGAAAATAATTGGTTTTTTACTACGCCAATCATGTGGATATGAGTGAGTAATATCTTCACGTTTTAACAACGCTCCAATTTCATCTAAGTGTGCAATGATATTTTTATTAGCGTCAAAAACAAATTGACCAGCGAATTGTCCCGCTTCTTCTGTCAGAACACCTTGATTATCAACCGGAGATAACACTCCAAGTTTATATTTCCCTTGACCAACAAGATAGTCATCAACCCCGTGTCCAGGAGCAGTATGAACTAATCCAGTCCCTGAATCTAATGTTACGTAGTCCGCTAAAATTAATGTAGAAGTACGCTCTAAGAATGGATGTTGACATAATAAATATTCCAAGTCTTTACCTACTAGTACTTCTCCAGTTTCATAGTCATCCCAACCAAATTTTTCTGCAAGATGGCTTACGCGTTCTTTCGCCACTAAGTAACTCTCTCCATTAGCTTTAACCACTTGATATTCAAAATCAGGGTGAACAGCAATACCTAAGTTTGCCGGTAATGTCCAAGGTGTAGTCGTCCAAATTACAAATTTTGTTCCTTTTTCTACTGCACCATTTTCGCTAACTAAATCAAATGCAACATAAATAGATGGAGAGGTATGATCTCTATACTCAATTTCTGCTTCTGCCAACGCAGATTCAGATGACGGTGACCAATAGATAGGTTTTAGTCCTTTATAGATGTATCCTTTATCTACCATTTTTCCAAATACTCGAATTTGTTCAGCTTCAAATTTTGGATCAAGGGTAATATATGGATTTTCCCAATCTCCTATAACTCCTAATTTTTTAAAATCTGCACGTTGCTTATCAACTTGTTTTAATGCATAATCTTTACATTTATTTCTAAATTTAGTTGCTGGCATTGACTTTCTATCCACACCATTATTCACTAGAACTTGTTCTATTGGCAATCCATGCGTATCCCATCCTGGAACATAATTAGATACAAAACCATTCATATTTTTATATTTCACGATAAAATCTTTTAAAATTTTATTAAGTGCATGACCAATATGAATGTTACCATTAGCATACGGAGGACCATCATGAAGTACATATGTTGGTTTCCCTGAATTTTTTTCTAAAATTTTTCTGTATAAATCCATTTCTTCCCAACGTTTTAAAAATTCAGGTTCTTTGTTCGGAAGATTACCACGCATTGGAAATTTTGTTTTTGGCATTAACAATGTATCTTTTAACTCTACCATTTTTTCTCCTTTCAATTATAAAAAACCCCTAGTAAAAGTTTATAGAGGGCGAAATGTATCCACGGTACCACCTCTTTTTAACTCCTACTAAGAGCACTCTTTGATTCTATTTTATTTTCACAATAAAGTGATAACTACTCACGCTTCATAAAACTTTTCACCAACCAGTTTTTCTCTAAAAATCCACAATAATAGCCTTGTCTTTACTTAAGATGTTATAATTATATTATATTTATCTCAAAGTTTCAAGTATTTTATGTGAATTTAATTTAAAATTTTCTGAAAATAATATTTTTCATATTTTTTGTGCATCAATATTGATAAAAATTTTAATTTTATCATCACTTTTACTCAATGTTCTAACATGCATCTTCTCTGCTAATAAATTTTCACTTTATCTGAAAACTATTTTTTTGAGTTATGAACCTATATAATTTCTTAATGCTTGACCTCCATACTGTAGTAGTTGAGTATTTGTTACAGATGCTGTTAAATTAATTATCCCACTTTTTATTTCTATGTTATCTATCATAACAGGCAAATTTGAAGAAGAAAGTGTGATTATATTTCCATTGACAGTTGCACCACTTCCAGTTAAAATTTCTTTAAGATACTTTTCTAATGCAAAATTAGGAATAGAAACTTTACCTATTTTTGCATTTTCAAGAACAAGTTCTATTTTATTATTCGTACCAACTACTTTAATATTAGAAGCTAACTGCGTTGTCCATAATCCTAATTTCATTGGAATCTTTGCTTCAATACTATCTCCAACCAATCTATAACTACCATTTTGTAAAGTAACATTGTTTTTAGTAATATCTTTTAACAATGCTAAAAACATTTCGTTATCTACACCTACTTTGGTAATTAATTTCGAACTCCCATAATTTATATTTCTGATAAAATCTTGATTTAAATCACTTAATTTTTTTTCACTTTTCACATTAGCAAGTGTTTCATTACTTTTTATTTTCTCATTTGGTGTAAGTGCATAAGTGACACCACCACCTAATAATGCTAAAACAACAACAAAAGCTAGTAATTTTCTCAATACTTTCACTATACCAAACTCCTTTTTCCGTAGTTGTATCTACTATACAAATATAACTTAAAACATGGTTAATATTTTTTATTGCTATACTTTTAGTTCTGATAAATGATATAATATAACTGTAAATAAAGTACTTAAGAGGATAATATGAACAAATAAAAACTTTTAAAATTTTCCCAATATACCCTAAACTAAAAATAAACAATTATCAAAAACACTAGCATTTGTAAGTATTGTTTAAAGTATTTAAAATATCATATATTGATGAAGAAACATAAAAAACTACATTCTCTTAATTCAATTACTTTTAATTTCTATTATGCAGAATGAAATAAGAATTTACCGGAATACAAAACCAAATATTTCATCATAACTATTGTCCCTTTTGAAATAGGATTTTATACTTTTATAGTTGCCGAAATACTATCCATAATTCTACTTTTTTATTACTTATCCACATTATTTTTTGTAACAATATAACTAATAAAATCTGATAATCCTGCTATATCAAAAACACTAAATTATACTGTTTTATCTATTTCTATTATCCTGAACCTTTTCAATTAAGTACAGTTGGGATAATTTTTTTCAGGACAAGTTTTACATTTCTATTTGGACACAGTTTTTAATACAAATTTTTCTATTTAGACAACCCTTGAATTTTGACTTTAAATTGCTTAAAACACACTAAGAAAACTCTTTCTTTTATTTTAGTTATGTGTTATAATTATATATACAAAGAATATTTTTCATATTTAATAAGTCTAGTCTTCCCTACTAGACTTATTTTTTATTGGAAAATTTTATAGAAAACGTTTAATTGGAAATATTTTCATGATATAATAAAAGAAAGAACGGGAGTTGATAACTATGATAAAAATATGCAAAAATTTCACACCAAAAATTGATGAAAAATGTTCATCTATTTACATAAAAGATAAGGAAGATTCAAAAAGAATTCTATTTATACTTAACGAATTAGAAGATACCCTCGATGAGCCTATTAATAAAGAATTTGATCCGTATTATTATGAATTGCACGAAGAACCTATAGAACTAGCTAGTTCTCCTGGGCTAGAAATAAATGCGAGAGATTACATCTATTTCACTAAGACAATAAAGAAAAGTTTAATAAATATTAAAAAACATTTAATCTGAATATGAAACATCACCTAATTTATGAACCATACCATATGCAGAAAGGGAATCAGAATAAATTAACCTCTTCTGATTCCCTACCGTACTAATAGTCCGCCTCATATCTTTTACATACTTTAACAAATGATTTTTATTTACAAACCTCTATTTTATTAATTTTCTTTTATTTAATATATATATAGACAAAAATATTGTTATACACAATACAATTGGGGCATATTCTATTTTTGCAATTAACATACCTATTCCAATTATATTTAAAGAAATTATTATAATATTTTCCAGTAGTTTTTTCATTTAGATATTCCTCCTAACAAATCTCTTATATTTAAATTACTATCAACAATCCAGATAATACAAAAAAATTTATAAGTGATATTTTCATAATTTTGTATTTGTTAATAATCATTAATTTAGATAATATAGAATAAATCATCGCTGAAATTATTATATAAACAGCAATCTGGAAAAATTTTAACAAGCTAATATTTATCCATGTATCTAAAGCTATTAGCAATAAATTATATATGAGATATATAATACCATAAATAAAATATACCTTTTCTTTTACTATAAATAACATATGTTTATCACCATATATTTTAGTGAAATTTATACTTATAGAAATAATAATGTTACTAATTAACGCTGAACCATATATCAAAATCAGATTTAAACTTAGTAATATTACTACTAATATATAATAATTTATTTCTACTGTGTTTTCCAATTGTTTTACTGAATATTGATTATCCGCAATAATCAATCTAAGAAAAATTATAATTATCAACAAAATATGTATAATTTTATCTTTCATTCGTCCCCCTTTATTTTATAGAAATTTAATAGCTAAATATGGAGTTATGAAACTTTCTATTAATGCAGCACTAATGAGCAAAAAATAATATTTCAAAAAAAATTTTTTTATGCAATAGTCATCATTTTTTATTTTGTATAATATATAACTAATGACATTTAATAAAATTACCATTTCTAATACACCATGAGGTAGCACCAAAATAATCTTTTGAATTTCCTCTAGTTTATTTATTAAAAGAGCTAACATTAATGAATTAATTATTATCATAGATTTCGGTAATACTTTAACCTTGAATCGCATAGATAATAACAACATAAAATACCATAATGTATTCTTAAATAATATATTTATAAAAAATAAAAAGTTGCTTCTTAAATTAATTTCTATTTTTACAATGGGATGTGTATCCATTCCTCTAGTTAATAATAAAAATATAAGAAAAGTGACTATGAATGTAAAATATACTTTAAATTGTTCTTTTTTCATTTTGTTAGCTCCTATACTTTAAAGAGATGCATTAATATTTTTCACATTTATGCTGATACTAATCCAAACGCTCCTATTACAGTTATAGCCCAACCAGGTAAGGTAATACCTAATATCATTGCTACTCCATCAACTGCTCCTCCACCGGCTGAAATATAATTAACCAATTTTTCATACCATCCAGGGGCTAATGTTATACCTAATTTTCCTGCTATAAAATAAACATTCGTAAACAGTAGTGCTACGCAAGATAAGAATATAATCATTTTAATTAAGTTATATTCCGTCTTTGTTAAAGTTAATTTTTCTATTATATTCATTTTTTACCTCCTATGTTGCATCTCTTTCTTACTCAAGTATACACCTCTTTTATATGTGTGTAAATAAAGCTATTATGTAATTTTAGAGTGAGAAGAGAACTTAATATCTAGTCTAACC
This sequence comes from Gemella cuniculi DSM 15828, assembly GCF_000425665.1. Lineage (GTDB taxonomy): Bacteria > Bacillota > Bacilli > Staphylococcales > Gemellaceae > Gemella > Gemella cuniculi. Next base: position 224,084 of record NZ_KE384431.1, read on the forward strand.
ATAAAATTATTCCTAATCAATTAATAATACCTTGTCCTTTAATATTTACTTAATATATTTTTTAATCATAGAAAATTGTAACCGTAAATATAATTTTAAATTATATATTATATTTTTAAAATGTTTTTATACTAAAAAATTTTATCTACTTAAATTTTAATTTTTTTAGTAAAAGAAAATTTTTATTTCCCCACATTTTCTTCCGTTCCATCTTGGAATTTCACGATAAAGTCTTGCTTATTTTTTACAATTATGCAGTCAATAGTATTACACCAAAGGTCAACATCAAATTTGGTAATTGCCTCTTGCTCTTTTATTGTTTTTAAAAAGCTAGCCACTTCATCTCTTCTTACTTCTTTATCTAAGATATTTTGAGTTAAGTTCGTTAATTCTTCTTGAACTTTTTCATATTCAGCTACTGCTTCTTGATATTTTTCTTCATACTCTTTTTGATTTTGAGTTTTTTTGCTATTCTCACTTATTAAATAATTAATAGTGTCGACAATTTCATTAAGCTCATCTTCTGATTTGGATTTTCGTTTCTCTAACTCTGTGGTATCTAAAGCTAAATCTATTAATTCTTGCCCCTCTTTTATTATAGTTTTTTTTCTTTTTATTAGTTGATTAACTGCTTTCACGAAAATTTCTTTTATTTCATTCTCTGATAAGTGAGGTGTTGTACATTTTTCATCAGCTTTAAATTTTTCATTACATTGCCATATTGTCCCTTCGATATTTACTATTTAAATGCCACAGTTTCGAGCCGTAAGTGCCTCCACAGCAGCCACATTTTATCCTACTTGAGAAGATACTAACACTAGAATACTTAGTTTTATCTTCTAATTTTTTCTGAAGTATTCTCTGAACCCTATCAAATGTTTCTTTAGAAATTATCGCTTCATGGTTATCCCTAATATAATACTGTTGTACTTCTCCTTCATTTTTCTTGGATTTTTTCGTTAAATAATCTACAGTAAACGTTTTTTGAAGTAAGGCATCTCCTTTATACTTTTCATTAGATAATATCCCTTTAATAGTTCCGTGATACCATTTTTCTTTCCCTTGTACTGTTTTAATTCCTTCTGATGTTAACCTAGTAGCTATTGTTCCTATAGTAAACCCCTGCAAAAACATACAATATATCCTTCTAACAATTTTTGCTTGTTCTTCATTTATTACTAAATTTCCATCTTCACCTCTGTCGTACCCTAAAAAGTGTTTATAAGCCACACTTACCTTTCCTTGCGCAAATCTCCGTCTGTGTCCCCACGCAACATTTTCTGATATTGATCTACTTTCTTCTTGTGCTAGTGAGCTCATGATTGTTATGAGTAACTCTCCTTTTGAATCAAGCGTCCAGATGTTCTCTTTTTCGAAATAAATTTCAATACCTTTTTCTTTTAATTTTCTTACTGTCGTTAGGCTATCTACTGTATTTCTTGCGAATCTACTTACACTTTTTGTTATTATTAAATCAATCTTTCCGTCCAAAGCGTCATTTATCATATTTTGAAATCCAATACGCTTTTTAGTATTTGTTCCTGAAATTCCCTCATCAGAATACATTCCTGCAAATTCCCAATCATTACGACCTTTTATATAATTTTCGTAGTAGTCTATTTGTGCCTCTATTGATATTCGACTAAACTTACTTAATGTAGCTGGTATCGTTGTTACTTTTTTCTTCATTTTTCTTCTCCTTTTTATTTCTCCAAATTTCAGTCATTCTGCGACTACATTCTTTTTTCTGTTCTTCTGTAAATTTAGGGCATGGTCTCCTTTTGATTATCAATTCTTTTTCTACTACTTCTCCATTTTTAAGTTGACACTTTATTTTATTATCTTTTGCAACGATGCACTCTACTTCTTTTCTCATCAGTTCTTTATCAAATCTTTTTAAATTTAAAATTTCACAAATACTTTCTTTTAATAGCGATTCAGGTATGCTTCTAGTTGTACAAAATTTTCTTCCTTTGTCATCTGCAATCCTACATAACCATTTATGATGTTTTTTTGAAAAATATTTAGCTGTTAGCTGTTTTTCTTCTAAAATTACATTTACAATGGGCACATTGTATTTTTGTAGTAAACGGATAAGTTTTTATTGATTCATTTCCAAATACTCCTAGTTCCCTTTTAAATGCTATTTTTTCCTGGACCATATCAAACAACTCTTTAGAAATTATAGGCTCATGATTATTTTCTACAAAATACATCGGCAACTCCCCTCTATTCTTTTTACTTCTTTTTGTTATTGGATCTACTATGTATTCTTTTTGTAATAATAAATTTCCTGTATAGTTAATATTTTTTAGTATTTGTCTTATCGTAACTGCTGGAAATTTTTTTCCAGTTGGTGATGGTATGCCCATTTCATCTAGTTGTTTTTCTGTTTTTTCAGCAGATATTCCTTTAAAGTAATTATCATAAATTAATCTGACTACCATTGCTTCTTCTTCAAATATTGATAATTTATCATTTTCCCAACGATATCCATAAATATTAAACTTATTATTGAGGATCCCTTTTTCATAACGCTTTTTTATACTCCATTTTTCATTATTAGATATCGAGCGAATTTCCTCTTGTGCAAATGAAGCAAGTATCGAAAGCATTAATTCTCCGTCACCACTTAATGAATTTATATTCTCTTTTTCAAATCTTACTTCAACTCCTAGATCTTTTAAATGTCTAACTGTAGCAAGTAGGTCTAAAGTATTTCTTGCGAAACGCTGAATTGATTTCGTTAGAATAATATCAATCTTTCCGTCCTCTGCGTCTTTAATCATGCGATTAAACTCATCACGCTTTTTAGTAGTTGTTCCACTAATTCCAAGATCAGAATAAACCTCAACAAACTCCCACAAAGGATTTTTTTGAATAAGATTGTTGTAATAACTTATTTGTGCTGAGAGCGAATGTCTAAGTCTGTCGGTATCCACAGAAACACGAGCATAGGCTTACAACCTTAAGTTTTCTTTGAATAGTTACTTTTTTCGGTTCTATTTTTGTTCATAGTCATTCTCCTTTCTTCTACATATATATCACTCTAAACACCGAATTAGTCAAGTTTATTCTCCAACAATGTACTAATATATGGTTGATATTTTTTTAGCAATTTTTTCTTAATATCCTCGAATTCTTCCAGCGTTAGCAACTTTTTAGAAAGAAGACTTTTCATCAAATTAAGAGAAAGCTGATAATCCGTTTCACTTTTAATTTGTTTATCCATTATTTCTTCCTCCTTTAAACCTAGTATCTACATAACAAGAATGATTACAAAACTTTCTATTGCGTACGCATAAAATATCTTCCCACAGCCATAGCACTCTATTTCAATCTTAGTTTTAGGGTGAATAAGCTGACGATGTTTGTTCCACCATTCTACTCTACAATTCTTACAACAAAACTTAATAGTCTTCATCTTTGGAGGTTGATAAAGTTCTTTTTTGCATTGTTTACATCATTGTTTTCCTTTAACGAATTCACTAGTAAGATTATTACTACGACAAAAAGACTTAACTGAATTAATATTTACTCCTAGCTCACTTGCAATTTTCTTATAACCCAGACCCTTATTTCTTCTTAATTCTGATATTTTGATTTTTACCTGTTCTTCCATTTTTCCTAGCTCCTCTTAAAATTGAAAAATTACCTCTTCATATCACAGGCAAAGAAAAACGAAAAAAATTTAACTCAAAGGAAGAAAAAAGGGGTGAAAAAATAAGACAAGTAGATTTTCCACTTGTCTTATTAAAATCATTCGCATTAACTTTTAATTTTTTCAATTAATTTTTCTATAGCCTTCTCTGCAGTATGCTAATTTATCAAGCCTTCTCTCGCATACCCATAAAGTGAAATCTTATCAGAATTCCATTTTATAATTACTATAGCTCTATTTTTATTTAGTATTCCACTTGTTACTTCAATAATATAGTATGTTTCCTCAAAATTTTCTTCTAATATACTTCCCATACCTAATAAACAATCTCTAAGATTTATAAAAGTGATCGTGTTAGTATCTATTATTTTTTCAAAGATTTCATCTTTATTTTCAGAATGATGGATATATTCATATAGAATTATTATCTTCTTCCGATATTTCTTCTAATACCATTTTTAAACTATCTAGCATAATTTCATCACTAATAGTTCCGATATGTCTACGTTTTTTAGTTTTATTTTCTACGATATATAATTCCTGCTTCTGTAACTCCACTACTAGAACCTTCGATATCTCTGAACTCAAATTCTAATTCATCAGGTGTAGGTATTTTCTCATTATTAATTTTTATATATGAATTTTTTATTTCTATCTACCTCCTGATTTTATGATTTGACGATTCCGAGCATTGATTATAATTTCATCTAATAAAGTTCCATCTAGATAAACTGGAATTACTATATCGCCTATATCTTGATTTTTTTACATTAAGGCTTGATATTATTTTTGACAGTTCTCCACTCGTTACTCTCACTGACTTGATTTTTGAATACATTTATTCTTTTTAAAAACAATAAGACTATTGTGTACAAAACATAGATTTTACTATATAATATTAAATTGATAACTATTTAGTTAAATTTATTAATAAGGAGACATCAATATGGAAGAAAAAATTACACTTAAAACATTTACTATGAATATTCTTAACGGTATTGCACTTGGAACTGTTCTTTGTTTAGTACCTGGTGCTTTATTAGGTGAGCTTTTAAAATATATTGCAAAAATTTATCCCTCACTTGCATTTTTATCTATGGCAGTTACAATCTCCAATGCTATGATTGGTCTTGCGTCCGGGGTTATTATTGGAATGCTTTTCAAATTCACTCCAATTCAATCACTTTCGATTGGACTTGCTACTTTATATGCGAGTGGTTCAATAGTACCTACAGCTGATAAAACTGGTTTTATCTTAAAAGGTGCTGGTGATATAGTAACAATGATTTTTACTGCTGCACTTGCTACTGCATTTATACTTTTAATTGGTAATAAGACAAAAAGTTATGCAATTCTAATTCTACCGCCGCTTACTCTCGTTATTGTGGGTGGTATAGGAAGATACCTACTTCCTACTTTTTCAGCAGTCACTAAATTATTAGGAGATGGCATTAAACACTTACTAACTTTACAACCAATTTTACTTACTATATTAATAGCCATTATTTTTGCATGCCTTATTGTAACTCCTATTACATCTGTTGGTGTTGCTCTTGCTATTAATATTGATGGGATCGCATCAGGTGCAGCAAATCTTGGAATTTGTGCATGTGGATTTACTCTTGCTATCGCTGGATGGCATATCAACTCTAAAGGAATAAGTTTAGCTCATTTTATAGGCTCTCCAAAAATTTCTATGGCTAACGTTTTCGCTAAACCAAAAATAATGTTACCTGTTATTTGTAGTGCTGCTTGTACAGGTGTATTAGCATCAATTTTCGGAATTAAAGGAACTGCTATGAGTGCTGGATTTGGTTTTAGTGGTTTAGTTGGACCACTTGCACATCTGAGTACGACTAATGGTGGAATTTTTGAAATAATAAAAACTTTTATAATTTTTGCAATAGTCCCTATAGTAACTGGTTATATTTTTGTAAAATTATTTACAAAAATTATTCCAATCATAAAACCTGATGATTACAAAATTGAAATTTAATATAGGTTATGGTTTCAGCTAAAAACAATATTTTAATCAAAATATTATTTTTATTACTTACTATCAAATATAGATATTATTCGTATTTTACTATGAGATACTACTACATCTAAGTAGTATCTCATAGTAATTTTTTAAAAGATTATTATTATTTTACTGATAAAAAATTAATATCATTATATTTTTTATCTAGTAACATCAAAAGCAATCGTACTGTATAACATTTTGAAAAAACTAGCTCTAAAATAACTACTAAGAAAACTATAATAAAATTTTTAACTGTATTAAATGATAAAACACTAGAAGTATTTCTAGTGTTTTATCATTTTTTTCCAAATTTTTACAATAACTGTAAAATAATATTTCCCCAAAGCCAACTTAATGGCATGACTATTAACATCGCTGGTATCATATCTGCAATGGGAAACATTTTTAATTTTATCATTCTAAAACCTGTTGCTAACATTAAAAATCCACCACATGCTTTAAAATCTGAAATCATATCCGGCGTGGTAAGCGGAATAATAATTCCTGCTGAGAAATAAAGACATACAAAAATTATCGTTTGTGGAATCGCAATTAATGAAACTATATAACCTAGGTTACAAGCAAAAATCATCGCAGTAAAAAAATCTAATATTGATTTTGCAATTAATATACTTGCATCTCCAGTCATTCCCTCATTTAAGCTGCCATAAATTCCTGTTCCACTAGCACAAAACAATACAATTACTGTTATTAAAGTAGCTAAATACTCTGTTTCAGACATTTCTGTTTTACCCTTTGGAATTATCTTTAACATTATTCTTTGCATCTTAACACTAGCTTGATAAATCCATTCACCAAGATTAAAAAGAAATCCTAATAATGTTCCAATTATAATAGCAAAAATTACTGCTGGCATATATTTCATAAGTCCAATCGAAACAATCCCCATCCCCATAGAACACAATCCAAAAATTAAATTAAGCTGTTCTTTTAGATTATCCGATAGTTTATTTCCAAGAACACCTCCAGCTATTCCTCCTAAGAATATTGCAGCTGAATTTATAATTACTCCTACAGGCATAATATTTTCTCCTTTTTAAAATTTCAATCTATGTAATAATTCTACCATGTAATAAAATTTTCGACAATTTTTATTAAAATAGTCTAACTAATAAATTTTAAAATTCTCATTATAAAAAACTATATTACAATTTTTTTAATCTCTCTATCATAAATAATCCAACATCTATTATTGGTAAATTTGTTATACCTTCCAATTCTTTTTTTATATACGGAAAATGAGTGCAACCCAATACTACCGCTTCTACTTTTATCTGTTCAAAATAATCAAATAATACTTCGAAATCAAAATTTTCAACTATAACTTTTGGACTATTTTTTCTTCAATAGCTTTTACAAGTTCTAACATTGACAAACCTAAAACCTTTAATTTTGGATTTGATATATATAAATTATTTTCTACTCCTGTCAATCCATGAGAATTCGCTGCCATCACAACTAAATATTGATACTCCAAACCTAGGCTTCTATACATTTGCATTGGTGTAACAATATTCATTTTATACTCTTTAGCCAATTTATCAAAATCAACAACCGAACTTAGAGAATTGCAATAAACAAATATCACGTCACATTCTTCTTCTTTTAATCTTATTATTATTTCTATTATTATTTCTTCTCTCTTTTTATCATCCAATGCTTGAAATGTAGTTTGTTCTATCGGATTTTTCGAAATAGGAATTCTTAGTGTATCAGTATGTCCATGTTTTTTTAATAATTCTTCCCCTAGCTGAGAATCAATTGGTGTTCCAGCCATTACCGCTATTTTCATAACACTTCTCCTTTTAATATATGCAATTATTACTAAATTATATACCATTATACTACAAAAGAAAAAAATTAAAAACCTCAAATTTTTTTATTTTTTCTTAGTAACATGGAAAATTATATAATTTTTTTCACAAAAAAAGACTTCATGATTTTAAATTAATAACCACAAGTCTTTTTTTATTTTTATTTTATAAAAATTTTCAATTCATTATTTTCGTAATCTAAATTAATTTCCATTCCATCTTCTATACCATGTCGAATAAGTTCAACAGAAAGTTTATTTTCTATTTGACTTTGAATAAATCGTTTAAGTGGACGAGCTCCAAATTTCATATCAAAACCTGCTGTTGCTACCCAAGAAGAAACATTCTCGTTATAAGTTAAAACTATGTTTCGTCCAAGAAGTCGCACCACAAGTTCATCAAGAAGTTTATTCGCAATACCTTTAATATTATCCTCAGTTAATGGTTTAAAGATAATAATATCATCCATACGATTTAAAATCTCTGGTTTGAAATATCCATAGAGTTGACTTGTAACATTGTGACGAGTTTCTTCTGAAATAACACCATCTTTCACTTCCTCGAGAAGTTCTAATGAACCAATATTTGAAGTCATAATAATAATTGTATTTTTGAAATCAACAACTACACCTTTTGAATCTGTTAAAGTTCCTTCATCAAGCAGCTGAAGCAAAATATTAAATACATCAGGATGTGCTTTTTCAATCTCATCCATTAGAATTATACTGTATGGATTACGTCTTACACTTTCAGTAAGCTGACCACCTTCTTCATATCCAATATATCCTGGAGGTGCTCCAATTAGACGGCTAACTGAATGTTTTTCCATATATTCACTCATATCTATTTTTACGATATTACGCTCATCATCAAATAAATTTAAGGCAAGTGCCTTAGCTAATTCAGTTTTGCCAACACCAGTAGGTCCTAAGAATAAGAAGCTACCGATTGGACGATTCGGATCTGCAATTCCAGCTCTCGAACGTAGGATTGCATTTGTTACACTTTCTACAGCTTCATCCTGTCCGATTACTTTTTCATGTATAGTATCAGCCAAATGTAATAGTTTTTCTTTTTCTGTTTCAACTAGTCGAGTAACTGGAATACCAGTCATTTGACTTACGATATATCCTATTTCATCTTCTGTTACTTCTTGTTTTAAAAGTTTATATTCTTCAGTTTTAGATTTTTCTTCAAGTTCTTCTAATTCTTTAATTAGTTTTGGCAAAATAGAATACTGTAACTCAGATGCTTTTTCCAAATCATAATTATTTTGTGCTTGCTCTAATTCTAATTTCACTCTATCAATTTTTTCACGAAGATTTTTTACTGCAGACAATTTTTCTTTCTCACTATCTACTTGAAGTTGAAGTTTATTTTGCTCTTCTTTCAAATTTGCTAATTCTTCTTTTAAATTATCTAAACGACGACGTGAAATTTCATCATCTTCTCCACTTAGAGCTTTTTCTTCTATTTCTAATTGCATCACTTTTCTATTAATAGTATCCAACTCTGCTGGATTAGAAGAATTTTCTGTTTTAATAGTGGCACACGCTTGGTCGATTAAATCAATAGCTTTATCTGGTAAAAATCTATCAGTAATGTATCTATCAGAAAGTTTAGCTGCTTCAACTATTGCACGGTCTGATATTTTAACCCCATGATAAACTTCAAATCTTTCTTTAAGTCCACGTAGTATAGAAATTGTATCTTCTACAGTTGGTTCTTTTACCAATACTTTTTGGAAACGACGTTCCAATGCTGAATCTTTTTCTATATATTGACGATATTCGTTTAAAGTTGTAGCACCTATACAGTGCAACTCACCACGAGCAAGCATCGGTTTTAATATATTGCCAGCGTCCATTGCTCCATCGGTTTTTCCAGCACCTACAAGCATATGAATTTCATCAATAAATAAAATTATTTTTCCTTCCTTTTCTTTTATTTCTTTAAGAACAGCCTTTAATCTTTCTTCAAATTCTCCACGATATTTTGCTCCCGCTACTAAACTAGTTAAATCTAACTCAAATACAGTTTTATCTTTTAGACTCTCAGGAACATCACCACGAACAATACGTTGTGCTAGTGCTTCAACTATCGCTGTCTTACCTACACCCGGTTCTCCTATTAACACTGGATTATTTTTTGTTTTTCTTGATAAAATTCTTATTACATTTCTTATCTCTTCATCACGACCTATTACAGGATCGAGTTTTCCACTTTTTACTTCTTCTACCAAATCACGGCCATATTTTTCTAAAACTTCATAGTTATTTTCTGGATTTTCATTCATGACCTTTTTCCCTCCTCTTATATTATCAATAACAACGACTAATTCATTTAATGTCGTTACTTTATCAATATATTTTTTTACTATACTATTTTTTATATAACTCGCTAGTACGATATGCTCACAAGAAATAAATTTGTCTTCATATTTATCTTTATATTTATTCGCTTCTATTAATAACAAATTCAAATCATTGCTCAAGTAGCTAGCATAATTTATATTATCACCTTCTACCGCATTTACTTTTTGGATTTCTTCATCCAATTCCTTAACTACTCTCTCCTTATCTACATTTATTCTTCCTAATATATCACTATACAAATTACTACCAGTTAACGCTGCTTTTAAAAACATCTCACTCGTAATACTTTGGCTTTTTTTCTCTATTGCAAATTCGGAAGATTTCGCTAAGATTTCTTTCACACTATTAGTAAAACTATTTATATCCATTGTAAATCTCCTTTTATAAATTTCAGTCATATTAAAAAGTTTATTTTGACCTTTTTTGACCTTAAATAAATTATAACACGTTTGACCTTTTTTGACAATAGTTATTTCAAAAAAAATAAAAAAGTAGAAACGCTAACTAAAATCTTAATATAGTGTAAATACTAAGATAAGATTGTTCAAAGATAGCTAAATAAAATGTATGTAAATGCTAAAATAAGAATGTACAAAGATAACTAAATAAAAATATACAAAAAATGGTACAATGTACATATAAACGCCCCGATATTTTATAACGAATACGAAATAACGAAAAACAAGTTTTAAAAGTAAAACTTCGGCAATTCGTATTTCGTTCTTTTACCCCTAAAAAAATCCTCGTCGTTTTTGACGAGGATTTACGAACTGAATTATTTCTACCCCATTCCACAGATGAGGGGTACTATTTACGAACCAAGTGTTTGTCTACTGAATAAAATGCGACAAACATTTTTTGTGTTTTTAAATAGATTCTAGTTTTAGAAGTTTCTTAAATATTACTCATCGTCCTTCTTACTTATAAAACCATTTCTTTCCAGTAGTTTTCTTGTAACTTTTTCTGCTGGCAATGTATCAGCATAAACATCAGCGAATTTTTTCGTCCATGTTTTTGTCTCACGAGCTTCCGCAAAGTCAACCATAGTTTGGCGATATACTTTTACTATTTCTTCTGTAGACACTGGATGCATATTGTATCCTACGTTAGCTTCTTTTGGTAATCTCGGTTTCACTTTTTCTGTAGAAAGTTTTTCATCACGACGTCCAATGCTTAATCCACATAAAAACAATGCCGTATTAGGAATATTAAACATATTATTAAGTTCTACACCAAAACTCCTCACCGCACCGCAAAAAACAGTACCATATCCTAAAGATTCAGCAACGATACACGCATTTTGCATAGCAAGAGCAGTATCCATCGAACCAACAAGAAGCGGCTCGTACTGATCACGAACATCAAAATCGCTTCCTTCTATGTCAAAAGAAAGTTTAATATTTGTAAAATCCATACTAAACATTAAGAACGTAGCAGCATTTTCTATATGTACCGCATTACCTGGACTTTTATCACGAATCAAATCAGCTAATTTTTGTTTAGTTTCTCCCTCTACCACAATAATGCTATAATGTTGACCATTCATCCAACTAGGCGCTTGCTTTGCACAAGCAATTATTTGATCAAGCTCTTCTTTTGGAATTTTTTCACCTGCAACAAAACTACGATTTGCACGATGATTCATTATCGTTTTAATTACTTCGTTCATACTTACCTCCGAAAATTGATTTATATTTAGTATTATAATATAAACTAACCACAAAGAAAAGAAAACAAAGCGTATAAAAAAATTATTGAAAAAATAAAACCCCAAGCTATTATTCGTTTTGGGGCAACCTTTCCAAAAAATGAAAAAACAAAAGTTACTGACTACAATAACTTAGTTTATAATCTTAACGCTGTAAAATCTTTTAATGATGGATTAGTTAAAGGGGTTGCTATTCAAACGCCAGCTAACGCTGATAGTGAAACTACTAAAGTCAAATTATTAGAAATAACTAATAAAAAACCAAAAGTAGCTGTATTTAGAAATGAAACTACTAAAAAAGAATATACTATTTCTCTTGGCGATAGTTTGGCTGATATCTCCCCTGATTTTCGTGGATTAACTTTGGATAAAATTGGGAAAATCGAAGAAGCTAATATAGCTAAAGGTACAGAGTTCTCAAATGGCACTAGTATCGCTGTTGGAGATAGTGTTTATACTAATATCTATTCAGATTCATATCAAGATATTATGCTTAAACAAGCTATAAATAATCACTTCGAACAAGAAAAAGATAACTTCTATCGTGAAAGAAAAATTAAAACATTATCATTATTTTTTATAGATAGCGTCTACTCTTACCGTGGTGAAGAAAATGATGGTTATCTAAAAACTAAGTTCGAGAACTTTTTAAAAGAAAAGTTAGAAAAAGAATTAGCTAAATTATCTGATAAAACTAGAAATATCGATTTAGAATATCGTAGTTTTTTAAAGGCTTCTCTTAGTGATTTACCAGCTACTAATGGTGGATATTTCGCAGTAGATAATTCTACCGATGATGAAAAAATAAAAGAAGAAATAGATGCTATTTTGCGTGATAAAGAAAAAATGTTATCATTTAAAAATAGTGATGGTACATGGAATACAAGGCGTTTTATCTTTTCTAAATGGACTTTAAGAGAAGGTTGGGATAATCCTAATGTCTTTCAAATAGCTAAATTGCGTTCTAGCGGAAGTGAAATTAGTAAACTTCAAGAAGTTGGGCGTGGGCTTAGACTTCCTATCGACGAATACGGTAATCGTATATCTGATGAAGAATTTTATCTAACTTACTTAATAGATTTTAGTGAGCAAGATTTTGCTAATAGACTTGTTAGCGAGATTAATAGTGATATTCCTCAAGGTAATGTTATCACAGATATAGATTTAGAACGAGTTGCGAAAACTAGAAATATTTCAGCAAATGATTTATTTAAAAAATTAATCATTAATGATTTTATTGATATGAATAAAAACATTATCGAAGATAAACGTGATGAATTTTTCATCTCTTACCCAGAATTTAATCACAGGTTAAATACGAAGAAAGTTATAGATAAAAATAAATTGAATAAAAACTACGTCAACATTCGTAAAAATAACTTCGAATCACTTAAATCTTTATGGGAAAAAATTAATAAAAAGTATTATTTAAAACTAGATAATATCTCTGATGATGAATTGAAAGAAGCTATTCTTAGTATCCTTAATTCTGGAATTTATGCTAAAGAATACGTTTCAATAACCGAAAAAAGATTGCATAGCCAAAATAATGAAATTAGTATTCACGATGGGAATATTAATTACTTCACTTTGGAAGAGGCTCTTCCTTACAATGAGTTCTTAAAAAGAATTAATAAAACTACTAGTTTGCCTATAACACTAGTACATGAATGTTTAGTTGAATACTCTAAAAATAATGAACTAAATGAAGGATTCTTTAACAAAAAAACTCTTTCTAACTTTATAACTGGGTATCAATCTTGGTTACAACGTACATTTATAAATAGATTTAACTACAAAAAGATGAATGTGAAAATCAGTGAAACTGTTCTTACTACAATAGATGGTCTACCTCGTGAGAACATTATTCAAGGAAATATAGGTGTCTATAAGGATGATAATAAAATCGTTCCTGATAAATTCTTATACGACAGTTTTGTCTATGATTCTCAACTGGAGAAAGAGAATATTGAACGAAGTAATGTTGATGAGGTTGTTGTATTTGGAAAAATCCCCCGTCGTAGTATTAGAGTCCCTCTATATTTTGGTGGTACTACTAGTCCTAACTTTATGTATGTTCTACAAAAAGAAGACGGTGACCTTGAAGTTAATTTAATCGTTGAAACTAAAGATGTTGATAGCGATACTGGAACAAGAATAGATGAAGACCTACGCATCGAAAGTGCAAGAAAATTCTTCGAAGCCTTAAAAGAGGACGGCGTTAACGTCACATTTAAAAAACAAATTCGAAAAGATGATATTATCAGTTTAATAAAAAAAGTTACAGAATAAAAAATATAGAGTTCGCCTCAATTACTAATGCGACAAATTCGAACATACTTTCCAAACCTCTAAATATAAAAAAATTCAAAATAAAACCAGAGCCCTACTCTACGTCTGGCTCTGGTTTTATTATCTTCTATCTTTTCGCTATTTCTTCTAATAACATTTTGTTAATCATTTGTGGGTTAGCTTGTCCTTTTGAGGCTTTCATAATTTGTCCTACTAAGAAGCCAATCGCACGATCACGACCATTTTTATAGTCTTCGATCGATTGTGGGTTGTTGTCTAATGCTTCTGTAACCCATGTTAACAACTGCCCAGTATCTGAGACTTGTACTAGACCTTTTTCTTTAACTATTTTTGCTGCATCGCCACCATGTTCAATTAACTCAGCAAATACTTTTTTCGCAATTTTACTTGAAATTGTTCCATCTGTAATCAACTTAATCATACCAGAAAGACCTTCTGCTGTAAGTGCTGTTTCACTAAGTTCTTTTTGAACTTTATTTAGATAAGCATTCACATCTACCATTAAATAGTTAGATGCTAATTTGGCATCCGCCCCTAGTTCTACAGTTTTTTCAAACATATCTGACATTTCTTTAGTTAATGTTAGTACGTGTGCATCGTATGCTGGTAACCCAAGTTCTTCTTGGTATCTTCTTTGACGTGCATCTGGAAGTTCTGGAATAGTTTTTCTCACCTCTTCCATCCATTCATCAGAGATAATCATAGGGACGATATCTGGTTCTGGGAAGTAACGGTAGTCGTCTGATCCTTCTTTAACACGCATTAGTTTCGTCGTTCCTGTTGTTTCATCAAAACGACGTGTTTCTTGTTGAATTTCCCCACCTGATAGGATAACTTGCTCTTGACGTTTTTCTTCGTACTCTAAACCTTTTTTTACAAAAGTAAATGAGTTTAAGTTTTTAAGCTCTGTTTTTGTACCGAATTTATCTTGACCGTATGGGCGGATAGAAATGTTCGCATCACATCTCATAGAACCTTCTTCCATCTTAACATCAGATACTTCAATGTATTGAATAATTGAACGAAGTTTTTCCAAGTAAGCGTAGGCTTCTTCTGGTGTTCTAATATCTGGTTCAGACACTATTTCGATAAGTGGTGTCCCTTGACGATTAAGATCAACTAGTGAATAACCATTTTTATGAGTCAACTTCCCTGCATCTTCTTCAAGATGTGCACGTGTTATTCCAATACGTTTAGTCTCTCCATTAACTTCTATATCTATCCAACCATTCTCTCCAATTGGCTGATCAAATTGAGAGATTTGATATGCTTTTGGATTATCTGGATAAAAATAATTTTTTCTATCAAATTTCGATTCACGAGCTACTGTCATATTAAGAGCCATAGCTGCTTTCATTCCCCATTCAACTGCTCTTTTATTAACTACTGGTAATACCCCTGGATATCCCAAATCAATAACATTAACATTTGTATTTGGTTCTGCTCCAAAGTGAGCTGGAGATGGTGAAAATATTTTTGAATCTGTTTTTAATTCTACGTGGACCTCAAGTCCAATTACTGTTTCAAAATGCATCATGTTTCTCCTATTGTAATTCTATTTTTTTGTCGTGTAAATTGTAATGTTGTTCAAAATTATATGCTACATCATATAAAGTTGATTCCGCAAATGGTTTCGCAATAAGTTGCATACCTATTGGGCGTTTTCCTTTAAATCCGCATGGAATACTTAATCCAGGTAAGCCTGCCATATTTACAGGAATTGTTAAAATATCATTTGCGTACATTGTTACAGGATCATCAATTTCTTCTCCAATATTGAACGCTACTGTTGGAGCTGTTGGTCCAATAATCACATCATATTCTTCAAACACTTTATCAAAATCTTGTTTGATTAAAGTTCTAACTTGTTGTGCTTTTTTATAGTAGGCATCATAGTATCCAGAAGAAAGCACGTAAGTTCCTAACATAATACGACGTTTAACTTCTGCTCCAAAACCTTCTCCACGAGTTTTTTTATAAATTTCTTCTAAATTGGTAGCATTAGGACTTCTAAACCCATAACGAATACCATCAAAACGTGAAAGATTTGAACTCGCTTCCGCTGATGCAATTACATAATAAGTAGAAATTGCATGACTGGTGTTCGGTAGTGATACTTCTTCTACAATTGCTCCTTGACTTTCTAAATATTTCACACCATCAAGTACTGCTTTTTTTACATCCTCATCAATACCAGATCCAAAATATTCTTTAGGTAAAGCTATTTTTTTACCTTTAATATCTCCGGTAATAATTTTACTAAATTCTGGAACTTCGATAGGTGCACTAGTCATATCATGTGCATCTAACCCCGAAATAATTTCTAAAACTCGTGCATTATCTTTAACCGTACGAGTCATTGGTCCAATTTGATCTAGTGATGAAGCGAACGCTACTAAACCAAAACGTGATACACGTCCATAAGTTGGTTTTAATCCAACTATACCACAATATGAAGCAGGTTGGCGAACAGATCCACCAGTATCACTTCCTAATGTGAAGCTTACTTGACCTGCTGCTACTGCTGTTGCACTACCCCCACTTGAGCCTCCTGGTACCGCATCAAGATCGTGTGGATTTCTAGTTAATTTATAATAAGATGTTTCAGTAGAACCACCCATTGCAAACTCGTCCATATTTAATTTACCCATTAAAATAGGATTTTCTGCATTTAATTTATTCATAACCGTTGCATCGTATATTGGATTAAATCCTTCCAAAATTTTTGAGGCACATGTTGTTTGAATATCTTTCGTTACAATATTATCTTTAATTCCCATTGGAATACCGAATAATTTTCCTGAAGTATCCCCTGATTCTTGATGTTTATCAAGCACAGCAGCTTCTTTTAGAGCAAGTTCCTCAGTTATTGTAATAAATGACCCTACTTTTTCTTCAGTCTCTTTTATTCTTTCTAACGATTCTTTTACTAAATCACTAGGTTTAATTTCCTTATTTTTCAGTTTAGATTCTAAACTTTCTATTGATTCATGTAATAAACTCATCAAATTATCTCCTTACTAAATTTTATTCTATGATAGTAGGTACTTTAAATTGTCCTGCTTCAGTTTCTTTAGAGTTTTTTAGTACTTCTTCTCTATCCATTCCATCTTGAGCTACGTCTTCTCTAAATACATTAACTAAATCAAGAACGTGATAAGTTGGTTTTATATCCTCAGTATCAACACTATTTAATTCATTAAATAAATCTACAACTTTCTCTAATTTTTCAATATAACCATCTACTTCATCTTCTTGAATTTCTAATCTTGAAAGATGCGCAATATGATTTACTTGTTCTTTTGTAATAGTTGACATAAATTCCTCCAATTTTTTATTATTCTTTAACTATTTTATATTAGTCCAACACCACTTTTTTATCAAAAACGCCCCACATAGTTTATTAAAACTATATGGGACGATTGTTATTTTCGTGGTGCCACCCTAATTTATATCAGAATACTGATACCTCTACAAATTATATTTTATTTTATAAAAAGTGTTACTCATTTCAATCATTAATATTTAATCTCTCAGCCCATGGATCAAACTCTCTTTAAAAAAACATAAAATGAAATTCTTTTTATTTATCCTCTGTTACGGTTTATTTAATTATATTATACTAAACAATACTTATTGTCAAGAAAATTAAATAGAAAAATTTGATTACTACCTAATATTTTATAAATGTGCAACTAAGAAAAAATATATAATATTTTATATTTTTCTTTTTTGTTGCTAATATCAAAAAAATAGTATAATATGATTTAGTAAATAGATTAAATAAAATATTATGAGGTATAAAATGGAAAACTGGATTGAAATAACTATTCACACTACTAATGAGGCAAGCGAAATAGTTGAAGCTATTTTATTAGATTACGGTTCTACTGGAGTCGCTATTGAAGATCCCACTACACTTGAAGAAAATTTACACGATGACTTTGGAACTATCATTGAACTGAATCCTACCGACTTTCCTGATATTGGTGTTTTAGTTAAAGGTTATATCAATGAACTTAATTTCGATAAAGAAACATTTGAAATGTTCAAGTCTGAATTAGAAAATTTAGGAAAAAATATAAATATTGGAGATTTTTTCAAAATTGAAACTACTACTATTCAAGATAGCGACTGGGAAAATTCTTGGAAAGACTATTTTGATATATTAAATATTGGAGAAAAATTTGTTATTGTTCCTACTTGGAAAGAATATAAAAATCTTGATAATAAGTATGTAATAAATATAGATCCTGGTATGGCTTTTGGTACTGGTGGACACGAAACTACCTCTCTTTGCATTAAAAACTTAGAAAAATATGTGAGAAATCACGATAATGTAATCGATGTTGGTTGTGGGAGTGGAATTCTTAGTATCGCTACAAGCTACTTAACTGATGGTAAATTAAAAGCTGTTGATCTTGATAAACTTGCTGTAGATGTATCTTATGAAAATTTTACTCTTAATAATCTAGAAAATAGAATTGAGGTAGAACAAGCAAGTTTGCTTACAAATGAAAACAAAAAATACAATGTTATAGTTGCTAATATCTTGGCACATATAATTGAACTTATGCTTGAAGATGCGTATAATTTACTTGAAGATGGTGGTTATTTCATTACTTCCGGTATTATTAAAGATAAAAAAGACGAACTATTAGACAAAATGTTAAAACAAGGATTCAGACTAGTTGAAGAAACTTCCGACAACGACTGGTATTCATTTGTAGTAACAAAATAGATAATTGAACTTGCATGTGAAAAGTTTCGTTACTATTATTCTGTAATGCATCCTGAAACTCCGTTATTCAAAGAGAGTTTTACAATAATATTTTTAATATCAGCTAGTAAAGTTATTAATTAATTAATAACTAATAAAGAAAGATATAAGCTAAGGGAACTCTAAAAAAACAAATCGCCAGTTTTACAGCATTTTGCTTTTATTTTTTCTATAAAGGAACAATTATGAGAATTGAAATACCACAAAAAACAAAAACAATGTTAATATAATCAA
Source organism: Gemella cuniculi DSM 15828 (assembly GCF_000425665.1). Lineage (GTDB taxonomy): Bacteria > Bacillota > Bacilli > Staphylococcales > Gemellaceae > Gemella > Gemella cuniculi. The sequence goes on from NZ_KE384431.1 coordinate 243,013, forward strand.
ATATAGAAAATTTCGGAAGTTTAACATGACAACAGATAGTATTATGTACTCAGTTGAAACAACAATTAAAGATAATAAAAAAGATGAGTTCATTGAATTAATAAAAAAATGGTAGAAAGTACTAAAAAAGAAAATAGAATCCTTACTTATCACCGACCTATCAGTGGAAATAAAATTAATATAACTGAACAACTATAAAGATAACGAAGCAACAAAATTACATTTAGATAGTTTTGTTAAAAATTTCGCAACAGATTTCGCAACATTAGTTAATGTAACTGCATATACAGTTTATGGAAAACCTAGTGTTGAAATTAAAGAAATTTTAAATGGATTTGATTCTATTTATATAAATGCAATTACTAGTTTTGTGAACTAATAAAAAATGAATAAGTGGTCCTCAATTCGTATATATTTTAATAGCCCTCAAAAGTTTTCACTCATCCAACTTTTGAGGACTATTACTGTATCCTATGATCTGAGATTTATTTTTCGTATATTATTTGACTTTTGGTAATTCTATTGCATTAGTAGTCGAACCAGTCATTAATACATCATTTAGATTATCAAAACTAATCTCAATCATATTTGATAATGCTTCATCTGTATTCGAACCTACGTGAGGTGTTACTAATACTTTTGGATATAAATCTACTAATTCTCTTACTGTTTGATCTGAGATTTCATCTCCATCTTCAAAGTTTTTGAAGAAGAAAGCAGCTTCATTAGCAAATACGTCTGTACCAAATCCATCTAATTTTCCTGATTTGATTGCTTCTAGGATAGCTACGTTATCTTGTAATTCACCACGTGCAGTATTGATTAAAATAGCTCCATCTTTCATCTTAGCGATAAATTCTGCGTTAACCATTTTATCATTTTTCCCCGGGAAGTAAGGAACGTGTAAACTTACAATATCACACTCTGCTAAAAGTTCATCCATTTCAACAAATTTTACTACTTCTTTAGCTGCATCACTTTGAAATACATCGTATCCTAATACTTCTGCTCCTAAACCTTTAAATAACATTGCTTCTGTTAAACCTATTTTACCTGTTCCTATTATCCCAACTTTACAATTACGAATTTCCTTGCTGAACATAGCTCCATCGACACGGAAATCATATTTTGAAGTTTTGTTTACCGTATGACTCACATGACGTAGTAAAGACATAGCAAGTGTTAATGATAATTCTGCAATAGCATTTGGTGAATAACCTGGAACACGAGCAACACTCATATTATAATCAGCTGCTGCTTGCAAGTCTATATGATTAAATCCTACAGTACGTGTAAATACATATTTAATACCATACTCTGACATCTTTTCAATATTTTGTCTGTCTGCCACGCAGTTTCCACGAAGAATTACCGCATCCATACCTCCTGCTGTATCAATATTGTCGTGAGTTAATAATTCTTCTACTAATTTCAATTCGAAGTTATATTTGTTTAATTTTTCAAAAAATGGTACTTCATTTGGACGAACACCATAACATACTACTTTAAGTGTCATTTTATTATCCTTCTTTCTTTTTATTGTTGAAAATTAAAAGACGAGATTATCAAAATCTCGTCCATTATTCGTTAAGGACGAGTATGTCCTATATTTATTTTATACTAGTTAAAAATTCCTAGTGAACCAATAATCTGTACAATCACTATCCATATTGGCGTCAATACTACAGCACCTAATGTACCTAATAGTGAAGCGTTAGATGCTAATACCGCATCCTTATCAAAACTAATTGCATAAGCAGCAGCTACTGTTGCAGGTGGTGTTGCCATCATAACTACAATAGTCCCTAACGCAGTTAAGTCAACTGGTAAAATATTTGTTACTGCTAAAACCGCCAAAATTGCAACATTAATAGCTGGAATTGCAATTAATTTAATTGCAGAATAATACCAAGTTGGTTTGTTTGCTAAAGCATCTTTGAATGAAACAGAACCTAATGTTGATCCAATTGCTAACCATGCAAGTGGAGAACATAAACCAGCTAAGTAAGTTAATATTTGATTGAATTGTGGTAATGTTTGATCAAAGCGTAAAAACGCATACTCTTTAACAACTTTTGCACCAGTTTTTGCATCAACTACAGATACACCAACTTTTGGAAGATATGCCTGGAATAACCAAATAAATAAACCTAAAAATGTAGCAATTACTATTGGATTTAAAAACATAGTTTTAATATTTTTCATTGTCATTTTTAATCCACTCATCTTAATGTATCCATATGAATATAAGAAAATACGATATCCAATATTAAAGATAGAGGCATATAATGTTCCAGTTGGCCCATAAATAGCTGTAACTATTGGAATACCAAAGAATGTTGTAGAACCAAAAATTGCTAAGACACGCATTGTATCTTGTTGATCTCCTTTGAATTGCATAAATAATGGTTTACTAATAAGAATTAAGACAATATATACAACTATTCCCCAAATAAGTACATTAATCCCTTGCGTTAATTTCTTCTCATCAATATCAACTAGAAAAGATCTGAAAGCTAACGCTGGTAAAGAAACTGTCAATACAACATTAGTTAAAACTTTTGCTGTGTTATCTTTAAATAAGTTTCTTTTACGACAAAAGTATCCTAATAAAATAATAGCAATACTTGAAATAATAGCAGTATTAATTTTTTGATCTGCTAATGTTTTTACAAAAACATCTAAAAAATTCATGATATATAAATCTCCTTTATAAAATATTTTAAGTGTTGTAAGACACTTTTAAGACTTCTTAAATATATCATTAATAAAAAAATATTCCAATATTATTAAAGTATTATAACTTATGTAAATAATGTAAATAGACAACAAAAATAGTTTATTCAAGCTTTTTTACTTAAATAAACTATTTTCACTTTCTTATATTTATATACATAAAGCTATTTATTTTATGTATTATATTTGAGTAATATTATTAAAAAATAAAGAACAGATATTTTAAATTTTATAGTACAGTTATATCAATTCTTGTATTTTATTTTTTGAAACAACATTAAAAACTGATACAGGTCTACCTGATGTATAATATTCTGCATCTTCACTTAAAATACCAATATTAACTAAGTAATTTAAATATTTCCTTATAGTTATTCTTGATATTTCAATTTCTTCTGCAATTTGTTGAGTTGTAAAATTTTCTTTTCTTTTTAATATACTATCGATTATTTTCTTCAAAGTTATTTTTGACAATCCCTTTGGTAATTCTTCCGTATTTTCTTTGTCTTTTGAAGAATTTAAATATTCATCCAACATAGCTTGACTTACTTTATTCTTTGATAAGAGTGATAAAAAATCTTTCGCTTTGTCTATTGCTTGTGAAAATCTTTCATAAGTGAAAGGTTTCACTAAATAATCTATTACACCATTTGTTAAAGCAACTTCAACTGTTTGAATATCATTAGCTGCAGTTATCATTACAATAGGATATCCTTTCAATTTTGGAATGAAATTTACTCCTTGTCCATCCGATAAATAATTATCTAAAACTATTAAATCTGGGATATTTTTTTTTAAATATTCTTCGCTATCTCTTAATGAAAATACATGATCTACCTTATAATCAAGTTCTTTTCTTTTAAAATATTCTTGGTGAATCATCGCAACCATTGGATCATCTTCTATTATTAAAACTTTCATAATTTCTTATCCTCCTAAATCGGAATTTCTATCGTTATTTTTGTACCTTTTTCTTCTTCACTTTCTACATTAATAAGTCCATCGTATTTAGTCACTATTGTCTCAACCGCTTCTAAACCATACCCTCTATTAATACCTTTGGTAGAATATCCTCTTTTAAAAATATTATTTTTATTTTCTTTACTAATCCCCTCACCATTATCCTCAACACTACAAAGTAATACTTTTTCATCTAAATTTAAAAATAAGTAAACTATAATTTTTCTATTCTCTCTTTTTTCCAAAGCATCTACTGAATTATCTACTAACACTCCTAATATTATCAATAACTCATTAAATATATTTTCCAAACCTCGCTGTTGATAAATTATTGAATCATTATCTACTACCAGTTTTATATTTTTCTTTTTTGCTTCTCTAGATTTAGCTAATAAAAAACCTGCTATTGAGGGAACTTTTATATTTTCTGTTATATGACCTATTTTTTCATGATAGTCATCTTTCAAATATGTTATATATTTTTCAACATCATCATATGATTTTAACTCGATTAATCCCTGTAAAACATGAAGTTTATTCATAAAATGATGACTTTGTTCCCTTAAACTATCATTATATTTTTCTGTTCCACTCAATTCTGTTATAAGTTGCTTCATCTCTGATTGATCACGAAGTGTAACTACCGCTCCATATAGTTTTCCATTGTAATATATTGGATTTTTATTTAGTAACACATCTACATTATTTAAAATTATCTGCTCGTCTAAAACTGATTTTTGATCTTCTAAAATATTCTTAAATAACAACTCATATATATCTTCATCCAAGGTTTTTTCCATTTCTAGTTTGAAATGGAACTTTGCTTTTTTTAACAAATTATTCGCACTACTATTTATAACTATTATTTTTTTATTAAGATCTATTCCTATTATACCTTCTGACACATGATCCGAAATCAATTCTTTTTCTATAAATGATTGTGCTATTTCTTCTGGTTCTCTATTTAATAATATTTTCTTTAATTGCTTATTGAATACAGTTGCTAGAAATATTGCTACCCCTAATCCTATAAATAATGATATAAATAAATTACATTGCACTTTCAAAAGTTGACTTTCTACTGTTCGTTTTGTATATCCAACACACACTACCCCAATATTATTGCCATAATCATCCTTTATAACTGTAAAAAATCTCACACCTTCTCCTAAAGTTCCTGTTTCTCTACTATAATGTTCCCCAGTTGTGAATGTTTCTCCAGCATCTTTCAAATTAGAGAATTTTTTTCCTATAAGATCTGTAGTTGGATGTGAATACCTAATAAAATCTTTATCCATTACTACAATAAAATCAGTTCCTGTTTCTTTCATTGCATTATTAACATAATTTTGGAATAATTCGTTATTTTCTCTTTTTTCTACAACTTTTTTTACATCACTATTATTGGCTATCAATCTGGCTGTTGATTGAATTTTTTCTCTTATTATTTCATCTTCTCTCGTCTTTATGTAATATCTCATGAAGATTGTTGTTACCAACAGTGAAATTATTACTAAAGTCATCATTAGAAACATAAGTTTTAATAATGTACTTTTTTTCTTTTTCAAAATTCTCCTCTCCTTTTCATACAAACGAAATTTTTATATTTAACATTTTTACATTATAATTTATATTAGATGTTTATTCAAGAGTTACATATTTTATTTGAAATTGATTTTCTTAATGGACAAACTACTTTTACTTATATTAATTCTAGTATATAATTATATAGTAACTATATTTAACAATATAATAATTATTAAAAGTAAATTAAACTTTCTAGTAACGTTAAATTTTATTTTATAAATTATATTGTTAAATATAAATTTATAAACGGGGTGAGTTAATTGGAAATTAATAGACAACATATTGATTTTGATCTTCAAAGTAAGTATGCTCCAAAAGGTGATCAAATAAATGCTATTTGTGATCTTACTGATGGACTTAACAATAACGAAAGATACCAAACATTACTTGGTGCTACTGGTACAGGAAAAACTTTTACTATAGCTAATATTATTAAAAATGTAGGAAAACCCACTCTAGTTCTTGCACATAATAAAACACTCGCAGGTCAACTATATAATGAATTAAAAGAATTTTTTCCTAATAATCGTGTTGAATACTTCGTTTCTTACTATGACTATTTCCAACCAGAAGCATATGTTCCATCTACAGATACTTACATTGAAAAAGATTCATCAGTTAATGATGAAATCGACAAACTTCGTCACAGTGCTACATCTTCATTATTTGAACGTGATGATGTTATTATCGTTTCTAGCGTCAGCTGCATTTATGGTCTTGGATCTCCTGAGGAATATTCTTCTTTAGTACTTTCACTTAGAGTTGGTGATGAAATTAGTCGAAACAAAATTTTAGAAAAACTTATTAGCATTCAATATATGCGCAATGATATTGAATTTACACGTGGTACTTTTAGAGTTCGTGGTGATGTTATAGAAATTTTTCCTGCATCACGAAGCGAAAACTCTATCCGTATAGAAATGTTCGGTGATGAAATAGATCGTATTCGTGAAATTAATTCTTTAACTGGTGAAGTTCTTTATGATCTTGAACATATCTCTATTTATCCAGCCAGTCATTTCGTAGCTGGTGAAGAGAAAACTAAAGAAGCTATTAAACGAATTAGAAAAGAATTGGAAGAAAGACTGAAAGTTTTAAATATGGAAAATAAACTTTTAGAAGCACAACGCCTTGAACAAAGAACCAATTATGATCTTGAAATGATGGAGGAAATGGGCTTTTGCTCTGGTATTGAAAACTATTCTCTTCATTTAACACTACGTGAACCAGGTTCTACACCTTATACTCTTTTAGATTATTTTCCTAAAGATTGGTTATTAGTCGTAGATGAATCACATGTTACACTACCTCAAGTTCGTGGTATGTTCAATGGAGATAGAGCACGTAAACAAGTTTTGGTAGATTATGGTTTTAGATTACCTACTGCTCTTGATAATAGACCTCTAAATTATGCTGAATTTGAGAATAAACTTAATCAAGCTATTTTTGTATCAGCTACGCCTGGTGACTATGAATTAGAACACAGTACAAAAATTACTGAACAAATTATTCGCCCTACTGGATTGTTAGATCCTATTATTGAATTACGTCCAGTCAGTGATCAAGTATTTGACTTAACTAGAGAGGCTCAAAAAATTATTGAAAAGGGTAATAGAATTTTAGTAACTACTCTGACAAAAAAAATGGCAGAAGCTCTTACATCCTATCTGAAAGAAAACGGACTAAAGGTAGAATATTTACACTCTGATATTAAAACTTTAGAGAGAACAGAAATCATTAGAGATCTTCGTCTTGGAAAATTTGATATTTTAATTGGAATTAACTTACTTCGTGAAGGATTGGATATCCCTGAAGTTTCTCTTGTTGCTATTTTAGATGCGGACAAAGAAGGATTTTTACGTGGTGATAAAGCTCTACTACAGACTATTGGACGTGCTGCACGTAATGCTGATGGTCGAGTTATTATGTACGCTGACAATATAACTAAAAGTATGAAAAAAGCTATCGATGAAACTAATCGTCGTCGTGAAATTCAAATAGCATACAACGAAAAACATAATATTACTCCAAAAACCATCGTTAAAGATATTCGTGATTCCATTAGTGCTAAGAAAGAAATCGTTTCTGAAGAGATTCTTAATTTTGAAAAAATTGATCAAATTATAGATGATAATATTGAGGAACACTTAGCTAAACTTGAACAAGAAATGTTTACTGCTGCTGAAAAATTTGATTTTGAAAAAGCTGCAAAACTACGTGATACTATTTTTGAACTAAAAGAAAAATACAAAATATAGTTTATTATCAACATTTAAATTGTTAAACTACTATACTTTTAAAATTTATGGTATAATTATGAGGACGTTAAAACGTCCTCATTTTTTATTTTAGGAGATTTTAAAATGGTAAAAGAAAATATTGGAATCATTTATGGTGGTAAAAGTGCTGAGCATTCAGTATCACTTCTTACTGCTAAATCAATTATTAATGCAATAGATAAGGAAAAGTATAACGTATTCCCAATTTTTATTTCTTTAAATGGAGCTTGGGCAAAAGGAGAAAAAATAACTAGCGAAGTTAAGGATCAAAAGGAATTAGTATTCTCTAACTTCGATAATGATATTAGTGGATTACTATTTGAGGAAGGGAAAAAATTTGATATTGTTTTCCCTGTTCTTCATGGTCCTAATGGTGAAGATGGAACAATTCAAGGTTTGTTGGAAATTATGGATATTGCTTATGTTGGTAATAATGTTCTATCAAGTGCAACTGGAATGGATAAAGTCGTAATGAAGCAACTCTTTGCTGCTTACGATCTTCCACAATTACCATACTCACATTTTATTGAGTATTCATGGAAAAATAATAAGGAAAAAATTATAAAAAATATTAATTCTACCCTTGAATACCCAGTTTTCGTTAAACCAGCAAACTTAGGTTCATCTGTAGGGATTAGCCGTTGTAACAATGAAGCAGAGCTTATTAATGGAATAGAAGAAGCGTTAAAATTCGATAAAAAAATCGTTGTAGAACAAGGAGCAATTAATGCTAAAGAAATCGAAGTTGCAGTTTTGGGATATAATGAAATTAAAACAACTAATCCTGGAGAAATAGTCAATATTTCAACTACAGAATTTTATGACTATGAGACTAAATATACAGATGGACAATCAAGGATGGATATTCCTGCTCCAATAGATACTACTCTTTACCCTATATTTAGAGAGATGGCTGCTCGCGCATTTCGTGCAATTAGTGGTTCTGGGTTAGTGCGTGCTGATTTCTTTTACACTAAAAAAGGAGAAATCTTTATTAACGAAGTTAACACAATGCCAGGATTTACACCATTTTCTATGTTCCCATCATTATGGGCAAATATGAATGTAAGTTACCCTGAGATAATTGAAGAACTATTTAACCTTGCTAAAGAAAGATACGAAGATCGAAAAAATTTACTAACAGAAGAATAGGTAAAAATATGAAATATTTAGTACAAAACTTAAAAAAAATATTAAATGCAAAAAAAATCAATATTACCCAAAATAAAATCATTACCGGTGTTGCTATTGACAGTAGAAAAGTTCAGGATGGTGATTTGTTTATTCCATTTCTTGGAGAAAATGTTGATGGGCATGACTATATTCAAAGTGCCTTTGACAAGGGAGCTGCTGCTGCACTTTGTCTAAAAGAAGACTTCGTTCTTGATAATAACATAATTTACGTAGAAGACAGTTACCAAGCTATTCAAACACTAGCAAAAGATTACCTTAACTCTTTGAATGCTAAGATAATCGCTATTACTGGTAGTAATGGTAAAACTACGACTAAAGACATAATAAGTGATATTCTAGAAACTAAATATAAAGTTCATAAAACACAAGGAAATTTTAATAATGAATTAGGTGTCCCACTGACTATTCTAACTGCTCCTAAAGATAGTGAAATACTAGTCCTTGAGATGGGCGCGGATGGTTTTGGCCAATTAGATTACCTTTCTAAATTAGTAGAACCTGATTTTACAGTCGTTACAAATATTGGAGAAAGTCACATAGAATTCTTTAAATCTCGTGAAGGTATTGCAAAGGCTAAATTTGAGATTACAAATGGTATGAAAAAAGATGGTTTCTTTGTTTTCAATGGTGATGAAATTTTATTAAAAAATTTAGTAACCAACTGTAATATTAATACGATTTCATGTGGAGAACAAAATCATAATGATATCATTTTAGAAAACTATCATATTACTAGAAATCACATTGATTTTAAATTAAATATTAGCAAACATCCTTTCCAAACAGTTTTAAAAGGCAAACATAATTTATTTAATATTATGTTTGCAGTTGCTATTGCAAAAAAAATAGGATTTAATGATGAAAAAATCCTAGAATCAATTAAAAATATTTCTAAAATTACTAATATGCGATTAGAAAGTATTCCCTACAAGGAAAACTCACTAATAATTAACGATGCTTACAACGCAAGCCCAACATCAATGAAAGCAAGTATTGATGTAATAAGCGATCTTAATGACTTTGAATATAAAACTGTAGTTTTAGGTGATATGTTTGAACTTGGAAAAAACGAAGTCGAATATCATAGCGAAATTGGAAAGTATATTTCCGAAAACTCAAAAAATATTAATCTTATTATTAGTGTTGGAAATCTAGCAAAAAATATTACAAATAATGTTTCTAATAAAAACATTAAAACTATACACTTTTCTTCTACTAATGAAGTCAGCCAGTATTTAATAAATAATACTCACATAAACGAAGTAATTTTATTCAAAGCAAGTCGTTCAATGAAATTAGAAAATATTATAAAAAAGATAACAGAATAAGGGGCTATTCCAAAAGTGTACTTACCCTAAAAATATTAAGCAAAAAATTTATAAAAAGGATTTAGACTTATAATCAACAAGCCTGAGTCCTTTAAATTTTGTTTTAATTCTTTTAATATTGCAGTAATAAATATGTTTTTCAATATTGATTTATATTTGATAGATATGATACAATACAAAGGAAAATAATCTTATGAATAAAAAAATTATTGGTACTATTCTTTCTGCTAGCTTATTAATGATTCCTTTAACTACTAATAATACTCTTGCTAAAGATAATATTATAAAAACTATTACAAATAGTGATGTGATTGCAGAATATGCTATACATGGACCATCTATTCCAGATGGTGGGGGCGGTAGTTACGGAATCTATAAAGATGTAACAAGAATCGGTGCACCATGGACTATACTACCAAAATCATTATATATACAAGAATGGCACAATGGAAAAACTATACAAAGGAACTTTGTATCCTACGTCTACTACTCCATATGATCCTACACTAGTTTTTTTACACTTCGCACGTTGTTCTTGTGCACTTCACGGGATATATATATTATAATCAAGGTTTCTAGGTTTAAAAGCTATGGATGAAAAATTTAAATATTTTTTTGATATAATTGTTTATATACTCACTGTACCATTTATAATTTTAATTATTTGTTTTATCAAAAAAGGTTTAGAAAAAGACGATAATTAATAAGCTCACTGTCAAATACGAACAAAAATTTTCAAAAAAGTGTTAGATGACTGTAAGTCTCTTGGTACTTTTCTTAATTTGAAGAGGAGGAGAAGATTCCGAAACAAAAAATTGCCATCATCTTAAATTTATCAAATTTTTTAGAAGGTATTAAAAGGTTCATTAAAAAACAAACACTCTGGTATTTTAAATTCCATATCAGCAGCCCACATAGCCAATACATTCTTTCAATTCATCACACTTTATACAATTTGTATTTTTTCTCTCAACACTGTATTCTTCTGTATTCATAATTTTTCTCCTAATTTTTATTTATAACAAAATAAAATAACTAAGATTACTATATCATCTTCTTCAAATACTATAAATAAATCAATGTTAAAATAATAAAGAGTAAAATAGTCTACAAAAGCTACTTTACTCTTCATTTCTTGATTTTATCTACCTAAATTCTAACACTAACATTTAATTATCTCAAATAATCTGCTTATACAATTCTTTAATTTTCATTTTTAGTGTTTAAAGTAATTTATTACTTTTCAATTCTTGATCTTTAAAAATATTGCTCCTGTTACTAATTGCCATATAGTTATAGGATAAACCGTAAATCTTTCATATATGGCTACAACATTTACTATGTTATTTGACAGTGCATTATTCATCAATCCTGCACTTACTAACCCTACTATTCCTAGGACTATTGACACTATAGCATATCTCTTATTATTTTTTATTAATTTTATTCCTGTAATTAAAAGCGTAAAATTCCCACCCAAAAATGAAAATCTTGCTCCAAGTCCATGTAATCCATCTTCACTTGGTACCCCTCCTTGATAAATTCCAACTAAAACACTACCTATCGCAAATAAAATCGGAGTTATTAGAAATAATTTTCTTTCTTCAAACTTTTTAAAAAATAAAAGATAATATGCAATAAAAAACACAACACCTGTTACTATAAAATCTATATTCATAACAATGGCTAACTTAGAAAATCCATCAGGTACACTATCCACTTTCAAATGTGGATATACTCCTAACGAACTAATAAAATGTTTTAAATAAACTTCTTTTAATGAATAACCTGTTCCTATTGCAGCAATAAATTCTCCTGTCAAATATAAAATACCATTTAACAAAAATAATAATGCTCCTATATTTATCAAAGATTTCCTTTTCTCTTCCATAAAGCCTCCTTATCTTTTATATTAATATCATCTAAGTTCATCAATTAGTTTATTTATAAATAAATCTAAAATCAAATATTTATCCATATATGATGATTTTAGCAATTTATCATAATCAGCAGCAAGAATTAAAGTTTTCATAATTTTTTCTATACTATAATTATACACACCTTGTGTAGCTAACTGAACTCTATATGGATGAATACTCAATGCTTTTGCTATTTCTTTTTGAGAATAATGTTCACTAAGAAGTACCTTTACCTTATAATAAATCCTAAGCTGTCCACTTATTAATGATAACAAAAAAATTGGCTCTTCTTTTTTTAAAACTAAAGAATTATAAACCTCTCTAAGTTTTGAATAATTTTTCCCAAAAAGTTCATTGGTCAAACTAAAAACATCATATTCTAAACTTCTAGTTGTTAGTAGCTCTATATCCCCTTTTGTTATTACTTTTTTATTTCCACAGTAAAGTACCAATTTTTCTAATTCTCGTTTTATGTTTGCAAAATCTAATCTTGTATAATTGACTAAAAACTGTGCATCAGATTTAGCAATTTTTAAACCTTGTCCAGATATAAAATTAACAATATATTCAGAAATTTCTTTATCATTAAAATTAGAAAACTCCTTAACTTCTCCAAGTTCTTTCAATTTCTTTACTATTCTTTTTCTACTATCAACTTTTTCTACTAATTTTAATATAAGAACAACTTCTTCATTCAAATGTTCTAAGTATGAATTTAATACATCTATATTATGTTCAACTTTTATTTTTTTAGGTTTTGCCAAAAGAAAATTACAATTTTCCGCAACAATTACTTTGTTATTGCTAAAAAGTCCACTACTTCTACATTCATATACAAGCGTTTCTATTGTATTTTCATTCATATTTATTTTTACATAATTGAACTCATCAATTTCTTTTAGATATTCTTTTGCTATTTTTTTTTCGTAATCATTTATTCCTTCTAAATTTTCTCCATAGATTACATAGATATTTTTCATTAACTATCTACCTCAATTTTAAATTCTTTTTCTTTATTTTTAACTTTAACTTCATTTTTATTATAATAAACTTTAATATTTTCTAAATTAAATCTATTATTTTGTTTTAGAATATTAATTTTCACATGCTTGAATTTTGCTAAATCCACTATCTCTTTCAAATTTTTTTCCATATGATCTATTACTATCACATTTTCTACTAAACCTTTACCAATAAGTTCTTTAGCATAGCCAATTTTTGAATTTTTTTCACTAGTTAATAACAAATAATTTATTTTTCTTTTTCCCACATAATTAAAAAGTAAAGTGTATTCGTTTATTATATCATATTCAGTATCTTTTTTTCTAAAATCTGTATAAAAATTATCAACATTATTAGAAGTATTTATTAATAAATTTTTTCTTCCCTCACTTGCATAATAAATATTACTTTTCCCTATTTTAATTTCTTCAAAATAGTCTATATAATTTAATTTTGAACCACATATCATCAAAATCAAAGCCGCAGAATAATAAAATATGAATTTAAAATTATTTTTGTTCAAATAAATTATTAACAAAAGTGTTAATATAAAGTACAATACATCAATATAAATATTATGTTTCCCAATGATTATAGGTCTAAATATTAAAAATATATCTTGCATTTTATCAAAAATATAAAAAGCAAAATTCAATAATGGTCTACAAAAAAAATTAAAAGATGATGAGCTAAATAAAAATACTATATAACTTAATATCACTAAAGGAAAAATTATTAAACTAAATATTGGAACCAATACTATATTACTTACCACAGATATATAAGAAAAAGTATAAAAATTAGCAATAAGAATTGGAAAACTTGCTAGACTTGATATTAAACTTATTCTAAAATAACTGTGTACATTATTTTTAGCTCTTTTTAAATAACTGTTTGACATCAATAGACTAAATGTAATAAAAAACGATAGCTCAAAACCTATATCAAATATAAATAGTGGATTTATCATTAATAGTAGCATAAAAGTTAAAAGTAGTGCTGACAAACGACTTAAATCTTTTTTTCTAAATAACACGTAGAACATAATCATTCCTCCAGCTCTTAAGACTGATGGACTTAATCCACTTATAAACATGTAGATTGATAGAATAATAAAAATTAGTTTGTCTATTGTCTCAATACTTATTTTTAGTTTTTTCAATATGAAATAAACTAACCCTATCAAAACTCCAATATGTAATCCTGAAATAGCCAATAGGTGACTTGTACCTAAATTTTTATAATTATTTATTTCATCATTTTGTAAATATGATTTATCACCAAATAAAAGTGCTTCTATATACCCACTTTTATCAAAGGAAATATTTTTATTAATTTTTGCACTTATTGCTCCTCTTAAAGATTTTATTTTAGATATTAAAGTTTTATTTTTTTCTATTTTTTCTATATTATTTATTTTAACTTGTTTGAAAATTCTTTTATTTTCATTATATTTTTTATAATCAAATGAATAAAAATTTCTCTTTTCTGTTATATTAACTATGTTACCTACTACAAAAATTCTCCCTCCTGAAAATTTTTCTTTAAAATATTCTTTCTCTTCTTCATTTTTTAATACGTAATTAAATAAAATTTTTTCCTTGTTTAATTTTGCTACCCCTCTCATATAATTTCCATTTATTGTTACTCTATCATTAACTTCTAATATAACGTGTGCCTCCTCAATATTAGATAAATGGCTAACATTTGTTTTTTGAATATGCATTCCTCGAATAAAAAAAGCTAAGAAGACTATTAGACAAAAAATAGTTTTCCTAGCATTTAAATTTTTATTTTTCAAAACTATTATTAGAAAAATAGTTAGGCATAAAACAGCTATTATAAAATTATAACTTAATAATATCGCTGCTAATGCTAGTAAAGCTAATTGTAGATAATACATTATTTTTTATCCAAAAGCCGTTCTACTATCATATTGACATCATACTTTATTTTTCGTACTACAACGCCAGATTTTTCTAATAATTCTTTTGCATATTCGTTATTTCTATAATCATTTGCATAACAAATCTCTTTTATCCCTGCTTGTATAATAGATTTTGTACAATTTAAACATGGGAAATGAGTTACATAAATAGTTGCACCTTCTGTTCCTACTCCAAATTTTGAACATTGAAGAATTGCATTTATTTCTGCATGGATAGTCCTTACACAATGCCCCTCTACAACTTTACACCCAACATCAATACAGTGTTCATCACCTTTTATGGAACCATTGTACCCTCCTGCTATTATTCGTTTATCTTTTACTATTGTCGCACCAACAGATAATCTACTACAAGTAGAACGTAATGACAAAAGATGACTTTGTGCCATAAAATACTCGTCCCAACTAATCCTTTGCATAACTATACCTCTATCTTCTCTTTTATTTTCTCAAAAGTAGACTTTCCAATTCCTTTTACTTTTGTTATATCTTCTTTCTTCTTAAAATCTCCATTTTTTTCCCTATATTCTATTATTGCTTCTGCTTTTGTTTTTCCAACTCCAGATATTTTCATGAGTTGTTCTTTATTTGCAGTATTTATATTTATAATATCGTTATTTTTGTTATTTTCCATTGAGTGATTACTTTCTAATTGTTTAGATTTTTCACCTTTTTTTAAGATATAAATAACCATTTGATCTTTCAATTTTTGACTGAGGTTAATATTAGATGTATCTGCATCTTCCAATAAACCTCCTGCTTCCTCTATTATATCTTTTATTCTTTTTTCTTTTGTCGTTTCGTAAACTCCAGGATTTTTTACTGCACCTTTCACATCAACGAAAATATTTTTATCATCCTTTTCACTATTTTCATTATCCACAGTTTTAGTTTCTGTTTTTTGTTGTGTGAAATTTATATCACTATAATCTTCATTTTTGTTAATATTAAAATAATATACTGCTATCACAACAAACAAAATGCTACAAATAAATGCAGCTACTATAGTTTTTAAATTTTGCTTAACAAATAAAATAATTTCTTCTTTATTTAATTTCATAATTACTCTCCTCCCTACAGCTATATTATATCACTAATGTTAAAAAAATGGTAATAGAATCTGTTTAATATAGTATAATAATGAAAATAATTATATAAAAAATACTTCAATGTAACAAATAAAAAAAGTTCACTAGATTTATATTATCTAGCGAACTTTTTTTAAACTTGTAACTTAGTCCCATTTTTGTAAACTTCATCTATAATTGCTCCACCTAAACAGACTTCTCCATCATAAAAAACAACTGCTTGACCTGGAGTTACCGCTCTTACTGGTTCTTTATAGATTACCTTTACTTTATCATCTTCTAATACTTCTACTTTAACTTCCGTATCTGACTGACGATATCTGAACTTCGCAGTACATGTGAAGTTTTTCGGTGGTTGTTCTTTAGTAGTAAATGACAATGAACTTGCTAATAAACTATCTGAATATAATCTTTCATTATGAAATCCTTGACATACATAAAGAATATTATTTTCTAAATCTTTACCGCACGCAAACCATGCTTCACCTTCTGTATCTTTAGTACCACCAATTCCAAGTCCATGACGTTGTCCTATTGTATAGTGCATAAGTCCAACGTGTTCTCCTCTAACATTTCCATCAAGATCAACCATTTTTCCATTTTGGGCTGGAAGATAATGAGATAAAAATTCTCTGAAATTTTTCTCCCCTATAAAACAAATTCCTGTTGAATCTTTTTTTCTAGCTGTAGCTAATCCTGCTTCTTCAGCAATCTTCCTAACTTCTTTTTTCTCAAGTTCACCTACTGGGAATAAAATATTTTCTATTTGATGCTGCTTTAATTGTGATAAAAAGTAAGTTTGATCTTTATTATTATCTACACCACGCAAAAGAAGTCTTTGACCATTCTCATCTTTAACACGAGCATAATGTCCTGTAGCTACATAATCAGCTCCTAAATCCTCAGCATAGTCTAAAAATACTTTAAATTTAATTTCCTTATTGCACATTATATCAGGATTTGGTGTTCTTCCTTTTTTATACTCATCTAAGAAATAAGTAAACACTTTATCCCAATATTCTTTTTCAAAATTTATTGAATAATATGGAATATCTAACTGCTCGCATACTTTTATTACATCTTCATAATCTTTTTCTGCTACACAAACACCCTTATCATCTTTTTCTTCCCAATTTTTCATAAAAACTCCAATTACATCGTACCCTTGTTGTTTCAAAAGATAAGCTGTAACAGATGAGTCAACTCCTCCACTCATTCCAACTACTACTTTTTTTGTGCTCATTACTCGTTCCTTTCTTTTATTCTATTTTCTAAACTATCTATTTTATCAATCACAAAATCAATCATTTCTTTATTAATATCAAATCCTATGCTAATTCTAACAGAATGACTCGCTCTATCTATGCCATACATTTCTTTTATAATTCTACTTCCTTTTATATTTCCAGAATTACACGCAGAACCACCGGATATGTATATATTATTCGCATCAAGATATGTAATTAAGCGTTGTGCTTCAATGTTTTTAAAATAAATATTTAAAATATTAGGAAGAGAATTTTCAATCATGCCATTAACTTCAAATTCAATATTTTTATTTTTTAATTGTTCTAAAAAATAGTTTTTTAATTTTCTTAATTTAGGAATGGAAATAATCGTTTCCTCGATACAATCAGCTAAAACTAAAGTCCCTAAAAGATCACTAGTCCCCGATCTTAATCCATTTTCTTGACCTCCACCTAAGATAAAAGGTTCAACATCACCATTTTTCGCATATAAAAATCCAAAATTATTAAGTGCTCCTATCTTATGTGCTGATACTGAGGAAAAATCCACTCCTAAATCTTTTACGTCAATATTTACCTTAGCAAATGCTTGAACGATATCACTATGTAATAAAATATCCCTACCATTAATAATTTTAGAAATTTCTTTAATTGGATTTACTACTCCTGTTTCATTATTTGCCAACATTACTGAAATTAAAATAGTTTTATCATTAATTTTTCGCTTTAACTGTTCTAAATCAATAGTTCCTGATTTATTTGTAGAAAGTTCATGGATAACAAAACCATACCTCTCTAAATTTCTAGCACTTGCCTTAACTGACGAATGTTCTATTGTTGAAATAATAATTTCTCCGCCATCAAATCTATTTAATATATGATTAAAAACCATATTATTACTTTCAGTTCCACCAGATGTAAAAATAATTTCTTCCGGATTAGCATTAATTGAGTTAGAAATTTTTAAACGTGCTTCTTTTACTAGTTTAGCATTTTTTTTCCCAAGCGAATGGCTACTACTTGGATTAGCATAAATTTCTTTCAATAAATTTAAATTTTTATCTACTATATCAAAATGCTTTCTTGATGTTGCCGCATAATCTAAATATATATTTGCCATAACATCGCCTCCTAATATTAATCTACTATATTGTACCACAAACAAAGGTCAAATAAAATCAAAAATACTTGTACTACAACTTAGTTTTTTAGAAATGAAAAAGTGTCAAAATACTTCAACAACCATAAATTAGCTAGCTTTTTATTCCGTAAATTCTTAAACCTCAAATAACTGTTATTTAAGTTATCCAATAATATCTTCTACATCATTTTACTACATGAAAATCTAACAATTAACTCATAGTTTCAGCATAATGTAACACAAACTTAACTTTCTAAGAAATATCATGATCACATATATCGTTTAAAGTAAAAAAATAACCTTGACTAGCATAATAAAATGAATAGATTAATTTGCTTCTATCACTATGTAATTCTCATAATTTTCAAAGTATAAACATACACTATTACCTTTTATATTTTTCTAACACAATATAACTAAATCTAACTTTAATTTTCATAATAATTATGATATATTCCTATATACAAATATCTTAAATTCAAAATACTGAAACTAAATCTATTTTATAATTAAGTAACTTAAATAAAATTAGGGGTTAACTCAAAAATCGTAATTTCATAAAAACGACTTTTAGTAATCCCCTACATAATTTATTAGACTTTCTAAAAAATTTCACTAAAGTGTTACTTAAAAATCAACAACTTCCCTCATCTGTTATAATTAATAAAATTTTATCAGAAGTTTATATTTTTAAATTAATCAATTTCATCTTTCTTAACATCTAAACTTACGATTTTACCCTCTAACTTCTTCTAGGTTTAATGTTGATTTTGCATTAAGTATTAATGGATCTGCAAACAGTTTATATTTGTAGTAATAGTACCCAACTGCTCCCATCATAGCGGCATTATCACTACAATAGTCCATCTTTGGTATTAATACTTCGATTCCGCACTCTGCTTCTAAGTCAAGTATTTGAGAACGTAATTCACTATTCCCTGCCACTCCACCAGCTAATATAAGTTGCCTTACTCCAAAATTAGTAATAGCTTTTTTCGTTTTAGTTAGCAGTATTTCTACCACCGCAGCTTGAAAGCTACATGCTAAATTTTTTGGAATGATTTCTTCTCCTCGTTGTTTTGCATTATGAACAAAATTAATTACCGCTGACTTCATTCCTGAAAAACTAAAGTTGTAATCATCGCTGTCAATCATAGCACGTGGAAATTTATATTTATCTTCACCTAGTTTAGCTAGTTTATCTACTTTAGGTCCACCTGGGTATTCTAAACCTAGCTGACGTGCTACTTTATCATATGCTTCTCCTACTGCATCATCGTGGGTCGAGCCTATGATTTCAAAATTAAGTTCATCTTTTAAGTAAACTAACTCTGTATGTCCTCCACTAACTACAAGTGCTAAGGAAGGATAAACTATATCATTATCTATATTACTGGCATATATATGTCCTGCAATATGATGTGCAGCAATAAGTGGCTTATCTAACACATAACTCAAAGTTTTCGCAACATTTACGCCAACCAAAAGTGAACCAATCAATCCCGGTCCCTGAGTTACACATATTGCATCTATATCACTCAAAGAAATTTTTGATTCTTCTAATGCATCTTCCACTATTTGAATTACTACTTCTATATGTTGCCTACTCGCAATCTCTGGAACAACACCACCAAATTTTTTGTGCGTTTCTATTTGACTGCTTACAATGTTGGAAAGAACCACTTTCCCATTTCGAACGACAGCCACACTAGTTTCATCACAGCTAGTTTCAATAGCTAGTATATTAATATCTTTCATTACTAAAATTCCTTACCATAACATATGCATTCTCACCATTATTTTTATAATAATTTTTCCTTACATCAATAGTGTCAAATCCTGCTTTTTCATAAACTGTTATCGCTGGTCTATTGCTAATTCTCACTTCAACCATTGCTTTTTTTACTCCTTGAGTCTTTAACAATTGCATAACATAAGTAAAAAATATTTGTCCCAATTTCTTGTTTTGGTGAGGTTTATCAATAACAATTTTATTTACTTGATATTCATCAGCTACTAACCAACCACCACAAAAACCAATTATCTCCCCATCATTAAACAACCCATAATATATAGAATTTTCGTGTTTAAGTTCCGATTTAAACATTTCTTTAGTCCAAGCATCTTCAAAATTATCCATATCAATCTTAGAAAGTACTTCTAAATCATTAACATCTACTTTATTTATTTTAATCATTTTTTAACCCTCTTTCCGCTTCTGTTTTTCTTAAGTATTGTGGCTTCATATTATAACTATCAACAATTTTCAGACTATCATAAACTTTCAAAACATTTTTTGCTCTAATATCATTTTTATTATAACTAAACTGCTCTCCTACTAAAAGTTTTTCTTTTAATTTTGAAACATCTTTTCCGACATAAACTACATTTTCTCCACTATCTAAAAGAAATTTATTTACCTCTTCCAATGAATAATATCCTTCTTTTAAAATTTCTACAAAATCATTTTTATTTTTTTTATAAACTGCACTAAAAACATAACCACGGCGTGCATCAATAAGTGGAACAATCAAATTTTCACTTTCATATTCCAAAAGTGCTTGAAATTTTAAACTTGAAATAATTTTTAAATTTATTTTAAGAGTATATGCCAAAGTTTTACACACTGCAGCTACAACTCTTATCGCTGTATAAGAACCTGGACCACTACTTGAAATAATTTCCTTAAGATCTGATTTTTTTTTTCCAGCTTCATTCAAACACAGTACTATTTCTTGCAAAATAACTTCGGATAAATTATTACTACATTCAATATTTCTTTCAGAAATTACTTGATTATCATCTAAACAAGCAAGCGAAAGAAATCCGTTTGAAGCCTCTACAACCAAACTTACCAATTTTCCTGTATCCTTTCTTCAATGTTTTTGTAACTATCTGTCGCTGAAATTTCAACAACACGCTCGTCTCCATTAATTGAAATATTAAAAACCAATTTTTCTTTGGGTAAAAATTCTTTGATAAACTCCCCCCATTCAACTACACAAATATTATTTTCATAAAAAATATCCTCAAATCCGAGATCTTCATCACTACCTTCTAATCGATATGCATCAATATGATATAGCTTTCCTTTATCAAATTTATATTCCTTCATAATATTAAAAGTAGGAGAATTAACAACACTTTTAACACCTAGATACTCTGCAAAATATTTAGTAAAAGTTGTTTTCCCAGCAGCTAAATCACCATTCAACATAAGTATAAGTTTTTTATCAACGCTCTTAGCAACTAATCTTGCCAATCGCTTGGTATCATCTAAATTTTTAATAATTATCTTCAACATTACTAGCCCTTCTAAATACAATTTTAATTATAACATCTATTATAATAACATATTTATCAACTTATTCCAACATATAAAAAACTTTTAACCCATATAAAAAATAATAACTAAATATTGTTTTTCTATTAGAACATGATACAATAATATTAGTGAGGAGAGTGCAATTATGAACAAAAAAGTTTTTATTATATGTCTAGGAATTTTTTCTATAATTTTTTTTAGTATTTTTTTCATTATAAAACAAGATTATACTTCAAACTATAAAGTAGTGGAAATAAATGGAGTAAAAATAAAAGGGGACACCACCAAATATAAAGTAAACTTTGTTAAAAAGATAGATGGGGATACAATAGTTGTAAATTTTAATAAAAAAGATCTAAAAATTAGATACTTATTAGTAGATACGCCTGAAACTGTAAAAAGAGGGGTGAAGGTTCAAAAATATGGACCAGAAGCCAGTGAACTAAACGGAAAAATATTATCTGAAGCCAAAGATATTGAAATAGAATTTGATATTTATCAAAAAGAAGATAAATACCATAGAGCTCTCTGTTACGTATATGCTGATGGAAAATCCGTTCAAGAACAATTATTATTAGCAGGTTTAGCGGAAATAAAATATGTAAAAGAGCCTGACACAAGATATTTAAAAAAATTTAAAAATGCACAAAATAAAGCTAAGAGTAATAAAAGAAATTTATGGAGTCAGTCTAATAACACCTATAAGTAGTTAATTATAATTTTAACCTTCATCTTGTCTTTTCTAACTTAAAATATAAAAAGTGGAAGTGACTTTATAAAATCTTGCTTCAAGAAATCATAATTTTAAAGTCACTCCCACTCAATTTTATATCGTATATACAGTCTATGAGAAAATCCTCAGTAAAACTTTATTCTTAACAAACTAAGTAAGCTCACTTATATATAGTTCTCGTTATTTGGAATAATACGATCATCTTTTGTTTTAAATATTAATATCAAACCACAATAAAATTTTTGATTCTTAAATGGGTTTATTTTAATTATTTCAGCTTACTATTTTTGTATGAAAATACATAGTAGATTACCAATCCAACTATAATCCATACTATAAATATTTTCCATGTTGTTAATGTTATACTATAAAGTAATGCTACAAATAATACTATTGAAATCATAGGTAAGTATGGCATCCCTGGTACTCTAAATCCTCGTTTCAAATCTGGATATTTCTTATTAAATACAATAGTAGTATAACTTACTAGTGCAAATGAAATAATTGAAGCTACATTAGCTAAATCAGCTAATTGACCTAATGGTAAAAAGCCTGCCAATACTGCTGTTAATATCCCAATTCCCCAAGTAACACTAGGAACTTTATTTTTATTTACTTTTGTTAGTTGTTTTGGTAATAAACCATCACGTGCAACAGTATAAGTTATTCTTATTCCTGCATACATAAACGATAAAATACCAGCCATAAGTCCAATTACCGCCCCGAGGGAAACAACACCAGCAACTTTATTTTGCCCTACAGCTTCTAATACGTATGCCAAAGCATCACCTGTTCCTAATTCTGTATAAGGAACAACACCAGTTAAGATTAAACATACTAAAATATAAAATGCTGTACAAACAATCATAGTTATAATTATTGCTCTAGGAATTGCCTTTTCTGGATTAATTGTTTCTTCTGCTGAAGTTGAAATAGCATCAAAACCTAGATATGCAAAAAATACTGTTGTGGCTGCTAACATTACTCCAGAAAATCCTGTAGGTGCAAAATTATTTGTCCAGTGTGTAGGTTCAACATAAAATGCTCCAACAATAATAAACAAGATAACTATCCCCACTTTTGCTGCAACCATAAGATTATTTACCAATTTACTACTAGATGTACCTTTGGACAAAATAAAAGTAATTAATAATACTATACACAGCGCTGGCATATTTCCATAACCACCAGCATTTGGTAATGTCATAAATTTAGTTGGTATTTCTAATCCTAGACCTGCTAAAAGTCTTGAAAAATAACTCGACCAACCGTTTGCTACTGTTGCAGATGTTAAAACATATCCACCTATCAGTACCCAACCTACTAAATAAGCAATAATTTCACCAACTGAAACATACAAGTAAGTATATGTACTACCACTAGACGGAATCGTTGAAGCTAATTCCGCATAACATAAGGCTGCTAAGCAACATGCTAACCCTGCTATTAAGAAAGAAAACACTACAGCTGGACCTGCTTCTGATGAAGCCTTTCCTGTTAAAACCAAAATCCCCGAGCCAATAATAGCTCCTATTCCAAACAAGACCAAATCCATAGTTTTCATAGTAGGATTAAAAGTTTTTTTACTTGCATCTTCTAAAATGGAATCTATAGATTTTTTTCTAAATACACTCATAATTTCCTCCTAAAATACTCTAAGAATTATCAATAGCGATAATTTTTTATTATACCATATTTATTATGTATTTACTATAAAATAATAATAAAATTTACTATCAATAAAATCACAAAATTTATTTTTTTATTATTTTATAAATTATAATATTTTTGTTAAAATTTTAAAAAATAGAAGTGGAAAGTCTCCCCCCTCTCCACTTCTGCTGTTTTTATTTCTTATTTAATTACAATGCTTTTTCTACAGGTACAAATTCATATCCTAAGTCATCTGCAACTGCTTTGAAAGTTACTTTTCCATTAGCAACATTAACCCCTGGTTCTAATTCTGGGAATTTTGCTACAGCTTCTTTAACGCCTAGATTAGCAATTACTTTTACATATTTAGCTGTTGCATTACATAGTGCATATGTTGCTGTTTCAGCTACTGCACCTGGAATATTTGCCACTGAATAGTGTAATACACCTTCTTCTACAAATATAGGATTGTCATGACTTGTTGGACGACCTTCAGTATATTCTGTAGTACCACCTTGGTCAATAGCTACGTCGACAATTACACCACCATCAGGCATATCTTTAATCATTTCTTTAGTAACAAGTTTTGGTGCTTTTGCCCCTGGTATTAAAACAGTACTTACTACTAAATCTGCAGTTTTAATAGCATTAGCTATATTTAATTTATTAGAATAAATTGTTTCTACTTTACCACCAAAGATATGTGATAATTCTGTCAAACGATCTAAGTTAACATCTAACATAGTTACGCGTGCACCCAATCCTGCTGCCGCAGTAGCAGCTGCAGTCCCTGCTACACCTGCTCCAATAACTACAACATGACCTGGTTGAACACCTGGAACACCTTGTAATAATTTTCCTTTACCACCTTGTACTTTAGATAAAAATCTTGTTCCCTCTTGGATGGCCATTCTTCCAGCAATCTCACTCATTGGTCTTAATAACGGTAATCCGCGTCCCACTTTAACTGTTTCAAAGGCAATACCAATAGTACCTGCATCCACCATAGCTTTTGTTAACTCAGCATCTGCAGCTAAATGTAAGTATGTATAAACAATTAAACCTTTTCTAAAATATTTATATTCTGCTGGAATAGGTTCTTTAACTTTATAAATTAAATCTGATTTATTCCACACATCTTCTGCATTATCTAGTAACACAGCCCCTACTTTTGCATACTCCTCATCCGAAATACCTGAAGCAACACCTGCCCCTTTTTCCACATAAACTGTATGCCCATCGTGAACTAATTCACCTACAACACCTGGTATTGCAGAAACTCTGCTTTCGTTATTTTTTATTTCTTTAGGTACTCCTATAATCATTTTCCCTTACCTCCTTGTTATTTGTACTTATATGATAACATATAACACAACTTTGTGAAAGCGTTTTTTTCGTGAAATTTTTATTGAAAATATTTTCTTTTTATTTTAATATTTTGTTTTTTTAAAATACTTCTATTATAGGCTTTTTGACAGTAATCACATGAATTCAAAAGGGAAAAATATATTTTTTTTTAAAAGAAAAGAATACAGAAAAACAGTTTTTTTATTTCATAAATTGATTATATTTAATAATAAAAATCTTTATAATATTTAAATAAAATAATTTTTTTTTATTAAAAAATATCAATTTATTTTTATAACAATATTAGTTTTTCATGATTTTATAAATTTTATTTTTCTAAAATACAAATTTTTTTATTTTATATTATTTATTATTTCGCTGAAAAATAATTATTTACATTTTTTACTTTTTTGATATTTCATAACACAATGTATAAATATGTTTTATAACTCAATATAATTATAAATTTATGCATTTTTTCTCTATTCTAATAAAATAATTCTTGATTGAGACTATTATTACTTGTTAATTTATAATCGTATTAACAAAAAAATAAGGAGTTCATCCTTTAAAATAAAAATTTTATTTTTGGACTAACTCCTTATATTTAATTTAAATTTTCTATATAACTATATGCACTTTGAGCAGCAATAGCTCCATCTGCTGCTGCTGTCACCACTTGTCTAATTTCTTTTTCTCTTACATCACCAGCAGCAAATATTCCAGGTATATTTGTTTCAAGTTTTTCATTTGTTGGTATGTATCCTGTTTTATTTGTTATTCCTAATTCTGTAAAATCAGAAGTTTGTGGTAACATTCCAACATAAATAAATATACCGTCAGCTTCAAATGTGCTTTCCTCGTTGGTTTTTACATTTCTCAATATAATGGAAGAAATTTTTCTATCTCCTTTAATTTCCACTGGAATGGTATCCCAAATAAATTCAATATTTCCTTTAGCAAATGCTCTAGTTTGTAAAATCTTTTGTGCACGTAATTCATTTCGTCTATGAACTACAGTTACCTTACTAACTAAATTTGATAAATATAATGCTTCTTCTATTGCCGAATCTCCTCCACCAATAACCACTACTTCTTTATTTCTAAAAAATGCTCCATCACAAACTGCACAATAACTTACACCTTTTCCTGAAAATTCTTCTTCACCTGGAATATTCAGATTTCTATGCTCAGAGCCAGTTGCAATAATAATTGATTTTGTTACATATTCGTTGTTTCCTGCTGTAATATATTTTAAATCATCTTTTACTTCTATTTTTGTTATGTTTCCAAAAGCAAATTCTGTTCCAAATTTTTTTGAATGCTCAAACATTTTCTCTGATAATTCTGGTCCAGTCACTTTCTCATATCCCGTATAATTTTCTATTTCTTCGGTAGCCAACATTTGCCCACCTGGATATTTTCTTTCTACCATTAATACTGATAAGTTTGCTCTTGATGCATAGATAGAAGCTGTCATTCCTGCTGGTCCCGCTCCTATAATAATTAAGTCATAAATTTTTTCTGACATATTATTCACCCTCTTTTGTTAATTATGATTCTTTATACAAAATTTTCTTATTACGGTATTTCGTATTAAGCACTACTAAGTATATCAAACTTCCTATAACAAATACCAGTGAAAGAACTTGCGAAACTCTCATTCCTCCTAAATAAAGTGAATCAGTTCTCATTCCCTCTACTATGAAACGTTCAATACCATATAAAATTAAATACATTGCAAACACTTCACTTTGTGCAAGTTTATTTCTTAGAAGTAACAACACTATTAAAGCCACTATACACCATAAACTTTCATATAAAAAAGTTGGTTGTCGATATGCTCCATCAATATACATATTTTCAATTATAAAGTTAGGGATAAATCTCTTTTCTAAAAATTCTTTACTGACTACTTCTCCATATGCTTCATGGTTGAAAAAATTTCCCCAACGCCCTATAATTTGACCAACTAAAAGACTAGGAGCAATAATATCAAGTAATTTTATAACTTTTATATTTCTTTTTTTAGCAAAGAAATATAAAACTATAAAGCCGCCAATAAGTCCACCATAAATAGCGATTCCTCCATCCCAAATTGCTATAATCTCATTTTTATGTATTGAATAGTAATCCCATCTAAACATTACATAATATGCCCTAGCAAAAATAAATGCAACTGGTAACGCCATTAATAATAAATCTATCATGGTATCTTTTTTTAATCCTCTTTTAGTTGCTTCTTTATCAGCCATTAAATATGCAACTAAAACTGTCGTTGCAATAATTATTCCATACCAATAAATAGGTTTAGAGAATAAATGAACTGCAATTGGATTTATGTAATTAAAATTCATATTACTCACCTTCTTTATTTTTTAAATTATTCTTTTTAATTTCAGCAGCAAGTCGTTCAGTGAATTCTTCAGCAGTATTTGTTCCCATTTTATTTAACCTATAGTTCATAGCTGCTGATTCAATAATAATTGCTACATTACGTCCAGGTCTTACCGGAATAGTCTTTTTCTCAATTTTTGAATTTAATATTTCTTTATATTCATTTCCTAATCCTATTCTGTCATATTGCTTAGATTCATTCCAAGTTTCCAAATGGACATTTAGTTGCATTCTTTTATCACTTCTTACGGCTCCTGTTCCAAATAATGTCATGACATTTATAATTCCAAGTCCACGTATTTCTAACAAATGCTTTATGAGTGGTGATTCACAACTTCCTAACAAATAATTTTTTTCAAGTTCTTTTATATCAACCCTGTCATCCGCTACAAGACGATGACCTCTTTTAATAAGTTCAAGTGCGATTTCACTTTTACCTATTCCGCTTTCTCCAGTTATAAGTACCCCTATCCCGTAGACTTCTATAAATACACCATGAACTGATGTTGAAGGAGCAAACACTTTTTGCAAATAATTGGTTATACTTCCCATAATTTTTGTGGTTTCTACTTTACTGCGAAGAACCGGAGTATCATATCTATTTGATGCTTCTATTAATTCAATAGGAACTTCTAAATCTCTTGAAACAATTATGCATGGTGTAATTCGTGTACATAACATACGCATTCTTGATCTTTTTTCAATATTTGGTACCAATTTAAAAAAAGAAAGTTCACTAGTTCCTAAAATTTGTACTCTTTGTGGAGAATAATAAGAGAAATAACCTGCAAGTTGTAATGCTGGTCTTGATAATTCATCTGTCGTAATTTCACGATCTAAACCTTTTTCTCCACTAATTATTTCCAAATTTAATTTTTCTACAAGAGATCTCGTTGTAATTTTCTCCATAAAATATCTCCTAACTAAAATCTTTTAATAATTATTTTTCTGTCATTACTATTTAACAATGCATTAAATAATGAAATAAAAATTGCTAAGAAAAATGCAGCTCCAAAAGAAGCCACCTCGAACCTTGGTGCCAATAGATACGAAACCAAAGCTATTAAAAAAGCATTTATTATGACAATAAAAATACCAAAAGTCATAACTATAGGTATAATACTTACTAACATGAGCAGTGGTCGTATAAACATATAAAATAATGTAATTAAAAGTGCACCATAAAATCCATAAATGGTTTTTTCTATTCTCAGGCTATTACTAAATAATCCTGAAAATGCGAGAACTATCAAAGAATTTATAATTACACTTTTTATAAAATTCCATATTATTGATTTTCTTTTTTCCATATATATTCCTCGTTGTAATAAATTTTTAATATTATAATAAAAGTATTAAAGCTAAGATTTTCATTATCTAATTTTAATCTTATATATAAATTAGAAAGTGAGATACTTAGTCCCACTTTCTACTCTATAATTATTTTATTATTACTACCTAAGCTAAAGTTAAAACTACTTAGCAAATTCTTCTGTAATTTGAGGAACTACTTGTTTTTTTCTTGAAACAACACCTTCCAATAACATAAAGTCATTGGCTAATGTTTTTCCAAAAGCATTCGCTACTTTGTCTTTTTTCCCACCTAATACTAAAACTTCTGAATTAGAAGTTAAAATATTTGTAATAACAAAAACAAAAGCTGATAATGATTTTGAAGAAATTTCAGTATTAATTGCTTTTTCTAATTCTTCTTTACGTTCTACTACTTCTTTTTCATCGACAGTATTAATTTGAGCAACAATAAGTTTATCTTCACCTAAAATAAACTCTTTAGCATCTAATGAGATTAAATCTTCAGCCTTCTTATCCTTAGTAGAGGCCCCTGCTTTTAGCATAGCTAATCCATATTCTTCAAGATTTACTTCTGCTATTTCTGCTAATTCATTAGCTGCAACTTTATCTTGTAAAGTGCAGGTTGGTGATTTAAATAATAATGAATCTGAAATAATGGCAGAAAGCATAAGCCCTGCTATTTGTTTATCAATATGCACACTTTGCTCTTCATAAATTTTTTTCAAAATAGTAGCTGTACACCCTAAAGGTTCTGCACGATAATACAAAGGACCTGCCGTTTCAAAGTTCGCTATACGATGATGATCTATTACCTCTCGAATAATGGCTTTTTCAATACCATTTGCTGATTGTTGGAATTCATTATGATCAACTAAGATCACATTCTGTCCTTCGTTAACTTCATTAATTAAACGTGGTTCTCTTACATCAAAATATTTCAGGGCATATTTCGTCTCATCATTCAATTCACCTAGACGTACCGCTTCAGTATCCATTCCTTGCATTCTTTTTAAATTATTATAAATAACAGCAGAACATATAGAATCCGTATCTGGATTTTTATGCCCCAAAATTAAAATATTAGTCATTTTTAAACTCCTCACTTATTCATATACTTAATATATATTTTACCTTTTTTTTTACTTTTTTTCAAAGTTTTTCTTAATTTTTTATTTCAAAGTTATCCTTAATTAGTTTTACTTCTTTATCTATAATCGCCACATTTACAAATATTGATTATAAACTTTTTTTCGCTAATGATAAATCTACATGACAATACCCTGTAGGATTTTTTTCTAAATATTTTTGATGATACTCTTCTGCATCAATATAATTAGCTACTTTTTCAACTTCAACAGCAATTTTTTTAGTAAAATTTTTCTGAAGCTCATCTATAAATTTCACTACCTCTTCTTTTGTTTCTTCGTCAACATAATAAATGCCCGTTCTATATTGTCGTCCAATATCTGCACCTTGTTTATTAACACTAACTGGGTCTATGATTCTGAAATAATGACGAAGAACATCATTTAATGGTAACACATCAGCATCATATTTTAAGTAAATTACCTCAGCGTGATCTGTTGATTTAATTTTTGTATAATCTGTTTCTTTAGTTTCTCCGTTACTATATCCTGCTCTAGTTTTAATCACTCCTGGAAGTTGAGAAAAATATCCCTCAACTCCCCAAAAGCATCCTCCAGCTAAATAAATTTCTTTTTTCATATTCAAAAACTCCTTTCAAAATTAAAAATTTTCAATTTAATAACAATCTATAAAATAAAATTCAATAAAATAACAAATTTATAAATAGTTGGTGGCGTATCAATAACTATAAATATTTCACAAATTTTTAACAGTTATTTTAATATATTTTATCTATATCATTATACTATAAATTATGTGCTTTTAACATAATAACATCCTAAAATTTATATTTTGTGTTTATTAAAAAATAAAGTTTGCTCAATTCTACAAATAAAAATTTCAACAATAAAAATCTCAAAAGTAAAAATTACTCTTGAGATTTAAAATAAACTATTTTCCTCTTTTGTATGGGTTTCTTCAAAAACTCTATGCTCAACTTTATAATTATGAAAAATTGCATTTATCTCAGCACCTAAAATCAAAATATATCCTGTAATATATAACCAAATAATAAACGCCATTAATGCACCAATAGTTCCATAAGTTTTTATATAACTGGAAAAATGATCAATATAATATCCAAAAAGTCTACTTACTAAAGTCCAAGATATTGTAGAAAACAGTGCCCCTGGAAATAAACTTATAGATTTTACTCTAACATTTGGTCCTAGTATATACAAAAACACAAATACTATAAAAGTAAATAACATAGGAAAACTGTAAGTTAAATATGACCATAGGTTTGAAAATCCTTCATCAAAATTTAATTTATGAAATAGTAGGTAAGTTAGCTGCTTTCCAAAAACTACAAGTGCCAACACTAAAAACATTCCTACTAAAAATAAAATAGTAAATAAAATACTTATCAGTTTAGTAACTATCCAAATTCTTCCATCACGAACTCTAAAAGCATTATTAAAAGCGATTATAATCCCATAAATTCCATTAGAAGCAGACCATAATGTAAATACAATACCCACGGTAATAATAGTATTACTTTTATTATTTAGCACTTCACTAATCATATTAAATAAATAATCACCTAAATCTCCCGGTGCAAAAGTTTGAATTTTATTTAATAAAAATTGTTGATCGATTCTAAAATATGGAGTTAATGCTAATGCTACTATTAACATCGGAAAAAGAGATAGAATAAAATAATAGCTAAGGTTAGATGACAGAATCGAAATTTCATCATACATAATCCTATAATACATCTCTTTACAAAATTTTTTAAAAGTTAACTTCCCCTTAGGTTCTTCTTCATAAAACGAATAATTTTTTTCTGGAATAAACATAACTTAGAAAATAAATTTTGCTACAGTTTTGGCAGCTTTATAGTAGATAGGTATTGAAGAAAGAGAAAGTAATTTTGAATTATTCTTTTTATAATTTTCTTTATTAATTATGACATAGTCTTTGTCTTCTAAATATTCTTTGTACTTATTAATTTTTTCTAATTCTTCTGCAGTAAATTTTTCTTTTTTTGATAAAGCCCTTGATACTACAGCAGCACAAGCACCTGCAGCGGCTAAAGTTAATAAAGTATTTTTGTTCATTTATATCTCCTTTATTTCACTGATGATTATGTAAAATATTTATTATTATATTTTAACAGCATAATAACATTTTAAACCATTTACTTAAACAAAGCAACAATTATCTTAAAAGAATTAATCTTATTGTAAAGATTTATTCTACAATTAGCACTAGACTACATAGTCACTAATTTATTATTTTTATTATTTTTTCTTTTAATAACAGCAAGCATAGTTATTAAAAAATAACTAGTTTTAAAAAACTTTAAATAAATTTTTTAATAAACATTTTTCTAGATTCTCACCTATTATTACTACTCTTTCATCAGACATTTTTTCACAACCAGTTATTGCATAATTTTTTCCTACAAGATCAAATTTAAAATAATTATTTTCTATTGAAAAATATCCTTTTGCTC
Source organism: Gemella cuniculi DSM 15828 (assembly GCF_000425665.1). Taxonomy (GTDB): domain Bacteria; phylum Bacillota; class Bacilli; order Staphylococcales; family Gemellaceae; genus Gemella; species Gemella cuniculi. The sequence goes on from NZ_KE384431.1 coordinate 275,815, forward strand.
TTTCTATATTCCCAAATTTTCCAGACGTTAAAAGTAGCAAAATATAAAATAGTACATCTACTGATTCTATATTTATATTATCGAAACTAATTTGTTCTAACTTTCTCTTCTTATTATTTTCAACTTTGAAATTTAATTTTATCTTTTTATCTTCTTTATGCAATGATGTTTTTACATCTAAAATATTTTGCCAATTTTTTTCCGACCACCTACTATAATGAGTAAGCGGAAACTGTGTGCTTTCCTTTATATTTAGCTCTTTTTTTAATTCTAAAAAATCATTTTCACACATATTTTCTGATTTACTTACAACTATCAAACCACTGTAATTTAATTGATCTTCTAAATATAATTTAAAATTTTCTAAACTATTTTTATAATTATGGGCATCTATTATAACTATAGGAAGTCCTAATTCTATCCTTTCATAACTTATTTTATTCAATTTTTTAATTATATTACTAGTCATTGCAATACCACTTGGTTCTATTATTAAATAATCTGGATTCAATGTATTAGCTATAGTCAAAACAGAATGCGTTAAATCTAAATTTACAGAACAACAAATACACCCTTGCGTTAGTTCCCATATCTTTACCTCATTAGCAATGTCGTCTTTTAAATTTTTTCTTAAGTACTCACCATCTAAATTTAACTCTCCAAATTCATTTTCTAATATAACAAATTTTTCTTTTGTATTTTCGGATAAACTCTTTACAAAGCTAGTTTTTCCAGCACCTAAAAATCCCGATATTAAAATTATCTTCACCTAACACACCACCTATAAAAAACGGAAAAGCATCCAGCTTCTCCGTCATTAATATTAATTTTCCAAAATAACAACTGGTTTTATTAAATCAGCTGGCTTTTCTTTCATAAGTAATAAGGCATCTTCTACTTTGTCAAAGCCATAAAATTTATGAGTTAATAGATGATTTACGTCTAATTTCCCACATTCAATTAGTTTTGCTAATTTTTCTAAGCGTAATCTTCCTCCTGGCATTAAACCTCCCAAAATTTGTTTATGTCCCATTCCAACACCCCATTCAACACGTGGGATATTTATGTAAGTACCTTTACCTAAGTAATTTACATTTCCTATTTTTCCTCCAGGTTTTAAGCATTTAACAACTGGTTCCATCGTTTCTACACTACCTCCAGCTATTATAGCTTTATCTACTCCTTTTCCATCTGTTAGTTTTAGTACTTGTTCATCAATTGATCCTTCTTTATATCCAATAAAATCAGTTGCACCATATTTTTTAGCTACATCACGGCAAATTTGTCGAGTACCTACTGCAATAATTCTAGATGCCCCTCTCAAATTTGCTCCAGCTACTGCCATTAAACCAACTGGCCCAATTCCGACTACTAGCACAGTATCTCCAAACTGTACATCAGCTAACTCCACACCATGAAATCCTGTTGGTACCATATCAGAAAGCATACACGCTTCTTCTACACTAACTCCATCTGGAATATGTGCTAAGTTTCCATCTGCATCATTCACATGGAAAAATTCCCCAAACATCCCATCTTTAAAGTTAGAAAACTTCCATCCTGCTAGCATCCCCCCTGAATGCATTGGAAAACCTGCTTGTGCCTCTAAAGAATTCCAATCAGGCGTTATAGCTGCAACCATAACTCTATCTCCAACCTTAAAATCTTTTACTAATTCTCCTACCTCCACAACAACACCACAGCCTTCATGCCCCAATATCATATCAGTTCTTTCGCCAATTGCTCCTTCCCACACTGTGTGCACATCTGATGTACATGGTGACAACGCTAATGGTTTTATTATAGCATCGCTTGGTCCACAAACTGGTCTTTCTTTTTCAATCCAACCAATTTCTCCAATTTTTTTCATAGCAAAACCTTTCATAATGTTTCTCCTCCTTTTGTTTTGTAAAACAATTATCTCATTATTTTTTAAAATTTTCAATTATTAAAACTTATATTATCCTTCTCATTTCAAAATATAAGACGATTTTATATTTATTATTTTTATAATTGTTTTTCATATTTATTTCAAATTAAATTGAAAAAAAATTTATTCTATAATAGATTTTATATTACAAAAAAGAAAATTTATAATAAAAACTATATTTTTCAATTTATCTTGTATAACAATATAAAAAAGCGATTACTACAAAAGTGAACTGTCCCTTAAATTAATTTTAGGTACAGCTCACTACAGCGTAATCGTCTTTTATTCTAATCTCTATTACTACTCAATAATATAAATATAAATCTTAACATTTCCATTAAAGCTACTAATGCTGCTGCTACATATGTTAAAGCTGCTGCTGTTAAAACTTTTTTGCAATGTCTATGTTCTTGTTCATCAACTATATTAAGATCTACAACTTGTTCTAAAGCACGCTTAGAGGCATCAAACTCTACAGGCAAAGTTACCACTTGAAATAGTACTGCAAATAACATGAATCCTACACCTATCCAAGCCACCGTATAACCAAATTGCCCTATTAGTCCAGTCAACATAAAGCCTACTAAAATTAAAATAGTTGATAAATTTCCACCAATATTTGCTAACGGAACTAAACTATGTCTCCATCTCATAGGTTTGTAATCTGCAACTTTATCTTGGATAACATGTCCCACTTCGTGTGCTGCTATTGCTACTGAAGCAACTGTTGGTTGTGAATAAACTATCGGAGACAAAACAACAACATCTTTAGTGGGGTCATAATGGTCTGATAATTCATCTTCTCCTTTTATTACCTCAACTCCAGTTATTCCATTAGCTTGCATTATTATTTCCGCAACTTCTTTTCCTGTTAATCCTGATTTTGTTCTTACTTTTTTGTATCTCTCATATGTACTTCTTACTTTAAATTGTGCCCATAACGGAATCAACATTATCAATAAAAAGTAAAGTATGTAACTAGCCGACGTTCCATAAAATCCTATTGGCATATCAATTTCCTCCTAGTGGTAAATATATAAAGAAGATTATATCATGTTCTTCTATTATTTGCTAGTATTTTCTACCATTATTTAAGAAAAATTATTTTAACTTCCCTGATATTTTATAAACAACTCCATTATTTTATCAGCAATTTTTTTCTCAATATTTGCTCCTGAAATTATTTCGTCTGCAACCTTAGTTAATTCCGAATATTCTCCAACTTGAATTCCATATGTCGCGTTCTCTATCATTTCTATATCATTTTTATCATTTCCAAATGCTACATATTCTGGAGATATATTATTAATTATACTATTTGCTTTATTAATATCTACAGGATTAATGTAGATTGCTCTTTCTATTTCATGATACATAATAGAAACTTTTTTTTCATCGTTTGAAATATTTAAAATTTGATCACGAATTTCTTCATTTTTATTAACAAAAATTGCCATTTTTATAGGTTCTAGCATTTCATCTAGTTTTAATGATTTTGCAACTTTGTATTTATCAACATACTTGAAAAAGCTAATTTCTTCTTCCTTGTTATATACATAATTTATATAATCATCTATAAAATAAGGTAAATCATATTTTTCACAGAACTTTAATATTCTTAAATAAAAATCCTTATTTAAGGGTGTATAAGTTAATAAATTTTGATTTTTATATACTGCTGCTCCATTAAGCGAAATAACAATATTTTCCTTAAAATCGTCTTTTAAAACTGGCATACAATCCCGGTATGATCTTGCAGATGCAAAACAAATTTCATGGCCATATTCTTCTGCCTTTTTTAAAATTTCTATTATTTTATTTGAAATATTTTTTCCATCAAAACAAATTGTACCATCTAAATCAAATACAAATTTCATAATTAACTTCTACATCAATTTCTTTTTCTTGCTAATAATTTTATTGGTGTTCCATCAAAATTAAATGAATCACGAATTCTATTTTCTAAAAATCTCTCATAAGAAAAGTGCATTAATTCTGGATAATTTACAAAAAATACAAATGTTGGTGGGTTAATTGCAACTTGTGATGCGTAAAAAATGTTTAACCTCTTCCCTTTATCCATTGGTGTTGGATTCATAGATACAGCATCAACGACAATTTCGTTTAATGTTGACGATTGAATTCTTCGCTGTCTATTTTCATACGATTCTTTTATTAATGGAAAAATGTTAAATACTCTCTGTTTTGTCTTTGCAGAAACATAAATAATCTTAGCATAATCTAGATAAGAAAAATTATCACGAATTTTCTCATCAAATTCCTTCATTGTTTTGTCATCTTTAGCTATTGCATCCCATTTATTGACAACTATTATTACCCCTTTTCCTGATTCATGTGCATAACCGGCAACTTTTTTATCTTGTTCAATAATCCCTTCTTCGGCATTAAGAACAACTAAAACAACATCGGATCTTTCTATAGCTTTTAATGAACGAAGTACTGAATATTTTTCACATGATTCATATACTTTTCCACGTTTTCTTATACCTGCTGTATCAATAACTACATATTCATCCCCATTATGAATAAAATCGGTATCAATAGCATCTCTTGTTGTTCCCGCAATATCAGATGCTATTACACGCTCTTTTCCTAAAATTGTGTTAATTAAACTAGATTTTCCTACATTTGGTCTCCCTATTAAAGAAAATCTAATTTTTTTATCTTCTACTTCTTCGTCAGATACTTTGAAATTTTTGCAAACTTCATCTAATAAATCTCCAATACCTAAACCATGTGAGCCAGATATTGGGAACGGTTCTCCAAAACCTAATGAATAAAAATCATAAATCATATGATTCATATCAAAATTATCAATTTTATTAACTGCAAGTACAACTGGTTTATCTGTTTTGTAAAGAAGTTTCGCTACCTCTTCATCGTCACTAGTCACTCCATCACGACCGTTAGTTAGAAATATAATTACATCAGCTTCATCAATTGCCAATTCTGCCTGTGCCCTAATTTGCTTTTGAAATGGAGTATCCTCTAACTCTATTCCTCCAGTATCAATCATAAAGAAAGAATAATTTAACCATTCTGCTTTTGAATATATTCTATCACGAGTAACTCCCGCTACATCTTCTACTATAGAAAGTCTATCCCCTATTATTTTATTAAAAATAGTAGATTTCCCCACGTTTGGTCTTCCTATAATAGCCACTGTTGGTTTTGCCATCTTTTTACCTCCACAATATAATTAATATAGACTTATTAATTAAATATCAATTTCTAAAAAAATTATTACTCTTATTCAAAAAATAATAGCAATAGACACCTATCAATCTACTGCCATTATTTTTTCTAATTAATCTAGAAATTAAAGTTCAATATCTTTAAATTTATCTGCAACACTAAATGAAGTATCTTCGTCTTTTAAATAAGATGTGTCAAATTCTGGTTCTTCTTTAACTTCTTCTTTTTTAGGTTTTTCCTGTAATTCTTTTATAGTTAAAGACAATCTTTCATTTTCAAAATCTACATCAAGTACTTTTACAGTTACTTTATCACCTCTGTTAAGAACATCTGATACATTATTTACTCTCTCGTGAGAAATTTGAGAAATGTGTACTAATCCCTCTACATCATCCATAATCTCTACAAATGCTCCAAACGCAGTTGTATTACGTACAACACCTTCTAGCACATCTCCAGTTTTAATGGTTGCACGAGCTACTTCCCACTGTGTTGGTAACAATGTTTTTGCCGATAATGATACCCTTTCATTTTCTTTATCAACTGCAATTACTGCAACTTTTACCATATCACCAACAGAAAGAACATCTTCTATTTTATCAAAACGCTTATGTGATATCTCGGAAATATGAAGTAATCCATCAATCTCTCCTAAATTAACAAATGCACCAAAGCTAGCAATACGATTTACTTTTCCTTCTACAACATCTCCTACATTAATATTATCGTAGATCTCCGCTAATTTTTTAGCCTGCTCTTCTTCTAAAATCACCCTTCTATTTAAGATAATTTTATTTTTAGATTTATCAACTTCTTCAATTTTGAATGTATATTCTTTACCTACAAAACTTGATAAATCTTTTTTAAATTTAACATCAATATAAGATCCTGGAATAAACGCACGTAATCCCTCAACTTCCGCTAGTAATCCACCTTTTGTTTGTGCAGATACAGTTGCAGTTATATATTCACCATTTTCAAATTTTTCTATTAACTGAGTCCAAGATAACTCCATAAGTTTTCTATATTCAGCATTTTCTAAAATTTTATGTGACAGATAAATCACACCTGGAACATCTTCTGTTCTTTTTTCACGATCTACTCTAATACCAGTAACTTGTGCTTCTATTTCATCACCAACCGATAGTATTTCTTCAATATTTTCAAACGGCTTTCTTGTAATTTGATTTCGCAAAATCACACAATCATACTGCGCTCCTGCTACATCAACATATACTCTATCAGATTCAATTTTAGATACAGTTCCAGTTACCTTATCTCCTTTTTTTAGCATTTCTGAGCTATTTAATAATTCCTCAAATGAAGTTGTCATTACTTCTAATCCTCCTGTGCTTACAATAACATACTATATATTATACATCAAAATTGCTATTATGTCATTTATTTTATGTTAATTTTTTAATTCTTTTTTTATTTCATCAAATAATTTTTTTTCTTTTTCATCTAATTTATAATTCTCCAACAAATCTGGTCGCCTCAAATATGTTCTTTTTAAACTTTCTTTTTTTCTATATATTTCTATATTTTTATGATGACCTGAAGTTAATACATCTGGAACTATCATACCCTTATAATTTTTTGGTCTGGTATACTGTGGATATTCTAAAAGTCCAGTTGAAAACGAATCATCTTTATGTGATTCTTCTTTGCCTAAAACCTCAGGAACTAATCTCGCTATACTATCGACCATAGTCATTGCAGCAAACTCCCCTCCAGTCAAAATAAAATCACCTATTGACAATTCATCAGTTACTAGATACTCTCTTATTCGTTCATCATAACCTTCATAATGACCACAGATAAAAACTAAATGTTCTTCTTTAGAAAGTTCCTCTGCTTTTTTTTGACTAAACCTTTCACCTTGAGGGCATAACAAAATAATTCTTGTACTTTCTGTTTTATTTAGACTTTCAATCGCATTAAATATTGGTTCTGGCTTTAAAACCATTCCTTGTCCCCCACCAAACGGATAATCATCCACCTGATTATGCTTATTTCCAGAAAATTTTCTATAATCTACAATATTTATATTAACAAGTTGTTTTTCTTTCGCTTTTCCTAAAATAGAATGATTAAGTGAAGTAAACATTTCTGGAAATAATGTTAAAATATCTATTTTCATTAGTTAAATAACCCTTCCATTATTTCAATTTCTACTTTTTTATTTTTTATATCTATATTTTTTACAACATCCTCAATATATGGAATCAAGACTTCTTTTCCTTGTTCATTTTTTATAACCCAAACATCATTTGCTCCTGGAGTCAATATTTCTATTATCTCTCCCAAAAATTTAGCATTTTCATCAAAAACTTTACAACCTATAATTTCATGAAAATAAAATTCGTTCTCTCCTAGTTCTTCTGTATTCTCTACATCAATTTTTATCTGCAAATTCTTTAATTTTTCTGCTTCCTCTATTGAATTTATTTCTTCAAATTTTACAAGTAATGAATTCTTGTGTTGTCTATAATTTTCTACAACGACCTCTTTAATCAGTTGATTTCCTCTTGTAATCAATAATTTGTTACCTTTTGAAAAACGTTTCTCTTCAAAATCTGTAGAAGAAATAACTTTTAACTCCCCTTTTAATGAATGTGTATTTACAATTTTTCCTACTTTTAAACGCATTAAGATCTCCTTTTTATTTCTTTACTTTTATCCTTATCAAATATGATATATTTTCTATAATAATTATCGCTGAACATAATCCAATCAAAAGGGTTGATATTCTATTCCAATTTCTATACTCTATATTATTTACTAGAAGCTGACCTATTCCTCCTGCTCCCACCATTCCTAATATAGTAGAATTTTTTATATTCGATTCAAATCTATATAAAACTATTGTTACAAATTCTGGAAAATATCCATTAAAAATTATTTTTATATAGCTCACAAAATTTCCTAATCCCAAACTTTTAGTTGTCAACAAAATATTACTATTCATTCCTTCAAGTACTTCACTATACATTTTTGTAATCACACCTATTGTGTAAATATAAAGGGCAAAAAAACTACTTATCATACCTGGACCAAACCCTCTAAAAAATATTAAAGCAACTATTATTGGTGGAAAGGTCCTTAATATGTTAACGATAATTTTAGAGATTATTGCCTTATATTTTCCGAATAAATTTGCAGAAGCTAAGTACGAAGTTATTATTGCTGTAAATGCTGCAAAGGCTGTTGCAACAAATGCAATAATAATGCTTACAGCTAATTGAACTAGCATTTTAGTAGTATAAGACCAATCAGGTTTAATTATTTCTGTTACAAAAACTTTTAGTTGTTTTACACCTATTAAAAATCTTTCTCCACTTATATTTATAAAATTACTAACATAAAAAATACTACCAACAATAAGTAACGAAAAAATAATTTTAAAAATATTTTTCTTAAATATAAACTTTTCATAAGTCACATAATTAATACTTTCTAAATTTCTAAAATAAAAACTAATTGAATCTATTATGAAAATTAAAATTACCAATACTAAAATAATTAAAGAAACCCTGTCATAACGAAGATGGTTTAATTCCTTCCATAAACGCTGCCCTATTCCCCCTGCTCCAACTAAACCTAAGACACTAGCTCCTCTTATACTTGATTCTAATACAAGAAAATAAACAGAAATAATAGCAGGTTTTAAATTTGATAAAATTGCATTTTTATAAAGGGCGAATTTTGACACTCCCAAACATTCGACAGCCTCTAAATGTTTTTTTTCAATTTCCTCTGCATACTCTTTTAAAAGTTTTGATGCAGTCAGTAAATTTATTATATACATACTTAAAAATCCACTAAAAGCTCCTGTACTAAATAAACTAACAAGAATAGCCGCAACAATTAAAAATGGTAATGTCCTAAAAATTGAAAAAATTGCACTTACAAACTTAGGAATTAGCTTTAATTCGAATAAAATATTCGTCAAAAATGGTAGTATTATTAAAACTGTAAGCAATGCTAATATTGATGAAAACAATGCAATATTTAAAGTTTCTATAATTGGTTGATACAAACTTTTTAGAATACTAAAATCTATTGGATACATTCTTAAAATAAGATTTTTTATTCTTTCAAATCCCAAAGAAAAACTCTTCGCATCATAAGATGAGTACGCAACTAAAAACAATAAGATAAATAATGCATAACTAAATAATTTTCCTAATTGTTTTTTAATTATAAAGTTCTTCAAATTCATCATCACTCACCATATTAGAATTTTTGTAAAATAAAATCTTGCCGTCTTTTAATCCTAAAATTTTGTTGCTGTATTTTTTTGCTAAGTTTATATCATGTAAATTTATTAAAATACTAATTCCATTTTCTTTATTTAACTTACTAAAAGTGTCCATAATAAGATAGGTATTTTTCTCATCTAAACTACTAACTGGCTCATCTGCCAATATAATTTTTGGATTCTGAGCAAAGGACTTCGCAATTGCTACTCTCTGTTTTTGTCCACCTGATAAATATTTTGATTTCCTAAATGCTTCATCTTCCAATCCCACTTGTTTCAAATATTCAATACCTTCCTGATATTCTTTTTTCGAATAACCTAAAATAAGTTCTAAAAAAGATTTTTTTGATAAATAAGGAGTTAATACATTTTCCACTGTATATAGATTATCTAAAACATTGTAATCTTGAAAAATAAATGCAATATTTCTTCTTAATCTTTTTAATTGTTTTTTATTATAGTTTAAAATATTTTTTTCTCCAAAAGCTATTTCCCCTTTTTGAGGGCGATTCAAAAGGTTTATACATCTTAAAAGTGTTGATTTACCTGCACCGCTTTTCCCAACAATCGCTACAAAATCTCCTTCTTTAACCTCAAAAGATAAATTATCTAAAACTTTTTTTTCTCCATAATTAAAAATCAGATTTTCTATCCTTAATCTTTCGCTTTTCACTGCTTCACCCCACTATTTTTATATAGTTTTTAATATAATTTGAATAAACATCAATTTATTAATGATGATTAAAAATTTTATAGATAATATTATATCATTTTATTTTTCATTTTTCAGCTTTTAAACAAAAAAACTTACCCTTTGTTATTAAGAATAAGTTTTTTCGTTAAAATTTAATTGATAAATTCTCTTATTTCTTCTATAGATAAACTTGAATCACAGACAACTCTTACGTCTTTATTTTCAGACACCAATAAACCTGGAACTGTTTTTATCGAAAATTCTTCTCTTAGATTATCAATACCCTCGCTATCTTTTGAATCTTGACTATTTATAAAATATACATTTAAACTATCATTTATTATCACATCACTCAATTTTGGCATAAATTTCCTACAAAATGGACAAGTCGCCCTTCCTACAAATAGGATAAATTTTTCTTCTGATTCAATTTTTTCCAAAGCAATTTTAGAATTTATAATTTCATAATATTCCAGATATTCTTCAAATGTTTTTTCCATTATCTGCACACTCCTCTATTTTAGTATACCACTATTCTACTTTATAAAATTTTTATATACCAGTTTTTTGCTTACAAAAAAAGTAATACGCAAATAACTGCATATTACCTCTAACAATAATTTATATTAATGGGGCGGATAAAGGGAATCGAACCCTCGAATGTCGGAACCACAATCCGATGCGTTAACCACTTCGCCATATCCGCCATAAAATAAAAAATGCCTTGAGACAGAGTCGAACTGCCGACACATGGAGCTTCAATCCATTGCTCTACCAACTGAGCTATCAAGGCAAAAATGGCGGTCCCGACGGGAATCGAACCCGCGATCTCCTGCGTGACAGGCAGGCGTGATAACCGCTACACCACGGGACCAAACTCTTATTCTCAATTCAAATGGTGACCCGTACGGGATTCGAACCCGTGTTACCGCCGTGAAAGGGCGGTGTCTTAACCACTTGACCAACGGGCCAATAAAAAAAACGGAGCAGGAGGGATTTGAACCCTCGCGCCGGTTTCCCGACCTACACCCTTAGCAGGGGCGCCTCTTCAGCCTCTTGAGTACTACTCCAACTCCACAGGCAGGACTCGAACCTGCGACCGATCGGTTAACAGCCGATTGCTCTACCAACTGAGCTACTGTGGATAAATATTCATCACTTAACGAACATTTAATATTATACAAAAGTATTAACATAATGTCAATACTTTTATATAATTTTTTTGGAAATTTTTCATCTATTTACTTCACTTTTCCTAAATCAATATTCATCTTAGCTGCTACTTTTTCAATAGTTTTATAAGAACTTTCATTTACTTCTTCAAAACCTGCAATATTATATAAATTTTTTAATATATCCATACTTGCTGTATCATCTTGAATATCAAGCAATGCTTCTTTTATCTTATTTTGCATATCACTACCCAACATTCCAGAAGCTACAACAGTGACACCTGGAATCAACTCACTTTTTGCTAGAACTTTTATATCACTTTTCGCATTCGGAAATTCTTTTTCATATTTCTTTAAAAGATTCTCGTAACTAGCTATCGCATCAACATCCTTATCCAATAAAAGCTGTAAACTCTTATCATGTCCCCCACTGTACTGATAAGATATATCTTTTTCTAAATCTATCCCTGCATCTTTTAACATAGCACCAGGATAAATATACCCAGAAGATGATGATGGATCAACAAATGCAATTTTTTTACCTCTTAAATCTTCTATTTTAGAAATATTAGCATCATTTCTCACAAAAATTTCTGAATAATATCCTGGCTTTCCATTTGGAGTTTTTCCTACCAAAATATTTTTTGTATTACTTTGCTTTTGTGCCAAAATTGCCGAAAATGGTGGAACAATTCCAAAATCCACACTTCCACTACCAATTCCTTCAATTACTCCTATGTAGCTACTAGCTACAAATACTTCTACTTTCACACCTAGTTTTTGACTCAACGCTTTTGCAAACGGCTCTAAATCTTCTACTAATTTTTCACTATTGCTGCTTGGAACAACTCCCATTTTTAAAACTCGCTCTTGTTTATTTTCTCCTTTAGTTCCACATCCTAATAAGGAAAATAATAAAAAACTTGTCAATATACATAATAATACTTTTTTCATTATATACCCCCTACTTTTCATTTTTATAAAAAGTATATCACATTCTATTAAAATTTCAAGTAATTTTTTTACAAACAAGAAATGTGATAACATGCATGCAAACTATGAATATTTATAAACTAAAATAAGATCAATAAGTAAAAAAATAAAAGCTAGATAACTCTAGCTTTTAAATTGGTTTAGACATTGTTACTCTATACTTTAAAGATTTCTTATTTTGAATTTGTCCTCTAAAAATAAATCTACCATAGCGGCGTATAGAAATTATATCACCTGTTGAACAAGTTTTTTCCCCATTTCTTATAACGACATGATTTACTTTTATAAACTCCTGTTCTAAAAATTCTTTTATCTTACTTCTTGATTTATTTGTTATTTTAGCAGCTATTGCATCTACTCTTAATGATGAAGTAACAATTTCAAAATCAGAAAATTGTTTTTCTATTTTTATTTTAGAAAATTCAATTTTTTCTAAAGAAATATTTACACGTCCAATTTTAGAAAGATTCATTGTAACGAAATCTACAATTTCTTCATCTACAAAAAGATATATTTCATTTTCTTGAACTACTATATCACCAAATCTATTAAAATTTAACCCTAAGTTATAAACGGCTCCTAAAACATCCTTATGTTTTAATTCATTAAATTTATTATTGTATGTTGCTTTCAAGCAACATATTCCATATTTTATATCATAATAATCATTAGAAATTATCTTCGCCTTTTTTCGCTCAGAAGTATCAATACCTCCAAAAAATTCTACTTTAAAATCTTTATAGTTATGAAAAATCAATTTTTCTAAAATAATCTGTTCAAAATTTGTCAAAAAATTAGTAACTGTATTTTTATTACTTGAAAAATTGATCGTCTGCAATAATTTTTCTGCCACTGCTAGTTCTTCTTTGGAAGACATTGCTAAAAAATTTAATTTCTTCATATCGTTTTCTCTACATAAATAATAAACTTAGAATTATTCTCTGAATAATATTTAACACAATAAATGCGATAATCGGAGAAATATCTAACATTCCTACTGGCGGAATAAATTTTCTAAATATTTTCAAATATGGTTCACATATCGTAGCAAGAAATTCTACTATTATATTGTTTCTAAACTGTGGAAACCATGAAGTAAGTATGTACGCTAACAAACAATACTCATAAAATCCAAATAAATATCTTATAAATCTAAATACCCAATAATACTCTGTTAAATTTAACAATACTAATACTCTCCTTCGTAAAAATCACCTGATACTTCTACTCCATTAGGTACACAAAGATAAATAGCCTCACCTATAGTTTTTAATTTTGCGTTTAGTGCATAAATTCCACCAGATATAAAGTCCAATAGTCTGTCTGAAGTATCTATATCCAATTTACCTAAATTAATTATAACTACTTTATTTTTTTTTATGTCATCTATAATATCCTTACTATCTGCAAAAACTAGTGGTTCAGTTAAAATTACATTATTTGTTTTACTTAATGTTTGATTCACAGCCGTTTGTTTATTTGCCACTTGACTCTCCTTTGATACTCTTACTCTAGGTTGAGCTCTTGGAGCCTCATCCATTTCTTCTCTTGTATCTTCTTCAAAATCTTCTTCATTTACAAATAAATTATTAAATTTTTTCATCATACTCATAATATTACAACCTCAATTATTATATATTCAATTAACCAATTATAACATAAATATATATCTTTTTAAAACAATATACAAATATTACTATTTCTTCTATGTACAATATAATAAACAAATAACCTTAAAGTTGCTTAAAACTTTAAGGTTATACTGAAATTACCCATAGTATTTATTATATCTATTTTTCAACATATTTATTAACCTAATTGTTAAAATTTTTAATATTGAATACACTGGAATACCTAATATTGCACCAACAACTCCTGCTATATTTACTCCAATTAAAATTACAAAAATTACAGTTAAAGGATGCATTTTCATACTTCTTCCCATAATATTAGGTGATATTATATTACCTTCGCAAAATTGAACAATACCCCAAACAACTAACATTTTAATAACCATTATTCCGCTAGTAGAAGCTGCAACCAACATAGCTGGTGTTATTGCTAATATCGGACCTAAATAAGGAACTATACTCAAAAAAGCTGCAATAGTTGCCAAAGAAAATGCGTAATGTAATCCAATAATGTTATATCCTATAAATAGCATTACCCCTAAACACAATGATACAAGCATTTGTCCTTGAATATATGAACCAACTTTTTCATCTATCTCATTGACAGTTTCATCAAATGAGTACTTTAATCTATTAGGTACCAAACTTATTATGTATTTCTTAAATTTAGCTGCATCTTTCAATAAGAAAAATAATATAAATGGCATTGTAATCAACACTGAAGCTGTAGAAGATAACGAAGAAGCTATACTTTGTGCTGCTGAGGAAGCAACAGTAACTGCTTGAGAACTTATTTTTGAAGTATTAAGATTTGTATTTATATATTCATTTACTGCTTTTACATATGTATTATCAGAATTTGTATCTAAATATCCTCGAACTGCTTCAATATATCTAGGCATGGCACTTATCAAATTTTGTGTTTGTTCTACCACTACTGGAACTATTCCTATAATAACAACTAAAATAACGATAACACCCACTAACATCGCTAATAAACTGGCAATAAACCTCGACATTTTTTTTGAGAATAAATCTACTAACGGATTTAAAATATAGTAGAAAATATATGCTAATATTATCGGTGTAATTATGCTTGAAACTATTGCATTTATAGGATTAAATATATAAGATATTTCTGTGTAAATATAAATTGCTATCCCCAATAATATAACAACTATAAGAATGTACAAAATAAATTTACCGCCTAAAAAAGCCAACAATTTATCTTCTCTTGACATTTCTGTTTTCTCTTTTTCAATACGTATTTTTTTCTCTTTTTCTCTTTTTTCTTCCATGTATGCTCCTTTCTTAGTTAAAATAATGTTAATGATAATTCGTACAACATCATTATTGCCATAAAAACAATATACCCTAGAGCAAATGATAATAAACTTATGAATATTTTTATTTCTCTAGTACTATTCTTTTTAAAAAATTTGCTGAAATCTAGTTTAATTAAACTAAAGTTAGAAATTAAAATTAATGTAAATAACAATGTCAATTTTATATAATTCATATAATTATCCTTAATTTAGCCGATATATTATTTAAACATATCTAACCATCCTTTTTTCTTAAATACCCACAACATTCCACCAGCAATAATTAACATTACTGCACAAACAATAAAATAACCATATTCCCATTCCAACTCTGGCATATTCCTGAAATTCATACCATAAAGACCAACTATAAATGTCAATGGAAGGAATATTGTAGAAATAACAGTTAGCGTCATCATAATATTGTTTGATTTAAGCGAGTTATATGTCATAAAGTTTTCACGAATATCACTGGCCAACTCTCTATTTGCCTCTATAATTTCCGTCTGTTGTACTAAATCGTCATAAATATCATGAAAATATTTTCTATCATTATCTGTCATCTCAACTCGTCTTGATACCAAAAATCTGTGAATTAGTTCACGCATAGGTAAAAGCCCACGACGAAGTTTTAAAAGATCACTTCGAAGATCAAATACCTCATCCATAATTTTACTACCAGATGTATATGAGTCCGTTTCTTCAATTTCATCAAGACGATTTTCTATTTTTGAGATAATAGGTATATAACCCTCAACTATTTCAGAAACTAACATATGCATAACATGAAGCGGTGAATATTGAGCACCACGCTGCAAGATTTTAGGTATAACTTTATTTACGTATCTTATATGAGAGAGGTGAAACGTAACAATATAATTTTTTCCTACGAACATATTTATAGTTTCATAGTCATCATCTATATTTTTTAAAACATGAGATACTAAAAATATTTGCTGCCTTGTTATTTCAATTTTTGGTCTTTGTAAAAGGGTTAAACAATCTTCAATTAAAAGTTCATGAAACTTAAAAAACGTTGACAACAAGTTTATCTCACTTCTTGTTGGAGTATCAAAGTCAACCCAATACCAAGCAATATCCTGGTCATTAAGTCTTTCCAAATTAATATCAGTTAGAATATTTCCTCTTTTATCTACTGCTAGTGTTTTTAACATTAGACCTCACCTCTCTTAAAAAATTTTTTCACAATTACAATAATACCATACTTATTGTAATTAGTAAATTTTTATTTCAAATTATTTACAATATGATGCATAACTATCCCAGCAGCTATAGAAACATTCAAACTTTCGGCTCTTCCTGGCATACTTATTTTTAAAAGATTATTCACCTTATCCAATATTGACTCGGAAACACCTGATCCCTCATTCCCAAAAACTACAGCAATATTCCCTTCTATATTCCTTATTTCTTCTAGATATTTTTCTCCCTTAAGTGAGGTTGCGTACAAGTTAAAATCATCCATTTTAGAAATTAATTCTTCTATATTAATGTTTTCAAAACATTCTATATGAAAATTACTCCCTTGTGTACTACGAATCACTTTTTGCCCATATAAACTTGTAGTTCCTTTACCTAAAATTACACAATCAAAATCAAAAGCATCTGCCGTCCTTATAATTGTTCCAAGATTTCCTGGATCTTGAATTCTGTCTAAAATCAAAACTTTACTGTAGTTGCTTATATCGAAATTTTTTTCTTCTATTCTACATACTCCAACAATTCCTTGTGTTGTTATTGTATCTATTAATAATTTCATGATGTTATTTGAAACTATGGTAATTTCTCCGGAAAAATCATTCAACAAATTCTTATCATCAAAATCTTCTGACACAATTACTTCTTCTACTAAATTTGTACTAAGTGCTTCTTCTACTAAATGTTTCCCCTCTATCAAATATCTTTTATACTTTTTTATATTTCTATTTTCTTTAAGCTTTTGTAAATCCTTTATTTTTTTATTACTAGATGATGTTATCATTTTACCTCCATAATTTTTATATAATTAAGATAGTTTTTTATTTTATTTTCCTTAAATATAAGTATATCATAATCCATATTGAATAAAGTTATAAATTATGATATAATTTCTCTATTGATAAATATATTTATAAAGGAGTTTATTATGTCATTTTTAGTGTCAACCCTAATAATACTTGCTGTATTTGGAGCAGTTGGATTATTTAATTATCTAAGATTAAGAAATGCAGTTACAAAACTTCCTTATGCCGAGTTTAGACAAAATCTTAGAAAAGTTCAATTGATTGATGTTAGAGAAAAAGAAGATTTCAAATATGCTCATATTAATGGAGCGAGAAATATGCCACTTTCTCAATTTAATTTTTTATATACCTCTCTTAGAAAAGATCAACCAATCTATCTTTGTGATAAAAACGGAACAGTTGCGCCAAGAGCTGCTCTAACATTGAAAAAAAATGGTTATACTAATGTATATATGTTAAAAAACGGTCTTCAAGATTGGAAAGAAAACCTTAAAACTAAAAAGTAATTTTTTGACCAGTATCATAGGATATTGGTTTTTTATTTTATTCTATTTGTTAAATATTAATCTTATATATTAAAATTATATTTATTAATATCAATATCATTAATTTAATTTTCATCTATAAACCTTAATTTAATTATAAAAAAACTAACTCGTTAGCAAACAATCACAAATAACAAACTCTAATACATTTTAAATTTATTATTTCTCTACTATTGAGTTAGCTTTATATTTTAGTATTTTGATAATAATTCTACTAATGCTTCTTTAGGTAAGTAACCTGTTTTTTCTTCCAATACCTCACCATTTTTCATTACTAGTAAAGTTGGAATCGACATTACCCCAAATTCAGCTGCGGCTTCTTGATTTTCATCTACATTAATTTTATAAAATTCAATATTAGTTAATTCATTAGACACTTCTTCCAACACTGGAGCCAACATTTTACATGGCCCACACCATGGTGCCCAAAAATCAAATAGTTTTACACTATCAGTTTTTGACAATTCATAAAATTCTTTATCTGTGATTTCTCTCATTGTTTTCTATCTCCTTTTATATTATGAATATATATTATAATATTACACTTTGTTATTCAACTATTTTGTCTTAAGATTACATCATTGGCATTTGTGATTGCATTGGTTCATCATCTGAAATATCAGCTACGACCGCTTCTGTTGATAAGAATAAGCTTGAAACGCTAGCTGCATTTTGAAGTGCAGAACGAGTTACTTTAGTTGGATCTACTATTCCTGATTTTATCATATCAACCCATTCTTCTGTCGCTGCATTATAACCTATTCCTACTTTTTCTTCTTTCAGCTTTGCTACTATTACACTACTTTCTACCCCTGCATTTTCCGCTATTTGACGAACTGGAGCTTCTAACGCTTTTTTTATTATATTTATTCCTGTCAGTTCGTCTCCAGTCGCCTCTAATTTTTCCACTTCTGAAATTACTTGAACTAAAGCTGTACCTCCTCCAGGGACTATACCTTCTTCCACCGCCGCACGAGTCGAGTTAAGTGCATCTTCGATACGAAGTTTTCTTTCTTTAAGTTCTGTTTCAGTTGCTGCACCTACTTTTATTACCGCAACACCACCTGAAAGTTTTGCCAATCTTTCTTGAAGTTTTTCTTTATCAAATTCTGATGTAGATTCTGCATACAATGCTTTTATTTGTTGAATACGACTTTCTATATTTTCTTTTTCACCCTTACCATCTACAATAACGGTATTATCTTTAGTCACATTTACTTTAGCCGAATTTCCCAGCATTGTGATATTTGCATCTTTTAATTCTAATCCTAAATCCTCTGTTATTAAAGTTGCACCTGTTAGTATTGCAATATCTTCTAGAATTGCTTTTCTTCTTTCGCCAAATCCTGGTGCTTTTACTGCAACTACATTAAACGTACCTCTTAATTTATTAACTACTAAAGTTGCACTTGCTTCTTGTTCAATATCATCGGCAATTATTAACAATGGTCTGGCTGCAGCCACAACTTCTTCTAAAACGGGTAAAATTTCTTGAACTGCATTTATTTTCCTATCAGTAACTAAAATATACGGATTCTCTAGATCTGCAACCATTTTTTCTGTATCACTTACCATATATGGTGAAATGTATCCTCGATCAAATTGCATACCTTCAACAACTTCTAAAGTAGTCTCTAATCCTTGTGATTCCTCTATTGTAATTACTCCATCGTTTCCAACTTTCTCCATAGCTTCTGATATAAATTTTCCAATTTCCTCATCTGCTGCAGATATTGCCCCAACTTGTGCTATTTTATCTTTTGAATCGACAGTTACACTTATTTCACGCAGACGTTCTACAGCCGCTTTTACTGCTTTTTCCATTCCCTTTCTTATTCCTATGGGATTAGCACCACTAGTAACATTTTTTAATCCTTCTGTTATCATAGCTTGTGCCAAAATGGTTGCCGTTGTTGTTCCATCTCCAGCAATTTCATTTGTTTTATTAGCAACCTCTGCTACTAATTTCGCCCCCATATTTTCATATGGGTCTTCTAATTCAATTTCTTTTGCGATAGACACTCCATCGTTTGTTATCAATGGAGAACCAAATTTTCTATCTAAAACCACATTTCTTCCTTTTGGTCCTAATGTAATTTTTACAGCATTCGCAAGTTTATCCACACCACGCTTCATTGATTGACGTGCATCTTCTGAAAATTTTATTTCTTTAGCCATAAATTCCTCCTTATTAATCTTCTATTACTGCTAGTACATCTTCTTCATTGACAATGTAATATTCTTCATTTTTAAAAATTACTTTCTTATAGTTGTCCGAAAAAACTACTTTACTTCCTATTGCTAATTCGCCTTCATTTTCAGATGATAACAAACAGCTTCCACCCAAATCAATTACTTCACCTATATTAGACTCCTCATTACTTTTTGAAGATAAAACAATACCACTCGAAGTAGATTTCTCCTGTTCAATTTTTTTTAATAAAATATTGTCAAATAATGGTTTTATCATTTCTTTACCTCTAAATTAAAATTTCTTTTATTTACTCCATTACCATAGTTGTCTAAAGTAATGTTTCTAGTTACCGATATTTTTATCACTAAGTAACTTTAACTAAAATATATCATAAAATAAAAGTCAAAGAAAGTCAAATATTTAATTTTTTCTTTTTATTTTTAATACTTAAATTTTCAACATATACATTATCACCCTATTATCCCATTTTTCTCCATAATAATTTACTTTATCTCTTCAGAAATAAAAAATCAATATAGATTCTCTTACTTCTTTATATTTCTCTCTATAACTTTTTACTTAATAATATTAATATTTTATTTCTTTTATTATATTATTAAGTATAATATTACAATATACAATACAGTTAATCGCTTATTAATAGTGTATTCCTTTCTATTTTCACTTTGAGCAACTTTATTTTATATTAAAGTACTTTATGGTATAATCATAGAATATGTTAGGAAAAATAAATTAAAATAATTGTTTTCCTTGTTAAATCATAATTCATAAATAATATAAAAATTTAGGAGGAATAAATATGAAATATGTAGTTGTTGGAACGTCTCATTTCGGATATGAAGCCGTTCAAACTATTTTAAAAAATGAACCCAAAGCTGAAATTCACTTATACGAGCGAGGTAGTACAGCTTCGTTTATGGGATGAGGTAGCCAATCATATTTAGATGGTACATCTAAAGCATTATCTGAGTTACATTTTGCAACAGAAAAATCTTATCGTTCACAAGGGATCAATATTCACTGCAACTCTGATGTTGTAGATTTAAACACAAAAGAAAAATACATAGTAGTTAATACACCAAGTGGAAAAGAACAACAAAACTATGATAAACTGCTGTTAAGTCCTGGTGGTGTCGCAGTTAAACCTCCTTTTGAAGGAATCGATTTAAAAAATATCCATACTTTCCGTGGACCAGAAGATACACAAGCCGTAGCTGATTGTATGAAAAACAGTAAAAAAGCGGTCGTAGTTGGTGGAGGATATATTGGCCTTGAAGTTGCAGAATCATATGCAAAAAAAGGAATTGATGTTACGATCGTTGATTTTGCTCCAAGAATTCTAAATACATATTTGGATCAAGAACTTACTGATATCCTTACTAACGAAGGAAATAGGTATAATCTTAAAGTTCGTGGGGGAGAAAAAGTTTTGTCATTCAAAGGAGAAAATGGTCAAGTAACTGCTGTTGTTACTGATAAAGCTGAATATGAAGCTGATACCGTTATTATTTCTGTTGGTGTTCGTCCTGATGCCTCTTGGCTTAAAGGAGAACTTGAAACAACTGAACGTGGATTTGTTATAACAAATGAATATCTAGAAACTTCTGCTAAAGATGTTTATGCTGGTGGTGATTCTACCTTACTTCCATATGCTCCTACTGGTGGTAAAATTCCTATTGCACTTGCAACGCTCGCTCGACGTCAAGGAATTGTAGCCGCACTTAATGCTATGGGACAAAAAGTAAAAATGCCAGAGGTTAATGGTACTTCTGCACTTTCATTCTTTGACTATAATTTCGTAAGTACTGGTCTTTCTCAAAATAGTATAAGTTTATACGAGGGAAATATCGCTAGCAAATATATAGAAGAAAAACTTTATCCTGATTTTATGAGAAAGGAAAATAATTTAATTCATATGAAAATATATTATGATGTAGATACTCATAGAATATTAGGAGCTCAACTTATGTCTAAACGTGATATTTCTTCTGGAATCGCTGCACTCTCTATTGCAATTTCTTCAAAATGGACTTTGGAACAGTTGGCATTTGCCGATATTTTCTTCCAACCAGAATTTGATAGACCATGGCACTATATTAATGTACTTGCAATGGCCGCACTTGACTTCAAACTTGGAGGAGCAGATAAATTATTATTTTAAAATCTAATATTAAAACTCGCTAAAGTACTTTAGCGAGTTTTTCTTTTATTTTATATTATAGTGAAGATATCCTATTCTGAAATTACCTGATCTAAATTAGATACTATTCTTGCTCTTCCTTGAACTTTAAAATTAACAATATTTTCAAAAATATTAAGAATAATAACTTCACCTTTATTTAAAATTTCTAATACTTCTTCATTATTTAGTTTTTTTGTAATAACTTTTACATTATCAACTTCTGCTCTTATTATAATATAATCAACTTGTTTCATATTTTTTCCCTATAACTTTATCTTATACTGAATATCTTTTACCAATTCATTATCTTCTAAGAAAATACCAGTCTTCTTACTAGTAATAGTTTTAGCTCCTATTTTTTTAATTCCTCTCATTGCCATACACATATGTTCAGCTTCTATAACTACATATACTCCCTTAGGATTTAACTTTTCCTCTATAGCTCTAACTAACATAAGTGTCATATCTTCTTGAATTTGAAGTCTACGACTTGTATTTTCTACCAAACGTGCTAATTTACTAAGTCCTGTTATTTTTCCATTGTTAGGAACATAGGCAATATGACAAACTCCATAAAACGGTAACATATGATGTTCACATAATGAATAAAATTGAATATCTTTTACCAATATTGGTTCATCATTTTCTGATTCAAAAAAAGTATTTATTTCTTCCTTAGGATCTACATTAGTTTTAGAAAGTAACTCTTCATACATATTTACACATCTTTTAGGTGTATCCAAAAGTCCTGGCCTACTTGTATCTTCTCCAATATTATCAAGCAATGTTTTTATAAGTTTCATTGATTGTTCCTTGTTCTTCAAAACCAACCTCCAAAATTCGTACTTATTAAAAAAGAAGCTACTTAATAAGTAACTCCTCTTTGAATTAAATTTCTATTATTTAACTGCGTCTTTAAGAGCTTTACCAGCTTTGAATGCAGGCACTTTGCTAGCAGCAATTTCGATAACTTCATTAGTTTGAGGGTTACGTCCTTTGCGAGCTGCTCTTTCTCTTACTTCAAAGTTACCAAATCCGATAATTTGGATTTTTTCACCCTTAGCTAAAGTTTCTTCAACTGTTTCTACGAATGCTTCGATAGCTGCAGTTGCTTGTTTCTTTTGTAGTCCTGATTTCTCAGCAACTTTTGAAATTAATTCTGATTTATTCATTAATTCTTTACCTCCATTTTTGAGTAGCGGTTTCCCGCTTCACTTATTAAATATTACCATATTAAAAGGTAATAATCAAGTTTTAATTGAATAAAAATAGCGAAAATAGGCATTTTTTCTATATTTTTTATAAAATTTCGCCCATATTTTCTAAAATAACATTATTTTTTATTCCCAATACTAAAATATATAAACAAAAATTTGTTATTCAAACTTATTAATTTCTTCTGCAGCCATTTTTTTCATTAAATTTTCTACACATTCTTCTATATTTAAGTCTTCATATAATACCTTATAAATATTTTCCGTTATTGGCATATATACATTGTATTTTTTTGATAAAAAGTAACATACCTTAGTTGTTCTTACCCCTTCAGCAACCATATCTAACTCTTTTACAGCCTCTTCTAGCGTATATCCTTTACCTATCAAATAGCCACAATTATAATTTCTTGAATGTTTAGAAGTACAAGTCACTACAAGATCACCAATACCACCTAGGCCTAAAAATGTCATTTTATCCGCCCCCAGCTTTGTTCCTAATCTTGTTATCTCTATTAAACCTCGAGTAAGTAATGCTGCTTTTGCATTATCACCATACTCCATTCCATCTATAATTCCACAACCTAATGCTATTATATTTTTTAATGCTCCCCCTACTTCAACTCCAATTATATCTTTGTTAACATAAATTCTGAAATATTTATTATGAAAAATTTTCTGTGCAACTTTATTTAAATCATCATTCTTAGAAGCAATTGCAACTACTGTTGGATTCCTAAGTATTAACTCTTCAGCATGTGATGGCCCACTTAAAACACCAACACCTTTTAAATATTTAGTATTAATTTCATCTTCAATAATCTCAGACATTCTTTTATTCGTTTCCATTTCTAATCCTTTGGAAACATGTATTATATATTTTGGTTTATCAATGTATTCATTTATTATTCTTACAGTTTCTCTCATTGCTTTTGTGGGAACTGCAATCACGAGTACATCAGAAAAATTAACAACCCTTTTCAAATCACATGTCGCTATTATCTCCTTTGGTAAAACTATATTTTTTAAATATCTTCTATTTGTATGTTCTTCATTTATTTCATTTCGAACTTTCTCACTTCTTGCATATAAAAGAAGTTCATGATCATTGTCAACAATAGCTTGGGATAATGCTGTCCCCCAACTACCAGCTCCTATTACAGATACTTTCATCTTTTATCCTCACTAATTTTATTTATTGTTTTCATTATATCAAAAATTTCGCAATTATACACTAAATTAAATTTGATTAATCATAATTTACTATATGTAGTATCCTAATATATTTGTACTACATTTTTATTTTTTATGCTATAATTAACTTATAAGTTTAAGGAGGTAATTTTATGAATTGGTTTGAAATTACGTTAATAGATGGAAATCGTGGCTTGATAAATTTAAGCAATATTATTGATATATGGATAGATTTAGATTCGGAATATGCCACTATTTCTCAAATAAATGGTGATGAAATAGAAATTCCCGCTTCTGAATATGATAGACTGAAACGTGCTTTAGATATGAAAAGCTATTTATTAGGAGGACTTTAGTATGTCTGGTACAGCTAGATTTTTTAAAATATTTGTTACACTCCTATTGCCCATAATAATTATCTTTGGTATATATTACTATTTTAATAACTATTCTAAAGATAATGACAAAGTAGATGATAAAACTAATATAGAAAATACTGTTAAAAATGAAGCAAGTTCTCAAGAAGATGTCGAAGGAACTGTTATCGCAAAACGTAGTACTCAAAATAATTAATGGAGGTAGATAATATGAAAAAAAATATACTAAAAAAAGTTGATGGAATTTTTTTAGCAGTTACACTAATATTTTCTACTAATATTTCTACTATAAACTTGGTTGAAGCAAAGGGAAGTAAAATCTCCCCTAAAATTTCACGTCCCAGTTCAAAACCTAGTGGTGGTAAAAGTAGTAAACCTAGTTCATCTAATTCTAGTAGTAAACCGTCAACTAAATCTTCTAACTCGAAATCAACTACAAAAAATTTTACAAAAAATTCAAAAGGTAGTTATAATTCTAATTATAATAGTTATAACAACAAAAATTACAAAAAAGATTATACCGATTATTTAAACAATAACTATCGTCGAAGTGGTTTTTTCTCAGGAAACAGCATAACCAATCTGCTTTTATGGCATACTCTCTTCCATTCTTCATCACATAATCGTATACATGCCAGTGAGCAACAAAAAGAATTAGTTGATAATGTAAAAGATAGCAAAGTTCCTGTCTATATGTTAGAAATAAAAACAAAAGATGGCGAAACAAAATATGTTTCAGTCACAAAAGAGCAATACGACAAAGTAAAAGAGGGGGATAATATCTCACTCAAAAATGGGAATTTAGAAATAAAAAATTCAAATTAAAGATAGAGAATTTAAATTCTCTATCTTTAATTTTACATCACAATATAGTATGCACAAGAAATAAATTAAAAATAAAATATATTAATTTTAAAATTTGTCATTTACCTCCGTATGTTATGAAATTTTTTATAATTTATTTTTAATTTTCAAAAATACTTTCAAAAAAATCCTAGAAAAACAACACAGTCGTACTTCTAGGATTCTATTATCAATTAAAATTTTATTTTACTCTTCTGAATATTTTGCTTTCCTTGCCGCTTTTTCACGGGTTGCTTTATCTAATTCTTTTTTACGTAATCTAATTGACACCGGAGTTACTTCTAAATATTCATCATCACTTAAATATTCTAAACTTTCTTCTAATGTCATGATTCTAGCTTTTTTAAGTGTTACCGTTTGATCTTTAGTTGAAGAACGGACATTAGTTTGTGCTTTTGCTTTTGTAATATTTACAGTCAAATCATTTTCACGACTATTTTCTCCAACAATCATCCCTCCATAAACATCAGTTCCTGGTTCAATAAATACTGTTCCACGATCTTCTAAACTAGAGATAGAATAAGCTGTTGATTGTCCATTTTCTAATGCTACAAGCACTCCATTTCGTCGACCACCTACTCTACCTTTCTGCATTGGTTGATATGAATCAAATGTATGATTTATAATTCCGTATCCCTTTGTCATAGACATGAATTCTGTACTATATCCAATAAGTCCACGTGCTGGAACATTAAATATAAGTCGAGTTTGCCCATTACCATCAGCTTGCATATCAACCATATCTCCCTTACGTTGACCTAAAGACTCAATTACAGCCCCCACAGATTCATCTGGAACATCAACTTGAACACGTTCAACAGGTTCACAGTCTATACCATCAATATTTCTTATAATTACCTCCGGTTTAGAAACTTGAAGTTCATATCCTTCACGACGTAAATTTTCTATCAAAATAGAAAGATGTAATTCTCCACGCCCACTAACAATCCATGAATCACTTGTATTAGGCTCTACACGAAGTGATACATCTGTTTCTAATTGTTGCATAAGTCTATCTTCTAATTTTCTTGCAGTAACAAATTTACCTTCTTTTCCAGCAAATGGTGAGTTATTCACTAAGAAAGTCATTTGCAGTGTTGGTTCATCTATATGTAGCACTGGTAACGCTTCTTGATGTTCAGTAGGACATATAGTCTCTCCCACGTTTATATCATCCATTCCGCTAACCGCTACGATATCTCCAGCATGAGCCTCTGTAATTTCATCACGTTTCAAACCAAAATAACCAAAAATTTTCGTTACACGGAAATTTTTTACAGTTCCATCTAATTTCATTAAAGAAACTGATTCTCCTACTTTCATACTTCCTCTGAATACACGTCCAATTCCAATACGTCCCACATAATCGTTATAATCTAAAAGAGCAACCTGGAATTGTAATGGTTCATCACTATTATCTATCGGAGCAGGGACATAATCAATTATTGTGTCATATAGACATTGCATATTCTCATCTTGCATGTTTGGAGCACTTTCAAGTGATGCAGTACCATTAATAGCTGATGCATATACCACCGGAAATTCTAATTGTTCATCATTGGCACCAAGTTCAATAAATAAATCAATTACTTCATCAACAACTTCTTCTGGTCGTGCTGAATCTTTATCTATCTTATTAACAACTACTATAGGTTTTAAATTTTGTTCAAGTGCTTTCTTCAATACAAATCTTGTCTGTGGCATCGTTCCTTCATACGCATCAACTACTAAAAGAACACCATCCACCATTTTCATAATACGTTCAACTTCTCCACCAAAATCTGCATGTCCTGGTGTATCAAGAATATTAATTCTCTTACCTTTATAATCAATTGCAGTATTTTTTGCTAAAATTGTAATTCCACGTTCTCTTTCTAAATCATTAGAATCCATTGCTCTTTCTTCTACATGCTCATTAGAACGAAAAATTCCTGACTGCTTCAACAATTCATCAACTAAAGTAGTTTTACCATGGTCGACGTGTGCTATAATTGCAATATTTCTAACATCATCTCTTAATTTTATTGACATTTCTTTCTCCTTAAATTTTGTGCTTTAATAAAGACTTCTATAATTATCATTATAAAATAATAATTAACCTAACTTATCAATAATACCACTTATTTTGGAAGTTGTAAATAAATATATTATTTTTTATTAATTTAATTTCTTTTTTACTGAAGAAATGATAAAAAAGACTGAAGTTTTATTTTAAAACTTCAGTCTTAAAGTAGCAATTAACTATTTTAGATTTCTATGGGTGTGCTGGAATCATCCAAGACAATATTCCTGTAGCTTGAAGTGCTACGATTGCACAGACAATTATTAGAAGAATAAAGCTATGTTTTACTGTAAATTTCAATAAATCAGACTCTTTTCCTACTAATCCAACCGCCGCTGCTGCTACTGCAATTGATTGTGGAGAAATCATCTTACCTACAACTCCACCTGATGCATTGGCAGCTACTGCTAACAATGGATCCATTCCAACTTGACTCGCTGTAACTTGTTGTAGTTTTGCGAACAGTAAGTTTGCTGATGTATCTGATCCAGTGATAAACACTCCAATCCATCCTAACGCTGGTGATACAAACTTGAATGCTGCACCAGTTGCTGCTAGAGCATATCCTAATGTATTGGACATACCAGAAGCGTTCATTATATAAGCAAATCCTACTACGAAACAGATTGTTAATAATGCCATCTTAACTTCTGAGAATGTTTCTATAAATGTTTTAAATGTATCTTTCCAACTAAGTTTAATAATAAATTTAGAAATAATTGCTGCAACAAGAATACCAGTACCTATTGAACCAATAAGATCTAATTTAAACACTGCTGCTATCTCTTTACCAGATATTGAACTAATAATATTTTTATCAATAAATGGAACTGATGGATTCAATGCAAGAGTTGCGAAGAATTTTTTAACAGGTTTCATTGTCCATAAGAAAATGATAAGAGTTAGAACAACAAATGGTGACCATGCTACCAAAATTTCTTTTAGAGAGTGTTGAGGAGCAACTTGTTCTTTAGCCCCATTATTCTCTTCTTCACCTGGGAACTTCCAAGTAGTTTTAGGTTTCCAGAATTGTAACAAAATAACAATTGAAACTAATGAAATCAATGATGATAGAATGTCTGGTAATTGTTCACCCATGAAGTTAGAACTTATAAATTGTGCAATAGCAAACGAACCACCTGAAACAAGTAGTGCTGGCCAAATTTCCAATGCTTTTTTAAATCCTGCCATAATAAGCACTAAGTAAAATGGAATAAATACTGATACTAATGGTAATTGACGACCAATCATAGCTGCAATCTCTGTTGCTGGAATTGGTGAACCATTTGCATATGTTGCTAAACCATCCATAGCAGTTACTGGTGCACCTACAGCACCAAACGCTACTGGTGCAGTATTAGCAACCATACAAATTCCTGCTGCATACAAAGGTTTAAATCCTAACCCTACTAGAAGTGCTGCTGTAATTGCAACTGGTGCACCAAATCCTGCTGCACCTTCTAGGAATGCACCAAAAGAAAACGCAATAATTAACGCTTGGATACGTCTGTCATCAGTAAGAGATGTAATACTATCTCTTATTATATCAAAATGTCCACTTTTAACAGTCATTTTATACAAGAATACTGATGTTAAAATGATCCAACCAATTGGTAAAATACCATAAACCATACCATGTAATGATGACATAGCAGCAAACTTGAATGGCATTTTAAAGAATACACAAGCCATTACTATAGCTACAATTAAAGTAAGTAATCCAGTCAACCAACCTTTAACTTTAAATCCAGCTAATACAACTAGATAAAAAACTATAGGGATTAGTGCAACTAGTGCAGAAATATATATGTTGTCAGCCACTGGCTGTAATAATTGAGTGAATTTTTCCATGAATACACTTCTCCTTTGTATAAATATATTTTGTTTATATGAAAAATATTACCATCAAATTTTATAAGATTAGAACATATTTTTATAGCTAAACATTACACAAAAACTTCTATTTTTTTTGACAAATATTTTTTGAAACCACAAAACAATAGTTGTACTACAGCTTTAAAAAATATCATTTCATATCTTTTATATTTTGTTAATTGCTTCATACTTTAGCCCTTTTTTATTTGATGATTTTTTTAATTTACATTTTATATTGTAGCACGCTTTCATGGAAAAGTAAAGCGTTTTTTTAAGTATTCTTACAATATTTGTGAAAAATCCTATTATATCAAAGAAAATAATGAATATTTTTTTGAAAAATATTCATCGCTTCTTTTATAACAGAACAAATTATTTTTTTATAACACTTTTAAATAATTTTTTTATCGTTAATTTCTCAAAAATTTACAGCTATAAATTAATATCCTTTTTTAAACAAGAAAAATATATCATTCCCAAAAGAATGATATATTTTCAATTATAATTATAAGATAATAAATTACTTTTTAATATTTTTGTTTATCTTTTAATACTCTATTAATTTCTCTATTTGCTTCTTTCTGTTTAAGTATATGGCGCTTATCATAATTTTTTTTACCTTTCGCCACTCCTATCAAAAGTTTTGCATATCCATTTTTTATATATACTTTAAGTGGAATAATACTTATACCTACCTCATTTTGAACACTTGTTAGTATTGATATCTGCTTTTTTCTTAATAATAATTTCCTCACTCGTAATGGTTCATGATTAAATCTATTTCCTTCTTCAAAGTGAGAAATATGCATGTTATAAACAAATAATTCTCCACGGCGTGTTTGACAATATGAATCTTTTAAATTTATTCTACCTCGTCTTATCGATTTTATTTCCGTTCCCGTTAAAACTAATCCTGCTTCATATGTATCTTCTATAAAGTAATCATGATTTGCTTTTTTATTTTGGGCTATTACTCTTACTTCTTTTTTCATATATCTCTTCCTTTACTTTTTATTTACCAAAGATTTATGTTTCAAAATTTTAAAATCAATTTCTTGATTATCTATGTCAACATTATCAACTTTTACTATGACTTCATCACCAAGTCGATATACTTTTTTATTATGAGTTCCTATTAGGAGCATATTTTTTTCATCATAAACATAATAATCATCTTTCATTGTTTTTATATGTGCTAATCCTTCAATTGTATTTTCCAGTGTAATAAATATTCCAAAACTTGTTATACCAGAAACCACTCCCTTAAATCTTTTTTCTTGATATTTACACATGTATTCGCATTTTTTTATTCTATCTACTTCTCTTTCACAATCTACTGCTCTTTTTTCATATTCTGATGAACTTTCCGCCAATTTTGGAAGTATTTCTGAATAATGTTCTAGTGTATTTTCTTTTACATCTCCAACAAATAAATATTTCCTAATCATTCTATGCACCAATAGGTCAGGGTATCTTCTTATTGGTGAAGTAAAATGTGTATAGTATTTTGTTGCCAAAGCAAAATGTCCTATGTTACTAGTCGAGTACCTTGCTTGATTCATTGTTCTTAATAAAATCGTAGATAACATTGATTCTATGACTTCACCCTTGAATTTTTGCAACATATTAGATAACATGTATGGCTCCACCTTTTCTATATTGCCTTTGGTTCTATATCCAAAATTTGCAGCTATATCGAAAAATTGTTTTAATTTTTGAACTTTAGGCTCTTCATGTATTCGATATATAAATGGAACTTGCATCCAATAAAAATGTTCTCCTATAACCTCATTAGCACTCAACATAAAATCTTCGATTAACTTTTCCGCAGTTCCCCTCTCTCTTAAGACAATATCAAGAACATTCCCACTTTCATCTACCAATACCTTTGATTCGTCTTTGTCAAAATCTATTGCACCTCGTCTTTGTCGATTTTCTCTAATTTTTTTAGATAGTTCTAGTGCTGACTTTAACATAGAAATATACGGTTTATATTCCTTTATTGTTTCTTTAGAATTTTCATAAACTTCGTTAACTTTTTTATAACTTAATCTTCCTTTTGATTTTATCAATGCTGGATAAATATCATAACTATCAATATATCCTCTCTCATTGAATTCCATATCACAACAAATCGTATATCTCAAAACATGAGGATTCAAAGAACAAATATTATTTGATAATTTTCTAGGTAACATAGGAACTACCCTGTCAACTAAATAAACACTACATCCCCTTCTAGCCGCTTCTTGATCTAAAAAACTATTTTCTTCTACATAATGACTCACGTCAGCTATAAAAACTTTTAATTTGTATCCTTTTTTAGTTTTTACTACTGAAATTGCATCATCTAAATCTTTTGCATCATCCCCATCAATAGTAACCACCATTTCTTGTGTACAGTCTATATACCTGTCGTCAAATTTTATATCTTCACTTATAGTTTTAATTTCTTCTTCTACTTCAACAGGAAATTCATTGGGGATAGCGTGCTTATGAATGGTGGAAAGTATATCCATACCTGGATCATCCTTATGCCCCAATGTTTTTATAATTATTCCTTGATGATCTTCAAAGCTAGTCTTTGAATAATATGTTATTTCTACAAGAACTTTATAACCATCATCCAAATTAAAATTTTTAGAATTTTCTATTTTTATATATTTTGAAATATTTTTATCATCACTTTTTACAAAAGAAAAAAATTTAGCATTAGTCAATGTTCCTACTGTATATTTAGTATTTCTTTCTACTATCTTTTGAACAATACCACTTATATTTTTTTCATTTTTGTTTACATTATCTATTGTAACTAAAACTTTATCACCAGTCATTGCATTTTGAGTATAACCTTTGGGAATATAAATTTCTATTCCCAAGATATCTGAATACACAAAGGCAAATCCTTTTGCATGTACCTTAATTATTCCTTCAGCTTGAATTTTTTCCTTAGTATAGAGAAATTTTTCATTAGGTAGCTGAGTTATTATCATTCTTTCTTCTAATCTTCCAATTTTTTTTATTAATGCTACAAATTCCTTAGCTGATTCTATATTCAATTTTTCTTTTAATTCTTCTACACTTAATATTTTATTTTCTCTAAATAATCTTAATATATTTTCTACCATATACCCTCCTTTAAAAAAATAAACCTAAAATGCGTTCACATTTTAGGTTTATACATTTAGTCTATAACTTTAACCAAGTAAGACACACTAGTGATATAAAAAATATTAGTCCTAATACAATTGTAATCCTTTGTAAAACTAATTCAGCACCTCTTACTTTTTGTTTTCCGAACAATTCTTCTGCTCCACCAGTAAGTCCAGATAGACCGCCAGATTTACTTTCTTGTAGTAATACTACTACAATTAGCAAAATACTGCTCAATATTGCCATTACCATTAAAAAAGTGTGCATACTCTCCTCCTAAAATACTAATTCATTAATACAATACACTTAATCATATCACATTTTTTTATAAAAAGCAAATTTTATTAAACTATTTTTGTAAAGATGATCCTTCCTGATGAAGTTTGCAAAACACTTTGAACCTCTACTTCTATACTTTTTCCTACATGGCGTTTCCCATTTTCAACAACTATCATTGTTCCATCTTCTGTATAAGCCACACCTTGATTATTTTCTTTACCTTCTCTCAACACTTGCACTTTCAATTTTTCACCTGTAGTCAATATAGGTTTTACCGCATTAGATAAATCATTTACATTAAGAACTTTTATAGACTGTAATGTCGCAAGTTTATTAAGATTATAATCTGTTGTTATAATAGCACATTTATATTTCAAAGCATAATCTATCAATAGATTATCCACACCTTTATGTTCATTGTAACTGTACTTATTATCAATTTCCAAATCTATTTCTTTCATCTTCTGCAAATCTTCAACACAATCTAACCCTAGTCGCCCTTTAGAGCGTTTTAGTGGATCCTCTGAATCAGATATAAGTTGCAATTCTTTTAAAACAAATTCTGGAACGATAACCTTTCCTTCCAAAAAGCCAGTTTTAGCCACATCATGAATTCTTGAATCTATAAGTGCGCTCGTATCAATTATTTTTGCCAAAATTTCTGTTATTTTTTTATTTTTAGACTTAGTTTCTCTTTCTTTATTTCTATTTCCTAATTTAAATGATGTAAAGATATTCAAGAATTCTCCACCACGTCTATATCCAAGCACTAATCCCAAATAACCGAATACTATATAGATAATTGCAGAAATAATTCTTCCCATTATACCTGCTCCCGCTATAACATCTACCCCTGCAGAAAGTAACATTGCAAGTAACAGACCTAATATTAAGCCTATTGTAGTAAAAACAATTTTTTGAATTGGTGTTTTAGATAAACGATCTTCTATTCTTCTCATTGCTTCTATAAATCTATCAGAAAATAATAAAGACACTAATAAGAAAATTACAGCGGTCCCAGTTATACCAATTAATCTTAAACTAGTTTCATTAATTGCTGGAAAAACATTATAGTTTAACAAAGCACTTGTCGCTAAAGTTCCTACTGTTATTCCCAAAAACAATGAGATTATCATCAATATTTTTTTTAACATCAAATCACTCCTTTTTATATTATTATTGTAATTAATTGATTTTTAAACTATATATTTCAAATCGACTATTCACATCTCTATTGTACTACATTCACCTAAAAATTAATATAAGTTTTGCAAAAAAATTAAAAATATTTTTAATGATTCATTGTAATTAATAAATTACTAAATACAGTAATTAAGAAATTGAATTTTTTGAAAATACCAACACATATTTTCAATTATTTTATAAAAAAATAATTTATACTTTGAGATTACTTTATAATTTTCATTTAAAAAATGTGATATTATTTTTCAATAACTTTCTTTCAGTCATAGTAACATTCCTTTTTATCACAATCCCTACTTTATTTTTAACAAAAGTCAATAGAATTCTTATAATACCTTCATTATCATCAAATAAAATTATAAAACTTTTATTTATACCACTAAAATGGACCTCTAAATATTTAGAAGTCCACAAAAATATTATACCTCAAATCAATTTTTTACTAGTATCCCTTTTTCATCAAAAGTATAATATTTACCATTTATAAACAAAGTTTTGTTTTTTGCAGCTGCTCCTCCATCATTTGGATCAAGATAATGCCATTTTTTATTGTTATCTTTCTTCCAGCCCGTTACCATTTCTCCAGTTCTTCCATCTAAATAATATGTTTTACCATCAATATCCCACCAACCTACAGACATACGCCCATAATTAGTCCAGAAATAATACCATTTATTATTATATTTTAACCAGCCTTGTTTCCCACTTCCATCTACAGGATCATAATAATGCCAGAATTCTCCAATTTTTTGCCATCCTGTTTTCATATCTCCATTTATTTGATCAAAATAATACCACTTTCCTGTGACATTTTTAATACCTGTCGTCATTTGGTAAAGATTAGGCGACTGTGATTGGAAATAATACCATTTTCCATTTATTTCTTCCCAACCAAGTGCTGCTGCACCGTTTCCTGGATAAAAATAATACCACTTCTGTTCTGAATTATTAAAATACCATCCCGTTACCATATATCCTTTTTCATTAAAATAATAAGTCTTTAATTTTATTTTTACAAAGACGCCTTTTGCATATGTCCCATCATTAAATCTATACCACCAACCATTGTTATCTTTTTGCCAACTTCCATTTTTTTCTACTATTTCCTTAGGACTTAACAACATATCTTGTGCTGAAATATCTTTCGCAATAGGAAGTGATAAAGAAAATAATAATGTACCAACTAATAAAATTTTTGTACAACTTTTTAACTTTCTGTTCATTTTTATTTCCTCCTAAAAATATTATTTATATATAAAACGGTATCATATTTTATACACTAAATCAAATAATAAAATCTTTTTCGCAATTTTATAAGATAAGTTGTAAAATAAAGTGCAACAGTAAGACATAAAAAAAGACTCATAAAGAACAATCGTGTAAAATGTTAATAACGACAAAAACATCACGGAGGTTCATATATGAGCTATAAATATCTTACCATAAAACAAAGAAATAATATAGAAATATTACTTGAAGAAGGCTACTCTATGAGAAAAATAGCTAAGAAAATAGGAGTAAATGTATCAACAATATCACGAGAAATAAAGAGATGTAAAGATGGAACTTATACTTCAGAAGAAGCACAAAAAAACTATATAAAATTATCAAAATTGAAAGA
>NZ_KE384432.1:0-248477 GCF_000425665.1 Gemella cuniculi DSM 15828
CTAATAAAGCTTTAAAGTCCTTTACCTCTGATAGAGGAAAAGAATTTTCTTGCTATAAAGATGTAGAAAAGATGGGAATAGATTTTTACTTTGCAGATCCATATTCTTCTTGGCAACGAGGTTCTAATGAGAATAGTAATGGTCTTTTTAGGGACCCTAAAAAGACTAATTTGAGTAATATTAATTTGACTGAACTAATTGAAAATTTAGTCCAATTGAATAATAGACCAAGAAAATGTCTAAATTTTTCAACACCATTCGAAGCATTGTTACACGAGATTAATTTATTGAGTTAGGTGTTGCACTTTTATTTGCAATTCACCATAAATAAATTATAAACCCAACTGTAACTATTTCACTTTATTTTTTATGAAATTTAATAATTAAGATATGAAATGATACCCTTTTTCTAAAATAATCAGTTGTTTTTACAATCTCAGCTAAGGAGGAATATAGAAATTTAAATCTATAATATTTTAGCAGTCAAAAATATTATATTTAAAACAGATGAAATAAAACAACAATTTTACTACCTCTTGCTCATAAAATAACCGAGTGAAAATTTTTAAAAATTTGTAAAATAATTATAATA
Organism: Gemella cuniculi DSM 15828; assembly: GCF_000425665.1. GTDB lineage: Bacteria > Bacillota > Bacilli > Staphylococcales > Gemellaceae > Gemella > Gemella cuniculi. The sequence continues at coordinate 593 of NZ_KE384432.1, forward strand.
AATTTTATAAATAAAAAACAGGGATGACATTTAAGCCATCCCCTTAATTTTCTTCATACTATATTTTTCATCTTTAAAAATAACCCGCACACTAAATGAGTACCCATAGTTTTCATTATCTATAAACATTACATCAGCAATATTTATAGAATCTATTCCATAAAACCTTTCAATTTGTTAAGTTTAGATGGATGTTTTAATTTTCTTATAGCTTTTGCTTCAATTTGACGAATTCTTTCACGTGTCACACCAAATGCACTTCCCACTTCTTCAAGTGTATGAGTTTTCCCATCTTTTAAACCGAAACGTAGTTTCAAAACATTCTCTTCACGATCGGTTAATGTTTCTAAAATTTCCTCTAACTGTTCTTTCAACAATTCATTAGCTGCATGTTCAACTGGTGATTGTGCTTCTTTATCCTCGATAAAATCACCTAAATGTGAATCGTCCTCTTCTCCTATTGGAGTTTCTAATGATACTGGTTCTTGAGCAATTTTTAAAATTTCTCTTACCTTATCCGGTGTCATATTCATTTTTTTTGCAATTTCTTCAGGTTTAGGCTCACGACCTAAATCTTGAAGTAACTGTCTTTGAACTCTAATTAATCTATTAATAGTCTCTACCATATGGACTGGTATGCGGATAGTTCTAGCTTGGTCAGCTATTGCACGAGTAATCGCCTGACGAATCCACCATGTAGCATATGTACTAAACTTAAATCCTTTTGAATAGTCAAACTTTTCTACCGCTTTTATCAGTCCCATATTCCCTTCTTGGATTAAATCCAAAAATAGCATTCCTCGCCCTACATATCTTTTAGCAATACTTACAACAAGACGTAAATTAGCTTCAGCCAAATCTTTCTTGGCTTGTTCTTTTTCTTCTTCCGTTCCACTCTCAATAACTTTTGATAACTCCAACTCTTTTTCTTTTGATAGTAGTGGCACTTTCCCTATTTCTTTTAGATACATTCTTACAGGATCATTTGTTCTTATCCCGGCAGGTACTGAAAGATCTTCAAGATCTAATTCTTCCTCATCTTCTTCCTCATGATTTGCGTTTATTAAAATAATATCTTCACGATTTAATTCTTCGTAAAAATCATCAATTACATCTGAAGAAATGTCTAATTTAGATAAAGCTTCTAATATTTCCTCTTGAGTAAGTTCACCTTGTTTTTTACCTTTTTCTATAAATTCTCTTTTTATAGTTTCAAAATCTTTTACCTTTTTATTAGCCATGTTCTTCTCCTTATTTTCTATAATTTTTTAATTTCTCTAAAAGTTGTTTTTGAGCTTCTAGATCCATTTCCTGAATAGCAATTTTCAACATCTTTTTTAACTCATCAATACTTACTTCTCTTTTTTTAAAATAATTTATGTAGTCAGAAATAACTTCTTCTGTTGGATTTTCTTCAACTAGAAAATCCGTTTCCTCTATGTAGGTAGCAACTCTTACTACCTCCTCATCATCTATACTATGAATAAATTTATAAATCTGAAATTTTAAGTTATTATTATAATAAATTATTAAGTAATCCAACAATCTTTCAAAAACATTTTGTTTAAATTCGCATTCTTCTAATTGTGAATAATTATTTACAAATACTGATCTACTTGCAAAAAAGTATTTAAATAACTTACACATCTTTTTGTCATAATTTTCCGCTCTAAACAAAACTTCAGGATTAGTTGGAAGTTGCCACTCCTTAAAACGTTTTTTTCTTTGCGTAGAAAGTTGATTTAATTCACGAGTTAAGACTTGTTTTTCTATACCAAATTCTTCTGCAAGATAATTTAGTAAAATATACTTTAATGATTCATCTTCAATGTACGAAATATTTTTTAAAATTTCATTTTTAAAAGTTATTTTTTGCTCTATACTTGTTTTTGATTCGTTATTACAATAATCGATTTTAAAATTTAAAAAATGCTCTCTATTATTTTTCAAATAACTTTCTACGTCAAAATGCTCATTTGTTATATTTTTTTCAGTCAAAAACTCATCTAAATCTTTTGCTGTCGAAAATTTTAATTTATATACACCATCTATTTTTTCTATTAACTTATTTCCAATATCTATCTGTGCTTCTGTACCAGCTTTATCATTGTCTAAACTAAGTGTAACTTTATCAACAAGATTTAAAATTTCATTTAACTTATTGTTATCTAAATTAGTCCCCATTAAAGCTACTGAATTTTTTATCCCATTTTGATGAGCTTTTATAACATCCATATAACCTTCACAAAGAATTACTTCACGTTTCTTTGCAATAAAAGGACGTGCATCTGAAAAATTATACAGCACTGTTCTTTTTTCAAAAATTTTGGTTTCATGTGTGTTGTAATATTTTGGAATATTCTTACTTGTTGACATAGTCCTTCCCGAAAATGCTACAACTTGATTTTGATTATTTTTTATAGGAAACATTATTCTATCTTTAAAGACATCATAATATTCATTATTATCGTTTTTCCCAAGCAGTCCTGCTTCTACCATTAAATCTAGTGATACATTATTAGATTTAAAAAAATTCAATGCTATGTTATTATCCTTGGGAGCATAACCTAAGTTAAAATATTTTATAACTTCTATGCTAAGCCCTCTATTAACCAAATAATTTAACGCTTCTTCTGCTTCTTTTGTATTTAATAGAATATAATTATAGTAATCTGCTAAAAGTAAATGCCCATAATACATAATGTCAATATCATTGTTTAAATCATAACTAACTTCTTTTTTATCGCCTGACTCTAAATTCAATCCTAATCTTGATCCTAATTTAACAATGGCTTGATTATATGTAATATTTTCTATTAATGATACAAACTGAAAAATATTACCACCTTTTCCACAACCGAAACAGTGAGCTATTTTTTTATCAGGAGACACAGTAAACGAAGGAGTTTTTTCGTTATGAAATGGACATAAACCTAAATAGTTCTGTCCACGTTTTTCCAACTTTATGTACTCACTGACTAAATCGACTATATCTATATTTTCAAAAATATAATCTATATCTTGTTTAGAAATTTTTGCCACTTTACGCCTCCTTCAAATAAATTTGCTAACCACAAGATGAAAAGCGATAAAATTTCCCTTTTATAATTATAACACAAATTTTAAAATTATGGTATAGTAATAAGCTATTCTACAATACTTAAATTACCATTTCAGTATCTTTATAAAATTATTATCTCTATACCTACTTAAAAAAAAGAATCGATAATTGAAATTAGTATAAATTGACTTTATTCACTAATAATTTTATAATATGTTTATCATAAAAAAAGGAGTTTTATATGTGAAAGTGATTATTGTTGGTGGCGGAAAAGTTGGTGAATTACTCTGTGCAGATTTTTCTAACACCTATAAAGAAGTAACATTAATTGATATTAATGAACATAGAATAGAAAAACTTGTTGATACATACGATATAAATGGACTTTTAGGCAATGGGGCTAACTACGATATTTTATCTGAAGCCGATGCCGCTGGTGCTGATATGTTTATTTCAGTTACGGCAAGTGACGAAATAAACATGATATCATGTATCACCGCTAAACAAATGGGAGCAAAATACACAATTGCACGTATTAGAAATCCCGAATATTCTAAAACTAAAGAATTTCTCAAACATTCTTTAGGTATAGATCTTATGGTTAATCCTGAATATGAGGCTGCTAAGCAAATTTTTTATATGTTAAAATATCCTACTGCTACAAAAGTAGAAAGTTTTTCAGGAAATAAATTTAATATTTTAGAAGTTGTTATAAATGAAAACAGTATTCTTAATGGGGTATCCCTAACCGACAGTAAAAATATTATAAATTTTCCTTCTCTTGTTTGTTTAGTCGAAAGAAAAGGAGAAGTTTTTGTACCTCGTGGTAATTATACTTTTGAAGTTGGTGATAAAGTTCATATTACTGCATCTAATAAAGATTTAAAAAAATTCTACAAATTATTAGGAAACAAGGAACACTGGGATAAAAGAATTACATCCTCTCTTATCATTGGTGGTGGAAAAATCGCTCATTACCTCATTGAATTTTTAGAAAAAGTTAATTTTTACACCAAAGTTATAGAAATTGACAAAAATAAAGCATTAGCACTTAGCGAAACATACCCCAATATTGATGTAATCTGGGCTGATGGTAGCGATCGGGATACTCTAGTAGAGGAAGGAATTCAAACTTTTGATAGTTGTATTTCTCTTACTGGACTTGATGAAGAAAACATTATCATTAATCTTTACGCTGATAAGCTTGGAATAAAGAAAACAGTTGCTAAAGTTAACCGTGCATCCTTAAAACAAATTGCAGAAGACATTGGTCAATATTCTTATATTACACCCAAGGAGATAGTAGGAAATATCATAACTAAGTATAGCAAGTCTTTACAGTGTAGTAAAAGTTCTGATATAGAAAATTTTTATCGCATTGCTAATAACCAAGTCGAGCTAATTGAATTTAAAATTTCTAATGATAATATCAACGTTTTAGGAACTAAACTTAAAGACTTAAACATCAATCCAAACATGTTGATTGCTTTTATTATTAGAGATAATAAACAAATTTTCCCTAATGGTGATGATATGATTATGCTTTATGACAACGTGGTCGTAATAAGTTATAAACAAAAAATTGAGCATATTGATGATATTCTTGCTGAATAAAAGGAGGTAAATGATGAACTATAAAATGATTTTTTATGTAATCGGAAAAATGTTTAAACTTTTATCTGGTTTACTATTACTTCCAATCCTATGTTCTTTTTTATACCAAGAATCTAATAAAATTACTTTCTCATTTATTATAACCGCACTAATTTGTTTTATTATATATATTATAATAAATTATCTTACGAAAGACGAAACTGAACGGGATTTTTACAAAAGAGAAGGTTTTGTTATTGTAACTTTAACTTGGATAATTTTCTCACTTTTTGGTGCCTTACCTTTTTATCTTTCTGGAGAAATACCAAGTTATATTGATAGTTTTTTTGAAACAGTAAGTGGATTTACTACCACTGGCTCTACTATTATTCAAGATGTTGAATCATTAGACAAGAGTTTACTACTTTGGAGAAGTTTTACACATTTTATAGGCGGTATGGGGGTAATAGTTTTTGCACTTGCAATACTTCCACGCTCTCCACACACAATTCATATAGCAAAAGCAGAAGTCCCTGGTCCTTATTTTGGCAAAGTTGTATCTTCTATGAAACAAAATGCCATTTATTTATATGGAATATACATTGTTCTAACGATTATTCTTTTTATATTACTTTTATTTGGAAATATAGGAGTATTCGATAGCATTAATATTGCATTTTCTACTGCAGGAACTGGTGGTTTTGCAATTAAAAATTCAGGAATTGCATTTTACAATAGTACCTATATAACTGTTGTTGTAGCAATTTTTATGTTGATTTTCTCTATGAATTTAAGTCTAATTTATTTTATTGTTTTTAGAAGATATTTTAAAGTTTTAAAAAGTGAAGAGTTAAAATGGTTTATAGGATTAGTTGCTATATGTTCTATAGTTATGTTTTTGGATATATATCGCTCTTACGACACACCTACTCATAGTTTACTTGATGTATTTTTTACTGTGTCCTCAATAGTATCTACCACCGGTTTCACTTATAATGATTTTAACATTTGGCCAGTATTTTCTAAAATGATTATCCTTATACTTATGATAGTAGGGGGATGTTCTGGTGGAACTGCTGGTGGTATAAAAATTCCTAGACTTATATTCTTTGTGAAAAATGCAAAAAAATCTATTAGTAAAGCACTTAATCCTAAAAAAATTATAACATTAAAAATTGATGGGAAAATAATAAAAGATACAACACACTTATCTAATTATTTATTACTATACGGATTTATCTTTACCATTATTTTGCTTTTAACTACAATACAAATAAATAATTTTGAAGATGCAATTTCCTTGGTGGTAACGACCATTAGTAATGCTGGCCCTGCTTTCAATAATTTTGGGCCAATGAGTAATTTCTCACAAATTCCAGGGTTTACAAAAATTATTCTATCATTATCTATGCTTCTAGGAAGATTAGAGCTTATTCCTCTTATAGTTTTCTTCTCTTCTAAAACATGGAGAAAACGTCGCAAAGCAAATACAAAATGTAAATAAAATTATTTCTAACAATAATAAATAATAAAAGATGAGACATTAAGTTTTACTTATATATCTCATCTTTTATTATTGTCACTATTTCTTCAATCTCTTCATTTATTTTTTCATCTAACTCTTTTTTGGTAATTAGATTATCGTTATGTGCTTCTGAATATCCTAATATGACTGACAAAGAATTTTTAACTTTATGAAGCATAATTTTTTTCTTTTGTTCATTTTTATCAAGTGTGGAACTTTTTAGGTAAATCAAAATTATATTAACTACTAGTAAAATTGACAGTGGAATAAAAAAAAGTTTATTTGAGAAAGATAATACCAAAAATAATATAATAAAAATATTTATAATAAATAAATTAATCATATTTTTCATGATATAAATTATAAACCTCTTTTTTATTTATATTAAATTCTTTTGCTGTATTTTTTATTGCTTCAGATTTTTTTTCCCCATTTTTCACTTTTTTATAAATTATTTCTACTATTTCAGATAATTCGACTTGTATATTTTCATCTACATTCTTATTCGGAGAAATTATTACAACAAATTCCCCTTTTTCTTTTATTTCCCCCCCAATCATTTCCAAAACTTCTTGTGCCGATTTTGTTTCTATCTGTTCAAACATTTTTGTAAGCTCTCTTGCTATCGAAATTTCTCTAGTGGGTTCTATATTGACTAGTTCAGTTATTAAATTTTTAATTCTATATGGCGATTCATAAATAATACCAGTTGTTTTACTATTCAAAATATTTTCCAACTTATTTCGTAGTTCTTTTGTCTTTCTAGGCAAAAAACCATAAAAAGTATAATTATATGATTCTATTCCACTTGAGATTAGAGCTGTAAGTCCCGCATTAGCTCCTGGCAACGCTGTTACACTAAGTCCTTCTTTTTTTATTTTATTAATCAAAATATATCCAGGGTCTGATATACAAGGCATACCAGCATCAGTCACGAGTGCTACATCTACATTCTCTTTTAGATACTCTATTATTTTATCACTCATTTTCTCTTCATTATGTTCATGATAACTTAATAATTGTTTCCCCGTTATTTCATAATGATTCAATAACTTTTGAGTATTTCTTGTATCTTCACAAGCTATTATGTCAACATTTTTTAAAACTCTAAGGGCTCTTAACGTTATATCTTCTAAGTTACCTATAGGTGTTGCCACTAAGTATAACATTTTTACTTCTCCTTTATTTTTTTGTTAATATCTCTTATTTTTTCCACTTTTTCTCTGGACAAATTATTAAAAATATACTCTATTTTCTGCTTTCTATTAAATTTTTTAAAAAAATACTCCTTTTTTGCTGCTTCGCTTTTAGAGTTAAATTCTTCATAATATTCTAAAACAACTGGGACTCTTGATTTCGTATATTTCGCTCCCTTTTTAGTATTATGAAGTCTTATTCTTCTTATCAAATCTGTCGTATATCCAGTATATAAACTATTATCCGCACATTTAAGTACATACATATAACTATTATTAGTCAATTCCATACACCTGTTTCATTTCATTCGTATACGAACCATCCTCATTATAAATATAAAAAGGTTGCTCTACTTTTATATCACTCACTTTGGAAACGCTTCCTTCCATTAAAACTATCTTACTATTATCGCTAGATTTTTTACTGTAAACAAATCTAATTTTTTTTATAGCCAGACCTTGCTTATTACATTCAGAAATTATATCTGAAATTCTATATGTCCTATGAACTATACTAAATTTACCATTTTGTTTCAATAAATATTTTATAGCTTGAACAATATCACTTAAATTGCATAAAATTTCGTGTCTTGAGATACTATGATTAAATTTTTGACGTTGATTCGGCATATTTTCTACAGGAAAATATGGAGGATTACAAATAATATAATCAAAAGTTGACGGATTATAATAGCTTTTTACATTTTTTATATCACCATTTCTAACGTACATGTTAGAAAGTTTATTGAATTCAATACTTTTTTTACTAAGCTCAACCAACTCTTCTTGGATTTCAAGCATTTCGATTTTTGCATTACTTTTTTCTCTCAAAATAATCGAAATTCCTCCATTACCACTACAAAGCTCAATTATATTTTTTTTTGATGACTTAGGAACGTTTGAAAAATATGGTAATAAGAAAGAATCGGTAGACATGCTATAATATTCATTTCTTTGAAAAATTTTATAGTTTCTTGACACAGTATCTAATCTTAAATCATTATTCATTATCTACCTCTTCTCAAAAATTCTAGATTATTACCATCTACTACAATAGAAAAAAGAAATTTTTCCAAAACTAAAATAGCTGATACATTTGAATTAATATCTGAAATAGCTGATAATATTTTTTCTTGAACATTGCTTATATTTTCAATTTCTAACAACGATAAATCCGCACCATAACTATATGAAATTTTCTCACTTGCGTACAAAAAAAATGGAACAATATCTTCCTTAGTTTTTAATTTTTCTAGCAAATAAATATTACCAAGATGAATTTTCTTAGAATTTTTATCCAAAAATTCAAAAAAAATTTCCTCTAGTTCTTTATTGTCTTCAGTTATTTTATTCTCCGACTTCCCGACTAATTTTACCTGTTGACATCTTGAAATAATAGTCGGTAAAATTGAACTTGAGTTTTTACAACTAAGAATTGCTATGATATTTTCTTCAGGTTCTTCCAAAAATTTTAAAATGCTATTAGCAGCCTGTTCTGTCATTTTTTCAATATCTTTAATCCAATATATTTTTTTTCCATAAAAAGATTTTACACTAAGATCTGATTTTAAAATTTGAATATCTTCCTTTTTTATAGAGGTATTACTACTTATTTTGTAAAAATCAATATAATTATCATGATTTATGCTTTTACAATTTTTGCATTCTTCACAACTGAAAAAATCTTTATCTTTATTTTTTAAACAAAAAATTGCTTTAACAAACTGTAAAATAAATTCATCAGAATATAAACTATCCTCACCTACAATCAAATAAGCGTGGGATAGTTTATTAGTTTTTAATGTATTTGTTAAAGATTTTACTGCGATACTATCTTTACTAAAATCCATTACTTAAAAATCCTTCCAATATGTTAAGCCCTTCTTTTTCAACATCTTTATAAGGTTTATTAGCATCTATTACTTTTATTCTTTCTGAATATTCTTTAGAAAGGTCATCATATCCCTTTTTTACATTTTTATAAAATGTTAAGCCTTCTAAATCCATTCTATTATTTTCACCACGTCCTTTAGTACGTGCAAGCCCCACCGAAACATCTACACTAAAATAAAGTGTTAAATCTGGTGTTAGCCCATCAGTAGCATAACTATTAATATCTATTATATCTTGTTTTTTCAAGGAACGACCATATGATTGATACGCTATTGAACTATCGACAAAGCGATCACAAATAACAATGTATCCTTCTTTCACATAAGGTATAATTTTTTTCATAATATGATCTCTCCTACTCGCACAAAAAAGTAGACTTTCTGTTTTAGCATCTATGTTATTAGAAGTGTCAAAAAGAAGCTCTCTTACTTTTTCACTAAATTCTGTACCTCCAGGTTCTCTTGTTGTAATGACTTTATAGCCTTTACTTTTCAAATACTCAGACGCAAAATTTATAAAAGTAGTTTTCCCAGAACCATCAGTCCCTTCGACAGTTATGAATTTACCTTTCATCAAATTTAAACCTTTCTATTTATTTATAAATTGTGAAATTCGTTCTACAGATTCTTTTATATTTTCAATACTGGTAGCATAACTAATTCTAAAATAATTATCGTAAGCTTTACCAAACGCTGTTCCCGGAATCACTCCAACTTTAGCCTCCTTAGCTAATAACTTGCAAAATTCCATTGCACCTAAGCTACTATATCTTTTAGGAATTTTTGCAAAAATATAAAATGCTCCATCTATCTCTGGAACTTCAAATCCTAATTCACGAAGTCTTGGAACCATGTAATCTTTTCTCTCTCTATATGTTTCTAACATATAATTATTATATTTATCAACTTCTTTGCTCGTAAGTGCTTCTACTGCTGCATCTTGAATAAATGTTGCTGCACCTGACACAGTAAATAAATGGAATACACCAATCTTTTTAATCATAGCCTGTGGTGCTGCAATAAAACCTACTCTCCAACCTGTCATAGCATGTGATTTCGATAATCCACTGATATGTACAGTTTGTTCAGGTATAAATTCAGCTAATGATGTATGTTTATAATTGTACGTTAGGTCTCCGTAAATTTCATCACTAACTACAAATATATCATATTTTTTTAATACATCCGCCAATTCTTTTACTTCTTCTCTTGTGTAAGAAACACCACTTGGATTATTCGGATAATTAATTAAAATAGCTTTTGCATCTTTATTTTCTTCTAAATGTTTTTCTAGAACTTGAGGTGATAACTTAAATTTATTATCCACAGTATCTACAAATTTAATATTACATTTATTTAAAATCCCCACACCTTCGTAAGCAGAAAAATATGGTGTAACTACTAAGATAGTATCCCCTTCATTTGTAATTGCAGATATTGTATGTTCAATCGCAGCAGAAGCTCCTATTGTTACAATTACCTCGTCAGAAGAATAATTTAAGTTATATCTATCTTTAAGATTTTTAGACCAAGCTGTTCTTAACTCAATTATACCATTATTTACTGAATAGTGTGTCCTATTATTATCAAGTGCCTTTTTTGCAGCTTCTTTTATCTCTATAGCTGTATCAAAATCTGGTTCACCTAGAGTAAGTTTAATAATTCCATCTATACTAGAAGCATATCTATCAAATTCTCTTATAGGTGAACCTGTCAAATTTGCTAATGCTGTATTAAATCTATTCTCTAATGATTTTTTTATTTCCATAGACAATACCTTCTTCCTATGATTATTTATTTTGTTATAATTGTAACATATTTTAGTTAAAAATAAAAATACTAATTGAAAGTTATATTGCAATTTACAAATACTTTATTAATCTAAAATTATAAAGATATCCGATTTTTTTTTGAAAATTTCAGAAAATTCAAATTTAAGTATTGAAAAAAAACATTTTTAATATTATAATGTAAATATACATAAAAATTAAAAAGTTTAAAATAAACAATATAAAGGAGAATTTTACATGAGCAAATTAACAGTAAAAGATATTAAATTAGAACTTACTTCTTCACCTAAAGAAAAAACCCCTGATGATAAATTAGGTTTCGGTCAAGTATTTACCGATCATATGTTCGTTATGGATTGGGATAAAGAAAATGGTTGGCATAATCCTAAAATTGTTCCTTATGGACCAATTCCAATGTCACCTGCACTTAATACTTTACACTATGGACAAAGTATTTTTGAAGGTATGAAAGCATATATTGCTAATGGAGAAGCAGTTTTATTTAGACCAGAAGAAAACTTTAAACGTCTTAATAAATCTGCTGATCGTATCGCTCTTCCTGAACTTGATGAGGAGTTTGCTTTAGTTGCACTTAAAAAACTTATTGAAATTGATAAAGAATGGATTCCAAAATCTGAGGGTACTTCGTTGTATATTAGACCTTTTATGTTTGGATCTGAAGAAGCACTAGGTGTTCATCCAAATAATAAAGTTAAATTTATTATTATTCTTTCTCCGTCTGGTAGTTACTTCAAAGCTGGATTACAACCAAATAAAATTTTTGTAGAAAATCAATATGTTCGTGCTGTTCGTGGAGGATTCGGCTTTGCAAAAACTGCTGGTAACTATGCAGGTTCACTAAAAGGACAACAAAAAGCACAACAACTTGGATATTCTCAATCATTATGGCTTGACGGTGTTGAGCAAAAATATATTGAAGAAGGCGGAGCAATGAACATATTCTTCAAAATTGATGGAAAATTTATTACTCCTGAATTAAACGGTTCTATTTTGCCAGGAATTACTCGTGCTTCTGTAATAGAGCTTCTTAAATCGCTTGGTGAAACTATTGAAGAAAGAAAATTATCACTTGAGGAAGTTTACAATGCATACGACAATGGAAAACTTGAAGAAGTATTTCTAAGTGGAACAGCAGCAGTAATTGCTCCAGTTGGTGAACTTTTTGATGGAAACAAAAAATTAGAGATTGCTACTGAAGCTGGTGAATGGACAAATAAAATTTATAATTTACTAACAGGAATCCAACTAGGAAAAGTTGAAGATAAATTTGGTTGGATAACAAAAGTAGAAGAATAAAAATCAAAAGTGGGAAAATTTTATCCCACTTTTTTATTATATTTATAAAAAAAGTTATAGACAATTACTCTATAACTCTTCTTTATTTTAAATTATTAAAAATTTTTTAATCTTTCTTTTTATATGCTAGAGTATATAATCCTGCAACTAAAATAGCTCCACCCAAATAATTTCCTAAAAATACTACTACCATATTATTTAAAAACTGTCCAAAAGTAATATTTGCTCCACCAAACATAGCTGCTGGGATTACAAACATATTAGCGACAACGTGTTGGAAACCAATAGCAACAAATGTCATAATTGGGAACCATGTTCCTAAGATTTTCCCGCTCATATCCTTTGCACAAAACGCTAGCCATGCTCCCATACCTACTAGCCAGTTACAACCAACACCTGAAAAAATCATTTGCATAAAACTAGCATTTATCTTTGCTTCAGCTGTATGTACTGTCTTTTCAAAAACTGCACCTTCAGTAAGTCCTGTAACATGTCCTAAAAAATATGCTACAAAAAGTGCACCGACTAAATTAGCTAAAGTAATAATAACTAAATTTTTTAATAGCAATGATGGTTTCAATTTTTTATCAAAAACTGCTAATGTTACTGCCATCATATTACTAGTAATAAGCTCTCCACCACCAATTAAAATACAAATAAGTCCTATTGGGAATACTGCAGCCCCTAAAAGAGTCCCCATTCCTGCCCATTCATGTGGTAGAGTTCCAGCTATTCTGATATATGCCAAGTAACCTACAGATATAAATGCTCCACCTAAAAAACCTAAGCTTAACATATATCTTAAATTTGCCGTGGCTTTAGCTACCCCTTTTTTACTGGTATACTCATAAATTTCTTGCGGCTCAAGATATGTTTTCGTCATATTTGCCATAATATTTTTCTCTCCTTATAATTTGTATAAAAATATTATACATCATAAAAACGTTTTTTTCAAACTGTTTTATAATAAGTTGTGTAAAGTTTATACACTTTTCATAACTATTCACTTTAGTACATATTTTTACAATCTAAAATTTATTTTTCTAATATTGTAAATACTGTCATAGAACTTTTTTCATTCCTTAATTTATATTCTACTTCCTTATATTTTTTAAAACCACACTTTTCGTTAACTCTTTTTGATTTTTTATTATTTTTAAAATATCCACAAGAAAGATAATCAACTTTTTGAACATCAAATAAATATGTTATTAACTCATTTATCGCTTCAGTCATTAAACCTTGTCCCCAATATTCTTTACTAAGAACATAACCAAGTTCATAACCTTTTTTTGTAATATACTCTTGATAAATATCTTTTTTTACCGATTCTACTCCTACTGAACCAATTACCTTGTTATCAATTTTATGATATATTGCAAAAGTGGTATCTTCTTCCAAAAATATCTCTAGTATTTTACTTGTTTCTTGTATATTATTGTGATGTTCCCAACCGGCAGCTTCTCCTACACCATCCACTTTGGCATATTCATAAAAATCTTCTAAATCTGTTTTTCTAAATCCTCTTAAAATTAATCTTTCAGTTTCTAAAACCTTATTCCTTACCTTAAACATATTTCCTCCAAATTAGACATTTATTTTTAGAAAAGTCAATATTTCATAATCCATACAACTAGTCATTTCTATATTTTCATAAAATTTTTGTGCCTTATCGCTATTATTAGTTAATAATACAATTTTATAAACATTTGAATACTCTTCTAATATTTTTTTATAATGTTGTGCCCATATTTTTTCGTTGACAAGATGGTAAAATTAATATATCTTAAATATAAATTATTAAATATCCATCTCCCATGTTTATTATTTATTCCTACCAATTTTTTTGTTATCAAATGCAGAAATAATCTTCAAAAAATTTTTGTAACATTTTTCTAATAACTCTGATTTTCTATAATAATTGCTTCAACCTACATTTTTACACAATTCTATTATTTTTTATAAAAAACTTATTATATTCTGTATATTTTATCATAATTTTCCTCCGATATCTAATTCAATTTCTTTGAGGGTATAATAAAAACGATTGATATTTAAAATATCAATCGTTTTTTTATCTATCTTGCAAACTTAACTGCTCTTACCTCTCTGATAACATTAACTTTAATATTACCTGGGTATTGCATCGTTTCTTCAATTTTATTTTTTACTTCTTTGGCAATTTTATAAGTTTTTGTGTCGTCTACTTCTTCTGGATTAACAATAACTCTTATTTCTCGACCAGCTTGAATTGCATAAGTTTTCTCTACACCCTTATGCTCATTTGCTATTTCTTCAAGTTTTTGTAGACGTTTAATATAATTTTCTAATGATTCTCTTCTTGCACCTGGACGTGATGCTGAAAGTGCATCGGCAGTAGCAACTATAATAGAAATTGGATTGGTTGGTTCCGTATCACCATGATGTGATGCAATAGCATTAACTACAGTAGCATTTTCTTTATATTTAAGTGCTAATGCTACACCTATTTCAACATGCGATCCTTCCACTTCATGATCAAGCGCCTTACCTACGTCATGTAATAATCCTGCTCGACGTGCAAGTTGAACATCTAAATCTAGTTCCGCAGCAATAAGTCCAGAAATATAAGCAACTTCCATAGAATGTTGTAAACCATTTTGCCCATAACTAGTCCTATATTTTAATTTTCCTACTATTTTTACTAGATCTGGATGCATATTATGAATACCCAAATCAAATGTGGCCTGTTCTCCTGCATCTCTTATAACTTGATCAATATTTTTTTGTGCTTTATCAACTGCTTCTTCAATTTTTGATGGATGAATACGCCCATCATCTATCAATGACTTAATAGCAGTTTTTGCTATTTCACGACGTATAGGATCATATCCTGATAATATAACTGCTTCTGGAGTATCATCAATAATAAGATCTACACCTGTTAGTGTTTCTAGCGTACGAATATTTCTACCTTCACGTCCAATAATACGTCCTTTCATATCATCGGACGGAAGATCAACTACAGAAACTGTAGTTTCACTTACCACATCAGTAGCAAAACGTTGTAAAGATTGAATAATTAACTCTTTTGCTCTTCTATCTGCAACACTTTTTGCTTCCAATTCTTTATTTCTTATATAAATTGCCATATCTTTAGCCATATCAGTTTCTACTGTAGCCATTATCTCTTCACGTGCTTGTTGTTCTGTTAAGTTTGCAATTCTTTGCAACTCTGTTTCTTGTTGAATTTTCAGTTGATTAACTTCACTACTTTTTTCTTCAAGTAATTGTGATTTTTCTTCTATCTTCATCTCTCTTGAACTAAGCAATTCATCTTTTTTATTTAAAAGCTCCGTTTGACGCTCTAATGAAGATTCCTTTTGAAGAATTCTATCTTCTTGTCTTTGAATATCTTGCTTTTTAAATTCTGCCTCTTTATTAGCAATATTAATTATCTCTTCAGCTTCTTTTTTCGCAATACTAGTTTCTTTCTCAACTATATATCTCGCTTCTTTTTTTGCTTCACCTATAATATGATCTGCATCCTGCTTTGATAATTCTAATCTTTTTTGAATTGAATTTTTTGAAATAACATATCCAAATAAAAGCCCAACAAGTAAAGCTGCAACACTGATTATTCCATAAATCATTTTGCAACCTCTTTCTATAATTATTATTTAAAAATTTTTCTTATGATATTTAACTTAATATTTTAAGAAAATTTATTTGTATTTTCATAAAAAAAGCTAACACATCATATCTACAATTCTACACTACCATTAATAAAAAGTCAATAGCTCATAAAATAGTATTGAAAATGTTTCGTTGTTTTTTTAGTGAAATATATTTTTATTTAACTTAATATTTTAAATTGATAAATATACTTAAGGTAGTACTTTATAGTTATTTTAAAAAGCAAAAATTTATATTGTATCTCAAAATTTAAACTGTATATTTTAATTTGAAAATTTATTTAAAAGTCAATTTAATAATGTTTTTATAGTTATAAAGTTTATCCTGTCCTTTTATAAATTTAGAATGACAAAATAAATTTCTCTTTTAAATATTTTCGAACTCAATATTCTTAAATAAAACTACTTATCTATTTTTTAAAATCATATAATTATTTTTTACAGTCTATAATTAAATTTTTTGAAAATTTTAATTAAAATGCTTGAATTCTAGTTATCTATATGTTAGAATAGTCAAGTATGTAAAAATACAACAACTTGATTGAGTGGGAGAACGTAAAATTTTAAAACGTTCAAATGACCACATCACGAAAAATATATTAGGAGGTTTTATCGTGGCTAAAAAAGTTATAAAAGTAGTTAAATTACAAGTACCAGCAGGTAAAGCTAACCCAGCTCCACCAGTTGGTCCAGCGTTAGGTCAAGCTGGTGTTAACATCATGGGATTCTGTAAAGAATTCAATGCTCGTACACAAGACCAAGCAGGATTAATTATCCCAGTAGTAATCTCAGTATATGAAGATCGTTCATTTACATTCATTACTAAAACACCACCTGCTCCAGTATTACTGAAAAAAGCAGCTAAAATTGAAAAAGCATCTTCTGTACCTAACCGTGATAAAGTTGCAACAGTTTCAAAAGCACAAGTTCAAGAAATCGCTGAACTTAAAATGGCTGACTTAAACGCAGCTTCTGTAGAAGCAGCTATGCGTATGATTGAGGGTACTGCAAGAAGTATGGGTATCTTAGTAGGAGAATAGGAGGATAATTATAATGGCAAAAAAAGGTAAAAAATATCTTGAAGCAGCTAAATTAGTAGATTCTTCTAGTCTTTACTCAGTAGTAGAAGCAATCGAATTAGCTAAAAAAACAAGCACAGTAAAATTTGACGCAACTGTAGAAGTTGCATTCCGTTTAGGAGTTGATACTCGTAAAAACGACCAACAAGTTCGTGGAGCTGTAGTACTTCCTAAAGGAACTGGTAAAACTGCTAAAGTTTTAGTTTTCGCTAAAGGTGATAAAGCAGCTGAAGCTGAAGCAGCAGGAGCTGACTATGTAGGACAAGGTGAATATATCACTAAAATTCAACAAGGTTGGTTTGATTTTGATGTAATCGTTGCTACTCCAGACATGATGGGAGAAGTTGGTAAAATCGGTCGTGTATTAGGACCTAAAGGACTAATGCCAAACCCTAAAACTGGTACAGTAACTATGGACGTTACAAAAGCAGTTAATGAAATTAAAGCTGGTAAAGTTGAATACCGTGCTGAAAAAGCTGGTGTTGTTCACACTCCAATCGGTAAAGTTTCATTTTCTACTGAAGATTTAGTAGAAAACTTCAACGCTGTTCAAGACGCTTTAGCTAAAGCTAAACCAGCTGCTGCTAAAGGAACTTACTTCAAATCTGTAGCTGTTACTACAACTATGGGACCTGGAGTTCGCGTTAATACTGCAGAATTTAAATAAGAATTTAATTTAAAGAGTATTTCTTAACAGAATACTCTTTTTTATTTTAAAATTATTTTTTCTTTACATAAAACTGCTCATAAATTTTATTTTTATAGCCTCGTCTCTTTTAAAATAACTAAATATTTTTTCATTAAATTTTCAGCATATTTTATTATTTTATAAACTACTTCAATTACTTATAATTTTTATTCAATCATATTGTTTTATTACTTATTTTTTCATAATCATGATATAATTATCTTATAAATTTTTGTGGAGTATAATATTTATGATTTCAATAATTATCCCTATTTACAACGAAGAAAAAAATATAAGAGATTTTATTTACAATCTCTATTGTCTACACGAAATAAAAAATCATGAGATCTTATTTATTGACGGTGGCTCTACTGACAAAACATTGGCAATTTTAGAAGAACTTTCTTATTTTGGATACTCTTATTACACTTCTGATAAAAAAGGTCGTGCTAACCAAATGAACTATGGTGCTAAAATTTCACATGGAAATATTTTGTGGTTCGTTCATGCTGATAGTATCCTTCAAAAAAATGTTATAAAAAAAATTATTTCCTGCTCTTCCCCTGTTGGTTGCCTAAAAATAAAATTTTATCCAAATAGCCTTTCTATGAGAATAAATTCTTTAGTGTCAAACATGCGAGCTAGTATTACTAATATAGCCTTTGGTGATCAAGGTTTATTTATGAAAAAAGAAATTTTTGAAGAAATAGGTGGCTACACAGATATACCCATCATGGAAGATTACAAAATATCAGAAGATTTGACTGCTCATAATTATAAAATCACTGTTATTGATTCTACTATAACTACATCAACAAGAAGATACAAAGGAAAAGTTTACAAAACCATGTATCAAATGCAAAAATTTCAAAAAATGTATCGAAAAGGGGTTTCTGTTCAGGAAATTTCAAAACTTTATAAAGACATAAGATAATAAACATAAACAAAATATTTTTATTACATAGATTAATACTTATAAAAATAATTAATTGTTATAATTCTTCTATAATATAACTTATAGGCTATCCGCATATTTATACCATCCACTTTTGTTGATTATTTTCTTTATCTGATTTATAATAGTTCTATATATACAAACGTATGGTATGATAATTTAAAAGGAGAGATGAGATATGGCTGATTATTTTAAAAAACAACATTTAATTGAATTTGGAGAGGGAAAATTTGGTGAAGATGCTCCAGATTATTGGAAAAGCTTTATGAATTACTACGGAAATGTTATGCAAGACGGAGAACTTACTTCACGAGAAAAAGCGTTAATAGCACTTGCTATCGCTCACTCTGAAGCATGCCCATATTGTATAGCCGCTTATACTAGTACTTGTTTAGAAGAAGGTTGTGATCAGGATCAAATAGCAGAAGCTATTCATGTTGCTGCAGCTATGAAAGCTGGGATAACATTGGTTCATGGTTTACAAAGTAAAGAACTTTCAGATAAACTTACTAACTAGGTAAAATATGGCTGAATTTAATATACCTAATTTTTTTGATCAAGTACATGATAAGCAATACTTGCTTACTGAAGAAAATCCAGAAATAATGCAGATTAATGTTGGAAGTTTGTGCAACATAACTTGTAGTCATTGTCATGTTAATGGTGGACCTAACAGAACTAATAATATGGTTCGTGAGACATTTGAACAAATTATAGAAGCATTTAAAGTTGGAAAATATAAAACTATTGACATTACAGGCGGTGCACCTGAAATGAATCCTAATTTCAGATGGTTTTTAGCAGAAATAGCGGAATACGCAGAAACTATTATTGTTAGAACCAATCTTATTATTTTAGCAGTCCCTGCTTATAAGGATATCCCAGAACTTTACCGTAAATTTAAAGTACAAGTGGTTGCTTCACTACCCTACTATAATGAAAAAGTGGTTACTAAACAACGTGGTAAGGGAGTTTTTCCTAAGTCTATTGAAGTACTTCGTAGATTAAATGAATTAGGTTACGGAAAAGAAAAAGACTTAGTCCTTAATCTAGTTTATAATCCTAATGGTGCTTATCTCCCACCAAAGCAAGAATCTCTTGAAAGAACTTATAAGAAAAAACTTTTTGACAATTTTGAAATTGTTTTTAATAACCTATTTGCAATTACAAATAACCCTATAGGTCGTTTTTCAGAATTTCTTCATAGAGAAGATTTATATGATGGTTATATGAATAAACTTTATAAAGCCTATAATCCAGATACGCTACCAGGCCTTATGTGTCGAAATATGATTTCTGTTGGACCTGATGGTTCTCTATATGACTGTGATTTCAATTTAATTGAAAAATTAAAAGTTTCTGGAAAAATAAATCATGTTAGCGAATTAGCAAAAGAACACAGCGGAATTAGAAGAATAGTTACTGGTATGCATTGCTATGGATGTACAGCAGGAGCTGGTTCTTCTTGAGGTGGTGAAACGATATAATAGCATAGGTTATGCTAATTAATAAATTAGAGAGCTTAATTTTGATCATCACACTCAAATAAATAGAACTTCGAAGTACTTCACCTCGAGGTTCTTATTTTTTGTATTCTCTAAGTAAACAGAAAAAACTAAATTATTATTTTTAACTATTTTTTCTTATTTTAATGATTAAAAATATTCTATTATAAAAAAATAAGGAGTTCAGAAAAACATTCAAACTCCTTATTTTCTATACTTTCTATTTTCTCTCTTCTATAACTTTTACTAAGTCTTTGATTTCTTTTATGCTTTCTGCATCTTCATCAGAAAACTCAAAACCGTATTTTTCTTCTATATCCATAACTACGTCTGCTATATCAATAGAATCTGCATCTAAATCTTCATTTAATTTTGATTCAAGCGTAATTTTCTCTGGATCTATCTTAATATATTTTACGATTATTTCTTTTACTTCTTCAAAGATTGACATTATTTATTTTCTCCTTCTTCTACCGTTTTTATTATTATAACATAAAATACAAATATCTCAAAAGTTAAAATTCATCAAAAATTATTTGTTTTTTAATATTACTTTTACAATAAATATATTCACTTTTTATAGTTTGCATATAAATAAAATATATGATATAGTATAAAGTATAATAAGTTAGGGAAAGTAACAAATCAAGAAAATCTTTTAGATATTTTATTATCTACTATAATTTGATTACCAAAAATATATAAAGGAGACTCCCTAAATGAATAATAAAGATATACTTAGAAAAATTTTAACAGCTGTGATCGTTGTTATTGTATTTATAATAGCCTATTATTTGGGATATAAATTAGTTACTATGGCTTTACGTTAAAAATCATTATTCCTATGAGATCAAAATTTTTGGTCTCATTTTTAATTAATTCAAACTAATAATTTATTATCATATCTCAATAAAAATATAATGATGAAACCTATTTTTCAAAGGTTTCTATCATTATATCATAAAGTTTTGTTTTGTATATTTGTTTGGCTTGTTGCACTGCATAATAAACTGCATTTTCATCAGCTGAACCATGGATCTTTATACTTGGTTTTTTTAAACCTAGTAAAAATGCTCCACCATATTCACTATAATCAAATTTTTTCTTAAAATCTGCTATTCCTTTACGAACTAATAGTGCCGAAATTTTCGTTTTAATATTTTTTATAAAAATTTCCTTTATCATTTTTCCGAATGAACCAGCAACTCCTTCAATAGTTTTTAACAGTACATTACCTGCAAAACCATCAACAACAACAACATCATACTTATGTTCAAGTATATCACGTGCTTCAATATTACCACTGAAATTTTCAACTTCTTCTTTAAGTTGCTTATGTGCTTCTTTATAGACTTTACTACCTTTTGTCTCCTCTACCCCGACATTTACTAGAGCTACATTTGGAGTCTGTATATTGTAAATATATTTCATATATAACTGCCCAAGTTTAGCATAATTTACCAAATCATCAGCTTTCGCTTCAACATTAGCCCCTAAATCTGTTAATAAGTATTTGTGAGCAGATCTTGTCGGTAACATAGATGCCAATCCTGGTTTTGAAATACCCTCTATTCTTCCCAACATGAATAGCGAACTTGCCATAAATGCCCCTGTACTTCCTCCAGATATTGCAACATCTATATTATTGTTTTGTAAATCTTCCAGCATTCTTATCATTGATGCATCTTTTTTCTTTCTATGCACTCTTGCCGCATCGTCAGACATAAGCACTTCTTCTGTGCAAATATTTTTAACAACATTTTTTTCTTTAGTTACTTTCGCTAAATCTTTTTCCATTCCATAAATGTACAAAACAACTTCATCATCATTATAACCATTAATAAAGTTAATAATTTTATTAGAATCATCAACTCCTAATACATCTATACCTATTTTCATAATATTACGCACTTTCTTCTCCTATTAATTTTGCTTCTACCACAAAGCGACTATCCCATTCTCCAGTTTTCGGATTATAATTATCACAAGTAAACATTGTTAGTTTTTTAGGTTCGTCTTTGTGTTGATCTAAAATTTCAACTTGTGTTGGTGCCACATCATATATCTTATTAACTTCATAAGTTCTAAGTTTATTTTTAGATATTATTTGAACTTTAGCACCCATTTTTATTTTATTAAGATTATTAAATCTAATTCCAACGCCTTGAACACTATGACCTGCAATTACAACATTTTGTGCATCTAAAGTTGATGGTTCTTGAGCAGTTGCCACTCCATTAATAAGATTTATCTCTGTTACATCTTGAAATATCGGTTCTTCTATTTTTACGTCATCAATCTTTAAAATTCCCAACATTGAATCTGTCAATTTTATTTTTGATTGATTATCCGTAAATAATTTCTGCCACCAAGGTATCTCTACTTCACCTTTATTATTTCGATATGCTGTAATTATTTTATTATTAGCATTTCCTGTTAAATATTCTCTTATTTGATTTTTAAATATTAAAACTACAGAAGTTAAAAGCAGTACTGCAATAAGAATATTTATCAACCTATTCTTCCACTTTTTACTCATCAGTTCCTCCTTATATTACCGTATCAGATAATCCTACATATTCTAATAATCTTTGTTTATTATCCGTTACCTCTATTATTTTAAGTGCCAATTTTTTTGCCAAATACATTAAATCCACATCATTAATCAAATCTGCCACTTTAAAACTTGGTACTCCACTTTGCTTGGTTCCAAAAAAATCACCAGGCCCTCGTTGTTTTAAATCGAATTCTGCTATTTTAAAACCATCATTTTCTAAACACATTATATCTATTCTTTCACTTTTTGAGTCTGTCACTAAAATACAGTAAGACTGAAATTTACTTCTTCCCACTCTTCCTCTTAGCTGATGGAGTGTTGCCAGTCCAAATCTATGTGCATCCACTATTATCATAAAAGTTGCATTAGGCACATTAACTCCAACTTCTATAACTGTAGTAGAAATAAGTATATGAATTTCCTTATTCAAGAATTTTTCCACTACTTGATCTTTTTCCTTATTCGTCATCTTTCCATGTAAAATTTCTATCTTATATTCTTTAGGAAGATAATTTTTTATATTTTTATAAGTTTCTTCAACATTTTTTAAATCTATTTTTTCCGATTCCTCTATCAATGGACAAACTACATAGCCCTGATGTCCGTTATCAAGCTCTACCCTTATGTTATCTAAAACCTTATAAAAACTTTTATTGTTAGCTTTATAAGTTTGAACTTTTTTTCTTCCTTTAGGCAACTCATCTATAGTTGAGACTTTTATATCAGTTATTAAAGTAATAGCAAGACTCCGTGGTATTGGCGTTGCAGTCATCATAAGTGAATTCACTGCCTCTCCTTTTTCACTAAGCATTTGACGTTGTTTTACACCAAAACGATGCTGCTCATCAGTGATAACAAATTTAAGATTTTTAAACTTGACATCTTCTTGAATTAAAGAATGTGTTCCAATTACTAATTCTATCTCACCAACTTCAAGTAAACTTAAAATTGTATTTCTCTCTCTTTTAGGAGTACTACTAGTAAGAAGTGCTATTGATACATTTAAATTTTTAAAAAACTCAAAAAATGTTTCAAAATGTTGATTAGCAAGAATCTCTGTTGGTGCCATAATCGCCGTTTGCCATCCTGCTTTTATAACACTATAAAGTGTCGCAGCTGCTACTACAGTTTTTCCGCTTCCTACATCCCCTTGAAGGAGTCTATCCATCCTGTATGGTTCTTTTAAATCCAATGCTATTTCTTCTATTACTCTATTTTGTGAATCTGTCAAATCAAATGACAAGCTTTCTTTGAAATTGTTAATATCTCTATTATTAATATTAACACTATAGCGTATGTCTGCTGATTTATTATTAATATTTTGAAGTTGAAGTTTAAGTTGATAATTAAATAATTCATGAAACGCAAACATTTTTTTTGCCTTATCAAACTCTTCTGCATTTTTAGGAAAATGTAAAGTGTATAATATTTTTTCTAGACTCCAAATTCCTTTAAAATTTTTAGGTACCAAATCTAAAATTACATTATCTTGATCAATCATTTTAAACGATTCTTCAACAAGTTTCACAAATCTTTTTTGTGTAATTCCTTGTTTTAAGTGATAGAAAACTTCGATACTACTATTTGAATTTTGTTTTTTTTCTTCAACATTGAAAGAAATATTAGAGGCCGTTATTGTATTATTTACCGCATTATACGTCCCCTTTACTACAATATCTCGCCCCTCAATTATATTTTTTTTCAAATAATTTTGATTAAAATAAACTATCTTTACGCTTCCTGACGAAGTATGAAGTGAAAAAAAAGAACGACTTCTTCTGTTTCCATAAAATTGCGTAGTAACCTTTGTTTCTACCTTTCCGCTAGTTACTACCTTTTCATTATCTTTTACAGAAGAAGAAAAATCAGTAGAACTAGATACTCTATAAGGTATATTGCACAAAATATCCCCAACCGTATAAATTTCAAGTTCAGATAAAGTTTGTAAATATTTTTCCCCTACACCTTTTATAGTTCCTACTGATTTTTCTAATATATTAATCATTACCGAATAATAAACTCCTATATTTTTCTCCAGTTTTTGTTATTGCTAATCCACCTTTAGCTGTTTCTTTTAGATTTGTTGACATTTCCAATCCTATTTTATACATTGCCTCAAGAACCTCATCTGCTGGAATACGACTTTTTATCCCTGCTAATGCCATATCAGCTGCCATAAGTGCAGTCGAAGCACCAGCTGCATTTCTTTTTACACACGGTACTTCCACTAAACCAGCAACAGGATCACACACTAATCCTAACATATTTTTTAATGCAATTGCAAAAGCATGAGCAGACATTTCTGCATCTCCTCCCATTGCTTCTACCACTGCAGCAGCTGCCATCGCACTTGCTGAACCAATTTCGGCCTGACATCCTCCTTCTGCTCCTGCGCATGATGCATTGTTAGCTACTACAAAACCAAATGCTCCTGCTGTAAATAACATTCTAAGTTGAGTTTCTTCATCAATATTAAATTTTTGTTTTAAAGCATGAACACATCCTGGAAGCACTCCTGCAGAACCTGCAGTCGGTGTTGCACATATTAAACCTAATGATGCATTTACTTCATTAGTAGCAACAGCTGCCGCTACTCCGTTTAGAAAATCACTTCCTGTTATTGATTTTCCGCTTTCAATATACTCCTGAAGTTTTTTAGCATCTCCCCCTGTTAGTCCCGTCTTAGAATTAACTCCAGAAAGACCTTCTCCTACAGCCTGCATCATAACTAATAAGTTCTTTTTCATTAATTTTTCTACTGCTACTCTACTTACCCCATTTAGTTCAACTTCTTGTTCAATCATCAATTCAGAAACAGGCTTCTTTTCTCGTTTTGATTTCTTTACTATATCTTCCAAACTAGTAAACATTCTAGCCCCTCCCTATAACCTATCTGCAAATTTTATTTCAGTTATATAATTTAGTTCATTAATCTTATTTATTTTTTTCTCATCTAATATTTCGAGTGATTCAATAACCAAAAGATTAACTCCCTCTAAGATTGAACTAGAATAGTTGGTGCTTACTATTTTATCATCAAATACTTTAGCTACTATATTTGATAATTCTTCCTTGTTGTTATCGCTAAATTTATAAAAAATGAAATATGTCGGAAAATCTCCTGAAAGATTAACATCAAAACCTAATAACTCAAAAATGATCATCTTTCCTCCACCTATCGATTTTCCAATTAAATCTAAGGATTCTCTTCCAGACTCTACCTCAATTTTCGCAGTATTAGGATGAATATGCTCAACTTCACTTTCTACAAATTCAAAATCAATTTTTTTATTTTTGGCATCTTCTATACTAGTTCTTATTCTCTTATCAGATGTGTTATACCCTAACAATCCTCCGATAAGTGCAATATCTGTTCCATGTCCTTTATATGTTTCCTTGAAAGAGCCATACAAGGTAATTTTTATTTTTTCTGGTTGTATTCCAAAAATATATCTTGTGAACAAACCAATACGAACAGCTCCAGCTGTATGCGAACTAGAAGGTCCAACCATGATTGGACCTATTATATCAAACACACTTCTATATTTCATAACTTAGACCTCCAATATTGTCGGTAATATCACAGGTTTCCTTCCTATTTCGTTATTTAAAAATTCACCTAAAGTTTCAACAATTTTTTGTCTCACTTGGTAAACTCCAGTTGAATTTTCTTTGAAAGCAGCATTAACCGCATCTTTTACTATATTTTTACACTCACCAAATAATTCCATTGATTCATTATTATTAACAAATCCTCTACTTATTATATCAGGAGTGTTTAATAATTTTTTATTATCGAAACTTATTGCGACAGAAACAACAATAACCCCTTCTTCAGAAAGTTCTTTTCTATCTTTTATAACAACACTACCGATATCTCCTATTCCAAGTCCATCCACATAAACATCAGATGCATCAAATCTTCCTGCAATTCGTGCACTATCACTCGTTAATGCCAGAACATCACCATTTTTCATAATAAATGAATTTTCTCTTGGAACATCACATTCTGCTGCCGTTTGTGCATGAATTACTTGCATGCGATATTCACCATGAATAGGCATAAAATATTTTGGCTTAATTAATCTAAACATTAATTTTTGTTCTTCTTTTGAACCGTGTCCTGACGTATGCACATTATTAACACTGGACGTTATTACATTAGCACCCAGTTTAGATAATAAATCTATATTTTTATTTATGGATAATGTATTACCTGGAATCGCAGAACTGGCAAAAATAACAGTATCTGTTGGCATGATCGTAATTTTTTTGTGTGTTCCATTAGCTATTCTACTCAAAGCTGCAAGTTCTTCACCTTGAGTTCCCGTACACAAAATAAGAAGTTTATTAGGATCAACCTGATTAAGGTATCTGCTATTTACAAAAGTATCTTTTGGTGCTTTAATATACCCTAACTCTGTACCAATTTTTATAGCCTTTTCCATTGAACGACCAAAAACTACTATTTTTCTACCATGCTCAATACATGCTTCTACCACCTGTTTTACTCTATAAACATTTGAAGCAAAAGTTGCAAATATTACTCTATGTTTTTCTTTACGAAGAATATTAGAAATAGTCCTTCCAACTTCTTTTTCACTTTGAGTAAACTCTGGTCTTTCTGAATTAGTTGAATCAGAAAGAAGACAAAGCACACCTTTTTCTCCAATTGCTGCCATCTTATGTAGATTAGACCCTTGTCCAACAGGTGTAAAATCAAATTTGAAATCTCCTGTATGAACAATATTTCCTTGTGGAGTATCAACTATTACTCCAAATGAATCCGGAATAGAGTGTGTTGTATTATGGAATGATACTTTTAAATATTTAAAATTTAAAACGGTATCTTCATCAATAATATTAAATTCAGCCTTAGCTAATAAATTATGCTCTTCTAATTTAGATTTTATTAAACCTATTGCTAGTGGTCCACCATAAATAGGAAGTTGAACTTTTCTTAGTAAAAACGGCAAGCCTCCTATATGATCTTCGTGACCATGTGTTATTATCAGAGCTTTTATTTTATCAACATTTTTTTCAATATATGAATAATCCGGAATTACGTAATCTATTCCTAAAATATTATCTCCTGGAAATTTTACTCCAGCATCAATAATAACTATTTCATCTCTATATTGAATTGCATAGGTGTTTTTCCCTATTTCTCCTAAGCCACCAAGTGCAGCAACACCCACTTCATTTTTTTTTATAATTTTATCCATTAACTTTCTCCAATTTAAAGTCCTCAGATTGTTTTTCAAACTCCAAGTATGCTTCACTAAGTTCTTGGACAAGTTCTATATTATAATTTTTATCATCTAAGTACTTTCTTACCGCTGGAACTCCATCAGCTTCTACAAATAATACCTGAGTATTCTCCCTTACTGGAATTTCTTTTGCATTTTCTTGATAAAACACTTTAAATACTGTCATTAATTCTCTCCTATCATTTCTTTTAATATATTCAATGTATAATCTATTTCTTTTTTTGTAGTATTTATATTAATAAATGAAAACTGTATTATATTTCTTTCTTGTAAATATGAGCTCTTGTAATGTATAAATATATTATTAATTGCAAATGATTCCCCTACATTTAAAGAAGAAATTTCTTTTGGTAATTCCACTGTAATAATTACAGGTGATACCTCTTTTTTCTTAATTTTCATAATTGGAAGATTAAGTATTTTTAATTCTTCTTTCATATATGAATATTTACTTTGTACTTTCTCATATCTTTCATCAGTTTTAAAAGCATCTAACGCTGTATTTAATGCTTCCATTAAAATCGATGGCTGTGTAAATGGAATAGAAGTCATCTTATGTGCATAATGTAAATCCAAATATAAAGGTGTATTTTCCAACGGAACTAAGTCGCAATTAGTACCGACTATTGCAAGACCTGCAACCGAACAAAATGCTTTTCCTGATGAACATGCAACATAATCAACATCTTTATAACTATATTTAACAGCCCCAACTGCAGAAACTGCATCAACAGCTATTACCACATTTTTTGCTTTCGCAATTTTTGTAATTTCTTCCAAATCATTTAAAATTCCAACACTAGTTTCATTATGTACTAAATATACAAAATCATATCTTTTTTCGGATAGCTTTTTATCCAAAAATTCTAAATCAAAACTTTCTCCAAAACTAACAGAATAATCCTCAACATTAAGTCCATGACGTTTTGTTTCTCTTATGAGCCTGTTTCCAAACTCACCATTTGCTAAAACTAAACCATTTAGTAAATTTCTTCCTTTTAGTTGTGCCATAATTGCTTCATTTGCTAAAGTTGCAGAACCATGTAAGATAGTAGCACACTTCACGTCAATAATTTTCTCAATTTTTGATAAAGTGTTTTTTGTTAAACTAACAAACTCATTACTTCTATGTGAATATAATTGCTTAGACAATTTTGCAATAACTTCATTTGACAAATCAACAGGTCCTGGTAAGAAATTAATTCTTTGAGCTTTTGCAAGTCTATCAACTATCCTATTTTCTTTCGTTAAATCTAAATACATAGGCATATATTCCGCCTCTTTTGTACCAACATTTTCATGAAATTTAACAAAACCTAAATGCTTATATAATTTTTCTTGACGAGTTGTCCCAGAAATAAAAATAATATCATACGCATTTTGGATAATATAATTGAATGTTCTTTGGATTAATTCATTAAATACTTTGCTTTTTCTATATTGTGGTTTTATTGACAACAATCTTATCTCAACAGGTTTTTTATAACTACCTTTATAATATTTATCTATATTTTCTAACTTCAAATCCAAAGAAAATGGTCTTGTATCCGATAAAGATATCATACCAATAACTTCACTTTCTTTTTTTGCAATTATATAAATATTTTTATCATGAAATTTATCTTTCAATTTTTTAGTGTCATTTTTTTCGTGCTGAGGAATTTCATCGACAAAAGTTTCATAATTTAATTTGAAAATTTGTTCATATTCTTCTATTGTATTTGCTATTTTATAAATCATAATTTTTCCCCATAACTTTATTTGGTTAAATTTTCTCTACCTTATATCTTACCATAATTACTTATATTTTTCAATTATCCTTGCTATAAAACATTATAAACTCATAAAATATAGAAAATAATTTCTTAAACATTCCTTATCACTAACTTTTAAATATATCAATTAAAATTATTTTTTGCTATAAACGATTTATTTTGTCTCCAATTTATAAAATTCAAAAATCATAATTTTATAATTGATGATTTTTTATATCATTTATATGATTCACTAGATTAAAATAATAATATAAAGTTATTCTGAACTCCTAAAACTAAATTATAATATTTACAAACATTATCTATTATTCATCTTTCTGAATTTTAATAAAAAAAGATAAAACCACATGATTAATTTTATTTTTCTTTGTATTTACTAAACCTCAATAAAAAAATTTATCAGATATTTCATTTATATTAATACAAATTAAAAAAGACAAACTATCATGAAAATAATTTGCCTTTATTTTTATAACAAAATTATCTATTAAAACTTTATTATAAAATTCTTTGATTTTTCAAAGCAGTAACAAAGTCTGTCAATTCAAAAATTGCTTTAGCTTCTATTGCTTTTTTAGTTTTTGAAGCTAAAAATCCTTTATATTTTCTTCCCATTGCATCAGCAATAGCATCTTTAGAACCTAAAGAACAAACTACACCTCGGTTAATATATTTGAAATCACCATTTTGTTTTCCACTAATTCTTGCCCCTACATAAGCACCCATTTGGTTAGAAATTTGTGCAGTAGTTGGATACGGTCTTTCCTGACCAGCTTCGATAAATGCTGCACAATCACCAATAACATACACATCTTCCATCCCTGGTACTGTCAGCTGTTGAGTAGTAACCAAACGACCACGTTTTGCTAATTCTGGGAAAGTTTCATCCATAAGTTTATTTCCACGAACCCCTGCAGTCCATACTAATGTACTAGCTTTAAGTTCTTTTCTTTCACCATCAACTTCGATAGTAAAGCTATCCTTAGTAGCTCCTTTTATCCCTGCACCAAGAATAATTTCAATTCCATTATCTTCTAAAAATTTTCTAGCATAATCACTATATTCTTTAGCAAACATAGGAAGTAATGTAGGTGCTGCATCTAAACCATAAATTTTCACTAATTTTTCATCAATTGAATATTTTTCGCATAATTCTTTTTTACGATGAACTAACTCACCTAAAAATTCCATTCCAGCTAGTCCTGTACCACCAACAATAACAGAAATATCTTTCACATCTTTTTCTTCGCTTGTTGCATATTTTCTAAAATTCTCTTCTAATGTTCTTGAAATTTTTTCAGCTGCTAATATATCCGAAATTGGCATAGCATTTTCAGCCATTCCTTCAATACCAAACGTTTCAGGTTGGAATCCTAATCCGATTACTAAAATATCGTAATCAATTTCATGCTTTTTAGTTAAAACTAATTTTTTTTCAGTATCTATTTTAATTACTTCATCTTGAACAAAGTCAACACCTGGAACTACAATGTCTTTAATATCAATACAAATATCTTTTGAAAGAATATTTCCTGCCGAAACTTCATGCAAATTAACCGTATCATAATGATAAGCATTTTTATTAACTAAAGTTACTTTCACCTTTCCTGCTTTAATAGACTTTTTCAATCCTTTTAATGTTGTTAGTCCTGCATAACCAGCACCTAAGAGTACTACATTTTTCATAGTATAAAATTCTCCTTCTATATTATTTTATTATTCGTTTTTTAATGTCCACAACAACAGCCATTTCCACAGCAGCCACCATCTTCTTCATCATATATTTCTATCATATTTGGATTATGAAGTGTAAATTCACTACCAAACTCATCCTGTACATAATCAATTTCAAGACCTTTCAAAAGAAGTTCATCTTCATCATTTATAACAACTTTCAAATCCTTGAAGTTATAAACCTTATCCCCTTCTTCTAATTCATCTTTTATATCAATATGATAATGCATTTGTGTACCCTCAAGAGCAATAGCAATTTTTAAATAGCTTTCTCTTTTATCAGCATCAAACAGCATTTCTTGAAACTTATCAACAGCAACATCTGTTATATTAATTATCTGCTCTACTGTATTGGTCATAAAATATTTCCCTCGTTTATTTTTATTTTCTACTATTATTATAACTGTTTTTTTGGTAAAATAATAGTATATTGCTTAATTTTCAAAAATTTAAATGTAAATAATTTTTTTGTAATTAATTAAAAAAATAATTACAGGTACTTTTTAATAATGGGGTGGAACTACTTTGAATATAGAATATTACGAAACACTAAATAAAATAAATATTGAGTTAGAGAAAATTCGTCCAAAATTAATTATGGATGGCGGCGACATAGAATTCATTAATTTTAAAGATGGAATTTTAAAATTACGTTTTAAGGGGGAATGTGCTAACTGTGAATTATCACATATTACTATGAAATTCGCCATTGAAAAAAATATAAGAGAAAAAATACCCGAAGTTAAAAAAGTTGTTGAAGTCAAAATGAGTATAGTTTAAAAACTATATTCATTTTTTACAATTTCACAACTTTCTATTGTCATCAATAAAAGATGAAAAATAACAATATCATAAAATTTAAAAATATGATACTACTATTTTAATAAAAAAAGAGTAGAAATTTCTTTCTACTCCAATGACGTCCCAGAAGGGATTCGAACCCCTGACCGACGGCTTAGAAGGCCGTTGCTCTATCCTGCTGAGCTACTGAGACACTATTTAATACCTCTTGCAAAGTACTTATCTAGTATAACAATATTTTCATATTATGTCAATACTTTTTTTAAAAAATTGGAGAAGATTTCTTCTCCAATTTTTAACTATCTTCTTAATCCTAAAGATTTAATTAATTCACGATATCTTTGAATATCTTTTTTAATTAAGTAATCTAGCAAATGACGACGACGGAAAACTTTTTTTAGTAATCCACGACGACCGGCATGATCTTTCTTATGAGTATTCAAATGCTCAGTTAAAGCATCGATTTCCGCTGTTAATACTGCGATTTGTACTTCTGGAGAACCAGTGTCTGATTCATGAGTACGATATTTAGCAATAATTTCTTGTTTTTTTTCTTGACTAATTGCTGCCATTATCTTTTCCTCCATAATAATTTTTTGCAACCTTAATCCTAGTATAAAATCTGGAGAGTTTCTATACCACGAATAAGGAACAATAAATATTCTACACTATTTCTAACTATATTTCAAGTAAAATAATTAATTTATATATCTTTTCTTTCACAAATTTCTTTATCTTTTTTTAACTGCTCTTTTAGATGATCAAAACTTTCGAACTTTTGCTCATTTCTTAGAAATTCGTAGAAGAAAATTTCTATTTTCTCACCATAAATATCTTGATCAAAATCTAATATATGAGTTTCAATAAATTTTTTGTTTTTGGAATTAGATACGGTAGGATTATAACCTATATTGGTAAGAGATTTATACATTTTTCCTAAAACTTTTGTTTTTGTTACATAAACACCAACAGTTTCTGGAAGCAAATAAGCTGCGTCTAATTCTAAATTTGCAGTTGGAAAATTGATGGTTCTTCCTAATTGCCTTCCCTTAATTACTATCCCTGAAATTGAATAATATCTTCCCGCAAATTTATTATAATTTTCAAACTCTTTTTTTCTAACAAAAGTTTTCAAAGCTGTTGTAGAAATTTTTAAATGATTAATTTCTTCTTTTTTGTGAACACTAACATCTAATCCATTTTCTTTTAGAGTATTAGGCGTACCTAACCCGTTGTTTCCAAATTTATAGTCATAACCACAAAACACTTTTTTCACACCTAATGTTTTTAAAATTTTGTCAATAAATTGATCTGCCGATAAGATTTGAAGTTTATTATTAAATTCCAAATAATAAACTTCTTCTATTCCCAATTTTTTAAAAATTTCTGATTTTTTTTTAAGTGGGGTAAGAGATTCTTCATTTGCTTTTCCAAAATATTCTTTAGGACTTTTATTCAACGTAATAACAACTGGTATAATATCATTACCTTTTTGTGCTAACATGTCTTCTATTATATTTTGATGTGCCTTATGTACTCCATCAAAAAAGCCAAGTGCTGCCATTCTTTTTCTATTATCTTTTTTTATATCTTCTAATTTAGAAATATTAAAAATTTTCATACTCTGCCTACCGTTTACTCTATTATTTTTGGAAATGTTGTTTTTACAGACAATAATTCATCATCTAAATTCTTCAAATAATAAATCGCTATTGCTTCGCTATTATATGTAAAAACTATTCCTTCAGAAAAATCATAATCTGGAAATTGATTTTTTCTAAATCTGAGTCCATTCATTACCTGCCTCGCTCTAAACTGTGGAATTTCTACAAATTTATACATATCTAATGCATATTCTTTAGGTAATAATTTTTCTTCCAATTTATTGCTATTAATTTTTTCTTCAAGTTCTGAAAGTTTTAAGCAATCATTTAAGGTAATTTCACCACTTTTTGTTCTAGTTAACCTACTCATTGCACTAGGTATATTTAACAATTTTCCAATTGTAGTCGCAATAGTTCTAACATAAGTGCCTTTTCCACAATCTATATCTATAGAAAAATAAAATCTATTATCTTTGTAATACTCACTATCTTCTATATATTCTATATTATAAATATTTACTTTTCTTGAAGGGATTTTTATATCAAATTTCCCAACACGAGCATATTCATATAATTTTTTCCCATTTACTTTTACCGCTGAATAAATTGGTGGTGTCTGCTCTATTTCACCTATCATGGTTTTTAAAATATTTTTTATTTCTTCTATGTTAATATTCTCCACATTAGTAGTTTCCAATACTTCTCCAGTTAAATCTTCAGTAGTAGTTTTTATCCCTAGACAAATTTCCGCCCTATAACTTTTTCCAAGATTCATTGCATAATCACTAACCTTTGTTGCACCACCCAAAAGAAGTAAAAGTACTCCATCAACTTCAGGATCCAATGTTCCAGAATGACCAATTTTTTTCATCTGCAAAATTTTTCTAGCTTTGAACACTACATCATGACTAGTCATTCCACATTCTTTATAAATTGGTAGAATACCCTCAAACATTATTTACTCTCCCCTTTTTTTAAACAATCTGGACATAACCCATAAACTTCGAATTTATGACCATCTATTTTATAACCTTCCAACTCTGGAATTTTCAAATTATCACAAACATGGACATGAATAATTTTTGCTTTTCCACAGTTCAAACAAATATGATGATGGTGATGATGCTCAGCATCTAAACACCCTATTTTAAAATATTTTTCACCTTTTATTTCTGTTGTTTCAAGAATACCAAGTTCTTCATATGTATTAAGATTTCGATAAATAGTATCAAAACTAAGTCCTGGATAAACTTTTCCAAGTGTCTCGGACACGAACCTCGCATTAATATATCTATCTTCAATAACAAGAAGTTCAACCATCGATCTTCTCTTATCTGTATACTTATACCCTTTTTCTTTTAAAAGTTTCATGATTTTATCAACTTTTTCTTCCGTAGCTACCATAAGTAACCTCCAAAATTATTTATTTTTAAAATCTACAAATTGACCACGTCTTAACATTTCAATTTCATCTTTATATGGTGCAAATTCTTTTTTATCCCCATACCAAGGTGTTTCTAAAATTTTAGGAATATTTTCAAATTCCTTTAGATGAACTATTCTATTAATTGCGTCAAAACCTATACCACCATATCCTATATTCTCATGTCTGTCCTTATGAGCACCCAAAAAGTTTTTGCTATCATTTATATGAAGAACTTGAATTCTATCAAGCCCAACAACTTTATCAAATTCTGTAAGAACTCCATCTAAATTATTAACGATATCATAACCGCCTTCAAAAACATGACAAGTATCAAAAGTAACTGTCAATTTTTCATTTAATAAAACTCCATCAATAATCTGAGCAATCTCATCAAAAGTTCTACCACACTCACTACCTTTACCCGCCATAACTTCTAAGGCAATATTAGGTAACATATCCTTTGTTAAAACTTCATTAAGACCTTTTATAATGCTTTTAATACCCACATCTGTTCCTGCTTTAACGTGTGAACCCGGGTGAAGAACTATATTCTTTGCACCAATCTTCTCTGTTCTTTCAATTTCTAAACGTAAAAAATCAACAGCAAGTTCATAAGTTTCTGGTTTTATAGTATTTGCTAGATTAATTATGTACGGAGCATGAACTACTATATCACTAATATTATTTTGTAACATAAGTTCTTTTGCTTCATCTATGCGAAGTTCATCAATAGGTTTTCTTCTTGTATTTTGAGGGGCTCCCGTATAAATCATAAACGTATTACTACCATAACTAACCGCTTCTTTTACAGAACCAAGCATCATGTCTTTTCCTGACATTGATACATGTGATCCAATCTTTAAATTCTTCATCACTTACCTCTATTTACTCTATTATTTCTTTTAGCAAATTTTCTTCTCTCTTTTTGTTTAAGTTTATCCATTTTATATTTGTACTTTTTCTTATAACCTGGTTTTACTTTTTTAGAAACTTTTACTTTAGTTTTTAATTTTTCTGTTAAGTTATGGTCTGCTACAACTTTTTTTCTACTTTGTCTTTTGTTTCGATCTTTAACTTCTATAAGCTCTCCACTTTTTATATCTTTGTGATTAAACTCAATTCCTCTACTTTCAAGTGCTTGCAGTTTTTCTTCATCTTTATTGTTGTAAATCGTAATACACTCACCACTTAATCCTGCTCTTCCCGTTCTTCCAGCCCTATGCACGAAGAAATCTAAATCATTGGGAATATTAAAATTTATTACATGACTTATTCCCTCAATATCGATCCCACGGCTCATAAGATCACTGGCAATCACATAAGTAAAATCCAAATTATTTATTCTACGTTGCATTTGTTTTCTTTCACGTGGTGTAAGATCACCATGAAGAACTCCAACATTAATCCCTTTAGAAATCAGATACTCGCTTATTTGTTCAACTTCTGTTTTTTTATTAGCAAATATAAGTGCTAAATATGGATTTATTACTGTTGTAATTTCATAAAGTTTTTCCAATCTCGTTGTACTTTTTTCTGAAATTAAAATATAGTCTATTTTTCCAAATTTTGCATTATCTACTTCAATATATTGTGCATTTTTTAAATATTTCTTTAAAAAATGACTCATTTGATTTGGGATAGTAGCAGAAAATACTAAAAACTGACAATTCTCTGCAGCTCTTTTTGAAATTTTATCAACATCCTCCATAAAACCTAAATCGATCATCATATCACATTCATCAATAACCAAGGTTTCAACTTCTTTTATTGATAATGCACTAGCTCTATCAAGCTCTAAAACTCTTGTTGGAGTCCCAATAATTATATGTGAGGCATTCGAAACTTTTTCAATATCTCTATTTAAATCCTGACCACCTATACAAAGTGTAATTTTAATATCTTCATTGCTAAAATCTGCAATATGAAGTGCCATATCATAAAGTTGTCGTGACAATTCACGAGTTGGTGCAAGAACTATACTTTGCGTTTTTTTCTTTCCTATATCCAATTTACTAAATATTGGTAGTAAAAACGAATGACTTTTTCCACTTCCTGTTTGTGATTTAGCTACAATATTCTTTCCTTTTAATACTGGAGAAAACACTCTTTCTTGAATTTTTGTAGGATTAGCAAAACCTAAATCTTCTACAGCGTTATTTACAAACTTGTTAAATTTATATTGTTCAAATGACTTTGGTAACATTCAAAATCTCCTTTACTATTTTTTAGCTATTAATGATGAAATATCAACTAATACCATTAATTTCTTCATCACTTTGTACTACTTGTAGGAGCGACTCTTATAAAATCTTTATGAATTTTTTATTTTGGAGCCAGCCCTTTTTTATCTATTTTATCACATAACAAACCAGTCTTAATTATACTATAAAATATAATAATAAGCTATAGAAAACAACTTTTTAAAAATTTTTAATAATTATTTTACTATCTACATTACAAATTTAAAATATATTTTTTAATATAATATTATTATTAAATATTTCTTCTTGAAATTCGTTTTTTATTTGACAATTTTATATTATTTTGTATATAATGATGCTGGGAGAGTAAGAAGTCTTTTCTAAAATATATCTTGTATATTTTACAGTTATATAGGAGGACTCAAAAATGAAAACTATTAAGAAAAAAATATTAGCTGTTACTTGTCTTTTAGGTATGTTACTGTCAACTATGTATCCTATTGCTGAAGCTAGAAATTTTGGTTATTTCAGTAACTTTTGGGTTTATAGATATGGCAATCAAAAAACTGGATATGTCGAAAAAACAGTGTGGAATGGTTGGTATGTCATTAATTTAGGTGCCTCTGCTAGAGGAACACGTGTTATACATCAATTAGTTGATACTTATGGCAATGGGAAAAGCGAATGGAATAAAACTGAAACTGGTACCCAAAACAACTACTACACATATGATTGTAACTCAGGTGGACGCTATGCATTACAAATGCATCTAGATAATAAAGATAGTGATAATTTATATGGTAACTGGTCACCAGATCATTACTAAAATATAACACTTAAAAGATTATATTAAAAGAATTAAAACTTCTTTTCTCCTTTCTTTAATTCGAAGGAGGAAACTATTATGTTTAAAATTTCCAAAAAAAATTATTTATTTATTATTATACTTTTTTTTATTTTATATTTTTTGCTTATTGATGCCAAAGTTTGGTATGATTTTTTCAAATTTGATATTAATGCCCAAGACCTTACTATTGATGGGCGTATTGCACGTAATAAATATGTACTTTCTTATTATGATGTAGGTATAATATTTACTGAATTATATAGTTATGGACTTATAATATTACCTATAGCTTTTCTTCCTAGCTTGTACTTTTATAATAAATTTCGTAAAAAGTTAATTAAATATGCTATAGGAAAAACTAGTAATATTAAAAAATATTTATTATCACTTAAATTTAAAGTAGCTACTATTCCTTTGATAATTTTTAATGTAATATTTTTTTATTATGTACTACTTAGTTATATTTTTAGAGGTTTAAAGACTCGTCCTGGTGCAAACTTTGAGTTTCTTTTTGCTAAAGATAGTATTCTAAACTTTTTTAATAACTCTACATTTTGGTTTTTATTTTTATATTGGTTAAGCCATATGCTAGTTATTTTCTTTACTAGTTTGCTACTGACAACTCTTCTTGATTATAATTATAACTATATATCCGTCTTTATCTTTTTCTATTTAATTTTATATATAGGAAATAGGTTTATTATGGCTTATATTGGTCAATATTATCAACTAGATTTGTCTATCTCTTGGTGTGTTAATCCACAGGCATACTTGTATGAGGTCATTAGAACTTATATTTATCTGATTGTTATATATTATATGTTTAGATTATTTAAAAGAAAAGAGTTTTAGTTATGAATAAATTAGTTTCTAAATTTCAAATAAATTATATACTTGTTATATTACTTTTTATCTTAGAACTAAAAAAATACCAATTTTCACCTTATGATATCCTCTTTAAAGATTATATTAATAATGTATATATTTCTGGATATCAACTTAATATTGCTCAATTAATTTTTTTAGTTAGTTTATATACATTAATGTTATGGAATTTTGTCAATATTTTTTCTATCAGTTTAAATAATTTTAAAATGATAATTAAGAGCCACAGTACAAATTTAATAAAGTATTATATTAAAGTAATAATCTTCTTTTTTAAGAAATTATTATTCTCCTTTTTCTTTTATATATTTACCTTTAATTTAATTTATGCATATATATTTAAAGATGTGAAGTTTAGAGATTTTTTTATTGGAGATTTAGAAATAGTAAAATTATATATTTTATTTCTCTTTGTACTATTAATAAATACTACTTTTAATTTTAATAAAGCTATAGTAACTAGTATGTGTTATTTTACTATTGTGCTATATATATTATTTTTAAATAATGTTTCATTTATCTATTACTTTTTAGTAATTGATTTTGATTATATTATTAATTGTGTGTAGGTTATTTTACGTCAAAGATTTTTAGGGAGGTTTTAAAATGCTAGAAATAAAAAATGGTTATAAGAAATTTAATGGAAAATATGTGTTGGAAAATATTTCTATAAAATTTGAAAATGGAAAAATATATGGTGTTGTTGGAGAAAATGGAAAAGGTAAAACCGTTCTTCTTAAAGTATTATGCGGTTATAGTGTTTTGAACAAAGGAGAGGTTTACCAAGATAATGTAAAACTTCGTGATAAGTTAAACTTTATTCAAAATGCTGGAATAGTAATTGAAAAACCTGATTTTATAGAAAACTTTACATTGTATGAAAATTTAGATAACATTAGAAAACTAAGCGATAATAAAAATATTGATATCGATTTTTGGATTGAATTTTATGATTTAGTCGAACATAAAGATAAAAAGTACAAAAAACTATCTTTAGGTACTAAACAAAAACTTTTAATTATTCAAGCTTTTATGACAAATCCAAGTATCTTAATATTAGATGAGTGTTTTAGCGGATTAGATGAAAAAAGCTATAATAAAACTAAAGAATATTTGAAAAACTATATTAATGAAGACAGACTTATTATTTTAACATCACACATAAAAGAAGATATTGAAGAGTTATGTGATGAGGTTATACAGTTATAATTATAAATAGGAGCTAGTCCTGCATTGCTATTTCTTTATGAATAAACTTTTAACATAAAGAATAGTTGGAAATTGAAACTAGCTCCTTTTAAATTTATTTATTTTATTATGTCTATTCCTGAACTAGTACCTAAACGTTCAGCACCTAATTCAATATATTTTTCAGCAGTTTGTCTATCTTTAACTCCACCGCTTGCTTTTACCTTTGCATTGTTACCCACAACATTTTTCATTAATTTAACATCTTCAAATGTTGCTCCAGCTGTACCAAATCCTGTAGAAGTCTTAACAAAATCAGCTTTTGCTTCTAATGATAGCTCACATGCTTTTACTTTTTGTTCATCAGTTAAGTAACATGTTTCGATAATTACTTTCAAAACATTTTCCCCAATAGCCTCTTTTATTTTTCCTATTTCATCTTTTACATATTCAAACTCACCATCTTGAAGTTTTGCAACGTTAATAACCATATCAATCTCTTTAGCACCATTTTCAATAGCATCTTTTGCTTCAAAAACTTTGGTTTTAGTTGTCATAGCTCCTAAAGGAAAACCTACGACAGCAGCAACCTTGACATCAGTTTCTGCTAAATATTTTTTTGCATCCTTCACATAGCAACCATTAACACAAACACTATAAAAATTATGCTCTTTAGCCTCTTCGCATAATTTTTTTATATCCTTTTTACTCGCTGTTGCTTTTAAAATTGTATGATCTATATATTTATTTAATTCCATGTTTACCTCTATTCTATTACTTCTAAAATATTTTTAACAACTTCTTGCTTTTCTTTTCCAACTACATAAGCATCTATTATCATATTTTTGCTACTTTCAATATTTTTTGCATCATTATAATAAATTTTTGCTATTAATTCTCCTTTTTCGACTTTATCTCCAACTTTTTTCTTAAGCTCAATACCTACTGCATGGTCCACTTCATCTTCTTTGGTTGCACGACCTGCCCCTATTACCATTGCGGCTTTTCCAATTTCTTCTGCTTTAATTTTTGTAACAAAGCCCTCCACATTAGAAGTTACATCTAATACAGATTTAGGTGTAGGAAGCAATTTATAATCGTCAATGACATTTGGATTTCCACCACTAAGTTTAATAAATTCTTTTAGGATATTTAATGCTTTTCCACTAGCAATCACTTTATCTATTTTTGAACTTGCCTCTCCAAAAGTTGTTACTTCTCCTTTATGTTTAAGTGCAAGATAGACTATTTCATAAACAACTTCTTTCAAATCAGCCGACCAATTTCCTTTTAATGCTTCAATGCCTTCGATTATTTCATTAGCATTACCAATATTATAACCCAATGGCTCTTCCATATTGGTAAGAACTGCAATAGTTTTTCTTCCGACACTATTTCCAATCTCCACCATTCGTCTTGATAATTCACGTGCATCTTTGATATTTTTCATAAATGCACCATCTCCAACTTTCACATCTAAAATTATTAAATCTGACTGGATTGCTAATTTTTTACTCATAATACTGCTTGCAATCAGTGGAATACTATCAACTGTTGCTGTTACATCACGCAAACCATAGATCTTCTTATCTAATGGAACGATATTTTCGCTATACCCCATAAGACCTACTCCTGTCTTACTAGCAATAGAAACTAATTCTTCTTTTGTGGTGCTGAACTTAAAATTACTTATTGACTCAAATTTATCGATTGTTCCACCTGTATGTCCCAAACCTTTTCCTGACAATTTTGTCGTTGCCATCCCTAATGCTGATAAAATTGGACCAAGTACCACTGTTACTTTATCGCCCACTCCACCTGTAGAATGTTTATCAACTAAATAAAGTTTAAGATTATCAAAATAAATTGTATCCCCTGAGTCACGCATCTTCAAAGTGAAATATGCCAATTCTTCTTTGGTCATATTGTTAAAATAAACCGCCATTAAAAAAGAACTCATTTGATAATCAGGAACACTTCCATTTAAATAGCCATCAAGAAGAAAATTAATTTCCTCTTTTGACAATTCACTATTCTTTTTCTTCTTATCAATAATATCAACAACTCGCATAAAAAACTCCTTTTATCTTTTGAAGTATAAAGTGGTTAATACAAAATTTTATTTTATAGAAACTATCACATAAGTAAACTAGGAACTATATAGTTGCTACAAAACTTTTAATTTTAAATATTTTTTTCACTCCACTTTAACAATCTTTACAATAAAAATTCGTAAAACTATATTTTTCTTTTTCTAAATATATGTTATCTGATATTTCTATTACTTGCAAAGATTTTTTTTCTTTTAAAATCTTATTTAATTCTTTAAAATCTCTTTTGCTATAAACTATCTTATCTCTTATAATATAAGACTTATATCCTAATAATAACAAAGTATAAGATTTATATTTAAAGGACATAAAATTGAGCAAAAAGCATAAACTTAGAAAAAATAAAATTTTAAAACTGAAATCTAATTTTTCATTTATTACTAAAAACGTTATGACTATCATTAAGATTAAATAGCCATAATCAATTCCATTTGATTTTGATACTTCTTTTTTTGCACAAACAAAAATATTATTTGGTTTCATATAACTCACTGCAATAAGTGAAGATACAGAGTAAATAATAAGTATCAAGATTAAAATCACATCATCCATATCCTGCTTTATTAATGAATAAACTAATAAAAAAACATAAAGAGGTATAAATGAATAGATACAATAACTTAGATAGTTATAAACCTTTTTCATAGTATACCTCCTATTTATCTAGCGTTTGCTTTTAGGTCTTGATAAAATTTCTGAAAAAATTATATCATTAACCAATTTTTCTTTATCTATAATTTGAGAATTAGAATATATTTCTTTTTCTCTATCTACTATTTGACGCACTTTTTTTCCAGATCCATTATTATAATAATTCTTGTTTTCATTATAACTCTTATTTCTTTGAACATTATTTGTTCTTTGAACTTCATTGACATTTTTTACTTTCTTGTTAACTTTAGTTTTTTCTTTGGATTTTTGGTCCTTATTTTTATAAATATCAATAAGATAGGCTATAACTCCAATAATTATCCAAATTACAACAGTATTCATAATCTTCTCCTATTACCTTGTTCTCTTTTATTCAAGTATTCTTTGGCTATTAATCCTCTAACCATATTTTCTTTCGAAAAAACAAGCGTTGGAATATCTTTTTCATTATTTTCTTGGGCTTGAAAATCTTGAAAATCATACTGTTCTTTAAATCTACTTCTATTTTTATTATAATATTGTTGATATTGATTTACTGTAGCCTGCTCTTCTTGTGTGTCAAATCGTGAATTTATAGTATTATGTTCTGAATCTAATTTTTCAGTTTTTCTAGTTACTGGATTAGTTCCTATATTTTCTGTTACTGAATCAAATTTTATTTTACTTTTAATTTGTTCAACAGTTTTCAATGCTTGTTCTCTAGCTCTATCTAACTCTACTTGTTTTGCATTATCTAAATTTCGTCTATATTTCTTACTATCAGAAACAACTACAGTTAAAAAGATAACAAAAATTATGATAAATGATATAGGTAATGCGAAAAATACAAACGACATTTCACTACCTCCTTTTATCTAATAATTATTTATTTTTCTCAGTTTCTGGTTGAGACATACGTTTAATAGAATCTCTCATTCCTGTATCTGCTTCTAGGTTTTTATAATTCATATAATCCATTACACCAAGATTTCCTTCTTGGAATGCTTTTGCCATTGCAAGTGGTAATTCTGCTTCTGCTTCTACTACTTTAGCTCGCATCTCTTGGATTCTCGCTTTCATTTCTTGCTCAGCTGCTACAGCCATTGCACGACGTTGCTCTGCTTTTGCTTGAGCAATATTTTTATCTGCAATAGCTTGCTCAGTTTGTAAGTTAGCTCCAATATTTTGACCGATATCAACATCTAAAATATCTATTGATAAGATTTCAAATGCTGTTCCTGCATCCAAACCTTTATCAAGAATTGTTTTTGAAATTCTATCTGGATTTTCTAAAACTACTGTATGTGATTCAGATGAACCGATAGTAGAAACTATACCTTCACCTACACGGGCGATAACTGTTTCTTCACCAGCACCCCCTACTAATCTTTCTATATTAGCACGAACTGTAATTCTTGCTTTGGCTTTAACCT
This sequence comes from Gemella cuniculi DSM 15828, assembly GCF_000425665.1. Taxonomy (GTDB): domain Bacteria; phylum Bacillota; class Bacilli; order Staphylococcales; family Gemellaceae; genus Gemella; species Gemella cuniculi. The sequence continues at coordinate 45,330 of NZ_KE384432.1, forward strand.
CAATACCATTTATAGCAACACCTGCGATATATGGAGTTTCAATTACTTTTGGATTAACACTCATTTGCACTGCTTGAAGTACATCACGACCAGCAAGATCAATTGCTGCACATCTTTCAAATGTTAAACTAACTATGTTAGCACGATGTGCTGCGATAAGAGCATTAATTACTCTATCAACATTCCCTCCTGCTAAATAGTGACTTTCAAGCTGATTAATCGTAACTGCTAATCCAGCTTTATGTGCTTTAATCATTGGATTAATCACTCGACTTGGAACAACACGTCTTAAGCGCATTCCTACCAATGTAAAGATACTAACCTTTACACCTGCTGCTATAGCACTAATCCAAAGTCCAAGTGGGAAAAATGTGAAGAATATCGATAAAACGATTAAAATCACAACTAAAATTATACCCGTAAAAACTAACTCTGGCATAATACATCCTCCTTATTTTTATTATTTTTTTCTTACAATAACACGCATTCCTTCGACACGTACAACCTCAATTTCATTACCTTTTTCAATAAAATCACCATCTGTAACAACATCAAACTTTTCTTCATTTAACGCAGCTACCCCAGCTGGTCTTAGGTCTGTATATGCAATAAGATTTTTTCCAACAAGTTCTAATCTACTTTCGCTCGCTACATAACCGTCTTCTGTTGAAATAGAATCATTCAAGACTAACCTATTTAGAAATACTAACTCTCTTTTTAAAACTTTTCTGTTTATTATGTATAAAGCTATAGATAAAATTATTGAAATAACAATTATAAATGTAATATTATAACTTGACTTATTGACATAGACTATTGCACATATCAAAGTAATAACACCTATTGTTCCTACTATCCCTCCAGGAATAAACATTTCTAAAATAATGAGAGATATTCCCCCTAAAAACATTATTAGCACAAAAATGTTTAATTCTGAACTATAGGAATGTAAGGCTATATAAATCGCTAAACTTAAAACAGAAATTATTCCATAAAAATTAAATCTTTTTGAGAATAACTGCTGACAAAAAGTTAGCGACATTAAGATTAAAAGAATCCAATCGAGATACAAATATATATTTTCCATTTTATCACCTCATTTTTGTATATTCTTTTTCTAAATATGCTAGCAAATCATTCCTAGTAAATATATTCCCATGCCCCGGAATAGCATACTCGAAATCAATTTTTTTTATGGTGTCAATATAATCTCTAAGTTTTGTTTTATCATAGCTCATAGGTTTAGTATAATAATTTTTGGCATGACTATCACCTAAAAATAAAACTTTCTCGTCTACTACATATACTATAAATGCATCATCAGAATGTGAATTATCATTACAAAAACAAATTACCTTTTCTTCACCTAAATTTAAAGTTATATCTCCTGATTTTGAAATATCTGGAATTTTTATTTTTATTTCATGATTTCTATACACTTTTTTTAATACATCTGCACTATATTGTATTTCTACCCCATCTTCTACTCGTTGTTCAATACTTTCGTTATCCCACTTCAAATGTGCAAATTCTATTAAAGCATTTTTTGCTTTTTCTGTGGATATAACTGGAATATTCAAATACGCTGATCCAAAACTATGATCCCAATGATGATGGGTAAGTATTACATAACTTGGATGTGGCAGATTATTTTCTTTTAAATCTTTCAAAAAACTTTCCACTTGCTCTGGTCCATTTCCCGAATCAATCATTACCGAAAAATTTTTCCCTTTCACGTATCCAACAGCTGGTTCCAAATACATATAGCGTTGTTTAGTATAAAATAACTTATTTGAAAATTTAATTAGCATAATTCTTTCTTCCTTGAGATTATAAAAATATTATAACATAACTAGTAAATATTTTCAAAAAATATAAAACAAAAAAAGCCATAGCAAAGCTTTTATAACACGAGTTATGACAAAAAAAATTTTTTTATTTAGAAAATTTATTTTATAATAATGCAAGGCATACTAAGTAAATGTAACACAAATCCTACACCCGCAATGCACATTAAGAAATATATTGCCCAAATTGCCAGATATAAGATGTATCCTAGCCTTTCTTTACTAAATTAGTTATGCTTAACCATACGTGATTACCCATCTGATAAAATAAAGATTATTCCACCTTCATATACTTTTTTTTGATTATCCAAATTATTTATATCAAATTTTGATAATAACTTGAAAATTATCTCCACCTCCTTTTCTAATATTTTTTAAGTTTAATTTCCTCTTACACCTATTATATTATTATTTTTTTATAAAGAAAATGTTTTACTAACAAATATTTTTAACAACAAAAAAAATCAATAAGAACTTCTTCTAAAGAATATCTTATCGAATAAAAAACATCATGAATGATTATTTTAATATATATGGAGATGGCGGGATTTGAACCCGCGTCCAAAAATACCTCTCCTTAGCCTCTACATGTTTAGTTTACCTATTAAATTTAATTTTCTACTTAAGCCGATAAACAGGCAATAGAAAACGAGTTTGATTAGTCTCTTATTTCACTTTACAAACGGAAAAGTAAAATCGTAGACTGTTAAAAATGAACCGATTAATCTTGCCACAGTCAAACAAAATAATCAGCCTTTAGCTTATTAAGCTGCTAAAGCGTAATTTGTTTTTTCGCCAGTTATATTTAACTGATGTGTTGTTAAAGAAGTCAACCCTCCTACATGCCACCAAGAAGACTAGCATCCCTGTCGAATCCTAAACATCCCCTAATTGTGATTAGTATATTTTACCACAAAAATTCTATTATGTAAAATTTAAAAAATTAGTTGATATATGATATAATTTTAATACATATTTTATGAACTTTTTAAATGTATAAATATTAAATTTAAAATAGGAGGTTAAAATGCAAACACTTATTAATAAACTTCGTCCTAAAAAGATTGATGATATAATTGGTCAATATCATCTTATAGGTCGTGATAAAGTATTAACAAAAATTGTCGAAAACAAAAAAATGTTTTCTTTTATTCTTTATGGACCTCCAGGAACTGGAAAAACTTCTATTGCTTCTGCATTAGCAAATGAACTTGATTATAAATTTAAAATATTAAATGCTGTTAATTGTACAAAAAAAGATTTAACAACTGTAATTGAGGAATCAAAAAGATTTAAGAAAGTTATCTTGCTTTTAGATGAATTTCATAGATTAACAAAACCTATGCAAGACATTTTACTACCCGAAATAGAATATGATAATATTTATGTTATAGGATGTACAACTAATAATCCTTACCACACAGTAAATCCAGCTGTGAGATCTAGGCTAATTATTTTCGAACTTAGGCAAATTTCGGAAGATGATATTTATGAGTATCTAAAAAAAATTTCATTGAACAGAGAAATTTTCACAAAAAATTTAAACATAGATGATAGTGTTTTTAAAACTATCGCCCAAAACTCTTCTGGTGATTTAAGGTTTTCTCTTAATACGTTTGAAATTCTTAATAACCTTTCTAACGAAAAAGAACATATAACAAAAGAAAAATTTATTGAACTTTCTTTAGGAAACTTTAAACATTATGATAAAAATGGTGATTCATTCTATGACATTATAAGTGCATTTCAAAAGTCAATTCGTGGTAGTGATGTTGATGCAGCATTATATTACTTGGCACTTCTAATTGATAGTGGTGATCTTGATACAATTTATCGAAGAATGACAGTTATTGCCTATGAAGATATTGGTTTAGCAAATCCTAATATTGGTCCTTTCGTATATGCTGCCATCGAAAGTGCTAAGATGCTTGGTTTACCTGAAGCGAGAATTCCTTTAGCTAACGCTGTAATTCAACTAGCTTTATCTATAAAATCTAATAGTGCTATTAATGCTATTGACACCGCACTAGAAGAAACTAAACGAAATCCGAAATTTATTATTCCAAATCACCTACGTGACAATCATTATCATGGTGCAAATAGTCTTAATCGTGGTATCGGTTATAAATATCCACATGATTATCCCAATGGTTATGTAAAACAGCAATATCTTCCTGATAATTTACTTAACCACGAATTTTATTCTCCTAAACAAAATAACAAAAATGAACAAAATTTAAATTCTTATAGAAAATTTTTAAAGGATTCTAAATAACTAGTAAAAAAAGTTGACTTAAAATTAAGTTTTAAGTCAACTTTTTTATTTATAATTTTTTAAGATTAATTTCTAAAAAATATCAACGATTTTCACTATAAAATCTTTTATTCCCCTAAAATCTTAACTTCACATTCAAGACTTACCCCTGAATGTTTCAATACTTCTTCTTGAACTTTTTTTATCAAATTTTTATAATCTTCACAAGTTGCATTATTTACATTAACCATAAAACCAGCATGTTTTTTTGAAACTTGTGCACCTCCAACGCTTAACCCCTGAAGTCCAGCATCTTGTATAAGTTTTCCTGCAAAATATCCTTCTGGACGTTTGAATACTGAACCACACGAAGGATATTCTAATGGTTGCTTAGCTTCTCTCATTTTGTTCAATTCATTAACTCTTGTAATAATTTCTTCTTTATTACTTTTTTTCATTTTAAAATAAACTTTAGAAATAATTTCACCAGTTTCTTGAATAATAGAATGGCGATAACCAAAATCCATTTCATCAACTGAATAAACTTTTTTATTTCCTTTCATATCAAATACTTCAACTTTTTGAACTACTTCTTTCATTTCTCCACCATATGCACCAGCATTCATAAAAATTGCACCACCTACACTACCAGGAATACCACAAGAAAATTCAAGATTAGTTAAAGAATTCTCAATGCAAAAATCGGTAAGTTCTTTTAATGTAGTTCCAGCATAACAAGACAAAATGTTATCACTAGAAAGTTCAATTTTTTTCATATCACTAGTTATTACCACTATACCACGAATTCCATTATCAGAAATCAGTACATTTGAACCATTTCCTAATATGGTCAAGTCTACTTTATTTTCACTACTATACTTAATTATATTTTGTAAATCAATTTCATTATTAACTTTTACTAATATATCTGCTTGCCCACCAGTTTTAGTAAAACTATATTTTTTTAATGGTTCTTGCTTTAATATTTCACTACTTACCACCACATCACTTAATTTTTTTACCTTAATCATCTAATTTTATCCTCTTTAGCATTTTATTTATAAATTCTAATTTTCTTTTCGAATACTCTTTAAAGCTATATTCAATAGAATTATTTTTAAATTCATTATATATTTTTTTTAATTCATTGTCTAAAAAAATTTCCTTACTATTTAAAAAATCTTTATGGATATCTGTTTCTCTCTGAACAACATAAAGAGCAATATCATAACTCATATTAAAATAATCTGTAATTCTCGCATATTTTATTACACCCTTGATACCATTATGAGCAATTCTATGATAATTTATATTATTTAACCTTTTTTCGTCAAATGTTGTTATCTCATGTAAATTTTCCACAACAACAAGTATATCAACAATGTCTTCTCCAAAAACATTTTTCATGCTAGTAGCCCCTATATGAGTAAATTCACATTCAGGCATCTTTGGAATTTTTTTTATTTTTTTGGTTTCTCTATCAAAAATATCATTATACTTCTGATTATCAATAATTTTTTTAATTTTTATAGTTCTCTTGTTCATATATAGTCCAACCTTATAATTAAATACTTATATATTATAATCTCTATTTAAACTAAAGTAAAGTTATTATAAGCTTAAGTAATGTAAATTAAGTTATGTTATATTTTAGAATAAACGTTAAGCACACTATCTTAAGAAAATCCTGTTCCAAAAAATCATATTTTTTAAATCCTCTCATGTTATGTTATTATCATAAAATTTCATTGCTAAAAATGACTATTATATTCATCTAACATTTCTTTATTTTAAATTATATAAGAATTAAACATTATTCAACTTCGATGAGTTATGAATTATATAATAAATTATTTCTATAAAATTACATTTTTCATAAATTAATAACCTATTTTAAACTTATTGACAGACTTTATTAATTATATTTTCAATTTTCTTTTTTTACTTGCTGCATTCTTTGTGACAAAAACAATCTACCACATGATCATTTATCATCCCTGTCGCTTGCATAAAACTATATATTATTGTGCTTCCCACAAAAGTAAATCCCCGTTTTTTCATATCTTTACTTATTCTATCTGATAATTCCGTCTTACTAGGCACATCCGCAAAATTTGTTATATTAGTATTTATTGTCGTATAATTAACAAAACTCCAAATATAATCATTAAATGAACCAAATTCCTCTTGAATTTTCAGAAATGCTTGTGCATTCTTTCTAACACCATAAATTTTTAATCTGTTTCTTATAATACCCTCATCAGTTCTTAATTTTTCTAAATATTCATCAGGATAATTTGCACAAACATTATAATCAAAATTATCAAATGCTTTTTTAAAATTTTCTCGCTTTTTAAGTATTATTGACCAACTTAATCCTGCTTGCATTCCTTCTAATATTAGGTATTCAAACAATTCTCTTTCATCGTGAGTTTTTCTACCCCACTCAGTGTCATGGTAAATTATATCCAAATCACTCTTGGCCCAATTACACCTTACTTTATTCATTTTCTTCCTCCAAATTCCTACTAACAATGTTTATTATTTCTCTGATCCTTCTAATACTATACTTATCTTTTTTATCTATTTCTATAAAAAAACCGTCTTTAGCAATTATTCTAGCGTCTTTGTAAACACCTAGGGCTGCAAACAACTCTTTACCTTTTAGTCTGTTTAATATATTTTTATCAAACACCACAACAGTCTTATTAGCTAGTTCTTTTATACTCTCTACAAAAGTATTTTTTGCTTCAACTTTCAAATAACATATATCTATAAGATTGTTAACTTCTTCTCCAAAGTCTGAAAATCTGTCAATAAGTTCTTCCACTATCTGATCTATTTCCTCATTTGTAGTAACATTATTTAATCTTTTATAAAAATCTATTTTATCAGCATCATTTCCTATATATTCTTTAGGAATAAAAGCATCTACATTAAGTTTAATTTCAAAATTATCTTGTTGTACTTCAAAAATATCTTTTTTTAATTTTGGAGAAACTTCTTTTATAATATTTTCATAGTATTCAATATTTTGTGTTCTATCTTTTTCTAAAATTGGTTCCAATATTCCTTTTTTAGTTAGTAACTCCTGTTCTAGCATTTGAGAGTATAAAGTATAACCAACAGAGTCTATAAATCCATGTTGTTTTCCCCCGAGAACATCACCAGCTCCTCTTATTGATAAATCTTGCATAGCGATCTTAAAACCACTTCCTAATGATGTGAAATTTTTTATTGCTGATAGTCTTTTTTCTGAGTTTTCAGTTAATGATTTAAAAGGTTTGTACATTAAATATGCATATGCCTCTCTGCTACTTCTTCCAACACGGCCACGAAGCTGATAAAGTTGGCTAAGTCCAAATCTATCTGCATCTTCTACAATAAGAGTATTCACGTTCGAAATATCTATTCCAGTTTCTATTATAGTTGTTGTTATTAACATATCATATTTTTTATCGATAACATCTGACATGATATTTTCTAACTCTCTTTGACTCATTCTTCCATGTGCATATGCTATATTAACATCTGGTAATAGTTTTGATAACTCTAAATACTTTTCATCAATAGTCTCTACTTTATTATAAACGTAAAAAATCTGTCCTCCTCTTTGAACTTCGTTCATTACCGCTTCTTTTATAATCATATTATTCTCTGGAGTAACAAAAGTTTGAATAGGTTGTCGCTCTTTAGGTGGTGTTTCTATAACTGATAAATCTCGAATACCAATTAAACTCATGTGGAGAGTTCTAGGAATAGGAGTGGCACTAAGGGTTAACACATCTACTGTATTTTTAAGATGTTTTATTTTTTCTTTATGCTTTACTCCAAAACGTTGTTCTTCATCAATTACTAAAAGCCCTAAATCTTTATATTTAAATTTATCATTTAAAAGTTTATGAGTTCCAATCAGAATATCTATCTTCCCTTCTGATAATCTCTTACAAATATTGGTAATATCTTTTGTAGTATTGAATCTACTTACGACTTCTATATTAATTGGGAAATTGGCAAAACGATTAGAAAATGTTTCATAATGTTGCTCAGCAAGTAATGTTGTTGGTACTAAAACCGATACTTGCTTACTATCCATAACCGCCTTAAATGCAACACGCATAGCAACTTCCGTCTTCCCAAAACCAACATCACCACACAAAAGTCTATCCATTGGTCGCTCTTTTTCCATATCACGTTTAATTTCCTCTACAGCTTTAATCTGATCATCTGTTGGTATAAAATCAAAATCAGCTTCAAATTCATGTTGCATATTTCCATCCATACTAAAAGCATAACCTGAACTAAGCTCCCTTTTTATATAAAGCTTTATTAAATCTTCCGAAATATCTTCAATTTCACGACGAACTTTACTTTTTACCTGTTGCCATTTTTTAGTACCAAGTTTATTAAGTACAGGTTTTCTATTATCAGTTGATGCTGTATATTTTTGAATATAGTTCATGTTATTAATATCAACATAAATAATATCACCACCGTCATAAACAATTTTTAGAAAATCTTTATATACCCCATTTACCTCTACATTTTCTATTCCTTGGTAAAGTCCAATTCCATGACTAACGTGAACTATATAATCGCCAATATTTAACTCTTGATAGTTTCTAATTTTTTCAGAATTGGTATACTTAAATCTAACTCTACGCTTTTTTCTTTCTTCTGCTGAAAACAACTCATGTGGAGTCAATAAAAATATTTTATTTTTCTTATCCTCAAAACCTTTTAGATGATAACCATTTATCTCTACAAATATTTTACCTTTTTTAACTCCATAGTAAATATCATCATAAAAATAATTATCAAAAAGAATTTTTTCTACATAATCCTTTTGTTTTTGTGTATTTAATGAAATCAAAACTTTATAGTTACTATCTAGTTTTTCTCTAATTTCTTTTGATAAATAGTCTTCACTTGAATAATAAGTTAAATCTATAATATCTAAATTGTAATTTTTTTCAATTATTTTTTCATTTGGTCTTAAATTTGATAAATAAAATTTTCTAACATCTAAGTTTTGCAATTTTTCGAATGCAGTATTATCTACAACTTCTTGATATATATAATTTCTATTTATTTCTTGTAAGTTAGTTAGAAAATATTCATTAAGACTTTCTTTTTTTTCTATTATTTTATGATAATTATCAAAGAAAATAACTGTTTCTTTTGGTAAATAATCTATAATACTAAAAGTATTGTTATAAACTAAATTCGAAAAACTTTCTAGTTCACTAAAATCCCCAGTAGCGTTGTAAACTTCTATTTTCTCTTTAAGATAACTATTTACTTCGTTATAATTTTCTAATTTTTTTAATTCACTATCTTCTAATTTTTTTAAAATATTTTTTACAACTAAATCTTTTTCTTCAGAAGATAAAAAGAAATCACTCGTTGGATAAATAATCGCTTTTTCTTGTTTTTCTAAAGATTTTTGAGTAATTTCATCAAAAATTCTTATACTATCTAATTCATCATCAAAAAAATCAAGACGAATTGGTTTTTCACTGAGAGGACTGAAAATATCTACTATACTTCCTCTTTTAGAAAATTCTCCAACTACATCAACACTTTCAACTCTTTTATACCCCATATTTACTAATTTTCTTTGCAACTCCTCAAAATTAATAACGGTATCAAGTGTTATTTCAAAACTATTGTTTTTAAAATCTTTAGGATTTTTTACAGTGCGATAAATTGCTTCAATAGGTATAATAACAATACTAGGAATATTCGAGACTAGGTTCTCTAATACTTTTATTGAATTTTGTACTAAGTCGTTACTTTTTGTTGAAAAACGTTTTAATATATCAATCTCGGGATAAATATAGGTTTCTTTTTCAAAATCACTTATTATAGAAAAAATTTCTTCTGCTTCTGCTTTAGTTTCTGTAAAAACAACAACAGAAACATTTCTTTTTCTAAATTCGTTATAAATTTCTAAAACACGAGTTGTAATATTTTGACCATAAATACCAATATTTTTATACTGTCTATCAAATTCAAAATTTACAATTTCTAACAAAGTTTTTTTTATCATTAAAATCTCCTTATTTAATTTATCTCAATATAAAACTAAAAACAAATATTACTAAGTTTACTTGAACATGGAAAATAGGGAGCGACCAAAAAATCATATTTTCACAAAAAATGATTTTTTAGAGTCGCCCCCATACAAACTTACATCGCTAAACTTTAAAAAAAACGAGATAAGTTTTCAGGAACATCCCAATCTATAAATAATATTAGGAGCAGATTGATTAATAAATCTGTTAAATTTATTAGGTAAAAGATAAGGTTATTTAATGAAGCAAATTTCAAAATAAGTAACCTTCTGTATCTTTTATAACCAGAAAAATTTTGTGATGATTTTGAATTTATGAGCCGATACCTTTTTATTAATTGTACTTATTCATTAATTCTACAAAAGAAAGTTTTGAAAAATCCTCAATACAATTTATACTTTTACCATAAATTTTTTCGATTTTTCCCATTTCTTCTTTAGAAAATTTCCCGAGAACATAATCAACAACTTTCATTGGTGGAATCGGTCTGTTAATTCCAATTTTTAATCTATTAAATTTCTCCGTACCAAGGTGATTTATTATACTCTTGATTCCATTATGCCCACCACTACTTCCTTTTGCCTTTAATTTAAAGTTTGCTGTTTTTGTGTCCAAATCATCATAAATTACTAGAACATCTTCCATATTAATTTCAAAGTAATCATAAAACTTTCTAACTGCCTCACCTGAAAGATTCATATAAGTGGTAGGTTTTATTAACAAATACTTTATTCCGCTATAATATGTTACTGCGTAATCTGCATTAAATTTATTTTTATCAAAATTTACATTCCAATTTTTTGCGAGTTCATCAAGAATCATAAAACCAATATTATGCCTTGTGTTTTCGTACTGTTTTCCAGGATTACCAAGTCCTATTATTAATTTCATTACTATTCCTCACTTTATAAAATAATTTTTTCGCTCTTTTTACTAAATTATTTATTACCATTAAATAATAAGTATACAATACTTAACTAAAATTAGATTTATAATATTATAATTAACAACATTTAAAGAAGGCAACGAAGTCGCTGCCTTCTATGTTTTACTTTTTAATTATTATTCAAAAAGAACACTTACCGGTTCATTGTTATGAATTTTATAAATAGCTTTAGCTATTAAATCACCAACACATAACGGAACCATTTTATCTAATTTTTTCTCTTCTGGTATATCTATTGTATTGGCGTACACTAATTCTTTAATTGGAGAATTTTCGATTCTTTCTAATGCCTGTCCACTTAGCACTGCATGTGAGCAGCTTGCATAAACTTCCTTAGCTCCTCTATCTATAAGTGCTTGTGCTCCAAGAGTAATTGTACCCGCTGTATCAATTATATCATCAATAAGTATACAGATTTTTCCATCAATATTACCAACTATATTCATCACTTCTGCAACATTTGGTTTAGGTCTTCTCTTATCAATTATTGCAATAGGTGTGTTTAAAAAGTCAGCTAATTTTCTAGCTCGAGTAACTCCACCGTGATCTGGTGATACGACAACTACATCATCCATGTTTGGCAACTTATCTTTAAAATATCTTGCAATGATAGGTGCAGCCATCAAGTGATCTACTGGAATATCAAAGAATCCTTGAATTTGAAGTGCATGAAGATCCAATGCTATAACTCTGTCCGCCCCTGCAGTTTCTAATAAATTAGCCACCAATTTTGCAGTAATCGGTTCTCTACTTCTCGCTTTTCTATCTTGACGAGCATACCCGTAATACGGAATGACAACATTAATAGTATCAACAGAGGCACGTCTTAAAGCATCTATCATAATTAATAAAGTCATTAAATTATCATTTACCGGTCCACTTGTTGATTGTAATACGAAAACTTCCGATCCACGTACACTCTCTTCTATATTAATAGATACCTCTCCGTCACTAAACTTCTTAACACTACATTTACTTAGTTCTATGCCAAGTGATTTTGCTACTTGTTTTGCTAGTGGGATATTAGCATTTAATGAAAACAGCTTTAATGGTTTATCTACAAGCATATTAAATTTTCTCCTTAAAATTTGGTTCGATAGTAATACAGATGTATTCCGTTTATTATTATAGCATAAATATTTTTTAATTTCTACCACATCCACTACATTTGATACCGTTAGAGAAAAAATTAATTTCTAGGAAATTTATTCTGATAATTTCTAATTTTTTTCAAAATACAAATTAAAAAATTTTAGTTTCTTTTATTTCATTTTTATGCTAAGATATTGAATAACAAGATTAAGAAATTTTCATTTTAAATTTTTTTAATATTTTTAACTTTCTTTTTCTTAAATTACCTACTTAAGGAGTGTGTTTTATGGATAAAATTTTTGAACTTATTGAAAAGGAACAACAACGACAAAATACAAATATTGAACTTATTGCAAGCGAAAACTTTGTCTCTAATGATATTTTAAAAGCAACAGGAAGTGTTTTAACTAATAAATATGCTGAAGGATATCCTGGGAAAAGATATTATGATGGTTGTGAAGTAATTGATGAAATTGAAAGTCTAGCTATTGATAGATTAAAAAAACTTTTTGATGCAAAATACGTAAATGTTCAACCTCATTCAGGGTCTAGTGCTAATATTGCTGTTTATATGTCACTTCTTTCACCTGGAGATACTGTACTTGGTATGAGTATGGATGCTGGTGGTCACTTAACACACGGTAGCAGAGTTAATTTTTCTGGTAAACTGTACAACTCAGTGTCATATGGAGTAACAAAAGATACACATACTATTGACTATAATGAAGTACTTCTTCTAGCAAAAAAACATAATCCTAAAATGATTATTGCAGGTGCTAGTGCATATTCACGTATAATCGATTTTAAAAAATTCAGAGAAATTGCTGATGAAGTTGGTGCGTATTTAATGGTTGATATGGCCCATATTGCTGGACTTGTTGCAGTCGGTAAACACCCTACACCGCTACCTTTTGCAGATGTTGTAACGTCTACAACACACAAAACATTGCGTGGCCCACGTGGCGGAATTATTTTAACAAATAATGAAGAAGTTTCTAAAAAAATAAATAAAACAGTTTTCCCAGGTGCTCAAGGTGGTCCACTTGAACATATCATAGCTGCAAAAGCAATTTGTTTTGAAGAAGCGTTAAAACCTGAATTTGAAGTTTATCAAACTCAAGTTTTGAAAAATATGCAAGCCATGGTAAATACATTTAAAGAAAACAATATACCCGTTATTAGTGGAGGTAGCGACAATCATCTATGTTTGATAGACACTTACTCTACTTATAAAATAAATGGTCATGATGCTAGTGAATTGCTTAGTAAAGCAAATATTACTTGCAACAAAAATGGGATTCCTTTCGATACATTACCACCTATGAAAACTAGTGGACTTCGATTGGGTACTGCTGCAATGACTACAAAAGGCTATATTGAAGATGATTTTATAGAATTAACTAATTTAATTTGTGAACTTCTTAAAAAAGGGGAGTCACATGTAGACATAATTCGTAAAAAAGTTTTATCTCTTACACAAAAAGAAAGAAAAGAATTTAGATAATAGATTATAAAAAACCTAGAAATAAAAAATTAAACTTCACAATTATTAATTGTAAAGAAGATAAATTTTTTTAATTTTCTAGGTTTTTAATTTTTCTTTCCAATTCCGTTGTTAAAATATTTTTAGATTTCTTTATAAAGTAAATTTACGAACTTTATTTTTTAACTCTATACCCAATGTACGGTTTTAGAAAAATATTTTTTTAAGTTAGTTTTAAAATATTGACAACGTTCGTTTTATATGTTATATTGTATAAACTTATTAAGGAGATATATGGTTATGACAATAAAAAATATTTTTAAAGCATCTTTTTTCCATAGTTCTAATTATGGGGAGATAGAATTTGAAAAAAATGCCCTTATATTTGTATCAGAAAATGGAATTATTGAGCAAGTTATTAAAAATAATAATCCCGAATACAAAATTTTATTAGAAAAATATTCCAAAACAGAAAAATTTTATAGCTTCGGAGATAAAATCCTTCTCCCTGGTTTTATTGATCTTCATATCCACGCACCGCAGTGGCCTCAAGCTGGTCTTGCTCTTGATGATGAACTTAGCCATTGGTTAAATAACTTCACATTCCCACTGGAAGTAAAGTATGAAAACCTAGAATTCGCCCATGAAGTCTACACCGATTTAGTAAAAACTCTTTTATCAAATGGAACTACCTCTGCAATGTATTTTGGAACAATTCATAATGAAGCTACTCTAGAGCTTGCTAAAATCTGTGCTGAACTTGGACAACGTGGTTTTGTCGGAAAAGTAGTTATGGATGATAAAAATATGAATCCAGAATTTTATCGTGATTCATCTACAGATAGTGCAATTACTAATACAGAAAAATTTATAAAAGATATAAAAACTTTAGGAAAAAATGTTCCTCAAGGGATTTATCCAGTAGTAACACCTAGATTTGTTCCAAGCTGCACCAATAAGGCACTTAACGAACTTGGTAAATTAGCAAAAAAATATAATACATATATTCAAAGTCATTGTAGCGAAAGTGATTGGGAACACAATTTTGTCAAAGATAGATTCAAAAAGCGTGATACTGAAGTTTTGAATAGTTTTGGTTTACTTGGTGAAAAATCAATTATGGCACATTGTAATTTTATCAATAAAGATGATGGAGAAATTTTCTCAAAAACTCATTCCTCTGTCTGTCATTGTCCGATATCCAATTCATATTTTGCTAATGCTACACTTCCTGTAAATTATTTAAAAAATCAAGGTGTTAATATTGGTTTAGGAACAGATATTTCTGGTGGTTTTTCTCCAAGTTTATATGATAATATCAAACACACTGTTATATCATCAAGGATGTTAAATGATGGCGTCAACAACAATTTATTAGCTAATGAGCGTGGGGTAAAAAATTCTAAAGTTTCAATTTTCGAAGCATTTTATCTCGCCACTACTGGTGGTGGAATTGCACTAAAATTACCTCTAGGACTTTTTAAAGAAGGTTACATATGTGATTTCCAAGTTATAGATACACAATTTTCTTCTAATGAACTTAAAAATTATTTAACTAATGAAAAAGATAATCTTCTTCAAAGAATACTTTATCTTTCATCAAAGGAAAATATTCGAGAAGTTTGGATTCAAGGGAAAAGAGTTCTAAAGAAATAGATAATAATATTAAAAATTTAAACATAAATACAAAACTCATCTATAACTAATATTTTAATTTTTTACTTTGTTATATTTATACTGATTTTTAATAATTACAAAAAAACATTATACTGGGATTATCCCAACAATATATTTTTAAGGAGAAATTTTTATTATGACAAAAAAAAATAGTCATCTAACTATAGGCGTTGAAGAAAATATCCCATTTTCTCAGTCATTAATATTAGGATTACAGCATGTTCTTGCTATGGATGTTTATGTCCCACCCTTTATTTTAGCAACCGCTCTAGCTTTATCACCAGGAGAGGCTGCTGGTCTTATTCAATCAACATTTCTTGGTGCTGGATTAGCCTCGTTAATTCAAGTTTTATTTTATTTAAAATTACCAGTATGTCAAGGTCCTTCATTTATTCCTCTTGGAGCAATTATAGGGATTTATATGGGTTCAAAAAATATGGGAACAGTTCTTGGTGCTAGTATTGTCGGAGCTATTTTGGTAATTTTACTTGGCTACTCTGGCATCTATAAATACATTGTGAGAAATTTTATCCCATCTATTGTTAGTGGAACAATTATTATGATTGTAGGACTTACCCTTCTACCATCTGCTTTTGTTAGTAACATTTATATAGAAGGAAATGGATTAAGCATTAAACAAAATATTCTACTTGCGTTTATTACCGCAGCATCATTAATTTTCTTTTCAACTTTAGGAAATTATATTAATAAATTCAAAAAAATTTTTCAAATTTCATCTGTTATAATTTCATTGGCTATTGGAACATTTTGTGCATATTTAATGGGAGGCTTTAGTACTCAAGCAATTAAAGAGGCTAGTTTCTTCAGTCTTCCTAAGATTTTATTTTTAGATTATAGCATTCATTTCGAAGTTTCTGCTATTATTACTATGATTATTATTTACATAGTTCTTCTTGCTGAAACTACTGGAACTTGGTATGCAGTCAGTTCTGTAATTGATGAGCCACTAAGTGATAATCAAATCAATAAAGGAGTGATTGGGGAAGGTATTGGCTGTTTCCTTGCTGCACTTGTAGGAGCTACTCCTGTAACTGGTTATTCTACTAATGCTGGTATTATTTCTATTACAGGTGTTGCGAGTAAAAAAGTTTTTGTTGTAGCATCTGGATGGTTTATTGTACTATCATTTTTAGGAAAACTTTCTGCTATTATTAATTCTATACCTGCAGCAGTTATAGGTGGAGTTTTTTCCGTTGTATGTATTATTATTCTTCTTAATGGATTTAGAGTTGTTAAAAACTTAGATTTTTCTGAAAGAGAATTATATATTATTGGTGTTCCATTAATGTTTACAATAGGACTTCTATTCATTCCAACAGAACTTAAAAATAGTGCTCCTCAATTATTACAATATTTAATAGGTTCTCCTATTGCTGTTGGTGCTATTGTAGCAATCATTATGAATAAACTAATTCCCAATAAAGATTAAACATAAACAGAGCTAGAAAGAAAAATAGAAAATATATATTTATCTTTCTAGCCTTTTTTATTTTAAAAAAATATAGTATAATACTTTTAGAATTTATACTAGAAATGGAGAATACTCATGACAGAAAAGAAGATGAATGTTGAAAGTTTTAACTTAGATCACACAAAAGTTGTTGCACCTTACATTAGATTAGTTGGTGTCTACAGTGGAGAAAATGGGGATAAAATTTATAAATATGATATAAGATTTTGTCAACCTAATAAAGAGCATTTGGAAATGCCTAGTCTCCATTCATTAGAACATTTAATTGCAGAATTGATAAGAAATCATCTGGATAATGTACTTGATTTTGGACCTATGGGCTGTCAAACTGGATTTTATCTTTCAGTAATCAATAATGACAGTTATGAAGATGTAGAAATTGCTCTTACTAAGACTCTCGAAGATGTTTTAATAGCTACTGAAGTTCCTGCCTGCAATGAAATTCAATGCGGTTGGGCAGCTTCCCATTCATTAGAAGGTGCAAAAAAAGAGGCAAAAAAATTTTTAGATAAAAAAACTGAATGGAAAAATGTTTTTTCTAGACAATAATAAAAATCTATAAAAAAATTCGAGATATGAAAAAATCATAAACTCGAATTTTTATTTTATTAATTTACTCAATGGCTCGATAAAGAGCAATCCAAATATTGATTTACAGTTTTTTATCAATATTTTGTTTGTAAAACTTCAACATCATTAATTCGTAATTATAGAATACAATAATTACCATAATTCCAAAAAATCTAAATATAAATTCCCAACATAAACTAATTCAAATTATCTCTACATTGTTCAATATAAAATTTAATTCTTTAACCACTACTGAATAAAGTTAGCTATGATTTGAAGAAATTTTTTACATTAGCGTATTTTTCAACTTTGGCAATTGAGACAAATTGTTGTTATTACTCAACAACGCCAAGTTTCTTAAAGAATATTTTATACTTTGAGTTTGTGCTGGTAAATTTTCACCTTCTTCATACACAAGAATCGGAACTTCTATTTCACTTTCTGTCTTGTCTGGATAAATAATTTTGACTTTAACACTAGCTTTTCCAATTTTTTCTAAGTCTATGTCTTCTGTTATCTCATACTTAGTACCTTCTGGCAGATTTGATTTGTTTATTTTATTTATTATCTCTGAGTATTCTATCTTACTACCTTTTTTTACTGATATAGGATTATCATCAGTTAGACTTACCTTGTATTTTTCAGAATCATTTAACTGTAAATCACCTGTTTTTTCAATAAAATCTAACCCTGCTTTTGCTAATTCTTTTTTTATTTTATTTACATCAGCTTGTGAAGATGATTTATCATCTATAATTTTTTGAGCATCAAGTAATTTTTCAGCTAAGATTCTTCTACTTTCCAAATATTTCTTAGATGATTCTTTAGTTTTATCACTTATGTCTCCATTAATATCTAGTAATTTCCCAACTTCATTCATCACTGAAATTAATTCACTTTTATCCGCTTCATTAACTAAAATAGGTATATCTATCTCACTTTCACTATTATCATCTTGATATAAAACTTTTACCACCGCTTTTTTAGTTCCTGGTGTAGTTAATTCATCTTTTTTTAGTACAGATAATTTTACATTTACTGGTAATTTTGTTTTATCGACTTTATCTAAAATATCTCTATCTTTTACTTTATCTCCCACTGTCATCGAAATTGGTTTTTTATCAACTAAACTTGGAGGAAATGTTGCACTAAGACTTCCATTTTCAGGTGGAACAATTTTTAAATTCCCTAAATTCGGATCTACATATCCTTCTTTATCTAAACCTTGTCTTTTACCAAAATTAAAATCTGGATTCTTATTTATTATACTTTCAAAGTAAGAAGTAGAACTATGTTTACCAGCACTATTACCTATATTTTTCGAATATTTTAGTCTAAGAAATGATGGTATAACGTTATCATTATTTGTAGTATAATTAACTACTGTTCCAATTTGTGCTAGCTTATCTGTTAAATCACTAGCTCTGCCAAATTCTCCTCTTCCCCAAAAATTAAGTATTCCCGAATATATTTTCGGAGCATTAAAAGTGTACGTCCCTTTGTATGCCTGATTATTTTTTTGTACAGCTTCTGCTGTTGCTCTAAGTGATAAATAACCTCCTAAAGAATGTCCTGTTAAATAAAGATTTGTTATACTGCTATCATTTTTAAAACTATTAATTAAATCTTTTGTTGCTATACTTTGATTTGATTCATTACCTAACACCAAAGCTGCATCAGCTTTTAAATCTCCAGTTTGATGTGGATTTGTTCCTTGTATAGCAAGTACCTGAATAGTACCATTTTTTAAAAAAGGATAATTTGACTTTGTCTCAAATAATACTGCATCTAAACCGTTATTTTGATGGAATACTTTCTTTACTTTCCAATAAGGAGAAAGCTCATTATGCATAACTCTATGTGACTTTTTTTGAAAAGTTATAATAGATTTTTCTGGATTTAAAATATCATTGATCACATTATCCTTTTCATAAACTAAATTCATAAATAACGCCATATCTCTTGCAGATATATTCCAAATAAGTTTATCATTATCCTCCTTATCATTTCTCCCATCTCCATCTGTATCAGCTAACTTAGGATGAACATCATAGCCAAGATATGTTCTACCATCTTTTTTATAAATATAAATTTCATCTTTATTTAAGATACCATCACCATCGTCATCTCCATTTGGATCCAGTGGTTTTTTCTTATACAATAGACTATCATACTTTCCACCTTCTAATCCTATATAACCTTTAGAAATCAATTCTGCATACTTTGGAGTTAACCTTGATATTATTTTTGTCCCTTTTTCCTCACTACTTTCTGTAATATCTTTTTTTTCATCAACAGTTGATTTTACATCTTCATTTTTTTTAATAATATCATTTAATAAATCTTTTATACTTTTAATATCGTTTGATTTTTTATCTAAGACATTTAAATTTGTTTTATCATTTTTATTTTTTTCTAAATCTGAATTATTTCCTTCACTTTTTTTTACATTCGAATCTTGTTTTATAGTATTTTCTAAATTCAATCTACTATAATTCTGATTTGCTTGTATCCCTGGATTAAAAAATAAAAATGTTCCTACAGCAACTGAAATTATCCCTACACTAAATTTTTTTATTGAATATTTTACAATTTTCTTTTTATTAAACATATTTTTCTCCTTATTTATTATTTAGTAAATAAAAGTATTATTTCTAACTACTTCATAAATTTCCCAAATTAAAAACTCAATACAAAATTAAAAAATAGTTTCTAACCTCCCATATAATTAAATTTTACTTCTTATTCTCAAAAACTATCTCCTCTACAAAAATTAAATTTGTATGTCTTGTTTTCAATATGTTATATTCATTAACACTTGATATAATAAATAACTTTAATTATTATATAAAAAAATTACAAAATAATCAATCTTAAATTATAAAAAATAATTTCTTTTTGAAGTTATTTTTATAACACTATTATTTAAGATTAATTATTTTTAATGTATTTTAGATAATAAAAATCTCCCATTCGATTAAAATTTATCTAAAGCTATCTATCTTTAAATTCTTCATGAATTTTTCATTATAATTTTATATGATGAGTTATACTCACCTCTAATATTTTTAAATTTTCTTAGTTATTCTAATCTAATAAAAATTTCCAAAAAGATTTAAGTTATAACTTTAGCCAAACAAAAAATTATATATACTATCATAAAATTAAAAATATTTAACGAAAAATTTTTTGAAAAAATCTTTTCTACTATCATTTTATTTTTTATACAATAAAATGAAAAAGAACTAAATTTTACATAAATAAAATTTAGTTCTTTTTCTAATTTATTCTTATTTAGTTAAGTACTTTAAATTCCTCTAAAAATATCTATCTTTTATTCAGAGTTTCTAATTGTTTTCCTAAAAAAGCACCTAGCCCAATCAATACTAAAGGAATTAAATTAAAATTACTATTTAATCCAGTATTAGGCAGTCTTTTCATCATTTCTTTTTTATCAAATTGCTCATCATTTTTTATTATATTTTGTTTTTCTTTTTTTATAGATAATTGTGTCCTTTTGACATTTGAATTTAAATTAAGTTGATTATGTTTTTTTTCGTCACTATTAAGAAAAATATCATTTGATTTCTCTACTAGAGCAAATAAACTGAAATGATTAATGTTAAATTCAATCGTTCTATCAATTATCTTTGAAGATAATTTTGTTAAATTACCATTTTTCACATAGTACACACCAACATTATTAGTTTCAGAATCTAATAATTTTATACGAACTGTCCTTTCATCATTTAAAGTAGCTACCTTATTATTTTTTATAATTTTCAAATCAAGAACTCTTATGGAAATGCTTTCTCCCAATTTTTTCTTAATATTACTTATTAACATATTATTATATATCTTTTCAACTTTTAATTTTAAACCAGTCAATGACTTATTACTAAATTTAACTACTATACCATCTTCTGTTAATACTATATCTGTTCCTTCATCTAACGAACGATTTTGTAATACTGATAATTGTGATGAATTCTTCTCTTCTGCTATCCTTCCATTTACTGCTGGTACTTTATCCAATGGATATTCTTCTAATTCCCGCTGTGTTGTACTTTCTCCTTTTTCACTTACTGTTGGTACTCTATCCAATGAATACTCTTCTAATTCCTGTTGTGTTGTACCTTCTCCTTTTTCTTCTCCATATACATCAAAGGGGATATTTACTTTATCTATTGTTTTATCTGGATAGATTACCTTGACACTAACATTAACTTTTCCTACATTTCCTATATTAGAAATATCTTCCACCTTATATTTAGTACCTTCTGGAAGATCTGTTTTATCTATCTTGTCAATAACACCTGTCAATTCTATTTTTTCTCCTCGCTTTACAAGTGTAGGAGCTGTAGTAGTCAATTTTGGGTCATATTTTGCAAAATCTGCCAATTCTAATGCACCTCTTTTAGTAATCAAATCTAATCCTAAATTTGCTAATTCATTTGTTATATTACTAACCAAATTTTGCGAAGATAGTTCACTACTAACTATATTATGTGCTTCTTCCAATTTCTCAGCTAAAACATGCTTACTTTCTACATAAGAATTCACAGTCTTTTTTGTTTTATCATTTAACTCTACAATAGTATTCACTAAATTCTCAGCTGCATTTATCACAGATTTAAGTTCCGTTTTATTCGCTTCATTGACTAAAATCGGTACATCTACTTCATTAGTAGTATTATCATCTAAATATAAAACTTTAACTTTTGCTTTTTTCACTCCTAATGTATTCAATTCTACATTTTTTAGTATTGATAATTTTATATTTACTGGCAATTTACTTATATCAACTTTTCCTAAAATTTCTTTTTCTTTCAGAGTATCTCCTACCATAACAGAAATTGGATTATTATCTTTTAACACAGGTAAAAACGTTGCACTTAGTGTCCCCTTTTCTGGAGAAATTATTTGTAATTTTTTTAAATTAGGATCAATATAACCTACACCATCTACACCTTGGCGTTTTCCAAAGTTAAAATCTTGATTATTATTTATTCTAGACTCAAAATAAGATGTAGAACTATGTTTACCTGCACTATTTCCTATACTTTTTAGATTTTTTAATCTAAGAAATGATAAAATTACATTATCATTATCAGTCATATAGTTAATAACTTTACCTTCCTCAGCTAATTTGTCTGTAAGATTACTTTCTTTTTGCATTTCACCACCACCCCAAAAATTAAATAATCCTGCATAAATTTTTGGAGCGTTAAAAGTATACGTTCCCTTATACGCATTAAATTTATCTTTTTCGGCTTGAGCAGTTGCTCTTAATGATAAATATCCTCCTAATGAGTGACCCGTAATATATAAATTAGTTATACTTTCATCATTTTTTAAAGCTTTGATTAGATCTTTTGTTGCTATACTCTGATTTGACTCATTTCCTAATACTAATGCCGCATCTGCTTTTACATCGCCAGTTTGATTTATATTAGTACCTTGGATAGCTAATACTTGTATTGTATTATTTTTTAAAAATGGATAATTCGCTTTGGTTTCAAATAATACAGCATCTAATCCATTATCCTGATGATATGTTCTCTTAACCGTCCAATATGGAGAAAGTTCATTATGCATAAATTTAAATTTATTTTCCTTAAATGAATTTACAGACTTACTCGGATCTAATATTTCTTTTATTAACTCATCTTTTTCATAAACAAGATTCATAAATAATGCCATATCTCTTGCAGTTATATTCCAAATTAATTTATCTTTATCTTCACCATCAATCTTACCATCACCATCTGTATCGGCTAATTTAGGATGAACGTCATACCCTAAATAAGTCCTACCATCCTTTTTATAAATATACAACTCATCCTTATTCAAAATTCCATCATTATCATCATCTTCATCAGGTTTTAGTGTAGGATTTTTGTACAATAGACTATCATACTTTCCACCTTCTAATCCTATATATCCTTTCGAAATAGCCTCTGCATATTCCGCAGTTAAACGCGAAATTATTTTTGTTCCTTTTTCTATCTCAGGTGTTTCTTCTTTTTCTGCATCATCTGTTTGTATTTTTTCTTTATTCTTTTGAATTATATTTGTCAATAAATCCTTTATGTTATCACTATCTGTTGTACGTTTATCAAGCACATTCAATGCACTATTTTTATCGACAACATTTTCTTTAGACACATCCTCTTTTAAAACACTATCTTTTTTTTCTATTTCATCTTTAACAGATGTTAGATTACTTCTATCGATTGTATTGTTAACTGTTATATCATTCGTAGTCCCATTTGTATTTAAACTATCTTCAACTGTTGTCAAAACTTTAGTTTCTGTTGCATTTTCAACTTTATTACTAGCATCAGCATCTGTTCCTAAAAATATAACTGAACCCACTGCAACTGAAACTATACCTACTGTGAATTTTTTTATCGAATATTTCATAATACTTTCTTTATTAAACATTTTTCTTTTCTCCTTTTACAAAGACGAATTTATATATTCATCCTCAGAATAAATTCATAGTACAATTTAAAGATTTTATTTTATCATATATAAATAAATTACATATGAATATTCTAAAAAATAAAATAATAACTTTATTATATTGTAAAAATACAAATTAATCAAACTTAAATTTTAATCAATAATTGCATTTTATTAATGATTAAAATTTAAATTTTTTGAAATTCAATATGTTTTTTATGTATTTTCTCTATTAAAAATCTCCAATGCAGCTCTGTAAATCAGCTAAATTACAAAATTAACCAATTAACATTTAATAATATTAAAATAATTTTCTATATAAAATTTATTGTTATATTTTTATACTATGAACTAAAGAAAACTCTAATTTTTTTAAAATTTTTTTAAAAAAAGTAGATTGAAATTATTTTCAATCTACTTTTTTCTATTATTTTGCAACCAAACTGCGAATTGCGTTTCTATCTAATTCAATCTCAACTTTCGGAGCAATTCTAACTTTTACTGTTAAAGTTCCAACCTCTACAATTTCTCCATAAATCCCTGCAAAAGTTACGATTCTATCTCCTTCTTTTAAAGAATCTTGCAAAAGTTTTAATTCTTTATTTCTTTTTGATTGTGGTCTTATTATCATAAAGTACATAAATCCAAAAAGAAATACTATCATCAATATGTTTATATATGAACCTTGCATTTTTTACCTCCATTTTTTTCTATATATTTATTCTACTATATCATTATAAAAAAATAAACTGTTTGTAATCCTTTTTTTTATTTTATTAGAAATTTTTTGGATTTTTTTCATTTAAACCATATTTTTCAAAAAATTCTTCTTTATAATCTAGTAATCTATCTTCCATTATTGCTTGTCGAATATTTTTCATCATGTTTACTAAAAAATGAATATTATGATAGCTTGTTAATCTTGCCCCAAAAATTTCATCAGCTTTAAATAAATGTCGTAAATATGCTTTAGTATAATTTTTACAACAATAACAATCACACTCTGGATCTAAAGGAGTAAAGTCTTCTGCATATTTTGCATTTTTTACTACTACTCTCCCACTTGAAGTCATACAAGTTCCATTCCTTGCAATACGAGTTGGAAGAACGCAGTCAAACATATCCACACCTCGCAACACACCTTCAAACAATGCATCCGGCGATCCCACTCCCATTAGGTATCTCGCTTTATTAGCTGGAAGAAGCGGAGTCACTTGCTCTAAAACTCTATACATCTCATGCTTTGGTTCTCCTACTGATAATCCTCCGATAGCATATCCTGGAAAATCTAAACTTACTAAGTCTTTTGCACTTTGAGTACGAAGATCATCATATCCTGCACCTTGAACTATTCCAAATATACTTTGTGTTTTCGGATTTTTATGAGCTTTTAAACATCTTTCTGCCCAACGACTAGTTCTCTCCACTGACTGTCTTATATACTTATAATCATGATTAAAATCTGGACATTCATCAAAAGCCATCATTATATCTGAACCTAAAGCATTTTGAATATGCATAGCTTTCTCAGGTGATAAAAATAATTTTTCACCTGAAAGATGATTTCTAAAATGTACACCTTCTTCTTCTATTTTCCTCAAATCACTTAACGAAAATACTTGGAAGCCTCCAGAATCTGTTAAGATACTTCCATTCCAATTCATGAATTTATGAAGTCCTCCAGCTTTTTCAACAATATTTTCTCCTGGACGTAACCAAAGGTGGTATGTATTTGATAAGATAATATCTGCCCCCATACCCTTTATCTCCTCTGGTGACATCGCCTTTACTGTTGCCTGAGTTCCTACTGGCATAAATACAGGTGTCTCAAAGCTACCGTGTGGGGTATGCACTATCCCAAGTCTTGCACCTGATTGTTTACAAGTTTTTATATGTTCGTACCATACTGCATTTTCTTTAACATCTCGCATACTAAAATTCCTTTCGTACTTTTATTCATTACTTTTATTTTTTATCTTCTATACTATTATCATTGCATCACCAAAACTAAAGAAACGATATTTATTTTCTACAGCTATATTATAGAGTTCTAAAACTTTTTCTCTATCATAAAAAGCACTCACTAACATTATTAGTGAAGATTTAGGAAGATGAAAGTTTGTAATAAGACCATCAACACATTTAAATTCGAAACCAGGATAAATAAAAATATCTGTCCAACCAGAAGACGGTACTATTTTTCCGTTGTTATCTCGTGCAATAGTCTCCAATGTTCTTGTTGATGTAGTACCAACTGAAAAAATACGTCCCCCTAGCTCTTTTGTTTTATTAATTACATCTGCAGTATCTTCATCTAGTTCGTAATATTCTGAGTGCATATTATGATCTTCAATATTTTCAACCGAAACAGGTCTAAATGTTCCAAGTCCTACATGCAATGTTAAATGTACGATGTTCACACCTTTTTCTTCTATTTTCTCTAGCAACTCAGTAGTAAAATGTAATCCCGCAGTCGGAGCTGCAGAACTCCCTATCTCTTTTGAATAAACAGTTTGATAGCGTTCTTTATCCGTAAGTCTTTCTTTTATGTATGGTGGTAATGGCATAGTCCCCAATTCATCAAGGCGTTCTTGAAAAATTCCATCATATTTAAATTCAAAATATCTGAAACCATCATCTAATATTTTAATACATTCTGCCTCCATTATACCATTACCAAATGATACAATACTTCCTAATTTGATTCGTTTTGCAGGTTTTACCAAACATTCCCAAATATTATGTTCTTTATTTTTTAATAATAGAACTTCTATCGCCGCACCAGTATCTTTTTTTTCTCCATAAAGACGTGCAGGCATTACCCTTGTATTATTTAAAACTAAAGTATCTCCTGAATTAAAATAATCTATAATATCAGAAAAAACTTTGTGTTCATTCTTTCCAGTTTTTCTATCAACACAAAGTAGTTTACTTGTGTCACGTTTCAATAATGGAGTTTGTGCTATCAACTCCTCTGGCAAATAAAAATCAAAATCTTCTAATTTCATTTAATATCTCCTTTAAAAGTTACTTTACTATTATAGCTTGAATAGTTCAACTTAGCAAGTTTATAGATACTTTTTTATTAATTTAAAATAAAATATCATGTTATTCTTAAATAAAACCAAGAAATTTAAATTCCTCTTAATTACATTAGTTCGCCTTCATTAATAATTTCAAAAAAATAAAATGAAACCCAAAACTATACGCATTAACTATAAATACATATTAATTTTGAATTTCATTTTGTGTTACATTAGCAGTATTTACTTATTTTCTCTTAAATATTTTACATGCGACAGTATATTAGTTACGATACCTAAACCAATACTTAATATAAGAAGAGAACTTCCCCCATTACTTATAAATGGTAAAGGCACACCTGTCATAGGAATAGATGCTGTTACTCCCCCGATATTAACCACCGACTGAACTACAAGCAAACTAGCAAAACCTAATGAATACATTGCTGAAAATGTATTTTTTGATTTTGTCCCTGAAAAAATTGCTTTTCCTACCAATATACATAATAATGAAATTACAAATAAAACCCCTATAAGCCCTAGTTCTTCAGCAATAATTGCTAAAATAAAATCAGTATGTGCTTCAGGTAAATATCCTAATTTTTGAATTGAGTTTCCTAAACCACGCCCAAACAATCCACCATTACCAAATGCAATATAAGAATTAATAACTTGATCTGCAGCAGCACTTAGATTTTCTGAGAATGGATTTAAAAATACTTTAAATCGATTAGTTCTATAAGAAGATCCAGAAAATATTCCCGAAATAAAAAGAAATCCTAAAACTATAACACCTGCAGTTATTGCTATCGTTAATATTCTTTTTATATTTTTGAAA
Source organism: Gemella cuniculi DSM 15828 (assembly GCF_000425665.1). GTDB lineage: Bacteria > Bacillota > Bacilli > Staphylococcales > Gemellaceae > Gemella > Gemella cuniculi. Next base: position 73,097 of record NZ_KE384432.1, read on the forward strand.
TGCATATTAGAGCACAATGTCATTATTCCAATAACTGAAAGTGTAATTAAAATCATCCCTGTATCATTTTGTAGCGCTATTATTCCGATTAAAATTAATGGTATTCCAAAAATACTGACCAATTCATTGCTAGTACAAACCTGACGCAATTTTGTTTTTCTTGTCTCAAATATAAACGCCATATACATTATTATAAAAAGCTGTGCTAATGTTGATGGTTGGAAACTAAGTGATCCTAATCTTATCCATGAACGTGCTCCATTAATTGATGGCAGTAACAAGGGTATAATTAACAATCCCACCATTACCCAAAAACCATACTTTAATAAATTTTTATCCTTGAATATCTCAAATGGGACTGCTATAGAAAAAATTAAAAATACTAAATATGATAAGGCTGCCCAAGCTCCTTGTCTTTTTAAAAAATAACTAGCTTCTACTGGAATCGAAGATGTAAAGGTTCCATATTTATTCCCTATCATACTAGCACTATATACCATAATACAACTAAGTATTAATAATAAAAGTAACGAAAGCGCCACTATCAAATCAAGTCTAACATGACGTCTTTCATGTTTTATAGATTTTTGTATATTCCTTATACCCATACCTAATTCACTTTTCTACTCTGTGAATCTGTATTATACATAGCATCTGCCTTATCTTCAAGACTTTCTAATATTTCACGACCAGCATCATGCGACATACATCCTATTTCCACAGCTAAATTTATTTCTTTAGTCAATCCATATATTTGGGTATCAATAACATCTTGATAGAGTGGGCATTTTTTTTCACCTTTCACAGATAAACATGCTTCAATCATATCTTCTATTTGCATAACATCTTCTTCTATTCTTTTTCTTACTTTAATAAATATAAGATCATTCTCCATTTTTCTCACCTATCCTTCTGATAACTCATAATTAATCTCATGTTTTATTATCGCCATCGCTCTTAAAAAATCTTCTTTTGAAATTAATTCTAAACGTCTTAATTCCCTCACTTCGTATTCAACCATACTCAACGTGTGCATCCTATCCTTCATATATATTATTATACCAAAAGATTTTAAAAATTGCTGCAAATCATAAAAATTTATCATACAACCACCCTTAATAATTACTAAGTTCTTCAACTAAATTTTTATACTTATCTATTTTGTTTAGATCATATGCTTTTTGTGCATACTCTCTTCCTTTATTATAATTCCCCTCTTGCCTTTCTATTAATCCAAGATTGTAATATATAGGGGCAAAGGTTTCATCGAATTCTACTCCCTCTAAAAATACTTTTTTCGCATCTTGAATAGAAGAACTCATCATTTTAATCATTCCTAATTCATAATAAGTTAAAATCGATTTATTCTTGGAACCCAATTCTCTTTCTAAATTAAATATATCTTCATCAGTATGTGGTTTAATCAATCTTTTCTCTACTTGGCTTAATCTATAGTTATTAACCATAACTTTTGTATTTATTTTCGCTACTGACACAATAAAGCCTAATACAACAACTACAGCTATCGAAGTAAACAATACATAAATATTACGGTTACCTAAAATAAACAATTGTAAAAATGCTCCTAGTATAAAAGCAAATAAATATAAAATTATAGCCGTATCAAAAAATACAAACATACATACTAAGTATAGAAATGAAATTACACAAGAATACATAAATTTTAAATTATCATTTCTTTTACTTAGTTGATTTAAGAAAATTGATCCTAACACGCTAAAATACGATACTAACATTATATCTAATTGTCCTGAATATCCAAATATCAAAAGTAAATTAAAAATTAACGATGACAAAAAAAGTATACTCACTGTGTGCAATATATTAAGAGTTTTATTGAATAATATTGAACTTATAAATACTGTAAGCACTATAATTCCCAAACTTTTTATATCATTAACAACTAATGAACTTGTAAAGACTCTATAAAACTGCCCACTAATTATCCCCTGATAGCTATAATCAAGATATTTATAAAGTGAAAATTTTCCTTCGGTTAGATATATCAATAAATAATTTATTATAAATAACAAAATATATAAACCGGATAAAATATTAAACTTCACGTCAAATATATTTTTTTCTAAAGTTTGCTTTTTATACAATTCTACAACTCTATTTTTATACCTTAGTGTATCAGGTGTATCTTCAATAAACTTTAAATCCTTTTCCTTAATAAAAAGTTTTTTATTCTTTTCATTGTAAAGTACTCTTTCGATGGCTAAACTATCAGAAATTTTATACCTTTTATAATCTGATGATATTTCATCAAATTCAGGAGAAAAGTATAAAATTTTTATTTTCAAATTATTTAATTTAAACATTTTCTTTAGTCTAACTTCATTTCTTATAACATTAGATACTACTGTATCAATTTCAATTGTCTTAAAACTTTCACTATATATAAATCTTATTAACTCATTATCTTCATTAATAAGCCACACATCTTTTTTTTCTGGTCTATAGTAAAGTATATTATAATTATATTTAATAATGTATAAATATATTATCTTCCAAAATTTTTTATCATTCATAATCATAACACTAATATTAAAACTTAAATAGATTTAAAATCTATTTAAGTTTTAATTTTGCTACCTCTTGCATAACATCTACAGTTTCGTTAAGTTTTAATATATCTATGTTTTCTATAGAATCCATATTTGTTATTACACAAGGTGTAATAATATCCTTAGCTTTTTCTTTTACTAATTCTAAATCGTAAGTTAATAGAGTTTGTCCTACTTCAATAGTGTCTCCAGCTGATACTTTCACATCAAAACCTTCACCTTTCATAGAGACAGTCTCCAATCCTACATGTATAAGTAACTCCACTTCTCCAACTTTAATACCAAATGCATGTTTTGTAGGAAATACTTGAATAACTTCTCCTGCCACTGGTGATACCAATTTTCCTTCTTCTGGGATAATTGCAAATCCATCACCCATCATCTTTTGAGCAAACACTGGATCAGGCACTTCTGTAATATCCACTACTTTCCCTTTCATATAAGAATTTAAAACTAATTCTTGTGTTTTCGCTTCTTCTTTACCGAATAATTTTGATAAAAATCCCATCGTTATCCTCCATTAAATTATTTTCCATCTTAAGTCTTAATATATCTATTATATACTTTTATCAAAGTTTTGTAAATTCTTTTCTTGACAGATTTAAATTTTATTTTCAACCTACTTTTTTAAATTTCAATAAACTAATTTTATTTAAAATTTTACAAAATAATCTTTTATATTACAAGTTTATTTATTTTTTACTAAAAAAATTGAAGTAAAAATTTATTAAAATAAATTTCTACTTCAATTATTTATATGCTTACTCTTCTTCATTACTTTCTGAATCTTTTTCCTTGTAAAATAATCCATAAATATATTGTTCTGGATCAAATACTTCTAAATCATCAATATTTTCCCCAAGACCTACCAACTTAACCGGTATTCCTAGTTCTTTTTTTATTGCAATCACTATTCCACCCTTAGCTGTTCCATCAAGTTTTGTTAAAATTACTCCTGTTACATCACTAACTTCTTTAAAAGTTTTAGCTTGAAGTATCCCATTTTGTCCAGTAGTAGCATCAATCGTTAGTAAGACTTCATGTGGACCATTTGGAACTTCTTTTTTTATCACTCGAACAATTTTCTCAAGTTCTTTCATTAAATAATCCTTATTTTGAAGTCTTCCTGCTGTATCACAAAGTAACACATCATAACCTTTTGCTTTGGCAGATTGAACGGTATCAAAAATTATTGCAGCTGCATCTGCTCCCTCATGTGATTTTACAATATCTGCTCCACTTCGTTTCGCCCATACATCAAGTTGATCTATCGCCCCTGCCCTAAAGGTATCTCCGGCTGCTATTAATACTTTTTTTCCCTCTTTTTTTAGATTATAGGCCAACTTCCCTATTGATGTGGTTTTTCCAACACCATTTACTCCAACAAATAAAAATATGGAAAGTTCCTTTTTAGAAGCATAATTTAATTCAGACTTTACAGTCCCGTCCATATAAACATCTACTAATTTTTCTATGATCATTTCCTGAAGTTCACTTGGTTCTTTTAAATTTCTTTTTTGTGATTCTTCTTTCAAATAATCAACTAACTCTAAAACCGTATTGTAACTTACATCTGATTGAATTAGTAATTCTTCTAAATCTTCAAAAAATTCTTCATTTATTTCTCTATATGAACTTATTAGATTGTTCAATGCATTTGAAAAATTATCACGTGATTTTTTTAAACCTTTTTTAAATTTTTCAGTAACAAGTTGAGTTTCAACAAACTCCTCATACTCATCCAAAGAAATTAACTCTTCATTTAATTCTTCCTTAGTTGAGAACTTATTTTTTAATTTTTCAAAAAAACTCGCCATTGTATTCTCCTCATATTATTTTAAATTTATTATTTATATATTACAGAGCTATGCAAAAGAGGAAAATTTTTCTTTTCCCCTTCTACATTTTATTATATTATTCTCTAAGAAAATATCCAATAAAAATCTTTTCTTACTTATGCTTCATATAAGGGAACAGAAGAACGTCACGAATTGAAGCCGAATTTGTAAGTAACATTACCAATCTATCTATTCCGATTCCTAATCCACCTGTAGGAGGCATTCCATATTCTAACGCTTCAACGAAATCTTCATCCATCTCATAAACTTCTTCGTTGCCTGCATCCTTTTCATCCATTTGAGATAAAAATCTTTCCTTTTGATCAATTGGATCATTTAATTCGCTGAAAGCATTCGCATGTTCACGTCTAACTATAAATAATTCAAATCTATCAGTAAACCTTGAATCTTCTGTATTTGTTTTTGCTAGTGGTGATACTTCAACTGGATGACCATAAATAAATGTTGGCTGAACTAATGTTTCTTCAACAAATGTTTCAAAAAACTCATTAATAATATGCCCAACCTTCATATCTTTTCTTACTGGAACATTGTGTTCTTTCGCCAAAGAATGTGCTTCTTCATCGGTCATCTCCTTCCAAAAATCGACACCTGTTACATCCCTAATAGCATCTACCATATGAACTCTACGCCATTTTGGAGTTAAGTCAATTTCATCTTCCCCATACATAATTTTCGTAGTTCCATGCAATTCATTACAAATATAAGCAATCATAGACTCTGTCAAATCCATAATATCATTAAAATCAGCATATGCTTCATATAATTCTATCATAGTAAATTCAGGATTATGTCTTGTTGAAACACCTTCATTACGGAAAGCTCTACCTATTTCATAAACTTTTTCCAATCCTCCAACGATAAGGCGTTTTAACGGAAGCTCTAGTGCAATACGCATAAATAGCTGCATATCTAACGCATTATGATGTGTTACAAATGGACGAGCTGCCGCCCCACCAGCTACACTATGCATCATCGGCGTTTCAACTTCTAAATATCCACGTTCATTTAGATAACTACGCATAATTTGAATAATTCTTGAACGTAGGATAAATGTTTCTTTACTTTCCTCATTCATAATTAAATCAACATATCTTCTTCTGTAACGTTCTTCAACATCCTTCAAACCATGAAATTTATCTGGAAGTGGTCGAAGTGCTTTTGTCAAAATAACAAATTCATCAACCTTAACAGATAATTCACCAACATTAGTCTTAAATAATACTCCTGTTACACCTACAATATCACCAAGATCTAATGTTTTAAAATACTCATAAGAATCTCCTACTCTGTCTTGGCGTACATAAATTTGGATTTGTCCTCCTAAGTCCTGAACATGAGCAAAACCTGCTTTTCCTTTCCCACGTTTCGTCATAACACGACCTGCAACTGTAACAGAAATATTCTTTTCTTCTAATTCTTCTTTGCTATATTTATCAAACTCTTCTACCAATTCATTAGAAAGGTGCGTTCTCTCAAATTTTGAACCAAATGGATCAATTCCATTTTCTCGCATTGTTTCCATTTTTTCACGACGAACAAGCATTTGATCATTAAGTTCTTCTATATCATTTACTTTAATTTCTTCTGTCATCTTTATTTCCTCTCTAGTAATAATCTAGTTTATTCAGATACATTCTATTATAACATAATTTCAAGCATTTTGTTAAAACTTTTTTATTTTAATTATATTTATCAACAGCATATCTATCAAATTTTAAAACAATTATATTTCAAAATTTTCCATCTTAAGATAAATCAAAATTTTTTGTCAAATTTACGTTAGATAAATTTACATTTTTTTAATAAAAGTATTGTTAAGTAATTAAAAATAATATATAATTATTATGCAAGAAACCATTTTCAATATTTTTATGCTTAAAATGGATAAAAAATAAATTATTATATAATCTTTATCAATTTTAGTTTTATTATTAAAATTTTATTTTTAATTTTTCTCTAAATTAATTACAAGATATTTATATATAATATGTTTGCATTTATTTTATATTTAAGGAGGTTTATTATGGATAATTTAAAAAAAGATCTTGGTTTTCTCCCAGCTTTTTCCACTGTTGTAGGAATAGTAATTGGTTCGGGAGTTTTTTTTAAGGCTGCAATTATTTATAAAACAACGGGAAATGTTAGCCTTGGCATGATTGCTTGGATTTTAGGGGGAATTATTACAATATGTGCAGGTCTTACAGTTGCAGAGCTCGCTGCTGCCATTCCCGAAACTGGGGGAATGATTGTTTGGATAGAACGTGCTTATGGTCGCCCATTATCTTATCTTTTAGGGTGGGCTCAAACTGTTATTTATTTTCCAGCTAGTATGGCAGCAGCTGCGATTATTTTTTCTACACAGTGTGTAAATTTATTTCAATTAAATAAAATGTATAGTATACCTATTGCCATTATCGTAGCTCTTTCAGTTACTGGCTTAAATTTACTAGGCAGTAAAGCTGGTGGTCTTGTTCAAACTGCAGCTGCTATGTGTAAACTTATCCCAATATTTGCTATTGTAATATTCGGATTGTTCCAAGCTAATCCTCATACAGTAGAATTATTTCCTAATTCAAATACATTTTCTAATGACAATTCTTTCACTGCATTAGGATCTGCACTTTTAGCTACAATGTATGCATACGATGGTTGGATTGCTGTAGGAAATATTGCAGGTGAGATGAAAAATCCAAAACGCGATTTACCTCGTGCAATATTTTTAGGTTTATCTTTAGTGATGGTTGTTTACCTTTTAATCAATGTAGCATATCTTATGACTATGCCTATGGAACAAATTTCCGGAAATCAAAAAGCTGCTAGTGAAATTGCAACACTATTATTTGGTGGGGTAGGTGGAAAAATTATTACTATAGGAATTTTAGTAAGTGTTTATGGAACATTAAATGGATATACTATGACTGGTATTCGTGTTCCTTACGCTATGGCCATAAAAAATCAAATTCCTTTTAAACAAGTTTGGACTAAATTAAATAGATTTGCTATTCCTCACTATTCAGCATTTCTAATCCTAGGAATTACAATAATAATGATATTTTCAGGACAATTTGATGCCTTAACTGATTTTTTATTATTTACAATTTGGTTTTTCTTTGTAGCAACCTTTATTGCTGTCATTATACTTCGAAAAAAGGAACCAGATTTACAAAGGCCGTATAAAGTTCCTTTGTATCCTACAATACCTATTATCGCAATTTTAGGTGGTAGCTATATTTTAATCAGTACTTTATTTGCCCAATTTTCGCTTGCCATCGGTGGTGTTGGATTAACCCTTGCAGGATTATTATTCTATAAAGATCTTTATACAAAATTTAAAAAATAATTTAATAAAAAAGCAGATTAAAATTAAAATTTTTAATCTGCTTTTTTATTTTTTACAAATTTTATTAATTACTATCTTCTAAACAATATTAAACATTTATTTACTATTAAATATTTTTTATGAATTCTTCCACTTGAGTATCAAGTTCTAATTTTTGTGAATCAGTTAACTCTAAAATTCCTGTTGAAAAACTTTCAGGTTGAAGTACAATTCCAGTACCTTCTCCACCTATTAATTTTGAGTCAAAACCTAAAAGAGTTGCTAATTGACTACGAGAACCAGAAGCTCCAGACTTACCAGCAGCCCCACTAATAGTTACTGGTTTATTTGTCAGCACTTTTGGTGATTCAAAATCAAATGCCACTAATGGTCTTGATAACCAATCAAGCAAGTTTTTTAATACTCCTGGGATAAAACCATTATACTCTGGAGTTACAAACCAAACACCGTGTGCTTCTTTTACTTTGTTGCGAATATCTGCAACTGCTGTTGGTGCAGGATATTCTATATCTTGATTTAAAAATGGAACATTTGTGTAATCTAAAAATTTAGCTTCAATCTCTTTTTCTGATAATTTTTTAACTACATAATCCCCTACTTGTTTGTTAAATCCGTTATTTCTTAATGATCCCACTACTACTAATATTTTTTTTGACATCTTATTGCCCTCCATCATCTTTAAATTTTTTTAAAATAGTTATTAATGTTTGCTTTTCCTTATTAGTAAGCACTCTAAATGTATCTTCAATATTTTTTATATGAATAGGTAAAACCTTTTCTATGATATTTTTTCCTTTACTAGTTAATCCAATTTTAAAAGCTCTTTTATCTTGTTCATCTTTTTTTCTATAAACAAGCTCTGCATTTTCCATATTTTTTATAACACATGTCATATTCCCAGAAGTTGTGAGCATCTTTTCTATCAATTCACCTATTTTCAACTCACCTTTATTGTATAAAACATCTAACACTCCAAATTGTGTAAACGTCAAGCCGTTTTCTTTTATACTAATTATCAATTTCTCATCAATACTTTTTTGAGCCTTTCTAAATACAACCATCGCATAAGTATTTAAGTTATCTTTTAAATCATATTCCATACTTACCTCCTTAAAAACAACAAACATTTATCACTAACTAGTAATATATTATCACTAATTAGTGATAAAGTCAAGAAATAATTTTCTCTACTATTTTTTTTATTTTTATGTTACTATGGAATTATAAAAATTCAGCAGGAGATTATTATGGATTTAGTATTTAAAAATAAAATAAACTTTATTAATACAATTTACAATTTAATTTTTATTTTTACACTTACAAAAATTTTTTTCTTATATTTTTATGCTGATATAACTATTAAGAATTTTATTTATCTCATCTTAATATTTATTATTTTTATTAATAGCTGGATGATTGAAATTATTCACTTAAATAGATATGGAAAAAACTCTTTTCTAAATTTGGTTTTTATGTTAGCTCAAGGAATTACCCTACTTTTTCTAATTATAAAAAATAACTTTGATATAAAATATTTATTAGCATGTCTTGTTATTTTTTCTGCTATACTAAGTATTCAACACATATTAGAATACATATTCACTGAAAAAGAAAATCTAATTATAAAGAAATTAACAGAACCATTTTGTTATATACTTACTTGCAGAACATTTTCTTTGTTATTAGGTTTGTGGTTTACTGATTATTCTTATTTTTTTATTTTTATTAGTTTTTTAATCAGTCAATTGTTACCAAGTTTTATTTCTAGAACCCTACATGTCAAAACTATAAATTTTCCAAACTTAACATTTCAACTTTGGAAACTAATAATTACCCTGATTATTACATTGATTATATTTAATTATTTTAAACTAGGTTTTGGAAAAAATTTACTTGTAACATGTTTTTCTTTACTAATACTACTCACTATATACCAGTACAACTTTCATAATATTAATAAAATGTTAGATAAAGAATCGGGGAATAGTTTTATTTTTGCATCTTACCTTATCATTCTTTCCATATATATTATTAATTTTTCTTTTATAAAAATTGATAATTTTTGGCTTATTATGAATTTATTCTTTGGAGGAGTATTATTTTTTTCAGGAATGAAAATATATAAACAATATAGAAAATAGAGAATGACTTAAATATAAAATTAATATTTAAATCATTCTCTATTTTTTATCTAGCTTCTTCATAATCTAGTATTTCAGAAACCTTACTTGAAATATATTTCGCCAATTTCTCATGATTTTTTTCATCTAAATGGATACAATCTATAAGTGAAGCCTCAGCAACTCTTCCCGCATTTAAAAAATCAACTTCATACTTGTCACTTACTTCTTTAAATGTTTGTGCTAAAAATTTTGATTGCTTTAAACTATTTTCATCAAATTCACCAAATAAACTTTGTCTTTCTACTATTTCATCACGAAGTGGAACCGGAGATACAATTAGAATTTTTGGAATCTTGTAATTTTCTACTAAATGAGGATTTCTTATGTATTTTATAAATTCCTCTATTCCTCTTGCTAAATGCTTTGCACTTGGATTAAATTGTTTTTTTAAATCATTAGTTCCTAACATAATTATCACTAAATCAACTGGGATATGACTGTACATAATTATAGGTAAAGTATCTATTCCACATCTAACAGGTATTATAGTATCTTTGGCTGTTATAGTTCGTCCATTTAGCCCCTCTTCTATAATTGTATCGTTGGGACGAGATTCTTCCAAAATTTTAGTCCAGCGTTTTTCCATTCTAATTCCATTATTTTCAGGGTTATATCCCCAAGTATTACTATCTCCTATACACAAAATACGCATGACTACCTCCAATTTAAATTAATTTTTTCTAAACTTTTCTTAATTTTAACAAAGCAAATCACAAAAATCAATAACAAATTAAATACCTTTACTTTGATATATGAATTTGCTATATTTTTATTAATTCTGTTATTTTCTTTATAATATATGTTGGGTTATATTCTTTAGTATAATTTTCACTACTGTTTACCCAACAACTATCTATTCCAATATTATTAGCCCCCTTTATATCAGACGTCAGAGTGTCACCTATCATTAAAATTTCTTCTTTACTTACAATATTTATTTCTTCGAAAATTTTTTCAAAAAATTCTTTTTCAGGTTTGTTGCAACCCATTTCTTCTGAAATAAAAATTTTGGAAAAATATTTATTTAGATTGCTATTTTTTAGATGAGTGCGTTGGGTTATACCAACTCCATTGGAAGCAATATACAACTCATGAGATTTTGACAATTTTTCTAACATATCTATCACTCCATCGAAAACTTGATTTCCTTCTGAAAGATAAGCTCTATATCTTTTGTCATAAATTTCGCCATCAATCTTTTTGGAAAAAAGACTAAAAAATTCAATAAATCTACCTTGAGTAACTTCTTTATTACTTATTTCTCCAAGTTCATATTTTATCCACAAATTTTTATTTATAGTCTCATATTTATCAAAAATTTCTTTACTATACTCTATACCTTCCTCGAACAACAATTTTCTAAACGCTAGTTCTTGTGCTTTCCCAAAATCTAACAAAGTACCATCTAAATCAAAAAGTAAATATTTATATTTTTCTAAAGCCATACATTCCTCCTACATAATACAATAATTATAACATAGAATTTAATAGAAAATAAACTTTCTTAAAATTTCTTGAAATAAAATAATAATGTTATTACTAAAAAGAAATATGGTCTAATCATACCCCATATTTCTTTTACGATTTTATTTTTGTATAATTGTAGTTAGATATATCAATAACTTTTTTTTATAAAATTTTGTGTAATGATATTACTTATCTTTTTTGGCAAAATACTCTCGAACTTTCGGTGCTACTTCTTTACCAAATAATTTTATAGATTTCATTATGTCCTCATGTTCCATTGAACCTAATGGTAAGTGTAACATAAATCTATCCAATCCTAAAGTTTCTATCATATCAATAAGTTTATTTGCTACTGTTTCAGGACTTCCTACTAACATAGCACCATCTGACCCCACACTATTTAAGTATTGTTCAAAAGTTAATGGTCTCCAAAACGGTCTATCTTTAGATATTGCATCCACTACTTGTTTAGTTGGATGGAAATATTTTTTTATCGCTTCCTCATCAGTTTCTGCCACAAATCCCCACGAATGAGATGCAACTTTTAATTTTTTTTCGCTATGTCCTGCATTTCTACCAATTGCTCGATAATAACCCACTAACCCCTTAAACCTTTTGTATTCTCCTCCTATAATTGCATATGCAATCGGTAATCCTTTTTGAGCAATCTTAATAGTTGATTCTGTATTACCTCCTGTAGCTACCCAAATTGGAAAATCTTCTTGTACTGCACGCGGATATACTCCTTTGCTATCTACACTTTGAGCAAATTTTCCTTTCCACGTAAGTTTTTCATTATGTTTAATTTCTTCAAGCATTGCTAGCTTTTCATCAAATAGTTCTTCATAATCAGCTAAATCATATCCGAATAACGGAAATGACTCTGTAAATGATCCACGTCCTACCATTACTTCACTTCTTCCACTTGATATCGCATCAATAGTAGCATACTGTTGATATACTCTTACTGGATCCGATGAAGAAAGAACAGTTACTGCTGAACTTAATCTTATATTTTTTGTGACTGCTGCTCCTGCTGCAAGTAAAATTTCTGGTGCTGATACTGCAAAATCTTTTCTATGATGCTCTCCTATTGAGTAAATATCTAACCCCACTTCGTCTGCAAGTTTCATCTCTTCTATCATATTACGAATACGTTCATCATGTGTTGGTGTTTTACCAGTTCCTTCAATTTTTGTTGTTTCTCCAAATGTACTAATACCTAATTCTATCATTTTATTCCTCCTAAATTTATCTCGATTTTGAGATTTTTTGTTTTAATATTCAGGTTGGATATGCCAACCTGAATTTATTTTTTTATTTTTATTAATATGTTTCTCAAAGCTTTCAATTCTTCTTTTGTTAAATCTGAGAATACTTTTTTTGTATGTTTCTTATGAATAGGAAAAATATTTTCCATCAAATTTTTCCCTTCATCAGTTAACTCTATGTAAGTTACTCTTTTGTCGTCTTCATAAATTTCACGAGCTGTATAACCTTTTTTACATAGATTATCTACTACATATGTAGCACTTCCACTAGCTAACAAAATTCTATCTCGAATTTCTTGAATATTTTTTTTTCCTTTACTATACAAAAATTCCATAACTGAAAATTCTGTTGCATTTATCGGATAAGTCTTTAAAGTTTTCTTTAGATCATCTACTAATAGATTGCTTGCCCTCATTATACTTATTACAGCTTTGAATTCTTCGCCCATGATACCACCCCTTTTTACTTACTTAAATCAAAATTATTTAAATAATTTATAGTATTCTAAAAATATAAATTTCTGAATTTTTATTTTTAGAATACCGCTTCTTCATCTCAGAAAATATTTAATCTCGATTTCGAGATTATTATATCAAATTCGAGATAACATGTCAACTTTAAGTTTCTACAATATACAAAAAAATTATTTTATCTTTATTTCTTAGTATAAAAAAGAAGCGTTTAGTCTTTTACGTACCAAACACTTCTTCTAGTTAATTTATTATTCTGCAAATTGACTTTGATATAATTCAGAATAGAAACCTTTTTGTTTTAATAATTCATCATGATTTCCTTGCTCTATTATATCCCCATCTTTTAAAACTAATATTTTGTCAGCATTTCTTATTGTTGATAATCTATGAGCAATAACAAATGTAGTACGCCCCTGCATAAGTCTATTCATCGCTTTTTGAATTAAAACTTCTGTACGGGTATCTACACTTGAAGTTGCCTCATCTAAAATCAAAATTGGTTTATTTGCTAAAATTGCACGAGCGATTGTTAACAATTGTTTTTGTCCTTGAGAAATATTGGACGCATCTTCATTAAGTTCCATATTATAACCACCTGGCAAAGTTTTTATAAAATGGTGAATATGGGCCGCTTTTGCTGCTTCTATAACTTCCTCATCAGTTGCATCTAATCTACCATAACGGAGGTTCTCCATAATAGTTCCTTTGAACAACCAAGTATCCTGTAATACCATAGTAAAATATGAACGCAATTCTTCTCTATTCAAAGTTGAAATATCTTTTCCATCAATAGAAATTTTCCCACCATTAATGTCATAAAACCTCATAAGGAGTTTGACCATAGTTGTTTTACCAGCTCCAGTAGGTCCCACTATTGCAATCATTTCGCCTTTTTTCACATCACTAGTGAAATTTTTTATAATAATTTGATCTTCTACATAACCAAATTTAACATGATCAAAAATTACATTACCTTCTTTTATTCCTGATTTTTGAGGATTTTCTACTGGTTTTTCATCTTCTGCATCTAAAAATTCAAATACTCTTTCTGCGGCTGCTGCCATTTTTTGTATTTCCGTCATCGATTGAGCGATTTGACCTATCGGTTGAGTGAAGTTGCGAATATATTGAATAAAAGCCTGAATATCTCCTACTCCTATAGTTCCATTTGCCACTAACAAACCACCAGAAAAAACGATTCCTACATAACCTAAATTACCAACAAAATTAATCACAGGAAACATTAATCCTGAAAGAAATTGTGATTTCCATGACGAAGTATACAATTCTCCATTTTTACCATTAAACTCTTTTATACTTTTTTCTTTATGATTAAATGCTGCAATAATATTTTGGCCTGCATAGCTTTCTTCTACTTGACCGTTAACATCAGACAACGATTTTTGCTGTCCTGTAAAATATTTTTGACTCATTTTTGTTAGAGTCCCTAAAAGTATTGCTGAAATTGGTAAAAGTGCCAATGCTATTAACGTCATCAGTGGACTAATAGTAAACATCATTACTAAAACTCCAAGTACCATCGTTACGTTAGCAATAATTTGTGTAAAACTTTGATTTAATGATTGACCAAGCGTGTCAACGTCATTAGTAACTCTTGATAAAGTTTCACCCACTGTACGTTGTTCAAAATATCCCATTGGTAATGTATTTATTTTCTTACTGATATCTTTTCTTATATCATAAGTTAGACGTTGTGATATATTACTCATAAGCCAGCCTTCTATAAACATAAATATAGAAGATATTATGTATAGGGCTAGTACAGTTAGAAGTATTCCACCTATTTTTTCAAAATCAATTCCCCCAGTATTATTAACCTTTGCTACTAACCCATTGAACAATTCAGTAGTTGCTCTTCCCATAATTTTTGGTCCAACTATTCCAAACACTGTACTTATTAAAGCAAATGAAACAACTAGTATACTTGATACAGTATATTTCGTAAACATCAGTTTAATTACTCGCTTTAAAGTTTTTCCAAAATTATCAGATCTTTTTATTTTTTTCTCATTACTCATGATGTTTTCCTCCTTTCGCTAATTCTTCTTCACTAAGTTGACTTTCCGCTATTTCTAAGTATGTTGGACAATCTTTTAGAAGTTCTTCATGTCGCCCTACTCCGACAATTTCCCCTTCATTCATAACGATAATTTTATCTGCATTTAAAATTGTTGCTATACGCTGTGCTACGATAATTGTAGTAGTATCTTTCATTTTTTCTTGTAAAGTTTTTCGTAACTTTACATCAGTCTTATAATCAAGTGCCGAGAAACTATCATCAAATAAAAGTATTTTAGGGTTTTTTGCTAAAGCACGTGCTATAGAGAGACGTTGTTTTTGTCCTCCTGATACATTAGTTCCACCTTGCGAAATTTCACCTTTATACTTACCTTCTTTTTCATTAATAAACTCTTCTGCTTGAGCTATTAATGCAGCATTTTTCATTTCTTCATCTGTGATAGATTCATCACCAAATTTAATATTTGATTCTATATTTCCACTAAACAAAACACCTTTTTGTGGAACAAAACCTAATAAACTTCTTAATTTATTTAAACTCACATCTTTTATATCCACATCATCAATAGTAATTCTACCTTTTGTAACATCAAAATACCTTGGGATTAAATGTAATAATGTTGATTTTCCACTTCCCGTACTTCCGATAATTGCAGTTGTTTTCCCTGCTTCTGCTTCAAAACTAATATCACTTAACACTGGGTGATCAGCACCATCAAATGTGAAACTTACATTTTCAAATTTAAGAGTTCCCTTTGCATTATCAAGTTTACTATCGTCAATATTTTCTCCATCAAGTACACTAATTGGTGTATTAAGCACCTCATCAATACGACCAGCTGCTACCGTCGCACGTGGCAGTTGCATCATTAAGAAAGTGAAGAATAAAAACGACATAACTATTTGCATAGTATATGTAATAAATGCCATCATATCCCCTACTTGAATATTACCAGCATCAACATTTTTTCCACCAACCCAAATTATAAGTAGTGCAATTCCATTCATTAATAACATTATTGCTGGCATAAGTGCTGCCATAGTTCTATTTACAAACAATTGATTATCACGTAAAACCACATTTTCTTTATCGAATCTTTCTTCTTCATGCTTCTCACGACCAAAAACACGAATAACAGAAATACCAGTTAAAAGCTCACGTGTCACTAGATTAACCCTATCCACTAATTTTTGCATAATTTTAAATTTAGGCATAACTAGAATGGTAATCATTCCAATAATTAAAGCTAAAACACCTACACCTACCGCAATAATCCAACTCATGCCTGTATCAGTTTGAGTAACTTTGTAGATTCCCCAAAGTGCCATCATTGGTGAATATAATGCGATAAACAATAGCATATTTAAAGCATTTTGGATCTGTTGAATATCATTTGTACTTCTCGTAATTAACGACGCTGTAGAAAATTTATCAATATCTTGCTTTGAAAATGATAATACTTTATTATATAACTTTTCACGAAAATTATATGCGACCTTTGATGATACTCTACTAGAAATAAAATTAGATAAAATACTTGCAATACCCGAAATTAGAGTTACTAATATCATCTTTAACCCAATATTTTTCAAATAATTATTTCTTATATCATTAGTATCAATTCCTAATTCTTTATATTCTTCTTTAACAAAAGAGATACCCGCTTGTTTGGTCATCATATCAGCAGTCTGACCTAATTTTTCAATAGTTTGTGTTCTTTGTTCTACTAAACTATCTTTGTTTATAACTCCTGCTTGAACACCTTGTGATAATTGTTCGAGATTTGTGTTTTGTGATTTTGCACCAAGGACAACACTCATAGTTTCTTTAAAAATTTTATTCAACTCTAATCTAGTTTCTTCTGATATGCTATTTAACTTATAGACACCATCTTCTTTTGTAAAATTATCATTAACTTTTTTTACTTCATCATCTGACATAAAAAGTTCTAAAGTTTTTAGTGATTTCTCACTAATTTTATTTGGAACTGAATCCTCAATCCCGTTTTGTTGTATTCCTGTATCTACTATACTACTTGTATAAGTTGGTAGTTCTAATTCTGCCACTACTCTAACACCAAGTAATGCTATTAAAAATATCATTGGCAATGTGAAGCCCTTTAAATATTTTAATAATTTCATTTATTTTAATCCTCCTACTATTCTTGTAATTGTTCTTGCAATTCTTCTAGCATAATTTCATTAATTTTTTTTAGACTAAGTTCAACCGCATCTTTCTCTTCCTTATCCAACTTAGACCAAAACCTTTTAAACCAATTTTCATAATTTTCCCATCTTTCTTTCATATATTCTTCAGCTTTGGGAGTTAATTTCAAAACTTTTTTTCTTTTATCTTTTTTATCAAAACTTTGCTCAACAAACCCCTTATTTTGAAGTTCAGTAACTATCGCAGTAACTCGTGATTTCGTAACTCCTAACTCCTCTCCTAGCCTTTGCATAGTTAAATCTTTTTTTTCTAATATAAGGAGCATTGCCTGAAACTCCGAACGTCTATAAGGACTCTCATCTTTTTTATGTATTTTCTTCATTGTTAGTCGCAATTCCTCTAATAAGTTCATTGCTTTTTTATGTTCTTCCATTTTTACTTTTACACCTCCAAAATAGTTCACAAAGTTTACTTTTTAGTTAACCATGTGAACTATTATATTAAAATTTTATTATTATGTCAAGAAGATTTTTTAATTTTTAAATTATAATTTAAAAATTATCTATCTACACTCAAAAAAAAAATTAATAATTTTTTTTAATATTCTATCTCTATCTTTGTTATACAGTTTATTTTATAATCTTTCATCTTTTCATTTTTTGTAAGTGAAAATCTATCTTTTTTAAAAATTTTTCATAAAAATTATAAATTTACTAGTTATCTATTTTTCTATACTTCTTGTTATTCTTCGTATAAAATACTAAATAGTTGCATTTTTTCTATTTTCCCTTGCACCTAGTATTTATCACCAAACTATATTATTTTATTAATTTACAACAAAAAACTGAACTCTATGTTACTGAGTTCAGCTTTTTTTAAATAAATATAGAATAAAAATGTATTGTAGATCTTTAATTAATTTTATCTCCTTAAAATTACTTTTTCATACG
The DNA here is from genome assembly GCF_000425665.1 of Gemella cuniculi DSM 15828. Classification (GTDB taxonomy): domain Bacteria; phylum Bacillota; class Bacilli; order Staphylococcales; family Gemellaceae; genus Gemella; species Gemella cuniculi. The sequence goes on from NZ_KE384432.1 coordinate 91,442, forward strand.
ATAATAAATATTTTAACTTCAGAAATTCCACCATTATATTGTGTAAAATAAATGACTTTTCTTGTTAAAATATACTTTCAATATCTTCAAAAGCTAGTCTATAACTCTCGTTTATATTATTTTTATTATTTTATACTAGAGTCTTTTCTTCTTTATTCACAGGCTATTATAAGCTAGAACAACAAGAACAAAAAATTTTTAAAATTAACAAGCCTCGTTTAAAAATTAATTATGTAATAATTTATTTCATTCATGTTCATAAACACTTATTGCGTTAAGATATTCTGTCAAAAAATAAAATAAAAATCAATACAACTTTATTTTTAATAATGGGGGAAAAGTAAACAGAAAATATCAAAAAACATTTTTCTGTTCAATACTTTTTTATTTTAATATCATTTTTATACTTAAAAACAAAGATTGCATAATAAATCTGTTCATGTTTTTTCATGTTCCACATTTATCATACAACCTCATTTGTAAGTTTTTAATTTATGTTAGACAAGTAAATTACTTCATTGCATAAACTATCTATGTCTGTTTTTATATGCGAAGTCAAAATTATTAATCTACTCTCGTTTATGTAACTTTTTAATAATTCTCTTGTTTTATTTGCAGATTCCTCATCAAGTCCATTAAAACATTCATCCAATATTAAAGTATTTGGATTAGACATAAATGCTTGAATAAGTAACATTTTTTGCTTTGTTCCTAAAGATAAACTTCTATATTTTTTATCTTTGTGCTGTTTTAAATTATAAAAATCTATCCAGTAATCTAAATTTATATCTTTTTTATTATCGGATAACTCTCTAATAATATCTAGATTTTCATATAATGTATAATCTTCCATAAATTTTGGATTTTCTATTACAATACCAGCATTCTCTATAAAATTATTTTTATTACGTATTTTTGTACTATCTTGCCAAACCTCGCCGCCATTCAAAGTCGTATAACCACAAAGACACTTCATAATTACAGTTTTTCCGCTACCATTTTCCCCAACTAGTCCATAAATTTTTCCATTAGAAAATTTCAAATTCAAATTTTCAAAAACAATTTTTGAATTATATTTTTTTAAACCATTTTTTATTTCTAACATAATTTCTCTACACCTCTTCTTTACTAACAACAACCTTCAAAACTACAAAAAGTAAAAATAAAATATCCACAAAACATATTAATTTAAAAAATAAATAATTAACAAAAAATATATAAATAATAATTGAAAAATAGCACATACTAAAAATCATTATTTTATTAAAATTATAGGAAACAGAGATCAAAAGTACTATCAACAATAATAATGGTAATTTTAATAGATCAGCTATCCCAAAAATATAATCAGAAAATTCATAATTCTTTGTTATAAATATATATATTGAAACTACTGCACTTATCATTACTACAGTATTACTTATTAAAAATTTCAAAAAAAATATAATCGTCTTTCTTTTTAACTCAAAAACTCTTTTACTTTTATAACGAATCATCTTTTTAAAATCATTTATATGCAGTGATAACAGCTTAGTATAAACAACATAAAAGGCTACGTACATACAAATAAGTAAAATGATTTTTTCTACATCCAACCATTTATCTTCTTCATAAATTTTATGCAAATTATAGCGAATAAAATCATTAAAATTTTCTCTAGGGAGTTCTTTTATTTTAAACATCAATCTCAGATATACTGCTATTCCTATAAAATAACCATAAATATTCTTTATTTTCATAACTAAAACTCTTTTCTTCTAGTAAATTTTAAAAATAAATATACAAATAACATATAGATATAGGATATAATAGTTGTTATATTAGATTCTCGTCCAGAAATCCAAGATAATGAACCTGATAAACTAAGTGATCGTGATACATGCATCATTATAAAGTCATTTACAATATACGACAGTAAAATATATGAAATTATAACATAAATATATCTATAACCATAATCAGTTATTGTTAAAAGTAACATTGTAGTCCAAAATATATATAGTCCAGAAGATAAAAATAATAGTATTAAGTATCCTGAAAATGAACCATTAAGAAAACTAAAGACATTTGTAGGTAAAAAATGGTTATCAAAATTAGCTCCCGCCCTTATCTTAAAATGCGTAAGAACATAACTTGCAATTGTATAAGCCCCAAACACGACATATAAAATTATTACAGGAATTATAGAAACCTTTATCTTAATTTTAAATAAGTATTTATTAAAATTTTTACTTTTTCCTATTACATATTTTAAACTTTTATTTTTTATTTTATTATAATAATATAAAGGTACCCCAAACACAACTGGTAAAACAAGCAATACATATCTTAACAAAGTTCCATACAATATTGCTGGATCGTAATACGAAGCAAAAAATTTATTTCTTAACTTTACACCATCAGATGTTAAATCAGGGGCATTCACATCAGAATTATAAAATTCTATAAGTTCTTTCAAGTCACGTAATACAAAAAATACTAGTAAAAATACAAATGATCAACTAAGTATTTGTTTAACTTTAATATATCTTTTCATAGTAACCTCCATAAATTCAGGGAGACAAGGGATAAAAATTTTAAATTATAAATTTTCTTTTATATCATTAATAATGATCTGGTGACCAAGTTCCATAAATATCGTCAAAACCTGAATTACCATTTTGCAATTTTAATCTATATAATTTCTTTCTAATAAATAATATATTTTATCTCTTCCTCAAATAAAATTATACTATAACAGTTTTTTTCTTATCAATACTTTTTTTAATATATATTTTTCACCAATACATACAAAAAATCAAAGGGAATTTTAAAAAATTCCCTTTGATTACTTTTTATTATTTACTAAACACCCATGCTTGTGCTAAGTTGTTTTTAACATCATTTTGAGTAAAACCATTATAACTAGTTAGTTTGATATCATCATCATTTGGATCATTGATATAGAATTTTTCATCTTCATATCCTCTTATAACTTTGTAGGTCACTTTGTTTCCAAATAGTCCTGATTTAAACCTCACTAATACTGGTTTATTTTCTTTTAATGCTTTTTCTATTTCTTCTGTACTATTAGCCTGAACTCTCTCTACTTTTAAACTATATTTATCAGCAAATGCCGATACTATAGTAGGTTGTGTCCCTTGATGTCTTATATAATATTTATTTCCAGCCCAACTTGCTATGTCATCCACATTAGAATTCTCTACACCTAAATAACTTGATATCATTGCTAAGGAAACTATCGCGTCTCCATTGTCTTCTATAGTCTTCTTGCCATCTAAACCATAAGATATGTTTTTATAAGCATCTTGTTTTGTGTAATACATTGGAATATTAAGTCCCTTTTGTGGAAGATTTAGAAGTTGTTCTTTTCTTTTACTGTTGTAATTATCAATATTAATTAAATAGTATAAGTAACTTTCTATACCTTCTTTCAATGTTTCCACATATTGCTTATTAGCTATTCCATCATTTAAAATATCAACATCTACTTTATCTCTCAAATTTGCTGAAATAATTTTAACTTGTGGTAGTTTTTCACTAAGTTGATCAAAATTATTAAGTTTTTCTGATGAAGACACTTTAGAAATATAATGACCTGATAAATTTTTCTCTATACTTCTTGCAATACTCGCTGATTCAGCTGTTCCATAATATACCTTAACTCCGAAATTATTTTTTGTTTCCGTATTAATAACATCTAAATCTATTAAGGCTTCTGCATTATTATCAGTTACAATTTTTTTTATCTCGTCTCTAGTTGGAATTGTATCATCATTTTCTCTAGTCAAAATCACTTTTATTCCATCTTCTGACAATTTTTTCTGAAGTTCTTTTGCTATTTTTAAATTATAGTTTTTAGGATAGTTTCCCCTATCGTCTGGAATTTCATTTTGTTTTATTATGGGATTTAAGACTATTGAATATGTTGAAAGCTTCTCTTTATTTTGATCTTCAGGACTTTTCACTCCACTTCCAAGAACACTCCAACCAGGTATCCAACCAACATAGCTATCTTTTGTTTCTATCTCATACCAAGTATCACTTTTGCTAAGCATAGTAACTACATCACCTGCCGATACTTTTCTTAGTGATGGGTAAGAATCATCAGGTCCTGTCCTCAATTCGATTTCCTTTGAAATTGTTATACTATTTTCCGCACTAGCAGTTGGATTAACTTTTTTTGAAACATAATACATTCCACCTGCTAGTAAAAATAATACAGTCATACTTGTTATTAACCATAAAATTGTATTATTACTTTTCTTTCTTCTTATTCTCATATACTACTAATTCCCTGCTGTTAATTTTTCATAAATAATCGTCACTGGTCCATCATTAACAATATTTACTTCCATCATAGTTTGAAATATTCCTGTTTGCACTTTAATCCCCTCAGCCCTCAAATATTCATTAAAACTATTGTAAAGTTTATCAGCATCTCCTGCTTTTGCTGCATTGGTAAAACTAGGTCTTTTCCCTTTTCTTGTATCTGCATAAAGTGTAAACTGCGAAATAGATAGAATACTTCCACATACATCTCTTAAACCTAAATTTAATTTCTCGTTTTCATCTTCAAATAATCTAGCCTCTGCTATTTTTTTAGCAAGATATTTTGCATCTTCTTCACTTGAATTCTTATGAACTCCTACCAATAAGCAATATCCTTTTCCTATTTCCCCTACTATTTTATTATCTACAGTTACACTAGCTTTTTTTACCTTTTGTAATACTATTTTCATATTTCACCTATTTTACTATTCTTTCTACACTATAAATATCTGGAATTTGGCGAAGTTTTTTTATCATAAATTCACACTCATTAACATTTTTCACATAAATTCCAATTGTTATTACACATGTTTTATCAATTTTTGATTCGGAATTTAATTTTTTTATTTCTACTCTGCTTTCACTAAGTGTCAATAATACATTTTGTAGTAACAAATCTCTATCAAACGCATGAAGTTGTAGTGTTACACTATATCTTCTAGCATTAAGACTTTCTACCCATTCCACATCTAGCAATCTGTCTTGATCTTCTTCACTTAAATTTGGACAATTACTTCTATGAACAGTAACTCCTCGTCCTTTTGTAATAAATCCTACAATACTATCACCTGGAATAGGTTGACAGCATTTTGATAATCTTACCAAAATATTATCTACACCTTTTACATATACTCCTGTTTCAGTAACGATTTTCTTATCTTCTTCTGCATTAACCAATTTCTCAAGTTTTTCTTGAGTCAATTTTTCTTTTCTTATTTTTTCAGTTAATCTAGCGAATACTTTATTGGCACTTATACCACCATAACCTATTGTTGCATACAATTCATCAAGATTTGAAAATTTATATTTATTTAAAGCTATTTCTATATTTTCTTCCGTTAAAACTTCATCAATATCAAAATTATTCGCCTTTATCTCATCTTTTAATAATATTTCACCTTTTACTAAATTTTCTTCTCTCGCTGCTTTTTTAAAAAATGCTTTTATCTTTGATTTTGTTTGTGATGATGTTGCAATTTCAAGCCAAGAACGTTTTGGTCCTGTTGAATTTTTACTAGTCCTTATATCACAAATCTCACCAGTAGATAACACATAGTCAAAAGGTTCTATCTTATCATTTACAGTAGCACCTATCATTTTATTACCTACTTCAGAATGAATAGCGTATGCAAAATCAACAATACAAGAACCTTTAGGTAATTCTATAATATCACTATTTGGTGTAAATACATAAATTTTGTCACTTAGAAGATCTACCTTTAATGATTCCATAAAACTTTCTGCAGTAGGCTCTGTTTCATCATTTTCTGCAATTTTTTGAAACCAATTTAATTTCTCATAAAAATTATTGTCTTTTGTTACTTTTTTACCTTCCTTGTACGCCCAATGAGCAGCAATTCCTTTTTCTGCAATTTCGTGCATTTCGTAAGTTCTTATTTGAACTTCTAAAGTTTGACCATCTGGTGCAATTACGGTAGTATGTAATGATTGATACATATTTGGTTTTGGCATAGCAATATAGTCTTTAATTCTTCCTGGAATAGGAATCCAAAGATTATTTACCAGCCCCAAAGTTGCATAACAATCAGCTACACTATCTACTAAAACACGCACTGCTAATAAATCATAAATTTGATCAAATGTTTTATGTTGTTTTACCATTTTTTTATAAATACTATAAATGTGTTTTGGTCTCCCATTTACCTGTGCTTTAATTTTATTTTCTCCAAGCAAAGTTGTAATACTCGAACAGGCCTCTTTAATACTCTCTTCTCTTGCACTTCGTTTTTGTTTCATCATTCCTACGATTGAAAAATACTGAGAGGGATGTAAATATCTTAAAGAAGTGTCTTCTAATTCCCATTTTACAGAACTAATCCCCAATCTATGAGCAAGTGGTGCATAAATTTCCAATGTTTCGCTCGCTATTTCACGCTGTTTTTCTTCTCGCATATACTTCAAAGTTCTCATATTGTGAAGTCTGTCTGCAAGTTTTACAAAAATAACTCTAAGATCTTTAGCAATTGCTACGAATAATTTTCTATGATTTTCAGCTTGGGATTGTTTTTTAGAACGATATTTTACTTTATCAAGTTTAGTAACACCATCTACTATTACAGCTATATCTTCTCCAAATTCTTCTTCGATATCAGAAAAAGTATATTTTGTATCCTCTACTACATCATGCAAAAAACCTGCACAAATTGTGGCATAATCTAATCTAAGCTCAGTTAAAATTCCTGCAACTTGAATTGGATGTAATATATATGGTTCTCCTGATTTTCTAAATTGTCCCTCGTGAGCAACCTTTGCAAACTCATATGATCTTCTTATAACTTTTACTTGTTCTTGTGTTAGATAGTTACTCGCCATGTCTTCTACATTTTTATAATCATAAGGGTATTCAAGATTCACAGAAATTCCTCCTTTTTTAATTTTAATCTATCCTTATTATAATACCACAAAACAGAAAAAATTTCCTGAAATTAATATAAATATATCTAATAGTTGAAAATTTATTTAATTAAATACCATTAATTATGGATAATAGATTTTATCATAACTTAAATTCTATATAAATTAAAAATAGAAGTAAGATGAAACTTAATGTTCATTCTTACTTCTATTATATTATTTAGCATCTTGTGATAAATCTACTTTATCCAATGGAATGACTTTTGTTTTATATTTTATTTTGTGATACAAGTAGAAAAATAGGAAAATTGGAACTCCCATATATGTTGTTAAAATTCCTTTCCAATTTACTACACCTTTTGTTATAAGTTCTGTATCTTGTCCAATAATTACGACAATACAAAGTATTAATGCAATGATTGGTCCAACTGGAAACCATTTTGCTCTATATTTCAAATCTTTTAAGTCTTTTCCTTGTGCAATATATGCTCTTCTAAATCTATAATGACTCAATGCAATTCCCAACCAAGCTATAAATCCTGTAAGTCCACTAGCTGCTACAATATATGTATACGCATTGGCGCTGGTAAGTTGAATTAAGAAAATTATAAATACAACCGCTGATGTTGCTACTAGTGAAATAATTGGTGTTCCATATTTAGTTACTTTACTAAATACTGGATAAGCTAATTTTTCTTTACTCATTGCATAAAGCATTCTTGTTGAAGCGTACATTCCAGAATTACCAGCAGATAAAATTGATGTCAAAATAACAGCATTCATAACACTTGCTGCAAATGCAAAACCAGCATTTTTAAAAACAATGGTAAATGGAGATTTTGCGATTTCTTCAGCACTTTCTGCACCTAATAAATCTGGTGAAGTATACGGAATTAATAATCCAATTACCAAAATAGCAAGTACATAAAAAATTAATATTCTCCAAAAAACTTGTTTTACTGCCTTAGGAATACTTTTTTCTGGATTTTCACTTTCTCCTGCAGTAATACCTATAAGTTCTGTTCCTTGGAAAGAGTATCCTGCAATTAAAAATACCCCAAGTGTTGCAAGAATTTGTCCAGATAACGAATTATTTTCTCCTATAAATGGTGCATCACCTATAGTTAGATTTTTAAATCCAATATATTCTCCACCTAAAATTCCAAAAATTGTTAAACAACCTATGATTAAGAAAATAATTACTACTACTACTTTTATTAAAGCAAACCAATACTCGCTCTCCCCATAAACTTTTACACTAAGTGAATTTAAAGCGATAATAATAACTAAGAATAATAAACTCCAAGCCCAATGAGGAAGCACACGCATTGGTTCCCAATAACTAATAGCCAGTGCCGATAACTCAATATCAGCTGCTACTGTAATTACCCAGTTAAACCAATAATTCCATCCAAGAGCAAATCCTAACGATGGATCTACATAACGAGTTGCATAAGTACTAAATGAACCTGATGTCGGTAAATATGTTGCCATTTCTCCTAAAGATGTCATTAAAAAATACACCATAAGTCCAATACAAAGATATGCAACAATTGCTCCTCCAGGTCCTGCACTATGAATTGCTTGACCACTTGTCATAAAAAGTCCGCTACCTATACACCCACCGATAGCAATCATACTTATATGTCGTGATCTTAAATTTCTTTTTACTTCAGTTGCATTGTTGTTATTGCTATTTGTCATAATAAAACCTCCTTGATAAAAAATAAAAAGCATAACATCTACCATATTTTGCGGAGTTATACTTATACATTATCTCTCCAAAACAAGATATTAGTAGCGCAACATAGCCATAAAGCTATGACAGTCCTATACTTATTAAATATAGTCCCAACAGCATTAATGTAGGATTAATACCATTTCGGCGACGTTTCCTTTCAGATAATATCACAAAGCCCTACACTTTCAATTAACCTACTCTTAAAAATCGCAACCTCTACCTCACCTATTTTGTGAGGCATTTATTCAATTAACTTTATTGATTATAATACAGTATAGAATAAATGTCAATAAAAAAGTTTTTACATTTTCCTACTGATTTATTTTATAATATTTTACCTATAGCAATTTGTTATTTTTTAAAATATTAAACTTATCTTCAAGCATCGTTGCTAATAATCTATATGTAGTAAATGCCCATAACACAGTATTTTTATCACTTTCATTCCAGCCATCAGTACCACTCATAAGTAATTTCCAATCAAACATATATAAAAATGCCATTGCTATTATTATTCCCCATGTCATAAAAATCTTAGCAAGTTCTCCTTTATGACCAAAGTACTCCCAAAGACCAGTTTTAGGAATAATAAAAGTTACAAGTTTATCAGACAATATCATAAAAATTACCATAACCGGATAATAAACATTAAAACTTTTAAAAGGATTTATTGTACTTATTATTTCCCCTACTTGAAACGCTAAAAGTATCATAGTCAAAAGTAAAATCGAGGCTACAAAAACTACAAGTACAAATAATCTATATTTTTTTTTAACAAAAATAAATATTATTCTTAAAGGTAAAGCCATTATTCCAATATACAAAGCCAAAGTTTTATTAATAAGTTTCTTCTTGTATAATATATATTTTATAACTACTATTAATGTATATACTGTAAAAAATCCAATTGTATCTATAAGTGCATATTCACTCAAATTAAAATTTGTACGTTTTTCTATTATTTCATAAAATATTAACGATATTACTGTCGTCCATAAAAAACTATCTAGTAAACTATTCGCAATTTTTGCCAAAAATAATTTTTTACTAGATTTTTTTGCCATGATAGATATTAAGACTTTTCCTATTATACTCAATAAAATTCCAACTAATATAGAACCTATTCTCGCAAAATAAGTAACTTTCTCTTCTGCATAAAAATAATAAATTCCACCTACAATAAAAGCTATACCAGCAAGTTGAATCAAGTATCCAATTATATTTCCATACTCAAAAGGCTCAACCTTTTTTATTATATTTTCTAATTCTTTATTAACTAGCTTAAACCACTTTTTTAACACAAAAACCTCCTTAATTTATAACAACTTTCTCTTAATTATAGCAAAATATATTTTTTTAAACAATTTTTATTAAGTAAATTACAAAAAGAGTACAGAAGTAACTTAAAAATGAACTAACCCTCTGTAATTTGCTTAACTTTTGAGGGCTAGTCCATTAATCTGTACGAGAAAGCTTTGCAAAGTTATCTAAATGAATACGAGCAAAGGTAGTAGATTCATTTGCTGACGACTACCTCCCAACTTACTTTTTAGCCAATGAGCCAAGAAAAAAGTTTAGTTTCACTCTTCAACTAAGTAACTCTTATAAAATCCTTGTAAGTCTTTTCCTTTTGAGTCACCATCACTATCTCTTCATAATATTTTTTACTTATTTAACTGATAATTAGCAGAACAAATTATCCTTGTTTTAAAATTTTTCTACCATTGTTCCTTTGCGGTATTCTTCTAACAATAATTTTAAAACTTCTATTTGTTTTTTTGTTCTTAAACCATTGTCCGTATCAGAAACTTTTTTTCTAGATAATTTTTTATCTACGACTCTTCTTGTAGAAACTATATCCGTTTCATCCTTCAAAGCTTTTTTCTTACTTTGAAAAATATCATGACTCATAATCTGCAAACCATAGGAATTGTAAGTAAGCGTATATCCACCATGTCCTGTTGTTTTATGATACGCTTTAGACATTCCACCATCTATAACAATAGTTCTACCATTTGCTTTGATGGGATCTTCTCCTTTTGTTTCTTTCACAGGTGTATGCCCATTTATTATATGTCCTTCTCCTGACAAACCAAATTCCTTTAGTAATTTTACACAAAACTCCTCATTGTCACGTAATTTATAATATGCATTTTTAACTTCTTCATGAGTAGTTTTATCTTCTACAAAATATCTTTCAAAAGTTGTCATATCACGTTTCCCAAAAAGTGGTGAACATTCTCCTTGCCACAAATAAAAGAATAATCCATTATCTTCTCTTCTATCGCTATAAAAAATACTTCTGACTTTTTTATCAAAAAAATCTAACAATTCTCTACCAGAATATTTTTTCTTTTCATAAATAAATTCTTGAAAATTCCCTTCTTTATCAACTGGCATGCAACCATGAATAAGTAAGTTTCCATTATAACACTTATACATTGCTCCTTTATTGATAAATAATTCAATATGCTTTTTTAATTTTTCGCTTGTAATAAATAACTCTTTAAGTTTGGTAACTACCTTTTCTTCTTCTTTTGTTAATTTATAAGGATTTTTTATATCGATAGTTGGAAAATCACATGAACTCATTGGATAAATTTTCCCACGAATTAAAACAGTCTTCTTATTAAAATCAATATTCCCCAATAACGCTCTACTTTCTAGATTAAACTCTGGATATTTATCAATAATTTGTTTTTCTAGCTTAAACTGAATTATTGCCATCGCTTTGTGCATTCTTGCTATTTGCATTATTTCATGTTCACTATATTTTAATTCATCATTTTTTGATAATTTTGGTAAAAATTCCTTACATGGATCATCTTTGTAAACTGTCTCACTAAGATTTAATAAACTTCTTAAAGATATACCGTACCTATCTTCTATAATATCTAAATTATCGTATCTTGCACAAATACGAACCACATTGGCTATGGAAATTCTATCTCCCAAATATGCACCTATCCACAACATATCATGATTTCCCCATTGAATATCTACAGAGTGGTATTCAAGAAGTCTATCCATAATTTTATCTGGAAATGGCCCTCTATCATAAATATCACCTACTATATGAAGATGATCAATTATTAATTTATGAATACTTAATGATAGTTCAATAATAAACTTATCTCCCGCACCTAATTCAATAATATTTTCCAAAATTTTTTCGTAGTAATCTTCCTTATCCCTAGTTTGCATTTTATATAAAAGTTCTTCGATAATATAATCAAAATCTTTTGGCAAAATTTTTCTTACCTTTGAACGAGTATATTTTCGTGCGGCAATTTGTGTGACTTCCAAAAGTCGTAGCAAAAGGATTTTCTGATATTCCTTATACTCCGAGATAGTAAACTCCTTTTTTAAAAGATTCAATTTTTCTTCTGGATAATAAATAATAGTTGCAAGTAAATTTAATTCTTTTTTTTGTAACCTGTTTCCAAAAACTTCTTTTAATTTTTCTTTAATAACACCTGATCCATTTCTAAGTATATGATCAAACGCTTCATACTCTCCGTGTATATCACTTATAAAATGTTCTGTTCCTTTAGGTAGTGATAAAATAGCCTCAAGATTTATAATTTCTTTTGTCGTTTCATTTATATTTCTAAAATTTTGTGATAATAATTCTAAATGCTCCCTTGATATATGCATAATTTTCTCCTTGTAATCGTTTTATAATCATTTAAATTCTACCACTTTTTTTATTTTATTTCAAATAGAAAACATGTGTTAATTAAAACCTAAATCAAGATATACCAACTTAATATATTTTTAAAAATACATTATTCTAATTAAATCAATAATTTTAAAAATAAAAAACACTGCGTTTTAATTTTCAATGCAGTGTTTTTTATTTATACAATTTCTCATGATTTAAAAAATCACACCTCTAAATATAAATTTTTATCTTTTATTGATCAGTAATTTATTCTAAACTACATAATCGGTTTTAAAAATTCTGACCACGTTTCGTAATTTTCTTCCATTTTTGCTTCTGCTGAAGTAGCCCATTTTATTACTAAAGTATCATCTTCTTTAACCTCTATTTCATCTTTATTAACTTCACATTCATAGATAGCACCAATATGAACTTCTCCAACTTCTGAATTATCATCATTTATAAGTCCTATAAAATGTAAATTTTCCAAGGCATAATCTTCTTGCACTCCGATTTCTTCATTAAGCTCACGAGCAGCATTTATTTTTAACATTTCATAGATTGATTTATCTTCTATTTCGTTCATATGCCCTCCAATTCCAACCGATGCTTTTCCATGAAGTCTCGCTTCTCCTCCGCCTACTAATCGTTTATACACTAAAACTTCTTTCGTTTCCTTATCTTTCACTATTACATAGCTGATAAGTTGTTTATAATTTTTATCTTCCTCCATATCACCACGACGTTTCACTTCATACGAAACAAAAGTATTAACAATTTTTTTCACTTTTTCGTCTTCTTTAGCTAGAAATCCATAAAAATGATTTTCTTCATCATTAAAAAGTTCTACTCTATTTACTACTAAAATTTGTTCATCCCATTTACTCATTTTTATTCTCCTTTATTTCGCTTTATAAGTTCCTTCTTTTAACTCTTTAGCTATTTTAGCTATCTTCCTAAATCTGTGATTAAGCCCTGACTTTGATAACTTACCATCTTCAATCATTTCTGCAATCTCTTTTAATGGATACTCTGGATATTTTAATCTAGTCTCCGCTACTACTCTTAATTTTTCATCAAGATTATCAAGCCCCAATCTTTCCTCTATTACATTAATATCTTCAACTTGTTTTGCTGATGCATTAACTGTTTTATTTAAGTTTGCCATATCACAATTTTGCATTCTATTTACAGAATTATTTATATCACGTACAATTCTTTCATCTTCAAATTGAAATAACGCTTGATAAGCACCTACAAGATTTATAAATTCAGCAATTTTTTCAGATTCTTTTATATAAACAATAAATCCTTTTTTTCGCTCTAGAGTCCTAGAATTAAGATTAAATGAATTTAAAAGTTCCATTAATTCTTTATTGTGTTCCTCGTAGTAAGAAAAAATTTCCATATGATAACTAGATGTTCGTGGATTATTTATTGATCCACCTGCCAAAAATGCTCCACGTAAATACGATTTTTTCTTCTCTGCATTATCTATCAACTCTTCTGCTATATCTGTTCTCATCGTATAATCATTATTAAGGATATAAAGATCTGTTAAAATTTCTTTTACATTCTGATCTAAACGACAAATATACACATTATTCTTTTTTAATTTCAATTTTTTTCTAACTGAAATATTTATATGAACATTATAGAAAAACTTTATTAACGAATACACTCTACGTGCTATTGAAGCATTTTCTGTTTGAAAGCTAAGACTTAGTCTGCCGTTAGCTATCGTTAACATACCATTCATTTTTATAAGCGCTGATAACTCTGATAAAAACTCTCTATCTTTCGTTATCTCAATCAGCGTCAATTCCTTTTTCATATCTGAAGCATATGACATACTAAATCCTCCTTGCTTACTTTATTTTAAAATAGAAAAACTAATACTTCTTTTTTCCATAACTTATTTATTTTATCATGTAAAAGAACAAGAAACAACTTATTTGGTAAATCATACTATAAATTTTTGTAAATAAAAAAGTTACTACTATATTACCAAAATAATTAATTTATTCTTGAAATTTATTATATCTTTATAATTTATATGATTAAAATATACTTCATCCATACTGCACAACTCTTCTTTATTACATTATTAATTTCACTATAAATAGCCCTCTAAAACTTTTCTATGTTTTGGGGCTAAATCATATTAACTCATTATTTCTAATATTTTATTTTTTGAGTCTTCATTTACTTCTATTCTCTCTTTTATTCCATTGTTATCAAAATACAAGACTTCATCCGCTATTGTACATAAAAATTCATAATCATGAGTAATAACAAAAACTATTACGTCTTCTTTTGCTATTTCTTCTATGAGATTACTAAGTTCTATCATATTTACATAATCAAGCCCACTAGTTGGCTCATCAAAAATCAATATTTTTTTATTTGATAATAATGCTGAAGCAATAGCAACACGCTGCTTTTCACCGCCTGAAAGTGTATTTGGATGTCGTGTTAAAAATTTTCTAATGTTTAATTTATCAACTACATTATCAAATAATTCTAAATTTTTACTTCCTAATTTAATTTCTTTATCAACTGAATTTGTAAATAATTGATAATTAACATCCTGCATTACTTGAAATGTATTCTTTAACAAATCTTTTCTACTTAGATTTTTATTATTCAAAAATACAGAATGATTTATTTTTGAGAGTCCACTTATAGCATTAGCAAATGTCGTTTTCCCACAACCATTATCACCAATTATTGTATAAATTTTTGAAGAACTAAAATTTTCATTTTCCAATTTTATTTTTTTATTATTTACCTTATATTCTAAATTATTTATTTGTAAATAATTCTTTTTAATTGTACGTTCTTTTTTTATTCCTAATTCTACCTTATTTAAATCTATTTGACGAGTTTTACAAACCTTTCCATCGAAATGTACTAGTTCTTCTTTGCTTACCTCATGAATTAGCCTACCATCTTTTATAATGTACATTTTATCAATTAAATCTTTTAGATAATATATTCTATGTTCTGCCACAATAATAGTTTTTTCTTGTTTTTTTAAATTTTCTATAATTGAAGAAATCAACTTTATAGCCTTTAAATCTAAATTACTGGTAATTTCATCTAAAACATAAATATCAGCATCAAGCATCATACTCGCCATAAATGCTAATTTTTGTTTTTCTCCTCCACTTAACTCTAAAATATTTCTATCTATAAGATGCTCTGCAGAAAAATCTTTAACTACCTTATCTATTCTATTTTTAATTTCTTCTTTCGAATAACCAAAATTTTCCATACTAAATGCTAATTCACTAGTAGAATCCAGATTAAAAAATTGATTTTTAGGATTCTGAAAAACACTTCCTACTATTTTAGAAAAATCTTTTAATTTATCTCCAATTTTCAAATGAGCAACATTTAAATTTCCGCTATAACCTCCATCGAAAAATTCAGGTGCTAAACCATTTAATGTCCTAAGTATAGTTGTTTTTCCACAACCACTTCTTCCAGTAAGAAGTACACACTCGCCTTTTCTTATATTCAGTGATAAATCATCTATATTTAATTGTTCTGATTCTATATATTTATAATTAAAATTTTTAAATGTAATCATATATCACCTCATAAACATAATATAACTAAAAGCGACTATACTAAATAATACCAATAAATAATCTTGAAATTTAAATCTCATTGTTATAAAAGATGTTGGTTTATTTTCATTATCAATTCCTCTACATAAACAAGATACTGAAAGTTCATTAGCTATATTAGTGCTTATTATTACATAAGGTACAAATACATACTCAAAAAACTTAAAAGGATGAAGTAAGTAATACCCCTTACTTACCCCTATACCTTTCATTTTCAAGGAACTTTTTATGAGTTTATAATCTGTCATTAACACTGGGAAAAATCTATATAAAACCGCTAAAACTATTATAACTTTTTTGGGCAATTTTATACTCCTTAAAAAACTAATAAGTTCAGAAACTTTCGAGCTGCTAACTAATCCCATTCCTGCACAAAGAGGAAAATAAAGCGTTTTGTACATAAGTGATGTTAATAACAAGAAACTATCAATAATTTTTAATGTAACTGTATGTGAAAAATATAATTCATAAATTGTAAACAAAATATAAACTATAAACAATTTTGACATTCTTTTAAAATTTGAACATAATCCAAGATATAACGTAAAAAATACTGCAACAATAAAATGCATATTAATACTCATAGTTTTAAACATAAGAACATTAGCAAAAATAAGAATCAAAATTTTTACCCTTATATCCAACTTTAACATTTTTACAGTCCTGCTTTATTAAAATTTTTAAAGTATAATTTTCTTCCTAAATAAGTACCAATTATAGAAAAAATAACTGTAAGTACTATGATTAAAATAAAAGTTTTCAAATCCGAACTTCCCATTACTAAATCTATTTTCTCTTGAGAATAATTGCGACCTTGAAGATGTTTTACATAACTATCTTTCATAAAAAACATTGGTAAAACTATTCCTATATTCCCCAAATTAAAAAATAAATATGATAAATATTCACTTTTTCTTCTATAAAAGAACTCTGCTATTATCGCTGCCAATAACATAGCAATAGAACCCACTATTGAATGACCAGATATAGTCAAAAATAAAGCTACTATAGCTATCATAATAAAAATAGCCATGTTTTTATTGATTTTATTAAAAACTAAACTATATGCACTTCCACATATTAATGCTGTAACCACTGAAGTATAAGTTGAAAAATACACTTTGCCTCCAAAAACTAAAGAAGTAAAAAGCGTACCTAATCCTACCCCAACTCCCATTAATAAAATCAATAATATCGTATATAATCCCAATGTTATTAAATCTTTAGTTTGGAGATTTTTATTCTCTTCTCTATTTATATATTTTAATTCTGACATTTACTACCTCTTATTCTAATATTTTCAAAATTTCTAGTGCATTTTCGTAATTCGGTTCATTTCCTACTTCTTCGCATAACTCTTTGTAGCGGACAATGCCATCTTTATCAATAATAAATACCATTCTAGATAATAAACCTAACTCTACTATTAAGCCACCAATATTATTCTCAAATTCTCTATACTTGTAATCAGAAACTGTTACCGCATTTTTAATTTCTTTATCTGCACAAAAACGCCCTAATGCAAATGGAAGATCTTTCGATACTGTTATCACTATTACATCACTAAAATTTTTCATTTCTTGATTAAATCTAATAGTTTGTAACGCACATATTCCTGTATCAACTGATGGGAATGCATTTATAACTAAAGTTTTCCCTTTGTAATTTTCTAAATTAAAATCAGTTAAGTCTTTATTTACAGCTTTAAAATTCGGAAAAACGTCGCCAACATTTATTCTATCTTCTATCGTTACTGGAGTGTTTTTAAAGGTAATTGTTTTTTTCATAATCAATAAATTTATGATTCAAAGAATCATAACTCCTTTCATAAATTATTTATACTTAATGATAACATATTTCAATTAGAATGGTAAAGTTTTTTTATTTAATTAGAGCTATTTTAATTGTTTTTTATGTAATAATGGTATAATTTTATGATATAATATAGTAGAAGTGTTACGTGAAAGGATTAATATAATGACTAAAGAAGAAAAAGATAAGTTAAACGATAGTAAATTATCTAGTCCCGATTCTAAAAAAGACATAAACATATCTTTTTTTAATCGTCTAAAGCATCAGATAGAAAATCTAAAACTAAAAAATGAAAATAAAAAAATTGTAAAAGCCGAAAAAGAGGCTTTAAAAGAAGCTGATGATGCTAAACAAAAATTGGAAAATTTTGATAAGCTGAAAACTAATACTACTGTTCAAGAAAAAGAAGCATTAAAACAAAAAGAAAAAGAGGCTAGATTTAGAGCTTTTCAGCTAGAACAAGAAAGAAAAAGATTTGAAGAAAAACAGCGAAAAATAGAAGAAGAACACGAAAAAAAAATAAAAGAACTTGCTGAACGTGAACGCATTGAGCGTGAGCGTATTGCTCGTGAAAAAGAACTTGAACGCCAAAGAATTGAACGTGAACGTGCTGAAAAACGCGAACAAGAACGTCTTGAGCGTGAACGCATTGCTCGTGAAAAAGAACTTGAACGCCAAAGAATTGAACGCGAACGTGCTGAAAAACGTGAACAAGAACGTCTCGAGCGTGAACGCATTGCTCGTGAAAAAGAACTTGAACGCCAAAGAATTGAACGTGAACGTGCTGAAAAACGCGAACAAGAACGTCTTGAGCGTGAACGTATTGCTCGTGAAAAAGAACTTGAACGCCAAAGAATTGAACGTGAACAAGCTGAAAAAAGACGAAAAGAATTCCAAGAAAGAGATCAAGCCTTCAAACTAGCTGGCGATAAGAAAAAAGTAGAATTTTTAGAAAAGGAAAATGAGAAAAAAGAACATGAAAATTCTTTATTAAAACTTGAAACTTCATTAATCGTCATTGATGACAAAATTGCAGAGCAAAAATTGTTAATTATAAATCTTAAAAATCAAAAAGCTGATAAAGAAAAATTAGCCCCACATGAAGAAAAATTAGCAGAATTTGTCTCTGAAAAACAAAAACTTCAAAAAGATATTTCTGCTAAGAAAAAAATAATCGATAAAATTCAAAAAAATATTGAACTAGAACACAAAATTGATGGTATTAAAAAAGAAATTTACAATATAAGAAAAGAAGTTGTTAACGAAGACGAAACTTTTTTTAAAGTTAAAGATCACGATAATAAAGTAAAAAATATTTTTCTAGTTTCAATTTTTTCTCTTAAATCTTTTATTCAAAAAAATATATTTAGAAAAAAGGTTGAAGATTATGATAAAATCAAAAAAACATCAAAAAATATAAAAGTAAAAATCGCAACCTCTCTTATTTTGGCAACATTACTTTCTTTGTGTTTTCTTGTTACGCTAAAGTTTATATCTTCTGCTAAGGAGCATTATGTAAGTTTTGATGATTTACAAACTACCTCCGTTGATTCAACAGAGCAGATGAAAAAACAAAAGGAAGAAGAGGAGAAAGCAAAAATATTAGAGGCACAAGAAAAAGCTAATGCAGCTCGTATTGATTCTGCAGCACAAGAGGAAGAAATTACTGCAAAACTTGCTGGAACATTTGTTAGTTACTCTTTTGATGTTAAACGTGAAGTTACTACTACAAAAAAAATTCATACATTCAATTCCGCTAACTGGTCAGATCCAGCTGATGCTATTGAAGCAGGAACTAAATTTACTGTAGACAAATTAGTTTCTCCTGCTGGCTACATGATGTATCGTATTTCCTCAGGAGATCATTCAGGTCAATTTATTACAGCAAACGAAAACTTTGTTTCTGTAGATAGTAAAAGTGACCAATTCTCTAACTATATATCAAGAGCAGTTGCAATTAAATTCTTAGCTTCTCAAAATATTTATACCGATGAAGCTATTAGCAAAGTACGTGTTACTATGAGTTCAGGAGCTGTCTTAAATATCAATGGTTACGGAATTTCAAAAAATAATAGATTAGTTTATCATATCTCTGATGGTTCGTTTGTTCCAGTAAATCCTGTAAGATTAACTGAAATAAATCGTGAATCTGCTAAATCGAAAAATATTGACAAAGAGGATAATAACAAATCTAATAGCCAAAAAAATAGTACAACACAAAATACTACTCAAAAAAATAAAAATAGATAACAAATAAAAATAGAACTCTAATTTAGAGTTCTATTTTTATTTGTTATTAAATAATATTTTTATCTTATTTCTGCACCATTAGGGATATCTTGATTTATTTCTACAACACGTAAGATACCATCTTTTTCAGCTGAAAGAATCATTCCTTCACTAAGTTCTCCACAAAGTTTAACAGATTTCAAATTAGCGACAACCGCTACCTTTTTACCAATTAACTCCTCAGGTTTGTAATATTTAGCAATGCCTGAAATAATTTGTCTTTGATGATTTCCTAAATCTAACTTGAATTTTAAAAGTTTCGAACTTTTCTTAACTTTTTCACATTCAAGAACTTGTGCAACACGAAGTGATGTTTCAAAGAATTTGTCTATTGTAATTTCTTCAGCTAAATCTACATAAACATCATTTTCTTTATTTTCTGCTTCCAAGTTCTCAAGTGCCTTAGGTGACATTTGTTTCTTAATATATTCCACTTCTACTTCCTTATCGAAACGCGGGAAAATTGGCGTTGGTTTTTCTACAACTTTTATAGTTCCATCAAATACACCAAATGTTTTTACTGTTTCAAATGTCAACATATCCTCTGTTAAACCTAACTGAGTTGCAATCTCTTTAGGTGCGTTTGTTAATGCTGGACTAATAAGTATTGTCGCAATTCTTATGCTTTCTGCTAAATAATTCATCACTTTATCTAGCTCATCCTTATTTGCTTCATCTTTAGCAAGAATCCACGGTGTTGTTTGATCAATGTATTTATTAGTTCTTGAAACAAATCTCCATACAGCTTCTAATGCCTTAGAAAATTGCATATTTTCCATATACTCTTCATATTCTGTAACAACTTCTTTTGATAAAGCAACAAGTTCACTATCGAACTCAGTGCTTGGCTTAGCAAAATGCGGAATAGTTCCACCACAATATTTATTAATCATAGAAATAGTTCTATTTAATAAATTTCCTAAGTCGTTAGATAAATCAGAGTTAATTCTATCTAGAAAACTTTCTGGTGTGAAAATTCCATCTTGTCCAAATGGGACTTCACGAAGAAGATAATATCTCGCAGCATCTAATCCATATCTTTCTATAAGCATATATGGATCAACAACATTTCCTTTTGATTTGCTCATTTTACCATCTTTCATCAAAAGCCAACCATGGGCAAATACTTTTTTCGGAAGTGGTAGATCGAGTGCCATAAGCAAAATCGGCCAGTAAATAACATGAAAACGAACGATTTCCTTACCTACTACTTGAACATCTGCAGGCCAATATTTATTAAATAACTCTTCACTTTCTCCAGTTGCATATCCTAATGCTGTAATGTAGTTAACAAGTGCATCTATCCAAACATAAACAACATGTTTCGGATTTGATTTTACTTTAACTCCCCAATCAAATGTTGTTCTAGTAACGGCTAAATCTTCTAATCCTGGCTTAATGAAATTATTTAACATCTCGTTTTTTCTACTTTCAGGTAAAATGAATTCTGGATGTTCATCATAATATTTCACTAAACGATCTGCATATTTACTCATTCTAAAGAAATAACATTCTTCGCTTACCAACTTTACTTCATTTCCACTCGGTGCTATTCCACCAATCATATTTCCGTTCTCATCACGGAATACTTCCTTAAGTTGAGTTTCTGTGAAGTATTCTTCATCACTAATTGAATACCACCCTTTATACTCACCTAAATAAATATCTCCCTTTTCTACTAAACGTTCAAAAATTTCTGCAACAGCTTTTTCATGACAAGAATCAGTTGTTCTAATAAATTTGCTATAATTGATATCCATTGATTTCCATAATTTTTTGATATCTTTTATCATAGCATCAACATATTCTTGTTCACTAATCCCTTTTTCTTGAGCTTTTTGTTGAATTTTTTGTCCATGTTCATCAGTTCCAGTCAAAAAATAAGTATCAAATCCACTTAGTTTTTTATACCTAGTTAATGCATCACATGCTACAGTTGTATATGCGTGCCCAATATGTAAATTACCACTCGGATAATAAATCGGTGTAGTAACGTAAAATGTTTTTTTAGTCATTTCACTCGAACTCCTCTCTATAATATTCTCAATTAATACACAGTAACTATTTTACCATATATTCATCCTAGTTGCACAATTTTTTCATAACTTTTTTATTATTTTTCAATACTTACAGTCTATTAATTATCATCTAAAAATTTATATTTATAAATTAAGAGTAGAATATTGAAATTTACTTTATCAATTATTCTACTCTTATTAAAATTTTTTTCTTAGTTAAAATTCTCACTAAAAATCAAGAATTTACTTTTTATCTTTGACACCAAGGCGTAATCTTTTCTACTTTTTTGCTAATTTTGCAATTTCCACTATAATATCTGCTGCTTTTTCCATATGTTCTAGACAACTAAATTCATATTGTCCATGGAAATTTTCTCCCCCAACAAAAATATTAGGTGTTGGAATTCCCATGTAGGAAATTTTAGAACCATCTGTTCCTCCACGAATAGGTATTATTATTGGGGTTACTTCTGCATTTTTCATAGCTTGTTCAGCTACATCAACACAACGTTTATCGTCTTTAATAACATCACCCATGTTATAATATTGATCAAACATGTCGTACTGAACTACATTACCATATTTTTCATTAATTTTTTGAGCAACCTCTTTTGCATATTCTTTTCGTTCCAGAAATTTCTCTCTGTCATGATCGCGAATTATATAAACCATTTCCGCTTCTTCTATACGTGCTTCCATATTGTGAAGAAGGTAAAACCCTTCATATCCTTCAGTATGTTCAGGAACTTCTTTTTCCGGAAATAATAAAGCAAGTTCTGCTGCAATTGTATTAGCATTTTTCATTTTCCCTTTAGCTGTTCCTGGATGCACACTTACTCCGGTTATTTTATAAGTAATTTGTGCAGCATTAAAACTTTCATATTGAAGTTCTCCTAGCACTCCTCCATCCATAGTGTACGCATACTTTGTTGCAAAGTTTTTTGCATCAAAATGGTCAGCACCACGTCCGATTTCTTCATCTGGTCCAAAGGCAATTCTAATGTCGCCATGCTCAATTTCAGGATGTTCACTCAAATATTTTACAGCTTCCACAATTTCTACAATCCCAGCCTTATCATCTGCTCCTAGTAAGGTTGTTCCATCAGTTGTAATTAACGTTAAACCTTTGTAATTTTTTAAATTTGGAAATTCGCTTGTAGTCATAACGATATCTTTTTCTTTATTTAAAATAATATTTTCGCCATTATAATTTTTTATTACTTGTGGACTAATTCCCTCTACGTTGAAATCAGCAGTATCAACATGCGAAATAAATCCAACAGTATCATATTCCTTATCGGTATTAGAAGGAAGTGTTGCAGTTAAAAACCAATTTTCCTCGTTAAGAACTACATCATCTAATTTCAAACTTTCCAGTTGACCTTTTAACATTTTTAAAAATTCTTTCTGCTCAGGTGTCGATGGAATAGTTGTACTACTAGCATCCGATCTAGATTTAAAATTAACATATCCTAAAAAACGCTCTAACATTGTTTCATATTTCATTATTCTACACCTCTAAATTTATTTTAATTATATTATAATATACTTTCCCTTGAAATGTAAGGGTTAATCCATATTTTTATAATTTAATTAAAAAATTTTATTAATATTTTTTAAATTTTTTATAAAACATTAATAGATTTTTTTATGATAATTATATTTTATTCTTATAAAAATTATATATTCAATTCAATAAAACTTTATCCTTAATATATTCTTAGTAGTATGGTAAAATAAATATGTATTTTAAGGAGGAATTATTTAAATGGAAAAAGTTATGAACTATGAAGACACAAAAATAGTTAATTTTCATACTATTTATCCGAATCATATGAATAGACACGACACTCTATTTGGTGGACAGACATTGTATTGGTTAGATGATGTTCAAGGACTAGTTATCAGACGTTATACTCATCTACCATTCTTTACAGCTAGTATTGATACTTATCAATTTTTAGATGTTGTTCATCGTCACGAAGCACTAATCATTAATAGCTACATCTCCCGTGTTGGTACTCGCAGTGTCGAGATTTTCGCAGAACTTAGTGCATTTAACCACGAAACTAGAAAAACACGCCTAGTTGGAATATGTTTTTCTACCTTTGCCATTAATCGTGATACAGTTTTAGAAAATCCACTACCAAAAGTAGAGTATACAGATGAAATTTCTAAATTTGTTAGTGGTAGTTACCAAGATCGCCAAAGCGGAAAACTAACAGCTCGCAAGTTTTGTAAAGAGTATCTTAAATACTATAATAAATAAAGTAAAATATTATAATCTTAACAAAGAATAGATACGAAACATGAATAAATTAATCGTGTCTATTTGTTGTTGAATAAACTTTTCTCTATTTGAGTGTAATTTGAAATCAATTAATTTTTTATAAAATTTACGAAACTCCAACCTTTATTTTCATTCCTTAAGGAAAAACACTTACTAGTAGTACCCTTCAAACTTCCTTTTCCTAATAATTCTAAATGATATCAAAATTTAGAGTTTTAAAGAAGCAATGCTTAACTTTTATAAAAAATTAAGTAAGAAAATATTATGTCATCAACATTTAATTACAGTATTTTTTAGATGATATTTCCCCTTTGTAAACAAAATCACTAAGTTCCTGTAACTAAAAAATACAACTCTTAATAAAAAACATTATATAATATGAAAATATATATTATTCTGTTCCCGTTAAAAATCTCTTCTAAACTATCATTCCTGTTCAAATATATTATTCATTTAATTAGTAATTTCACCCCTTTTGGATAAACATTATTTTATGTTGTTATGTTTTATAAAATAAATCTAAAGATATTTATGATTTTTGAATATTAACACTTGCATATATCTCAAACTGAGTATTACAGCTTATCGTTAGCTTGTGATTTTGTAGAAATTAAAATTTATATATACCTTATCCAAACTATCTTTTATAAATTTCCTCTAGTCAATTGAATAAAGTAACTCTAATACCTTTTCCTCAAATTTAACCAATTTCTCTTCTGCTATTTTTCTATTAGTATCTTTTACATAAATATATAATTTAATTTTTGGTTCTGTTCCACTTGGACGCAATGTATACCATGATTCATCCGAATAACTAAATTTAACAGCATTTGTTTTTTCAATTTCAATATCTTTTTCTTCACCAGTTTTAACTGTCTTTTCTTTTTGAGTTAAATAATCAGTCACCGCTATTATTTCACTACCAGCAATTTCACGAGAAAAAATTTCACGATATTCCTTCATCATGCGACCAATACGTTTAGCTCCACTCGCACCTTCAAGAACAATAGAAATTGTTTTGTCTAGATAGTAACCATATTTATCGTAAAATCCATCCAATACATCAACCAATGATTTTCCTTGTTTTTTGTAAAAAGCTGCTGCTTCGACTAGTAACATTGCTATGGTAACACCATCTTTATCACGTAAAAATGTTCCTACATTATATCCTATGCTTTCTTCATATCCCATAACATAATTTTTCTCATGAGTTTTGTCCCATTCATTAGGCAATGCACAAATATTTTTAAATCCTGTTAAAACATCAACAACTTCTACCCCGTATTCTTTACACAACGGCTCCACCATTTTAGAAGTAACAATTGATTTTACTAAGACTGGATTTTCAGGAAGTTTATTTTGTTTTGCCAAATTTTCAATTACATATTGAACCAAAATTGCTCCAGTTTGATTACCATTGAATGGAACGATTTCTCCTTTATGAACCACTTCTACAGCTAATCGATCACAGTCTGGATCAGTTGCAATAAGTATATCTGCATTAACATCTTTTGCTAAACGTTCACTATACTCAAATGCTGCAGTATCTTCTGGATTCGGATATTCAATAGTTGGAAATGTTCCATCTGGATCTTTTTGTTCTTCTACTACATGAACATTCTCAAAACCACGACGTGCTAACACAGTCGTTACTGCCTTGTATCCAGCACCATTTAGTGGAGTATAAACCACTGAAATACTTTTGTCTATATTTTCATCATTAATAGCACAATTCAAAGATTCTTCATAGAATTTTTCATCTATTTCTTCTCCTATATATACTAAAAGTCCTTTTTCTATTGCTTCTTCTTCACTAATAGTAACATAGTTATCAAAAATATCCATTGAATTAATATATTCAAGAACTTTATCACTTATATCAGACTTAATCTGCGAACCTTCTTGCCAATATACTTTATAGCCATTGTACTCTTTTGGATTGTGACTTGCAGTAATATTAATTCCACTTGCAGTTTCTAAATAACGAATAGCAAATGATAATTCTGGTGTAGGACGAAGATCTTCAAAAAGATACGCCTTCACACCACTACTAGCCATTACCAATGCAGCTAATTTTGCAAATTCCTTAGAGAATAATCGCGGATCATGTGCAATTGCAATTCCTTTATCTTGCAATCCGTTATCTATAATTGTTCTTGCTAATGCTTTAGTAGCACGTGCAATAATAAAACGATTCATTCTGTTAGAACCCATTCCTACTTTTCCACGAAGTCCAGCAGTCCCAAACTCTAATTCTTTATAGAATCTATCCTCTTTTTCTTCCTCATTACCAGCAACATTTTTCAACTGAAGTTTTTCTTCTTCAGTAAGTGCTGAGCTATCTAACCATTTTTCATATAATTCTTGATAATTACTCAATATATATCACCTCTTTTACTAAAAATTAAGCTAAGTTTAATGCTATTTCCATCATTTTTGTAAATGCTGTTTGTCTTTCTTCGGGAGTAGTTTCTTCTCCTGTTACTAATGAATCACTAACAGTAAGAATTGTTAAAGCATTTACTCCAGCAGCTGTTGCATTTGCGTACAAGGCTGTACTTTCCATTTCAACTGCTAAAACTCCCATTTTTATCCAATTTTCCATAGCTTTTTCATCTGCATTATAAAAAATTTCACTACATAAAATATTCCCAACATGAACGGGTTGATTCATCTCACAAGCTTTATTATACGCTTTTAATAATAATTCAAATGAAGCTGTTAAACTATAATTTCCTGGGATATTATATTGATGCATGTAGTTTGAATTAGTTGAAGATCCCATCCCCAAAATTACATCATATAATTTAACATCTGGCTGTAATGCCCCACAAGTTCCAATTCTAATTAAATTTTTAACTCCAAAAGTATGAATTAATTCATATGAATAAATTCCAATACTAGCAGGTCCCATTCCAGTACCCATTACTGAAATTTTTTTCCCATTATATGTTCCAGTATATCCAAGCATTCCACGCACTTCATTAAAACAAACCGCATCCTCTAAAAAAGTTTCTGCAATAAATTTTGCTCTTAGCGGATCACCTGGTAGTAAAACTGTTTCTGCTATTTCTACTCCATTAGGTTTAATATGTGGTGTTTGTTTATTTGACATCGGTTAGTCCCCCTGTAAATATTTTAATAATAACATTATTATACCTTTTTTTTGTTTCCTTAACAAGAGATATTAAAAAAATAATTATCTTTACCTTATTTATACATTTAAAGTTTTTTTCTCTAAATTATTAAATTTTTATTCAGTCAAAATTTAATTTTTTTGTAAAAATTTTTTAGAGAAAAACTTCTACTATTATGTTTTTTATTTCTAAAAAATTAGCATTAACATTAAAGTATAAAATTATATTTTTTCTTTCTAATTTATATTTTATTATGAGCTTATGAGAAAATTAACTACAATTTTAATAGTATTTTCATAAGTTTTATTATATAATTAAACTTATGATTTAAAATTTATTAGAAAGAGGTTTTTTTATGTTACAATTAGCTGTCTTTTTCCCAGTAATTGCAATGTTTTTTGTTCCACTTCTTAGAAAGAATTTTAGAAATATTCACACTGGAAAGTTTGTTATAATTGTACCACTACTTTTATTTATATATTTTTTATCTAATCTAAAAAATATATATTCTGGCGGTATTATTTATAAATCATTTGCATTTGCATCTAATGTGGGACTTGATATAAATCTAAAACTTGATGGATTATCCCTACTTTTTGCTTTGCTTATAACCGGAATTGGTACTCTTGTAATTTTATATTCATGTTATTACATGAATATAAAGGATGAAAAATTACATAAATTCTATATATTCTTACTTATATTTATGTCAGCAATGTTGGGAGTTGTTCTCTCTGATAATCTATTAAGTATGTATATGTTTTGGGAAATGACTTCCGTTTCTTCATTTCTACTTATTAGCTATTGGCATGAGAATGATGCTTCAAGAAAAGGGGCATTAAAATCACTTATTATTACAGTATTTGGTGGAGTGCTTATGCTCTCTGGTATTTTTATTTTAAATAATATAACTGGAAGTTTTAATGTAAGTGAAATTATTTCCTATAGTCAAAATAATAATTATACTTCTAAATATTTAGTTGCTATGGTTTTGATTCTTTTTGGAGCATTCACAAAATCTGCACAATTTCCATTTCATATTTGGTTACCAGATGCAATGGCTGCTCCTACACCTATTAGTAGCTATCTGCATTCTGCGACAATGGTAAAAGCTGGAATTTATTTACTACTTAGAATAGGAGTAATCTTCTCTGCATTTACTTCATCTTTTGGAAACATACTTATTATTTTTGGAACTTTGACTATGCTTATAGGTTCTATTTCCGCCATTTTCCTAAAAGATTTAAAAGGAATTTTAGCATATTCTACTATAAGTCAACTTGGGATGATGACACTTATGATTGGTATTGCAAATTTAGGTTTATATAATAACAATAATTTTATATATACCTTTGCTTTTTATGCTGTTTGTTTCCACATCATAAATCATGCTGTATTCAAAGCAAGTTTATTTATGATTACAGGAATCATTGATCATACATTCCATACTCGTGATATTAATAAACTACGTGGTATTCAAAAATTCATGCCTCTAAGTTTTATTCTTAGTGTAATTGCTGCATTTTCTATGGCTGGAGTCCCTCCTCTTAGTGGATTTTACTCTAAAGAATATTTTTTAACGGCAGTATATAGTTTAACTAATTCTAGTTTCTTCTATGTTGTTGTGATTATACTTGTTATAATTGCTGCAATTGGTACTGCTATTTATTCATTTATTTTAGCATTCAAACCTTTCTTAGGAACGTTTGATAGCAAAATACTTGAAGACAAAAAAATTCACTTAGCCAATAATAAAATTTTTATTGCACCTACAATTCTAGTAGTTTTTGTAATAATAAATACTTTTATAAAAGATTACATTGTTATTCCAGCACAAATGTCAGCACTTGCCACCAATATTACTAACAGGCAAGTTATATCACACATCCAACATGACGGATTTATTTCAAGTGAATTAATAACTTCTATCTTTGTTATTGTTATTGCAGCTGTTATTTATAAATTATATGCTAACAAAAATATCATTTATAAATACAATCCTAGTTTAATTTCTGTTCATGGTATTTATAATAAATTAGGTAGTTCTTTGCATAAAGGAGCAGGTCTTTTACATGATACCTTCATAACTAATGAACTTAGAAGAAATATGAGCTATATTTTCCTAACTTTATCAGCTACTATTATTGGTGGTTATTTAGCAATTGGAAAACCACTTATTATAAATACATTTTCTAGGATCCATATTATGAACATTGCTATTGGATTTTGTATTGTGATATGTTGTATTGCTCTAGCTCATACATATAATCGTTTAGTTCTTATTATTCTATCATCAGGAATAGGATTTATGATGACTGCATTGTATGTAACATTTAGAGCACCCGATTTAGCAATGACTCAATTTGTTATAGAATCAATATCTACTATTATTTTCTTAATAGCATTTATTCTATTAACAAATAAAACAAAACATATTGAAAAACAAAAATTCAAGTTAACAAATGCAATGATTGCATTTTTAACTGGATTTAGTTTTATTGTTATTGGATTAGTTTCTTATGCTTATAAACATCCATCAGAAATTAGTAAATTTTACTTTGACAATGTCGTTGCTTCGGGTGGCGGTAATATCGTTAATGTTATCATTGTTGATTTTAGAGGATTTGATACATTATTTGAAATTACAGTTATGACTATGGTAGCACTAATTATTTATGCTATGTTTAAAATTATAAAGCGAGGAGGTACAAAAAATGAAAACTAATGATGTTATTTTAAAAACATTATCACTTATTATATCTAGCTGTATATTTTTATTATCTCTTAGTTTATATTTTGGAGGACATTTTCTTCCAGGTGGTGGCTTTGTAGGAGGATTACTTTGTACTATGGCATTGGCACTTTCTATGTTTACCTATGGAATTGATAAAGTAACTAGGCTGCTTCCTATAAATTATGTTTATGTTACTGCTATCGGACTTCTATTTTCTATAGGTACTGCTTTTAGTGGAGTAATTGTTGGAAAAAATTTCTTTAAACATCATTTTACTCATGTCCATATCCCAATAATGGGTGAAATGGAGCTTCATACTGCTGCTATTTTTGATTTAGGAGTTTACTTAGTAGTTGTTGGTGTCTTAATGTCAGTTATTTTGGCTTTTGGAAAGGATGGTAAATAATGGAACTTTTTATGATTATCTTATGCGGTATTCTCGTTGGATCTGGAGTTTACCTTATGCTTTCTAAGAGTATGATGCGTATAATTATTGGTGTTGGACTTTTTAGTCATGCTGCGAATTTAATTATACTTATTGCTGGCGGTTTAGAAGATGGAGACATTCCTATTATTTCTGAACTTGGAAAAAATTATATAGATCCTGTTCCAGCAGCATTAATTCTTACAGCTATTGTTATTGGTTTTGCAGTTACATGTTTGCTTATTTCCATTTACATAGCAAACTTTAAATTAAAAGGTAGTGATAATGTAATTGAATTAGAAGATGTCGAAAATATGAAGGAGGAAAAATAGATGCACAGTAATTTACCAGTTATACCAATTTTTATACCTCTTTTATTCGCTGCAATTACGATATTATTTAGAAAAAGAGTTGCTTTCCAACGCTTATTAACATTGATTGCTACTAGCCTTACACTAGGATTTTCTATTTATAACATTTTTATGGTAAATAAACATAAAATTCTAATTTTAGAAATGGGAAATTGGATTAGTCCTTTTGGTATAACCTTGACCTTAGATGGATTAAACAGCATCCTAGTAACAACTTCTGGTGTAGTTTTCTTAGCAACTTTGTTTTATTCGTTTAAAACTATTGATAAGATTAGAGAACTTAGTTTTTTCTATCCAGGATTTTTACTTATAATGGTAGGAATTAATGGAGCATTCACCACTGGAGATATATTTAATCTTTTTGTATTCTATGAAATTTTACTTATGTCTTCTTACTTACTTCTTTTGGTAGGTATTAATAAAGAGCAACTTAAATCATCTATTAGCTATGTTTTAATGAATGTTTTTGCTGGAAGTTTGTTTGTTATTAGTATTGGTTATCTATACACTATCGTTGGTAGTTTAAATATGGCTTATATTTCACAAACTATTTCAAATATGTCTGACAGACGAGGTTTATATCTTGTTGGTGCAGTAATGATCTTTGTTTTCTGCATGAAAGGTGCACTATTCCCGCTATTTACATGGATGAATAGATCTTATGCAGCACCACCAATTTCAGTTTCAGTTATTTTTGGGGCATTACTTACAAAAGTTGGACTATACTCAATAATTAGAACTTATGGTTTATTTTACTATGAATCTAGTTTTATAAAATCTTATCTTCTGATACTCGGCTTAGTTTCAATAATTGCTGGATGTATTGGAGCAATTTATCAAAAAAATCTAAAGCAAATAGTAATTTTTAACATAGTAATTTCACTCGGAGTTATGGTTTGTGGTACTGCTACCTTAAATTCATTTGGCCTAAAAGGTGCATTATTCTATGCAGTAAATGATATACTTTTAAAAGCAGCTCTATTTATTGTGGTTGGATTGATAATATATGTCAGTGGTGTCAAATATTTGAAAAAATGTGGTTTGATTAATCAATACCCTGCACTTCCATGGATATATTTTATTATCGTTTTATCATTAGCTGGCGTCCCTCCTTTTAGTGGATTTTACGGTAAGGCACTCATTATTAAAGGATTGGTTTTAGATAATAATATTTTTATAGCAAGTATTGTTGCATTATCAGGATTGGTAGTATTTTATTCATTAATAAAAATATTCCTTAATATTTTTTATGACAATATAAATAAAAATTTAATCTTAAGACCTCTTCCGAAAAATATCCTTATCCCTCTTATTTCATTGGTCGTTATCGCTTTAATTATTGGAATAAGCTCTAACATATTAGATGATCTCTTTAATAAAAGTATCCAAATGATATTAAATCCAAAAGAATATATTGATTTAATTTTGAGGAAAGGAGCGTAATTATGGCGCTACAATTTTTGATAAATATTTTTGTTGGTACACTGTGGATGTTCTTTGTAGGAAATTATAACTTAGAATATTTTTCTGTAGGATTTTTCTGGGGAATGATTCTTCTATTTATTTTTAGAAAAGTTTTTTCAAAAACTTTCTTAGGAAAACAACTTTATTACATTTATATTTACAAATGGATAAAACTTATCCTAATATTCTTATTAGAACTTTTAAAGGCAGATATAAATGTATTGAAAATGATGTTTAAAAAAGATTTAGACGTTAATCCTGTCATTTTTGAGTACGATCTTGATGTTAAAAAAAATTGGCAAATTACACTACTTTCAAATATGATTACTCTTACTCCAGGTACACTTACAGTCAATATTGGACATGATAATAAAAAGTTATATATTCATTGTCTTGATACTAATGACATTTCTTCTGAAATAGATGGAATTAAGAATAGCTTTGAAAAAGCAATATTGGAGGTAGATATAAATGGATAAAATATTAAACCTTGTTATCTTACTAGGAATTTTTGCTTGTATAACAATGATATTTTTCCTTTTAATATATATTGTTAAAAAACCTAGTATCTTTGATAAACTAATAGCAAGTGATTTACTTGCCATGCCATTAATTTCTCTAATTGTTTTAATAAGTATGTATTACAAAACATTTTCTTATATATCACTTATTTTAATTATTACAGTTATATGTTTGGTAGGTACAATAGTTACGGCTAAATTCTTAGCGAAAAAGGAGGTATTCAGTGATGATTCTAAATAGTATACTAGATATTATAATTATACTTCTTATACTCCTTGCTATTATTTCTATGTTAGCAACAGTACTTGGTTTTATCAGATTACCTGATGAATTAACTAAAATACACGCTGCTGGTGTTACTGGATCATTTGCAGTAGAACTTATTTTAATTTCTGGATTTATCTATTTCTACAGATATCTTCATGTATTCGAATTTAAATTCTTACTAGCAATTTTATTTTTATTTTTAGTATCACCTGTATCAGCTCACATGATTTCAATTAGTACCATTATATTTAACAAAAAAGTTTATTCTAAAAATAATAAAAATGAAGCTAAAAAAGTTCTTGACGATATAGAGAAATTAAATAAGTAAATTTTTAAAACTTGATAAAATTAATTTTAAAAAATTTTATCAAGTTTTTTATTATTTCATAATTATTCTTGAATCCAATCAAAATATATATATACTTTACGATTAAATTATATCTAAAACCCTAGAAACCTTGACTTATTTTATTTTATATAGTAATATTCATATAGATTACAAAATAAGGAGTTATTTTTATGAGGAAATATTTTGGGACAGACGGTATAAGAGGTATCGCTGGTGAATCTCTTACCGCTGATTTAAGTTTTAAGGTAGGTAAAGCCCTTGGAAAATTACTTACTGATAAAAAAGATCGTCCAAAAGTAATAATTGGTAGAGATACAAGAATATCTTGCGATATGATTGAATATTCACTTACTGCTGGATTAACTAGTATTGGAGTTGATGTAATGACTGTTGGTACAATTCCTACTCCAGCTATTGCCTACCTTACAAAAACAATAGAATCAGATGGAGGAATCATGATTTCTGCATCACACAATCCATATCAAGATAATGGAATAAAAATATTCGGACCGGATGGATTCAAACTTACTGACGAACAAGAATTAGAAATTGAATGTTTTATTGATGAAAATGAGAAAGTAAAAGAAGTTAGCCATGAAAATATTGGTAAAATATACTCAGGTAACGAACTTAGTCAAAAATATATTCAACATATAAAACAATCAATTACAGGTGACCTTTCAGGAATTAATATAGCACTAGATTGTGCTAATGGCGCTACTGCACAAGTTGCTCCATTTTTATTTGGTGATTTAGAAGCTGATATCGAAACTATTGGTTGTACACCAAATGGAATTAATATAAATGATAATGTAGGATCTACAAAAATTAATACTTTAGCTAATTTTGTTAAAGAAAATAATGTTGATGTTGGTTTCGCATTTGATGGTGATGGTGATAGAGTATTAGCCATTGATGAAAAAGGTAATATTGTTGATGGTGATAAAATTATGTTTATTTTAGCAAAATACCTTAAAGAAAATGGTGAATTAAAAGATAATATGGTAGTTTCTACGGTAATGAGTAATATTGGCTTTTACAAAGCGATTGAGCAAAATGGGCTTCGATCTGTTAAAACATCTGTAGGTGACAGGTATGTTGTAGAAGAAATGAGAAAAAATGATTACTCATTAGGTGGCGAACAATCAGGACATATTATTTTGATGAATTATGCTACCACAGGTGATGGGATTTTAACTGCTGTAAAATTAGCAAGTATACTTAAAAATTCTGGAAAATCCTTAGGAGAACTAGCAAACAAAGTTGATATCTATCCTCAAAAATTAGTTAATATTAGTGTTAGTGATAAAAAGTCAGCTATGGAAGATAAAGAAATTCTTGAAGAATGTTCTAAAGTAGAAAAAGAATTAAAAGGAAACGGACGAATACTCCTTCGTGCTTCAGGAACTGAAAATTTGATTCGTGTTATGGTTGAAGCAAGTAGTGATGAACTTACAGATAAGTACTGCAAACAAGTAGCTGATATTGTGAGAGAAAAATACGAAATAAAATAAATAATAATAACAAAACTGATAAAATTTTCCTATTACTCATGTTGAATTTTTTATTCAACTTTTAAATTTAGTAAAGATTATCAGTTTTTTTTATGTTTATAAATTAAAAAATTCAAGAAAAACTATTTGTTTTATAATTTTTCATCTGTTACTTTTACTAAAAAAATTTTTATTAATATATTATTAATAAGTTAGGTTGTATTATTATATGAATCTGTATTTCGAATATTTTAATTTTAAAAATTTTTATACATTATATACATTTTTTTGTATATTTTTTTTCTTAATATTATCTTAATAAATTTTTAATATATAATAATTTGTTTATTAAAAATTTATTTTTTCAAAGTTACTTTATATTTTTATTGTAAAAACTTTACTTTATTTTATTTACTGAAATAAAGGCATTTTTTATATTTAAAATACAAAAAAATAAAATTTATTCTCTAAATATTAATTTTTTTATCTAAAAAAACTTCTATTAATATTTTTCCAAAAAAAATTTAATATTTTTTAAAAAAAAATTTATTTTTCTCTTGTTTTTTGTATATACTTCTGTTATAATTACATATGAAGTAATTATTATATTACTTCATATGTTCTTTTATTATAAGTCTCCCTAGCTTATAATAAAGACTTTTCATATTTACTCCCTTATTTCTACCTTACAATATTTTTTGTAAGGTAGGTTTTTTTATAAGTTACTTTAATTCAAAATCTTTTTTTTTAAAATTTCATTATTTTTACATAATATTTCATAATTATTTTCTTTATTTCATTTTTTTCTCTAATGATAGATAAATTTTACTTGACTTATATTCTTTCCTAAGGTAAACTTTTATGTAGGTAGAAAAATGAAAGGATGTTTTAGAATGATCAATATAGAAAATTTAGTGGTTAGTTATAAAGATACAATCGCTATTGATAATATTACTTTAACTATGGAAGGTCCTAGCATATTAGGTATTATTGGCCCTAATGGTGCTGGAAAATCTACATTATTAAAAGCTATTTTAGGTATCATTCCTTCAAGCGGAAAAACATATATTGATGATAAAAGTTCTATAGATTCTTTGAATAATATTGCATATGTGGAACAAAAAATTAATATAGACTACCATTTCCCCATCAAGGTAAAAGAATGTGTATCTCTAGGATTATTCCCTAAGATAAAATTATTTCATAAACTAAAGAAAGAACATTGGGAAAAGGTGGATAATGCACTAAAAATTGTTGGATTAGAAGAATTTTCAAATCGTCAAATCAGTGAACTATCTGGTGGACAATTTCAACGTGTTTTAATTGCACGATGTTTAGTTCAGGAAGCAGAATATATCTTCCTTGATGAACCTTTTATAGGAATTGATTCTGTTAGCGAAGAAATTATTATGAATACACTTAGAGAATTGAAAGCTAAAGGACATACCATTCTTATAGTTCATCACGATTTAAGAAAGGTTTCATACTACTTCGATAAAGTTCTTCTTTTAAATAAAAAAGTTATCGCTTATGGTGATACTAAAAATACCTTTACAAAAGAGAATCTCACAAAAGCCTATGGTACAGATCTTTTAGTTACTGGAGGTGAAAAGAATGATTAAAGAATTCATAGATGGACTTTATGATTTTCATTTTTTACAAAATGCACTTATCACTGCTATCATTATTGGAATAGTTGCTGGTGCTGTAGGATGTTTTATCATTCTTAGAGGAATGTCCTTAATGGGAGATGCAATATCACATGCTGTCTTGCCAGGAGTAGCCATATCATATATTTTAGGAATTAATTTCTTTATTGGAGCTATAGTTTTTGGATTATTTGCCTCTGTTATTATTACGTACATTAGAGGAAATTCCATTATCAAGGGAGATACGGCTATTGGGATAACATTCAGTTCATTTCTTGCATTAGGAGTTATTCTTATTGGTGTTGCCAATAGTTCAACTGATCTTTTCCACATATTGTTTGGTAATATACTTGCTGTTCAAGATATAGATATGTACATTACCATTGGTGTTGGTGTATTCGTTCTTGTGATTATTAAATTGTTCTTTAAGGAACTATTGATTACTTCATTTGATCCACTGTTAGCAAAAGCCATGGGAATGAAAGTTAATTTTTATCATTATCTACTTATGATTCTTTTAACTTTAGTTTCTGTTACTGCTATGCAAAGCGTGGGGACTATTCTTATCGTTGCTATGCTTATTACTCCAGCAGCTACTGCATATTTATATGCAAATAGTCTTAAAACAATGATATTTTTATCTTCTACCATAGGGGCAACTTGTTCAGTATTGGGATTATTTATAGGATATTCGTTTAATATTGCTGCAGGTTCTAGCATAGTTTTAACTTCAGCTATTGTTTTTGCTATTAGTTTTTTTGTAGCACCAAAGCAAGGATTTGTTAAAACTAAACATAAATAAATTTAACTAAATATTACTAACCTATTTCATTTTTGAGTGTTAGTATAAAATTTAAAAATATTATTAAATAAAGGAGGACCTATATAATATGAAAAAATTAGGTTTTATATCACTTATACTTATGTTAGTTGTTGGGTTATTCGCCTGCTCTAATCAAAAGTCAAATACGTCAAATACAAATACAAACGAAGGAACTAAATTAAAAGTCGTTGCTACCAATTCTATTATCGCTGACATTACAAAAAATATTGCTGGTGATAAAGTTGATCTTCATAGTATTGTTCCTATTGGAAAAGATCCTCATGAATATGAGCCACTTCCTGATGATGTTAAAAAAACATCAGAAGCTAATTTAATTTTCTACAATGGAATTAATCTTGAAAATGGTGGTAATGCATGGTTCACTAAGTTGATAAAAAATGCTAAAAAAGAAGAAAATAAAGACTACTTTGCTGTAAGTGATGGTGTTGATGTAATTTATCTTGAAGGAAAAAATGAGAAAGGTAAAGAAGATCCACACGCTTGGCTTAATCTTGAAAATGGTATGATTTATGCCAAAAATATTGCTAAACAATTAATTGAAAAAGATCCTAAAAATAAAGATTTCTATGAAAAAAATCTTAAATCGTATTTAGAAAAATTAACTAAACTTGATAAAGAAGCTAAAGAAAAATTCAATAACATACCTGCTGAGAAAAAAATGATTGTTACTAGTGAAGGATGTTTTAAATATTTCTCTAAAGCATACAATGTACCTTCTGCATATATTTGGGAAATAAATACTGAAGAAGAAGGAACACCAGAACAAATTAAAACTTTAGTTGAAAAACTTCGTAAAACAAAAGTACCTTCACTTTTCGTTGAAAGTAGTGTAGATGAACGCCCAATGCAAACTGTATCTAAAGATACTAAAATTCCTATTCACTCTAAAATCTTTACAGACTCTGTTGCTGAAAAAGGTCAAGATGGTGATAGTTACTATAACATGATGAAATGGAATTTAGATAAGATTGCTGAAGGACTTTCTAAATAATTATATTTTAAGTAAAAAATTGTATACCTCTTTCTATATTTAAAGAGGTATATTTTTGTTATATGTAATATAATTACTTTTTATAGATGATTTACTATTTTTTAAATTGAATTATCAATCATATTGAAATTTTTTTTATTATCATATAAAATAGCTATAAGATTAAAAAATAAGGAGCTTATATGAATTTAATTAAAAATATTCCTACTCCTATAGCTGGACTTGCTCTTGGATCCGTTGCTTTGGGAAATTTACTACAAATATACAGTTCTGTACTTCAAATAATTTTTAGTATTTTTTCGCTAGTTATTATTGTATTACTCACCTTGAAATTTATTTCATCTCCTAATAAGTTAAAAATAGAATTAAAAAATCCTATTATTACAACAGTTTTAGCAACTTATCCTATGAGCATAATGCTACTTAGTGTTTTTCTTAAAAAGCACTTTAATTATTGGGGAAGTCTTCTACTTTGGTTAATCGGTATGTTGCTTGATATTTTTGTTGTCTGCTTTGTTACTGTTAATTTTATTTTAAAAAAACACCATATCAAGTATATTTACCCTACTTGGTTTATTTCATTTGTTGGGCCAGCAGTTATAACAGTAACAGCAGTTTCTTATAATCTGGAAATACTTGGGAAAATTTTTTTCTTCTTCTCATTTATTAATTATATAGTTCTTATTCCTTTGGTACTATACCGAGTTTATATTTATGGAAGATTAACACCAGGTGATTTACCTACATTAACTGTATTCGCTGCACCAGGTGGACTACTTTTAGCAAGTTATATGATTGGAATAACTGACAAAAGCATTTTAATTATAAATATTCTGTTGATATTAGCTTGTATATTTTATATTTTTGTCTTAATTCAGCTACCGTTTTTGCTTAATAGAAGATTTTATCCTAGCTTCTCTGCATTCACCTTTCCTTTGGTCATATGTGCTATAGCATTTCAAAAAGTAAGCATTTTCTATCAATTAGATACCTTTCCTATCTTAAAAATAAGTATTTATCTTAACGAAAGTCTCGCTGTTATTATTGTTATTTATATTTATTTTTGCTATCTAAAAGATATAATAATAAAAGCAAGAGCTTAAAATATAGCTCTTGCTTTTATTACATTAAGTGCAGTAGAATTTGCATGTAGAATGGGAACTTCAAATAAATAGGTTATGTTTTGTGGGAATTAAAATTCACATAAAATCTTTATTTTATATATGCTTTACTCCACGAAAGTTTAAAGCTAATTTATATTATCAAAGTTTTCTATGATATCTTTTAATTCCAATTCTAAGACATAACTTATTCCTTTTTCCTGCATCGTAATACCGTAAAGCGTGTCCATAGCTTCCATAGTTCCTCTACGGTGTGTTATGACTAAAAACTGATTATCTTTTGAATAAACTCTTAAAAATTTAGAAAATCTATTTACATTTTCTTCATCAAGTGCAGCTTCCACCTCGTCAAGTACAACAAATGGTGGTTTTTTTACTTTCAATATTGCAAATAACAAACTGATTGCTGTTAAAGATTTTTCTCCACCTGATAACAAAGTTAAGTTTTGAAGTTTCTTCCCTGGTGGTGAGGCTTCGATAATAATTCCTGTATTCAAAATGTCATTTGGAGATTCCAAAGTCATATCTGCATATCCACCCTTAAATAATTGTTTAAATATTTGATTGAAGTTTTCAGCCACCTGAACAAAAGTTTCTAAAAATCTTTCTTTAACTTCTTTATCTATCTCTGAAATAGTTTGTTCTAACTTCACTTTAGCTTCTATTAAATCTGTAATTTGTTCGTTATAAAAATTATA
Source organism: Gemella cuniculi DSM 15828 (assembly GCF_000425665.1). GTDB lineage: Bacteria > Bacillota > Bacilli > Staphylococcales > Gemellaceae > Gemella > Gemella cuniculi. The sequence goes on from NZ_KE384432.1 coordinate 131,882, forward strand.
TCTCTCTTCTGTTTCTAAAAACTCTTCAACAGCATTTAAATTTACATTCCCTAGATCTAATATTTGTTTACGCAAAGCTACCACTTCAGTTTTATAGCGAGAAATATTTTTTCTTTCTTCCTCTGTTAATTTATGCTCTACACTTTCGTATGTTACACTATAATCAGTAATTAAATTCTCTAAATACTCATCAATCTTAACTTCAACTTTTGTTTGAGAAATTGCTAATTTTTCAAAATCAGAAATTTTTTGTCGTAAATTCTCATTATTACTTTGCTGTTCTTTTGTTATTTCCTTTTCTTTTTTAAATAAACCTGTTTTTTCAAAATCTAAATCTGACAGTAAAGTTTTTAATGTTTGTAATCTTTTACTGTGTTCTGCTATTAGTTTAATATTATTTGTAAGAATTTGTTTTTCATCTTCTCCACTTAATTCTTCCATATTTTTGGATGTTTGTAATTTCTCTAATTGAATATTCACGTCATTCAAATCTGTTTCTAGGTTAGAAATAGTTTCTTCTGTATGTTTTATTATCTCTTCTAATTTTGATTTTTCTATTTTTAAATCTGCAATTTTTTCTAAAAATATTTCCTCTTTTGACTGTGCAGTTTGTTTTTTATTACTTTCCTCTTTTATTTGCTTATCTAAATCACTCAATTCTGCACGAACTTTTTCTAAATTATTAACTAGTTTATCAATATCCTCAAAATTATTATCTACATTTTGATATTCTTCTAATCTTTTTTCATTTTGCGATATATTCAATTTTAAATTTTCTAACTCTGTATTTTGATGTGTTTCTTCTAATTCCAACTCTTTAATTCGTAATGACAAATTCTCTTTACTTAGTTTTTCGTCTTCTACTTGTTCAACAATTTCTTTATTTTGATAATTTATTTTTTCTTGTTCATCTAGTAAAGTATTTATTTTATCATTTACTTTTTCCAAATTAATAATTAATTCATCTAGTTCTGCTTTATGTTTTATAGAAGAATTATTATTTTTGTTAATAGCTCCACCAGTAATAGAACCACCACTATTAATAACTTGTCCATCTAATGTTATAATACGATTTCTAAAATTAATATTTTTGGCAATGCGATTAGCATTATCCACATTATCAACAACAATAATTAATCCTAAGAGATGAGAAACAATATTTCTATAGGCATCGTCCACTTTTACCAAATTTTCTGCAATATTAATAAATCCTTTTTCTTTCATTAATATATTGTAAATATCACTTGCAATTACCCTAGGTTTTATATTATTTAATGGTAAAAACGTCACTCGGCCTTTATTAGTTTTCTTTAAATGCTCAATACAATTTTTAGCAACTTTTTCATTTTCTACAATAATATTTTGTTGTGCTTGACCAAGTGCAATATCTAAAGAAACAGCATATTCATTACTAAACGAAATAATGTTAGCAACACTGTTGTGAACTCCTACTAATGTTTGTTTATTCGCCAAAATTTCCTTTACACCTACATTATAAAAACTAAGATTGTTTATTTGATCGTCTAAAAATTTTTTTCGGTTTTCTAAATTATTTTGAAAATTATATCCTGTTCTAAGCTGTTCTTCTATATTTTTTTCTTGTGATATCAATGTAATATTTTTTTCTAATAACTTAGAAATTTTTTCTTCACTAGTACTTAAATACGTTATTAAATCTTTTTTTTCTTTATCTAATTTCCCTAAATCAGATTTTCTATTATTAAATAGATTTTTTTGTTTTTCAATACTTTCTAACAACTGTTTGTAATTATTATCTGCATTTTTAAAATTCTTTCGTGCAAATTCAATACTATTTTCTAGCTTTGTTTCTTCATTTATTAGATTATAGTATTTATCTTTTAAATCTTCTATGTTTTCTTCTATTATTTCAAGATTATAAGATTCATCTTTTTCTAACAAATTTATTTCTTTTATTATATTTTGAATCTTTTCTTTTTGTTCTCTAAAAGATTTTTCTCTCTCTTTTATTTTTTCTAATAAATTATTTTTTCTTATGAGTTGATATTCTGTATCTTCTTGTAATTTTTCACTACGAAGTGTTCTGTTATTCTTTCTTTCTTCTATTACATTTAACTCAGATTGCAACCCTTCTTTTTTCTGAACTAATTCTAATTCTTCGTCATGATATTTTAAATATGTTCTATCTAAAGCTATTAAATTATTTTTTATAATTTCTAATTCTTTTATTAATCCTTCTTGTTTTAGTTCAAGATTCTCCTTTTCTTGTTGTTTTATTTTTTTTTCAGCTAGTAGAACTTCCAAATTCTTTTGATATTCAGAAATGTTATAAACACTGATTAAAATATCCTTTTCTTCAAGTTCTTTAGTATAATCAAGATATTTTAACGTCTTATTTTTTTGCTCTTCCAAAGCTTCATATCTTGCAGAAATTTCTGAAAATATATCATTTAGACGAGTTAGATTGTCATTAGTTTTTTCTAATTTTGCATTAGTTTCTTTCTTTTTATTTTTATATTTTAAAACACCTGATGCTTCTTCAATAATTGCTCGTCTATCCACAGGTTTTGAAGAAATTATATCTTCAACTTTCCCTTGTGTAATAATACTGTAGCTTTCTTTGTTGATGCCAAAATCCAAATATAAATTTGTTATATCTTTCAACTTTGCTCTTTTATTATCTATAAAATATTCACTATCTCCATTTCTATAAAGACGACGTTTTACTTCGCAATTTTCTTCTCCACTAGTAAAAGTAACTGCCACCTCAGCAAAATTTTTCTTCTTTGCATCTTCAGTCCCTGAAAAGATAACATCTTTCATGCTACTACCACGCAGATTTTTGGCAGACTGTTCCCCTAATACCCACCTAATAGCATCAATTATATTACTTTTTCCCGAACCATTTGGTCCTACTACACCTATTAAATTATTCTTAAACTCGAAAGTGGTCTTTTTTTGAAAAGATTTAAAACCCGTAACTTCAACTTTTGATAATTTCATTATGATGCTCCTTTCTGAAATTTATTTTTAATCTTTCCTAATACTTTCTATAAAATATTCATACATACTTATAAATAATTATTAATCTTTATATCCTAGCTTCTCCAGTGCTTCTTTAGCTGAAAGTTGTTCTGATTCTTTTTTGGTAGTGGCACTACCGCTTCCGTATAGTTTACCATCAATTACGACTCCACTAGTAAAAGTTTTTAAGTGTGACGGACCTGTCGAATCTAAAACTTGATATTCAATATTCCCGAGCTTTATTTTTGAAACAAATTCTTGAAGTATAGTTTTATAATCCACAAAAGTGTGATATTCTAAATCTTTTACTTCTGTAAATAGTGTATTATTTAAAAATATTTTCACAGTTTCTAGATTTGTTTCTAGGTACAGTGCTCCTGTAAATGATTCAAAAATATCCGCAAGAAGTGCTGCACGACTTCGTCCTCCCATTTTCTCCTCACCTTTTCCTAAGAAAATACATTTATCCAACTTTAGCAGCAAAGCATATTTCACTAGAGTTTTTTCACAAACTATAGAAGCACGAAGTTTAGTAAGTTCTCCTTCTGATAATTCAGAAAATTTTTTAAATAAAAACTCACTTGTAGTAAGTTCGACTACAGCATCTCCTAAAAATTCTAGACGTTCATAATTCAAATGTTTCGCTATCCTTTTTTCATTTGCATATGAAGAATGACAAAAAGCCATTTTAAAATTATCACTATATTTTAAATTAAAGCCAAAATCATTATTTAATTTATTTAATAATTTCTCAATATTTTTCTTTTCCATAGCTGTCTCCTCCTTTCATAATCACATATATTGTCTTCCTAGATTTATCAAATATCTACTTTCAATTTTTTTAAAATTAAACTTATATTTTTAAATATAAATAGAAAAGAGAGAACTATTTTTTCAGATAGTACTCTCCGACTACATCGTATCAACAAATTAAGTCATCTATCTTAATAAAAATATTTTTCAAACTAGTCTAATAAAAATTCTGAAAAGACCTCATTTCCATAAAATAATCCTTTTTTAGTTAATCGTAGTTTATTATCTACTATTTCCAAATAACCTTCTTCTAGGTTTTTAGCCATAACAGCACTAAAAATTTCTTCAATTTTTCTTCCATATTTCTTTTCAAACTCTATTAAATCAATTCCCTCTAATAGACGTAACCCTAAAAACATTTCTTCTTCAATTTGCTCTTTTTCAGTAACTTTATTTTTTTCTCTCACAGCATGCCCATGTTCTATCATACTATCTATATAAAATTTTAATGCACCCTGATTAGCATAGCGAATTCCCTCTACATAACCATGTGCTCCAGCTCCGAGTCCATAATATTCCATATTTCGCCAATAATTACTATTATGTATGCTTTCATGTCCTATTTTTGAAAAATTACTAATCTCATATTGATTATAACCATTTTTTGTTAAATATGTGATAACCTGATTGTACATTTTCTCTTCCATTTCATTAGAAGGTAAAATAACTTTTTTATCACGAACCTGATTGTATAGCTTTGTTTTCTGTTCTAAGATTAAAGAATAACACGATACATGACTTATATCATAATTGATTATTTTTTTCATACTATCGTAAAGATCTTCCATGGTTTGTTTTGGTAGAGAAAACATTAAATCTACATTTATATTTTCAATTCCAAATCTCTTACAATTATTAATTGCCATATCAACATCATCTGCCACATGACCTCGTCCTAATATCTTTAGTAGTTCATTGTTAAAAGTTTGAACTCCCATACTGACTCGGTCAACACCATATTGTTTAATCAAAGCAACCCGAGAAGGAGTAAGATCTTCTGGGTTTGCTTCAAAAGTAAATTCATTCAATTTATGCGGAATCTTTTTTCTAAGTGCGGTAAGTAGTCTATGCAGTTGTTCATCATTTAATGCACTTGGTGTCCCTCCACCTATGTAAATAGTTTCTATATTTTTTACATTCGGCATATTATTAATTTCACAAGTTAAGCAATCAATATATTTATCAACTGGCTGTCTTTGAATAAAAAATTTATTGAAATCACAATATGAACATATATACTTACAGAATGGAATATGAATATATACTCCTTTAGGTGATGGACTCATTATTCTTCATCCATTTTCAAAACAGCCATAAAGGCATCTTGAGGTACTTCTACACTTCCGACTGCTTTCATTCTTTCTTTACCTTTTTTCTGTTTCTCTAAAAGTTTACGTTTTCTACTAATGTCTCCACCATAACATTTAGCAAGTACATTTTTTCTCATGGCTTTAATAGTTTCCCTAGAAATGATTTTATTTCCAATCGCTGCTTGAATAGGAATTTCGAATTGCTGTTTTGGTATAAGTTTTTTTAATTTTTCAACGATAACTTTTCCGCGTTGATAAGCAAATTCTCTATGGACAATAAAACTTAATGCATCTACCTGTTCTCCATTAAGAAGAATATCCATTTTAACAAGATTACTATCTTTATAACCTGTTAATTCGTAGTCAAATGATGCATAACCTTTTGTATTAGATTTAAGTTGATCAAAGAAATCAAATACTATTTCTGATAATGGGATATCGTAAGTAATGTTTACCCTTGTATCATCAATATATTCCATATTTAAAAATATTCCTCGTTTTTTTTGGCAAAGATCCATCACTGCACCAACATAATCATTTGGCACCATAATACTAGCCTTAACAAATGGTTCCGTAATTTTATTAATTTTTTGTGGATCTGGCATTTCTGATGGATTTGAGACGTCTATCATTATACCATCTGTTTTTTCTACTTTATAGATAACTGATGGTGCTGTTGCAATAATGTCAATATTAAATTCACGCTCAATGCGCTCTTGAATAATCTCCATATGCAACATCCCTAAAAATCCACATCTAAATCCAAAACCTAGTGCTTGAGAAGTTTCAGCTTCATATTGGAGTGCTGAATCATTTAGTTCTAATTTTTCTAATGCTTCTCTCAAGTCATTGTACTTAGATGAATCAATTGGATATAATCCACAAAATACCATTGGATTTAATTTTCTATAACCTGGTAATGCTTCCTTAGCAGGATTATTTGCTAATGTTATCGTATCCCCTACACGAGTTTCGCTTACATTTTTAATGGATGCACAAATAAATCCTACATCTCCAGCAGTAAGTTCATCAACTATCTTCTCTTTTGGATTATGAATACCAACTTCCGTAACTTCAAATACTCCACCAGTCGCCATCATTTTAATTTTATCCCCAGCTTTTACTGTACCATTTTTAATACGTACAGAAACGATAACTCCTCGATATGCATCATATAGCGAGTCAAAGATTAGTGCTTGTAACGGTTCATTAGCATCTCCTTTGGGAGCAGGAATATATTCGACTATTTGTTCAAGAATTTCATCAATTCCAATTCCCGCTTTTGCTGATGCTAAAACTATATCGTCAGTAGGTAGTCCAATAACTTCTTCAATTTCAGTCTTCACTTTTTCAGGATCTGCAGCTGGCAAATCTATCTTATTTATAATTGGTATAATTTCCAAATTGTTGTCTAGCGCTAAATATACATTAGCCAAGGTTTGTGCTTCTATACCTTGAGCAGCATCAACTACTAAAATAGCCCCTTCACATGCTGCAAGAGAACGTGATACCTCATAAGTAAAATCTACGTGTCCCGGTGTATCTATCAAATGAAAAATATACTCTTCTCCATTTTTTGCTGTGTATTGAAGTTGTACAGCATTAAGTTTTATCGTAATACCTCTTTCTCTTTCTATATCCATTGAATCAAGAAGCTGTGCTTTCATTTCACGCTGTTCTAGTGCTTTTGTTTTCTCCAAAATTCTATCTGCAAGAGTTGACTTCCCATGATCAATATGTGCGATTATAGAAAAGTTTCTGATTTTCTTTTGCCTTTCGTTTCTTTTATCCATTTTATTCTTCCTTTACAAATCTTGTGTTTCTAAAAAATCTTTTATAGTATAATAAGAAAAACCATCTCTAACTAGTTTTTCTATAATTTTTTGTCTAAGTGTATAACCTTCGTATCTTCTACTATAATTTCGATAAGCTTTATTAAAATATTCTTCTAAAATATCATCTTCACTTTCTTCTTCATAGTTCTCAAAAAATACGTCAAACACTTTTCTTATTATATCAGAAGAAAAGCCATTTGTATAAAGTTTTTGTGTGATTTTTTGAACTTTTTTATTTTTTGACTCACGTCTTACAGAAAATTCACGTTCTATTATTTTATAAAGCATTTCTATCATCTTTTCTTCTGTACATATCTTAGTAATATTTTCTTCAATAAGCTTTTTATCTAAATCTTTTTCTAACAATTTTCTTTTTATCCAATATGGACCTTTTTGATTAAGATTAAAATAGTCGATAACTGCCGCTTCTATATAGTGTTCATCATTTAAATATCCTATCTGAGTTAACTTTTCTATTACTTCGTTTATAATAGCAGATACAATTTCTTTTTTTTCAAGATAATCTCTTATATCTTGCTTTGTTCTAAGTCCATACTGCAAATAATGAACAGCTTTATTATATGCACTTTCAATACTTTCATGAGAAATTATTTCTTTAAGTTGTTCATTGCTTAATTCAATTTTTTTTATAAGTCCATATTTTAAGATCGTATCTTCTGATACATAAAAATGTTTCCCATTATCTAGCTCAATTTTATATTTTACTTTTAATTTTGTAATGTTTGTAACTTGCACACAATCACCCACTTTCATAATAAAACTACTTGTTTAATAATAATTCATCTATAATTATTTTCACCATGACATTCATCCAAATTCTTTTCTAATTTTAGCAAAAAATAAGCAAAAAGTGAATACTTAAGAGAAAACAAAACAAAAATTCCAAGCCTCTTGCTTAGAATTTTTATTTTGTTTGATGGTTTATTAAAATTTTTATACTCAATTATTTAAATAATAATTAAGGAAACTCTACTAAACCCACAACTTCGATTCAGCATATAATACAACTTTTCCACCTAAAATAATTCTATCTTCTTTTACCTTACAATAAAGTACTCCACCACGTTCTGATGCTTGATAAGCGATAATTTCTTTTTTTTCATTTCTCTTTGCCCAATAGGGTGCGATATGACAGTGACCTGAACCACAAACTGGATCCTCTGGAACATTTAACTTTGGAGCAAAAGTTCTTGATACACAATCATATTCTTTACTCTTTGCTGTTATGTGAAGAAGAAGCCCTTCTAATTTTTTTACTTTATCAAGATCAGGAGTTATCTTCCATATATCCTCTTCATTATCAAACACACAAACAAGATCTCTTCCTAAAAGTGCATAAGCAGGTTCAATTCCAATTGCTTCTATCATTTCGTTGGTAACTTTAACTTCTTTAAGTTCGTACATTGGAAAATTCATTTCATATAAGTTATCTTTTTTTACTACAACGAGTTCTCCGCTCATTGTTTTAAATTTTACTTTTGTTAATTTTGGTTCATAATAATTCATAATTACATATGCTGCCCCGAGTGTTGCATGACCACAAAGATCTATTTCTCCACCTGGAGTAAACCACCTTAAATCATATTTTTCTTCACCAATCTTTACTGCAAAAGCAGTTTCCGATAAATTGTTTTCTCTTGTAATTTTCATCATAAGATCTTCCGAAATATCTTCATCCAAAACGCAAACCGCTGCCGGATTACCTGAAAATATCTTATCTGCAAAAGCATCAACAATATATTGCCTCATAAATATCAATCACCCTCCTATATTTTTTTAATCATGAAAAATTATATACATTAAAACCATTATGTAAATAGTAATTGGGCTGACCAATAAATTTTCATTTAGGTTTGTATCTTACTGCATGGTATACCCTTTCATATGCTGTGCGTAATGATTCTAATAACCTACACTCTTCTTTGCAAGTTAACCTACAATGCAAGTGATTTATTGATTACAAAATTCTTTTTACTAAATCTTTCTTGATATCTGGTAAACTATATAGGGAAGATCTACAAAAGTGATAGGTAATAAAAACTAAGATTTTTTTCTCATGATATTCGTTAAAAATTAAGTTTTTATTGAATACGCTATCCGTAACTTTTCTCTTCAGTATAACTATTATCAACAATTTATGATTTTTGAATCGCTCCCAAAACCACTATGATTTAATAATACTATCCCCTAAATTCTTTTTTATATCATTTTCTACTTTACTTAAAAAATTTTCATCTTGCACATCATACCAAACTCCATTCATTTTATTTCTAAACCATGTTAATTGACGTTTAGCATATCTCCTTGAATTTTGTGATATTTTTTCTATTGTACTCTTCTTTGTTACTTCACCTGTTAAATATGGTAACATTTCTTTATATCCTATTGCACCTAAGGCTTGAAGATTGGTTCCGTATTCAGAAATTATATTCCTTACCTCCCCTTCAAGACCTTGTTCAAACATAAGTTTTACTCGTTTATTAATCCGACTATATAAAACTTCTCTATCTGTATTTAATACAATTAAATATGGATTATATTTTTCCAATATTTTATCTCCGTTATTATTTTCCATAATTGATTTTTTCTCATTAATTACATAATTATATGCATTAATAACTCGGCGACGATTTTCTAAATCAATATTATTATATGTATCTAAATAATTTTCTCTTAAATAATTTTTTGCCATATCTACATCTACATCATAAATTTTTTCTTCTAAGTCGCTAAATTTATAATTGTTCAAGACCGCATTCATATAAAATCCAGTTCCTCCTATTAACAAAGGAATTTTCCCTCTAGAATAAATATCCTCTATTTTGTTACGTGCCATTTTCTGAAAATCATAAACTGAACAATTATCATCAGGTTCTAATTCATCAATCAAATGATGAACTACTCCACCCATTTCTTCTTTTTTTATTTTTGCTGAACCTACGTCAAATTTTTTGTAAATTTGAACACTATCTATTGAAATAATTTCACAATTAAATTTTTTAGCAAGTTCTATGCTTAAATTTGTTTTTCCAACTGCAGTTGGTCCTACTATTACTATTAGAGGAATTTTTTTCATATACCACACCTATACAATTCTCTTAAACATTTTTTCTAGATCTTTTTTATCCATCTTTGTTATAATTGGGCGTCCATGTGGACAAGTAAATGGATTTTCACATTTATATAAATCGCTAATCACTTTATTCATCTCTACTTCATTTAAAATTTGATTAGCTTTTATTGACATTTTACAACTAGCCATAGCTATTGCATCATTACGAAGTTCGACAAGAGTTATCTTTTTATTATCTAAAACTTTGTTAACAATAGTTTTTATTATCTCCTCACTATCATCACTCGCCCAAAGAGGAAATTCTCGAACTACATACGAATTACCTCCAAATTCTTCAAACACAATTCCTAATTCTAAAAATTTTTCTAAATTATTTTTTATTTCTGCCGCTTCCTCTACTGAAAAGTCAAACATTAATGGTACAAGAAGTTGCTGTTTATAATTAACTTTTTCATTAAATTCTCTTTTAAGTTTTTCATAATTATATCGCTCTGCTGCTGCATGTTGATCTATTAGAAATAGTTTATTATCTGCCTCTGAGAGTATGTATGTTTTAAATACTTGTGCAAGAACTTTCAAATCTGGTAATATTTTTACTTTTGTGCTATCTTCAAAATTTTTTATACTATTTTCCAATTCTATACCTAAACCATCTTCTATGTGAATTGCATCTTCTCTTTTAGAAAAATTCATAAAATTTTCAATCTCTCGCTTATTTATTTTTTCTCCATAAGCAAACTTATTTCGCATCTCTTTTGGATTAGTAGAAAATTTTAAATTCGGTAAATCACTTTTTGAAGTATTTAAATTATTGTTTATAAATTTTGAAGTTTCACCTTGATTACCATCATAGTCTTGTATTTTTTTCTCATCTGAAAAATATGATTTTTCAGCTTTTTGCAAAGTGTTTTTTAATATTGAATCTGTTCTATAATTATTTTCTACAACACTTCTCTTATTATCTCCAAATACAAAATCGTCTTCTCTAATTACAAATTTACTATCCAAATCATCTAAGAAGTTTAGTTTTTCTACTCTTTCTTTTTCTTTTTTAGTAAGAACATTATTCATTCCTTGCGGAATATAAGTGTAATTTGTCAAACGTTCAGTTATAACCTTTTTTATCAATGAAACTAACTCTGCTTCCTTAGATAACCTTACCTCTTGTTTTGTCGGATGAACATTAACATCAAGAAGTATTGGATTCATTTCTATATTAATAATACAAAGTGGATATCGATTTTTCATTAAAAATGTTCCATACGCATCAACTACCGAATTTTGAATAATATAGTTTTTAATGTAGCGGCCGTTAATAAAAATATTTATGTAATTTTTGCTAGCACGAGTTTCTTCTGGAACAGACATATAGCCACGAATATTATAGTCATCATTACTACCAGAAAATTCTATCATATTTTTAGCAACACCCATATTATATATTTTAGAGATTATTTTATGCACATCTCCATCACCATATGTTTTTAAAACTATTTTTCCATCAACGTGAACTTCAAACGCTACAAACGGATAAGACAAAGCAAATTTATTAATCACATTCATTATATTTGCTTGCTCTGTATGTGGATTTCTCAAATATTTCAACCTAGCAGGGGTATTATAAAATAAATTCTCTACACTTATATCTGTTCCTTTTATTGGTGCATAGAACTCATCTTTTATCACTTTTCCAGCTTCTAATGTTAACATTTTCCCTTGTTTTTCTCCGCTGCAACTTTTTATTATAACTCGACTAACAGAAGAAATACTCGCCAAAGCCTCACCTCTAAAGCCGAGTGTTTCTATATGAAATAAATCATAATCTGTATTAATTTTACTAGTTGCATGTCTCAAAAATGCCTTTTCTAAATCATCATTAGATATGCCACTTCCATTATCTATTATTCTAATTTGTTTAATACCAAATTCTTTAATTATAATTTTTATATTTGTACTTCCAGCATCAATAGAATTTTCCAACAATTCTTTTACAACAGAAGATGGTCTTTCGACAACCTCTCCTGCTGCTATCTTATTTGATAATTCAGCAGATAGTATATTTATTTTTCCCATATTTCTACTCCCCCTCCTCATTTAATTTTTTCTGAAGTTCGTATAGAAGATTAAATGCTTCAAAAGGTGTTGTTTCCAAAAAGTTTATATTCTCTAACTTTTCTTTTATGTACTTAAATTTTTCATTATTTCCTTCTAAATCTAATTGAAGTTTTGCATATACCTTTTTACTATCTTGTAATTTCTCTGTAATTGTATTGTTAGTTTTCTTTTCTTCAATATTTTTTAGTTTTGTTTTTTCTGTTGCATTGTTATTTATTTTCTGAATATTAACTTTATTACTATCTTTAAGATTTAATTGTTTTTCTTTAATTCTAATTAAGTCTTCTTTTCCTATGATACCATTTTCTAATTCCTTTAATATATCGCTAGCACCTGTTATCACTTCTTCAGGAAGATGAGCAAGTTTAGCAACATGTATACCATAACTTTTTTCTATAGGGCCTTCATTAATTTTATAAAGAAAAATTAATTCTCCATGATCTTCTTTTGCAGAAACATGGATATTTTTTATACCTTGAGTCTTATTTTCTAATTTTGTTAACTCATGATAATGCGTTGAAAATAAAGTTTTACATTTAATTGTATTATTTATGTACTCAAGTATTGATTGAGCAAGAGCGATTCCATCATAAGTTGACGTACCACGACCTATTTCATCAAAAATTAAAAGAGAGTTTGAGGTAGATTCAACCAACGCATTTTTCGCCTCTATCATCTCAACCATAAATGTTGATTTTCCACCAGCAAGATCATCACTAGCACCTATTCGAGTGAAAATTTTATCAAATATTGGAAGATTAGCAGATGTTGCTGGTACAAATGATCCGATTTGTGCCAAAATTACTATCAATGCAAGTTGTCTCATATAGGTTGATTTTCCCGACATATTCGGTCCTGTTATTAACAAAATATTATCTTTACTTTCTACTTTGCAATCATTACTTATATAACTATCGGCACTAACATTCCTTTCTACTATAGGATGCCTTCCTTCTATTATGTTTATAATATTATTATCATTAAACTCAGGTTTTACATATCCATACTCTTCTGCCACATCTGAAAGTGAAACAAAGACATCAATATCACTTAGTGTGCTTGCAACTTTTTGAAGTCGTGGAATAAAATTATAAATTTTTGCTTTTACATCTTGGAATAATTTTAGTTCTAATTCTTCTATTTTTGCCTTTGAATTAACTATATGCTCTTCTACTTCTTTCAACTCTTCTGAGATAAATCTCTCACAATTTGATAAAGTCTGTTTCCTGTGATAACCAAACTCTGTTGGATCTATATTTTTTAGTCCAACTTTAGTAATTTCAATAAAATAACCAAAAATTTTGTTATAACCTATTTTTAAGTTTTTTATACCTGTTCTATTTTTTTCACGCTCTTCTATTTCTAGAAGGATTTTGTTACCATTTTTACTAGCATTTTTATAACCATCTAACTCTTCATTAAATCCTTGCTTGATAACATCTCCTTCTTTTACAGTTTGCCCAGCTTCTTCATGAATAGTTAATTCTAAATATTCATAGAGGTCTGTTAATTCATCTATATTTTTTGCAATTTCCACTAGTTTCTTAGAATCAAAGCTAAGCAATAAATTTTTTATATTTGGAATTTGTTCCAAAGTCTTTTTCAAATTAAGCAATTCTTTAGGACTTACTATGTTATAAGAAACTTTAGTTGCTATTCTTTCTAAATCATAAACTTCTTTTAAATAAGTTTTTACATCTGCTTTTTCAAAATAATGCTTAACAAAATCTTCCACTATCTCCTGACGAGTTTTTATCGCTGATATATTCAATAATGGATTTTCTAACCAGTTTTTTAATTTTCTAGAACCTGCCGCTGTAGAAGTCTTATCTATTATACTAAGTAAAGAACCCTTTTTACCTCCATTAGACATATTTTGTGTTACTTCTAAATTCCTTATAGAATAATTCGTCATATAAACAAATTTATCTTTAAAATATATTTCAAAATCCTTTAAACTTGATATATCTTTATTTTGTGTTTTTTCTATGTAGTCTAATAAAATATTACAACATAATTTCAAATTTTTATCATTTAAATTATCAGTTTTTTCTTTTTCTATATTTTCATCAAGTTCTACTTCTGTTACATAGGCTGAAACATCTAACTTTTGGCTATTGATACTTATAACTTCTTTTATATTATTTTTCAAAATTTCATCTTGCAAATCTTCCATTGTTTTCAAAATTGTACAACGACTATCTCCAGTCATAATATCACAAAATGAAAAATAAATATTATTATCCTTTACATATGCACTTCCCAAAAAATTATTTTCATCATAATTTTTATAATTCATATAGGTACCTGGAGTTATTACCTGAACAACTTTTCGTTCAACTATCTTTCCTTGACCAGGTTCTGATACTTGTTCACAGATTGCTACTTTGTATCCATTATTAACTAAGGTATCAATATACCCTGCTGAAGAGTGGAATGGAACACCACACATTGGAATTTTCTCTGCTCCTCCATCTCTTCCAGTTAGCGTTATTTCCAAAATTTTTGACGCACGAATCGCATCATCAAAAAATAATTCATAAAAATCCCCAAGACGATAAAATAAAAACATGTCTTGATAATCTTTTTTTATTTTTAAATATTGTTCCACCATTGGTGTGTATTTCATTCAATCAAACCTTTCTTTTTTATTTTATACATTTCTACTTATAAAAGTACTTCTTTTATTTCCAATTTAATAATGTGTAGCTAAGAGGATCTAACTCACCTTAAGTAAATGTATTTAGTTTATTCCTCTCCACAATAAATATTAACAACTTAATACTTAAAAAATTATTATTTATTATTTTAATTGCTTATCTTTTTTTCTTATTGTATAATTACAACAAAGGAGTTGTATTATGCTAGATTTTATAAAAAATAAAATTAATTTATCAATACTAATTTTTTATTTTATATTCGCTTTTTCTAGCCTTATTTTTATATTGCTAGCTGAATATAACAATAACCATACACCTACATTATTCCTTAAACAATTTATATTTTATATAATAGGTTTAGTAATAATTTATTTACTACAAAAAATTCCTATTAACTATATAGAAAAATTTTCTTTAGCATTTTACTTGTTTTCTCTGATACTTTTGGTTGGAATATTCTTAGTTTCTACTAATTTAGCACCAGTTGTTAACGGAGCAAGAAGTTGGTATAACTTTAGAATATTTACACTACAACCATCAGAATTTGCAAAAATAGCTACAGTAGGAATGATTAGCTTGTTAATAAAAGAAAAAAATTTCAAGGAAAATAGTGATCCTATTAAACTATTAAAAATATTATTAATAGTTGCACTTCCTTTTGTTTTGATTCTTAAAGAAAACGACTTAGGAAATGGATTATTCTTTATATTTTTATTCTTAGGTTTAGTATTTTTAGTTAGTACCCATAAAAAAACTTTATTCAATATTTATTCTGTGGTACTAGCTGGATTAGCTATTATTATTTTGGCGGCACTATACTTTCCAAAACTATTATCACTTGTTGGAATAAAAAGCTATCAACTAAATAGAATATTATCTTGGTTAAATCCTGAGGCCTATAAATTAGACTATTCTTACCAAATTACTCAAGTTTTAAATGAAATTAAACTTGGTGGTCTAACTGGAACTTTTGTTAAAAATAAAAACTATATTGATGAACAATTTAATGATTTTATTTTTTCTATAGTTGCTAAAAATTTTGGATTTATAGGTGCGTTTTTCTTCCTAATATTATTTTTTATTTTCATATTGAGATTATTCAATATTGTTAAAAAATGTGAACAAGGTAATTATAGTTACTATTTTATCTTACTATCAATATGTAGTTTTTGTTTCTCATTTTTTACTAATATTTTCTCAACACTTAGTATTATTCCAGTTATTGGAATTAGTATGCCATTTATTAGTTATGGTGGTAGTTCTCTTATAGCTAACAGCATACTTTTAGGAATAATTATAAAAATAAATGCTACAATACACGAAGAATATCTAGAAGATGAATATTATTATGAAAGCTACGATAATAGCCATGATGATAGTTATAATGAAGAACCACAAGAACGTCCATATAGTCGTAGTAAACGTAAAAATAATAATAATAGATATTACAATGATTATAGTAATGAATAATTATAAAACTTTATTTACGAGGAGCAGAAAAACTCTGCCCTCGTTCTTTTCTTATTTTCTTACATCTTCAATAAATTTTTCATCAATACTTTCTATCAATTTTTCTAAAATACTCTTGGCTGCATAATAATCTCGCATATCAAAAATAGAATTATGTGTATGAATGTATCTGGCACAAATACCAATTACTGCTGTAGGTATACCCACTAATGATTGATGAATATTTCCACCATCAGTTCCTCCAGGTGATGTGAAATATTGATATTTAATATTATTTTCTTCCGCTATTTTTACTAATTTTTCACGCATATTAGGACGAAGAACCATAGTTCTATCTACTAATCTTACCAAAAAGCCTTCACCTAAGCGACCATTACTCATAGCAGAACCATCCATATCATTCGCTGGACTACAGTCAACAACAAAACAAATATCAGGTTTAATCATGTTAGCAGCTATTCGTGCTCCCCTTAAACCTACTTCTTCTTGCACTGTTGCACAAACTACTAGATTAATATCCAATTCTCTACCTGAAAATTCTTCTAGTATTTCTGTGATAATGACACATCCGTACCTATTATCGACTGCCTTAGTCATAATTCTATTTTCTGTTAATTTTTCAAAAGTAGTTTTAGGAGTTACAAAAGCTCCCTCTCTGATTCCCATGGCAATAACTTCTTCTCTTGAACTTGCTCCAAGATCAATAGTCATTTCACTAATTTTTACATTTTGTGCCACACCTGCTGTAAAATGTTTAGGTATTGAACCAATAACTCCTGTAAATTTTTTCCCTTCATATGAAGTTACTGTAAAAGTTTGTGCAAGTAAGACATCCTCCCTAAAACCACCTAATGGTTCAAATTTTAAAAATCCATTTGGTAAGATTTTTGTAACAATAAAACCTACTTCATCCATATGTGCCGCTATCATGACAGTTTTTGCATTTTCTTTTTTTGATTTTTTAATTGCGTAAATACCACCAAGGTTATCATACTTAATTTCATCAGCATACTTAGATAAATTTTCTTCTAAATATTTAGAAATTTCATTTTCAAATCCTGATGCTCCATCTAGCATAGTCAACTCTTCAAATCTTTTCATTGATTTACTCATTTTTATACCTCTTTTATATATTCTATCTGTTGATTATTTTTATCAAATTTCACTTCATAACTTATCCCTTTATTATCAAAGTAGAACATTAAATATGTATTTTCCTTTAAATTTAATGTATAACTATCTTTTACATCATACCCAAGTGCAATAAGATTGTTTCTACATTTATCTATATGACTATTATCATATTCTATTTCTTCACTTTTTTTATAGCAATAATAAACCGCACTCATTACTGCTAGTGGTATCAAAATTTTTCTAACTTTCATAATTCAACCTCTTTACCTAAATTCATCACATAGGCTATTAAACATTTCTTGATTAAATGTTAAGTCTTGATGTGCTAATGGTTTTTCTATGTCGTAATTTTTTAATATAGTTTCATACTTTGGCTTCTTATCATTTTTGTAAATAATCCCTGTAACCAAATCATTATATTCTTCTAAAATCCTAAATGCTTCTAATTTATTAGTGTTGTCATAGCCCTCTATATCTTCTATTTTTGTTAAATTTTCCTTATACCACTCTGGTGTATTTTTATAGTTATAAGTTTTACATGGGCTAAAAACATTTACCAATGAGAAACCTTCATGTTGGATTGCTTCTTCAAAAATATTCATTAATTGTTTTATATCACCAGTAAATGCTTGTGCTAGGAAGGTAACTTCACACGAAAGTGCAATTTTCATAGCTGATAATGGCTTTTCCATAACTCCATCCACTGTTGTTGTAGTTATCAAACCTTCATCAGATTTTGGTGACATTTGACCTTTTGTCAAAGCATAAAGTTGATTATCCATTACTACATAAGTCATGTTAACATTACGTTTCATTGCATGAACTGCATGACCTATACCAATTGCATAACCATCACCATCTCCACCCATAGCAAAAACAGTTAAATCTTGATTTGCTAGTTTTATTCCTTGGGCAACTGGTAAACTTCTTCCATGAAGTCCTTGAACTCCATATGCTTTTGTGTATCCACTAATTTTTCCTGAACAACCTATTCCAGCAGAGATAACAACATTTTCTGGTGCTATACCCAAATTAACCACAGCTCTTTGAATTCCTGCTAATACAGAATAATCTCCACAGCCTGCACACCAGTCAGGTTTAACATCGTTTCTATAATCTTTCAATGTTACCTTCATATTATTTCTCCTCCTCTAACAGTTGTTCTATAAGTTGATGTGTATAATATATATCACCATCATATTTCAATAAACTACTGATTTTATCAGAATTATGGTATTTACTAGCTATCACAGTGCGTAGCTGTTTATTATGATTATGCTCCACTATATAAACTTTTCTATATTTATCAAATTGATCTTTTATTTCCTGAACCACCGGATAAATTTGTCTTAAGTGCATAGTGTCAATTTTCATACCTTGTTCTTTTAATTCTTTTGCAGCCTTATTTAAACTACCATATGTTGAGTTTACACCAACTAAAAGAATATCTTTCTCATCATTGTATTCATTCAGAATAAATGGTTTTTTTATAAATGCTGTTTCAATTTTTTCCGATCTTTTTTCTTTTTGTTTTTTTGTATTTGTTTTAACTTCAGAAGGTAATCCTATTATCGAATGCTCATAACTATTGGCATTATGTATTCCTCCCTTTTGCCCTGGAATGGTTCTTTCTGATACTAAAGATTCTACACCATATCGTTTAAAATAAATTATATTTTCCTCTGTTATTTCTTCTTGAGTTAATAGTTTTCCTCTATCAATCTCCACCTTCTCAAAATCAAAATTTGGAACTGTCTGCTTATTCATACCTAGTTGTAAGTCCATAAGAACGATCACTGGAGTTTGATATTTTTCCGCCATATTAAACGCATCTATCATAATATAAAAACAATCTTCCACCGTTGTTGGTGCTAAAACAATTCTTGAAGCATCTCCCGTTCCTCCATAAACCGCATGAAAAATATCAGATTGTTCAATTTTTGTTGGAAGACCAGATGATGGACCTCCACGTTGAACATCCACTAAAACAACAGGCTGTTCAGCCATAACTCCCATCCCTAAAAACTCTGTCATGAGAGAAATCCCTGGTCCAGACGTTGCTGTCATTGCTCTTACTCCTGCAAAATTTGCTCCAATAGCAACACCTAAGGCTGCGATTTCATCTTCTGTTTGGATATAAGCCCCTTTAACCAAAGGAAGTTTATCAAATAAATATTCCATTATCTCAGTGGCTGGTGTTATTGGATATCCCGCATACAAACGACAACCTGCAGCAAGTGCTCCAAGTCCTACAGCATGATTTCCTATAAGCCACATATTATTATTTTTCACTTCTAATTTTTTTAAATAATATTTGTCTCCGATATTATTTTCTGTCATAAATTCCTTCATTATCTCATGACCTTTATCAAAAGCTTGAATATTTGTTTTCACAATTTCTTCTCCTTTTGATGAGAATTTTGCTGCTATCATGTTATAAAATAATTCTTTTTCAATATTTAATAGTGCCGAACAAATCCCCAATGTTATAATATTTTTTATAATTGGAGCAGCAATCTGTTTAGCAAGATTTGTAATAGGAAAAATTGCTACAAGTCCTTTAATATTTTCTGACACATTAGGCTTTATTTTTTCGTCAACAATTATTATACTACCTTCATCTAATTCTTCTAGGTAACTATCAAGTGTAACTTGATCAAACGCAATAAGAATATCCGTTTTATAATCAATAACATCTATTCTTTCCTCTGAAATACAAATTTTACTGTTACTATGCCCACCTTTTATCCTACTTGCAAAATCTCTTGTAGAATACATATGATATCCAAGTGTATTAATAACAGTTGAGAAAACTTCTGTCGTTGCCTCTAAGCCTTCTCCTTGTTCTCCACCTATTTTCCATCCTAATTTATTTAACATACAATCTCCTTCAATCTCTTTCATTAGAAATTTTTTGTTGATTTCTTAATACTCTATTTTATCATATTTTATAAATTTTTTCTATTGTTCATAATGTTTCTATTCTAACCATAAATTAATTTATTTCAATAATTATTTTTTCACAATACCCGTGCTTGTACTAACTATATTCTAAACATAAATCATTTTCACTTCTGTTCTATTCATAACCGACTTAAATTTAGAATCAATTTCATAATAAAAAACCCCTTACTGAATCGCTCAGTAAAGAGTTAATTAACTTATTATCTTACTATTTTGTATAAATAGAAATTCTTTCTTTTATGTAATCACCACTATCAATTACATCAACCATAGCACTAGCATAATCTGCATAACTAACAAAACTTTCTCCATTATCATTAGTTGTAAAAACTTCTCCAGCAATAACATAATTACCTGTTTTTTCCCCATTTTCAATAAAATTAGCTGCTGGACTTACAAAAGTCCAATTTAAATTTTCTTTTGTTCGTAGAAGCGTTAATTCATCAGCTTGTGCAGTAGCTAGGGGTTTAAATTCCTCTGGAAATTCTGGTGTATCCAATAATTTCACAGTATGTGTATTATCAATATACAAGCTACCAGCACCACCTACAACCAAAAATCTAACTTCACTATTTTCCAATAAATCAGCAAAATGTTCTATTGATTTTGAATGTAATGGTAGAGTTTCAGGAGTAAAAGCACCAAAAGCACTAACTACAACATCAAAATCTTTTAAATCTTCTTTAGTTAAATCAAATAAATCTTTTTTTATAACCTCACTTGCTTCCGAAATATTTTCCGAACGAACAACTGCTGCTACTTCATGTCCTCTTAATTTTGCTTCTTTAACTATAAGTCTTCCAGCTTTCCCATTAGCACCAATCACTACTATTTTCATTTTAATATCCTCCAAAAATTGTTATCTTACTATAGTTATATGGTACTATAACACAAAATAGTTATCAAGTATGCACTTTAATGTGGTATAGTTACTCAAAAGAAACCATTAAACACAATAAAAAAAGAGTAGTAAAGTATAATAAACATCTACTACTTTTATAATAATCTAATTAATAATAATCAACCTAAGATCTATTCAGCACTCTTT
Source organism: Gemella cuniculi DSM 15828 (assembly GCF_000425665.1). GTDB lineage: Bacteria > Bacillota > Bacilli > Staphylococcales > Gemellaceae > Gemella > Gemella cuniculi. The sequence continues at coordinate 153,328 of NZ_KE384432.1, forward strand.
TTATTTTTCTTCAGTTTGCCAATTAAAAAACCCACACCTTGACCACACAAACTAAAGAATACATACCCAAGACCATAAATAAGAATATCAAAATTCAATATAATTAAACAAGATATCAAATAAAATACGCCTATTATAATAGAGAACAGATAACTAAAATCGTCTTTATTATATGCATATAAGAATGATATAAAAAAGCTAATAACCGGATACATAAAAATAAGTAATAAAATTATCATTCCAGATTTATTGGATATAAAATAAGAGCAAAGAGGTAGTATTATAAATAAAAAGAAAGAAAAAATTAAGTATGGTACTTTTTCTAAAAACTTCTTCATGTTAATCCTCCTAAATATAGTGTTATTCTACCATATATTTCAATAAAAAACAAATGGTCAGTAAATAATTTTATTTTTTCTTTTTCAACCCTTAAATTTAATATAAACATACTATTATCTAAACGTATTATTTCTCTTAATAATTAAATCTTACAAAAGTTTGAAATAGTTTTCATAGTATGATATTATAATTCTAGTAGTAAATGAAAGGGGATAACGAAATGAAATTTTTTATAGATACTGCTAATGTTGAGGATATTCGTTTAGCTAATGATCTTGGAGTGATTTGTGGAGTTACTACGAATCCATCTTTAATCGCAAAAGAAGGGAGAAACTTTGAAGATGTAATTAAAGAGATTACCGAAATTGTAGACGGTCCAATTAGTGGAGAAGTTAAAGCTACAACTGAAAAATGGGAAGATATGGTAGAAGAAGCACGCGAAATAGCAAAAATTCATCCAAATATGGTTGTAAAAATTCCTATGACTGAAGATGGATTACGTGCTGTGAAAGTCTTAAAAGAGGAGGGTATTAAAACTAATGTTACTTTAATATTTAGTGCAACTCAAGCATTACTTGCCGCTAGGGCAGGAGCTACTTATGTTTCACCATTTTTAGGTAGATTAGATGATATCTCACACAATGGGTTACTACTAATAGAAGAAATAGTTGAAATTTTTTCTAATAATAATTTTGATACACAAATTATTGCAGCTAGTGTTAGAAATCCTATTCATGTAGCTGAATGTGCAAAAATGGGTTGTGATATAGCTACCGTTCCTTATGGAGTTATAAAACAAATGATAAAGCATCCACTTACAGATATAGGGATTGAAAAATTCAAACAAGATTATTATAAAGTTTTCGGAGAATAACAACAAATAAAGAACTAACTATAAAATTAGTGTAAATAAAAAATAATTTTTAAAAAATAACATTTTATACTGGAAATAATTTGAAACAGGTGGTATAATATATTTTGTTGTATGAAAAAGTTGTTAAGATTAAATTTTATAGGAGGTTATATTAATGCGCGTAAATGTAACATTAGCTTGTACAGAATGTGGTGACAGAAACTACATTACTAAAAAGAATAAAAGAAATAATCCAGACCGTATTGAACTAAAAAAATATTGTCCAAGATTAAAAAAAGTGACTTTACACAGAGAAACTAAATAATAAAGTTATAAAAGCCTTAAATTATCAGTGTTTAAGGCTTTTTATTTTATACTAGAATGATATTGAATATTATCATATCAAACTTAATCATAAATTTAGCAAATTTATCAGCTATCATGTTGTTTTTTTATTACGTAGCACAGTTTTTCATTTTAGTTTTTAATCTAAATGACCTAACCTATCTTGTAATTTTTAGAATAACAAATCCACTTTCAAATAGGAGACTACAATGTGTATGACTGAAATCATGGATCTTTATTTTTTAAAATTTTGTTTTTTTTAGTTTATCATTCGTGAAATTAAGGTATAGATAATTATTAGTTATTTCATCCGTAACGTTTAAATAATAATTCTTTTTATTTAATTTCCCATTATTTCCATACTAAATGTTTGGAGTGTGTGGATAAATTATATTACGAAAGTTCACTTATAGATCAGGAGATATGGAGTTTATTTTTTAGACAAGGTAAAAGTTATGAACAAGTGGGATTTGAAGTTGGATATGGTAGGACTTCTGTATATAACAAAACTAAGAGGATTAAAGAAAACTTACTTACAATGGTACGTGAGGTTGAAAAAGAAGTCTACAATATTGAAAATTAGTTTTTGTCACCTTATTTTATTAATTTTATTTTTTATTATGATATATATTGTGGTGTTTACACAAAAATAAAGAAGAGATAACTTATATTTTAAGTCTATCTCTTCTTTTTTTGTTTTAATAACAAACAAAATTTATGATTAACACTTATGGTTGGCAACCACAAAAGATTTTTATTTTTTTATTATTTTTTTGATCATATATACCCCAGAATTTAAGAGATTTTTCTCCTGATGGGAATATAGGTGTGTTTTTTTATGAAGTAGTATTTTTTTATCTTCGTAATTTATAAAAAAATATTCTAATTAATTAAGTAATTGTTTTTAGGATTTATTTTTTAAAAAAACGTTTATTTTTAAATTATATAGAAGAAAAAAATCAAAAGCTTTTAAAAACATTGACACTACACTCTTTATAATAATTTTAAAATAATTTGAAAAAAAAGCAAATAAACACTTGACGTTTAAACGTGGATGTAATACAATAAATTTGTAAGTTAGTAAAATACTTACAGCCCGATAAGGAACGCCGCCAAATTAAAGGCAGCGAGAGGGTGGAAATATGCGAGAATTAACTTTTATTTTATTAATAATTAATATTTTAAAAGGCTTAATCGACCTTTACAAATTTATTGATGAAAAAATAAAAAACGCCAAGGGCTGCAACCCAAAGCGTAAAAAGTAATTTTTAAATATTTTCTAAAAGATGGGCGACCCTGTATCGTTCATCTTCCTTTTGATATATTATATCATAATAAATAAAAAAAAGAAAGGGGCAATCTAAGAAATGAGTCAAGAGAAAAAACTTACTCAATACGCTAAAAGACAGGCACGCCTAACAGAGGAGGAAAAAGCGAAAGAAAAAGAAATAAGAAATGCTAAAGACCGTCAGCGTTTTTCTGAAAATTTAGAAGCAAAAGAGAAAAAAAAATATAGAACATACAAAAGTACGGCGTTTAAATTTGTAGAAATGGCACAACAAGAGCATTTACAAGAGTTAAAAAAAAAATAAAAAAATATCAAAAATAAAAAAAACATTGACAAACGTTTAAACGTTTAGTATAATATAAATATAAGATAAAGAAATAAAAAAAGTGATTGAGTAAGTCGGCAAACTTAAACACTCAATCACTAGAAAGAAATTAAATAAATATCCTGTATTAATCACGGATTTAATTAATTTACTATTCCTTTATTTTACCAAAATTCTTTAAAAAAATCAATAAAAAAAGGTATTTTTCTCATTTTAGAATCCTTCCCTTTTAAGTTCTAACAATATAAACTCGTGTGAATATAATTTAACAAAATTTGAAATAAAACTTTATTGAACTGCTCTTTTTTATTAAAATATTATTTATATTTTACTAACTTTTTTTCGCAAATTAACATAATACATTAAGACGCCTATTGCGTAGAATGATAAACCAACTATCCAACCAATCCACAATCCATCTATACCTACATCTAATTTAAATACTAGATAATATGCTACAGGAATCCCAATCAAATAATATCCTACACCCATTGCTACACAGATTGGAATTACCTTTTTATATCCTCTAAGAACTCCAGCTAAACATGAAGCAAATGAGTCACAAACTGCAAACCCTATCGCATACAATAATAAATGGGAAGTTAAATTAATTACATCACTATCGTTACTATATAAATATGGAATTTTACTATCAAATACCCATACTCCCAATCCTATTATAACTGAAAAAATCATTCCCATTATAGTTCCTAATAAAGTATATCTTTGTGCCATTTTATAATTTTTTGCTCCCACATGATATGCGACTATAATTGTGACGGTATTTGCAACACTCACAGGTAAACTATATAAAAAACCAGAAAAGTTAAGTGCAGCTTGATGTGAAGCAATAATGGTTGTATCAAATCTAGAAACCATCAAGGATAACGTAGAAAAAACTACAGTTTCTAATGCTGTTGCAAATGCAATGGGAATTCCCAATTTGAAAATTTCTCTCCAATGTGCAATTTTAATTCCCTCTTTTTTAAATATTTTATATTTATTTAACTTAGGATGTTTTAAAGTTAAAGCAAGTGCTACAAAAAATAAAACTGTATATGTTAATGAAACCGCTACTGCATTTCCTGCTCCCCCTAACTCTGGCATACCAAATTTTCCAAAAATGAATCCATAAGCAAAAACTACATTTATAGGAACCGAAATTACCATCATTATCATAGATAATCTAGTTAAACCTAAACTATCCATAAAAGCACGTAATACAATGTATAAAAATATTGACAATACCCCAAAACTTTCGTAGAATAAGTAATTTTTTGTTATTTCTGAAATTTTCAAATCTAAGCCTAAACTATCTACTATTGGACTTGCCAACGTATTTAAAACTACTACTAAAATAATACTTATGAATACTGCTATATATAAAAATTGCCTAACTTTTGTAGGTATCTCTTCTTCACGACCTTTTCCTATCAATTGTGATACTATGGGAATTATTGCAAGAACTATAGCGTTTAATGTATACATGACAGGATTCCAAATGTTTACTCCCATACTTACCCCTGCCAAATCTGTTGGACTATAGTGTCCTGCCATAAAAGTTCCAATCATTCCAGACGAATAAGATATAATTTGATAAATCAAAACTGGAAACAATAACTTCACAAATATTAAAGATTGTTCTTTTATAGTTTTTCCTTGATACATAATTTCTCCTTTTTTAGTAATAATAAAACTTATTTTAAATAAAATATAAATTAAAATTACAAAACATTAAAAAAAATCCAAAAGCCAGAACTTTCAGATAATCATCGATTTATAAAAATGCAACCGAGACTTGAATAGAGTAAAAAACCGTTAGTTCAATCGCCAACTCAACCTTGACAAAAACTCACACCCACAATAAACTTACTTAATGCTGCTTCCTTCCGGACCTGACATGGTTCATAAGCATTGCGTCGTAAGGTGCCTTAGTCTCAACATTACGTGTTAAACTCGACATTCCCTAATCTACCCGCATCTCGGTATTCGGTCTTGCTAAAGCGGATTGCAAGTACAGGGCACCGCTAACTCCCCACCTAGCATTTCTTTATTATAGCAAATTTAAATATAAAAAGCAAGACCTTATGTCTTATAAAAACACTGAATTCAACCTTATTTTTTTATAATATTAATTGAGTAGCTCTCTATTTTCTATTTATTATTTTTAAACATATTTAATAAGATTATATCTCCAATGCTAGGAAATAACTGATTTATTTTTGTACCTAATACCAATTTTAATGGAAGATTTACTTCTCTTTTATTTTTTTCAATTCCTTTAATTATTTTTGAAGCAACTATCTTAGGAGTCAGTGGTTTACCTCCTATTGTTTTTAAGTATTTTTTATTATCATCTGATGCGTTGAAAAAATTTGTAGCAACAGGCCCCAAATTAACAGTCATTACATGAATATTATAATTTTTTAACTCTAAACGTAGAGAATTAAAGTATCCTAACAATGCAAACTTTGTTCCTGAATAAACAGATGTTTTAGGTGTTGCAATTTTCCCAGATAAAGAAGCTACAGTCACTATGTTTCCTGACTTCTTCTCTTTCATTTTTTTGGCTAACTCACTAGTTAATTGAATCGTTCCTATAACATTAGTATCGAACATCTTTACAACTTCATAATCTGTAAATTCATCAAAACCTTTCATTATTCCATATCCAGCCGCATTGATTAAGATATCTACATCATCAACATCTCGTACTAATTCATCAACTTCACCTTGTAATCCTATATCTACAGAATATATTTTCGTACTGACTCCTTCATTACTTTCACATTTTTTAGCAACTTTTTCTAATGCTTCTGTTCTTCTGGCAACTAAAATTAAATCTACATTTTTTTTACTAGCTATTTGGTATGCAAGTTCACGCCCTATCCCACTAGAAGCACCTGTTATTAAAATTTTTTTCTTAGTTATTTCCATAATGACACCTCTCTTTTTTATTTATATTATATTTTTATACGAAATAACTATTTTTTACACGTACATTGTCCCTTGATACAATTACAAGACACCCTATCTTCTGCAACTTTTCTTTTTTCTAATAATAATTTGATAATGCTATCAATATCGCTTTTACTTAAATTATTTTCTTCTATTATATAATTGGTAATTAGTTTAGTTTTTTTTGTACAAAATTTTTTTAAAAAAGTTTGTGTTAAATTTTCTAGACAATCACTTTCAGTATAGATTGAATTATAAAAAAATTTGTTCCCTATTTTCTCCGTTGATAAAATATTTTTACAAACTAATCTCGACAATAAAGTTTTAACAGTTGAAGCTGACCACTCTTTTTTTTTACTGAGTGTATCCATTACTAATTTACTAGTAACCACATCATTGCTCCAAACCACTCTCATTACTTCCCATTCTGCTTCTGAAATATTAATATTCATATACTTTAACTTCCTTTTTTATTCTTTATAAAACCTTATACCAATTATAAACAAAAAACTAGAACTATTTTTTAAGTTTAGCTTCTAGTTGATAGATATTATTCATCATCTACATCTGTAATTATAATACTATTTTATACAATTAAAGTCAATTATTTATGTATTTAAAAATCTAAGAGAATCTTAAATTTAAATTATTGTATAACAAAAAGAATAAAAAGTATTATTACTTTTTATTCTTCTCTCTTTACTACTTTTCTAAAACAAAAATTATTCTTTCTGAATTTTCATAATTTTGATTTTCTAAATCAAAATCGCAAAAATATTTATTAATTTTAAAACCTATATTCCTAATTTCCTCTAATATACTTTCTATCGAATATGTTCTTTGTTTTTGATATTGTTCTAATTTTTTGTACAAATTATCTTTTTCTTTTACAAAAAATGTTAATTCACTTTCTACTTCCAAACTATTCTTCGTTCCATACGTGAACCAAATATAACTAATGTCATCTTCTTCATATGCGAAAATTTTATTTTCTAGCATAAAATTAATTTTGTAAGGAGTGTGTATATCAAAAACAAATTTCCCTCCTTTTCTTAAAGAAAAATAAACTTCCGACAAACCTTCCTTAAACTCATTAAAGTTCTCTAAATAATTAAAGACATCAAAAGCACTTAAAATAAAATCAAATTTTTCTCCTAAAGAAGTTATCTCCAATATATCCATCTTAAAAAAATTACAATTTGGTGCTTTTTCACTGGCAATAGCTAACATCTGTTCACTATTGTCTATTGCAAATACTTTCCCGTATTTTTCAAGTTCCGGCAACATCGTACCACTTCCACAACCTAAATCAAGAACTAGAAGATTTTTTTTACCTTCTAATTCTTGGCTTATAATATTGATATAAGTATCGTAATCTGCATCCATTAACCTATCATAAACAAGACTTAAATTTTCGTACATATTAAACCTCTTTTAGAGGATGTTTTTCAAAAAGTGCGTCTAGTTCATAATATTCTCTATCATCTCTTGTTAAAATATTTACAATAACATCACCTAAATCCATAAGAATCCATTTTGCTTCTCTTAAACCTTCTGTGCTATAAATATTTACGTTGTTCTCCAAAACTTTCTCACGAACTTCAGCAGCAATAGCTTCTACCTGTCTTGAAGTTGGGGCGTGACAAATTACTGAATAGTCATACAAAACTCCTGCATTTGTTAAATCATAAGCTACTATATCATATCCGTGCTTATCATCACAAGCATCTACGACAATTTTTAATAAATTTTCTACTTCCATTTTCATCCTCTTTCTTATTTTTTTGTTGTGTGGAACATCACCACGTACAATACATCATCTTCTGGATATCTGTTTGCTAATTTTTCAATAAGCTCCTCACGAGTTACACCATAATGTTTTGCATAACGCTCTGTTAGAGTATCACGAGTTACTGGTTTTACTAAATCAACTTCTAAAGTTGCAAAAACAGTATCAGGATCTTCATATGTAGTTGCTTCTAGTAAATCACCCTTTTTAAAATGTGCTTCACTTTTATTTCTAATAGTGATAGTCTTTTCTTCATTAAGAATTTTTTCTTTATTCTTTTCTTTAAAACCTACTCTATAATTTTTTATATTGTAGTAATTATAGCACTCTAATAATGGTGGATAAATCCTTTCATCGTTATCTATTAAATAAACTAAAGTATACTTTGCAGCTAGTCTCACAGCTTCATCTAAATCATAATCTGATACTTCGGTAACTTCTTTAAGATGCGGATGCTTTCTTTGCGGTTCTATATAATCTGATATAAAGATTATTTTTTCTAACAAAGTCATATGCTTTCTTCCAAATGTGTGATTTGCTACAGCAAGCTTCACCTCTTCATCTTCGATGCCGAACTCTTCTTCTATATATGCACTTCCTACTGGACCATGCAAAACTTCTACAGGATAATCTAAAAGATTAACATCAAGATTATGAAGAATTACATATTTTTTCATAACAACCTCGTCCATTGGTTTGCATACATCATGCACTAATGCAGCAAGTGCAGCACGCTCCTCGTTTGCACCATAAACTTTTGCCAAATGTTTTGCTACTTCCACTACTCTAAGTGTATGTTCATATCTTTTTTGTGGTAATATTTCTTTTACTTTATTTTGAATTTCTTGGAATTCCATATAAACTCAACTCCTCTATATATGACTTACATTCTTCAGTAACCATATAATTTATACTTTTGTTTTGTTTAATATTATTTCTTATTAAACTAGAACTTAATTCTATAACCGGAGAAAACATTATCTCATAATCAATACTTTTATAAAAATTATCCTCTTTTACAATCTTCTCCAAACTTTCTTTATCACGAGCAACAAAAATAAATGTTACCATTTTAGAAAGCTCATTTATATTATACCATTTTTTTAAATCTTTCGCTCTATCTGTGCCAACAATAAAGTAAATCTTTTTACCTTTATATTTTTCACTAAAATATTTTACGGTATGATAACTATAACTTACTTCATCCTTTTCAATTTCATAGCTGCTTACCTCAAATTTTGTATTTTTCTCTATACTAATCCTTATCATCTCATATCTATTTTTGTCAGCAGCTTCTAAACTTCTCCCCTTAAGCGGAGTAATATGTGATGGAACAAAAATAATTTTTTCTAATTCATAATTTTCTAGCACGTTATTAGCTGTAATCAGGTGTCCAATGTGTATTGGATCAAAACTTCCACCATAAAGAGCTATCGCCATTTTATTTCACCAACTCAATTTTTCTATATTTTTCTTTTGAACTTTGCTTGTATAAAACTATTGTGTGACCTATTAGTTGAACTAACTCTGAAGAAGTTCTTTCTGATAAGATTCTTGCTATTTCGTCTTTATCTTCTTCACAATTTTGTAAAATACTAATTTTTATTAATTCTCGTCGTTCAAGAACATCTCTTAAACCTTTTATCATTTCACTATTTACACCAAATTTCCCTACCTGAAAAACTGGTGTAAGATGATGAGCTAAAGCTCTTAATTGTCTTTTTTGTTTTCCTTTTAACATCTTTTCCTCATTTCTTGTTTTATTTAATTCATATATATTATACTTTTTTACAATATATGTTATCTATATTATAGACTCTCTTACAAATACCTCTACTTCCTCTGGTACCCAAATATTTATTTCACAGCCTCTATCACTGTTTACTGTTACCCATCCAAGTCCAGAAATAACAATATCGGTTTTCTTACTATCAATTTTAAAATTTTTCCTAACTTGGTTCTTGAAAATTGATAAACTATCTTCAAATGGAGGTGCTAAAAGTGTGCCTAAGTGCTTTTCGAATAAAGAATTTGCATTACTTAATTTTGTTCTATGAATTTCTACTAAATTAGAAACATAAAGGGTAAAGCTCTGGCGCTCTCCTTTAACAAAATCCATTCGTGCCATTCCTCCAAAAAATAGAGTTTGTTCTTCATTAAGTTGAAATACTTTTGCTTTAATTTCCTTTTTTGGCATAACAAATTTCAAACTTCTCGCATCCAAATAGTGTGCAATGTCATAATTTAGAATAATACCCGGTGTATCATAAATACTTGTAGCTTTATCTAAAGGTATTTCTATCATACCTAAAGTTGTTCCAGGAAAATGCGATGTTGTTATAACATTTTTGTCACCTGTAGTAAGTTCAATAAGTTTATTTATGAAAGTAGATTTACCTACATTCGTTGCACCTATTATATAAATATCTTTTCCATTTCGAAGAATATCTAGCTTCTGTGCAGCCTCTTCTATTCCATGATTTTTTATTGCACTTATTAGTAAAATATCTTTAACTTTTACACCCTTAGATTTCATCATTTTGAACAGCCATTGCTTTATTTTATTTTCTTTCACAGACTTTGGCAACAAATCTAATTTATTCGCTACTAAAACTATATCTTTATTATTTCCAACTATATCTACTACATCTTCTATCCAACTTCCAGAAAAATCAAAAATATCAACAACCTTGACTATTAGTGCGTCCTTTTTAGATAAAGTTTTAATAAGTTTATAAAAATCATCAGCACCTAACTCAACATCAGATACTTCATTATAATTCTTCAAACGAAAGCATCTTTTACATACTAGTTGGTTATCTTCATCTTTCTCAACAACACTTCTAGGTAAATATCCTTGCTTTTTAGAATTCTCACTTTGAATTTCTATCCCACAACCTATGCAATAAATTTTATTATCCAATATAGCCTCCACTATTTTCTTTCACTTTTTTTCGATTTAACTTATACTTCACTTTTTTCATTTTAGGAAATGCTTTTCTTCTCGTTAAAATTTTTATTATTAATCCTTCAAAAAATCTATTAACACGTGTTTTAAAAGCATCTGTTTTTGAGATTGGTTTTACTAAAACACTCATTACTCCAAAATTTTTAGCACCAAAAACATCTGTAAGTACTTGATCACCCAAAATAATGGCTTCTTCAGGTTTTCTATTTAGTTTTCTTAATGCTTTTTTAAATCCTGTAGTAAATGGCTTTTTCGCACTAGCTACATATTGAAGATTTAACTTTTTACAAAATTCTTCAACTCGTTCTTCAGTATTATTAGATACAACAATAATATCAAATCCAGCTTTTCTCATTTTTTTTAGCCAACGATTTAATTCTTTTGTATCTTTTTTACTATCCCATGAAATCAAAGTATTATCTAAATCTGAAATAATAACTTTTTTGTTGTGCATATTCATGTACTCAACATCTATAAATTCATATTTTTCTATAAAATCATCTGGTAAAAAAAATTTTTTTAAAATCACAAATATCACTAAATAACTTACAAAATTGTAGCTATTTTCTCTCCCATCCTAATTTCTTTATTTTCTAAATCATTCTCAAGAATAACATTATCTTTTTCAAAAAGTAAAACAACAGTGGATCCAAATTCAAAGTAACCTAATTCGTCACCTTTTTTCACATAAATATTATCATAAGTCGGAATAATTGAATTTACATTTTGTGCACCAACAGGTATTAACGTATAGTTTATTTTCCCAGAAAGTTTATAAACCTGGCGATAATTATAACTTAATATATTATCCCCTAATTCAAGCCCTAAATTATTAACAGGATAAGAATATTTTCCTAGGCTATAAGCATCTTTAACTTGACAATTCATTGGGAAATGTATTCTGTGATAATTTTTTGGACTTAAATAAATAATCATATATGTACCATCTTTATATTTATCAGCAAGCTCACTGTCTCCTACTAAAGTCTGTACATTATAAGTCTGATTTTTCACAATAAAAGTCCTTGATTTGCTAATAGTTCCTATCTCAGAAATAACTCCATCAGTCGGACTTACAAAACTATTTTCATCCTTATCAATAGGTCGTGCGTTAGGTTGAAGTTTTCTTATAAAAAATTCATTTAAATTCTTGAAATCATCAAGTTCATCAAGTACTTCCTCAGTATTTATGTCATAAATTTTTGCAAAGGGTTGAATCAGAAGTCTACTTAAATTGGATTTCGTCAATTTTTTTAAAGTACGAGAGCTTAAATCTCCATTAGTTAATTCAACACAAAGTTGAAACATTTTCTTTTTTAGCATAGCATTCTCCTTTTAAACATCATGTTATATTTTACTATAAAAACTGTATTTATTCAACATTGAGAGGTCAAACTAACCTAAATTTATTTTATCAATTTTTTACAATATCCTGTTTCAAATAAAAATTTTTACTTTATGAATTTTCATACTTAATATTTTATAAAAATATTTTTAATTAATACGTTATCATTATTAATTTAAGCAAACTTATATTAAGTAAATTTTCTTGAAAAATTGTTATACATTATTGATTTTTTGTGTATAAATATTGTATAATAAGTGTACGAGATATATGTAAGGGAGTGAATGACATGACACTTAATAATAAAGTTAAAGAAAACATTATATTAACTACTGTCCAAAACGTTTGAACTAAGGGGTATTCTCTGACAAGTGTTCAGGATATAATAAAAAAAGCAAAAGCCCCTAAAGGTAGCGTTTATTACTACTTTCCAAAAGGAAAAGATGAAATTTATCTAGAAGCATTAGACAGAATTAGTTATAATGTGAAAAAAGAATTCAAAACCATTTCTCCTAAAATAGGGACTTTAGAAGAATATTTGACAGCTGTTTTTGATCTTTTTATTTCTAAAGGAAAAGCATGCAAACGAAGTGGTTTTTCCCTTACTTTACTAGCGATGGAAACTGCCGAACTTTCTCCTATGATTGCTGAAAAATGCAGTGATATATTAGAAAATTGGCGCTTACTTCTTGCAGACGGTCTTTTTGACAGAAATTTACCAGAAGATTTGTGCAATCCTATTAGCGAATGGCTTTTCACCAGTATTCAAGGTGCTATTTCTGCTCACAGAATTCACAAAGATGAAGCATTTTTATATAATATAAAATCATCAATAAAATTTATTTCAACAGCTAGTCCTGAAGTACTTGAAGAGGTATTTACCAAAGTGGACGAAGAAGAAGACGTTGCATAAAGAAACTGGAATTTAGAATTCTCTAAATTCCAGTTTCTCTTTACTATGGCATTGTTATCAAATATAAATGCTAACTTTATTTAACCGTATTAATCATTTGAACAGTTAATGAATTTATTTTTTGACTAAGAAATTTTTTTATCGCTGGATCAATATCAAGTCTCGCTAAAGCTAATTCAAAATCTTCAAACCAATACTTTGCCTCTTTTATTGAAATAGGTAATTTCATATGTTTTTTTCTTAAATCTGGTGTCACAAAAACAGAATGACCTGGTTGTCCTAAAAATAATCTGAAAAATTTTTTTTGCTCTACTTTAATTTTCTCAAAACCATCAGAAAATAAAATATTTATTCTATCATCATTTGGAATTATGTCATCATACATATAACTAACAAGTAAGTCTATATTTTCTTCTCCTATTTGATCAAATAAATTCATAACATCCTCCACAAAATGTCCATATTTTTTTTCACTATTTACACTTATTTATATTAAACTACATTATTGTGCATTTTGCAATTAATTTGTCCATAAAAAAATTTAGTATGAATTTTTTATCCATACTAATTTTTTTAAAATTTTTGCAAAAATTATTTTTATTATTTCAATAATTTTTTAAATTTCTCTATTTTATCTAATCTTTCCCATGTAAAATCTTGATCTTCTCTTCCAAAATGTCCATAGGCTGCTGTCTTTTTGAAGATTGGTTTTCTAAGATCTAAAGTTTCTATAATTCCGTTTGGAGTAAGTCTAAACTCCTCTTTTATCGTTTTTACAATTTCTCCTTCATCTACTTTTGAAGTTCCAAAAGTTTCTACAAAAATTGATACTGGATTTGCTACTCCAATGGCATACGCAAGTTGTACTTCTACTTTATCACAAATACCACTGGCTACTATATTTTTGGCAATATATCTTGCCATATACGCTCCGGATCTATCTACTTTCGTTGCATCCTTTCCACTAAATGCTCCACCACCATGTCGTGAAAATCCACCATATGTATCAACAATTATCTTTCTTCCAGTTAAACCTGCATCACCCACTGGTCCACCAATAACAAATCTTCCTGTTGGATTTATAAAGTATTTAGTATTTTCATCTAACAATTCTTTGTCTAAGCATGGTTCTATTACGTATTTTTTAATATCACTATGAATTTGTTTTTGTGATACTTCTGCCGCATGCTGTGTCGAAACCACTATCGTATCTATTCTTTTTATTCTATGATTTATATCATATTCAACTGTTACTTGTACTTTTCCATCAGGCTTTAGATAAGTAAGCGTTCCATTTTTTCTTACATCTGCAAGTTGTTTTGAAAGTTTATGACTTAAATAAATTGGTAACGGCATATAAGAAGATGTTTCATTTGTTGCGAATCCAAACATCAGACCTTGATCACCTGCTCCGACTTCTTTTTCTTCCATTGATTCTTTTGTTTCTAGTGAATTGTCTACTCCTAAAGCGATATCTGGTGATTGTTTATCCAACCCTACAAGAACCGAAATATGATCCCCAGAATATCCTACAGTTGGATCATTATATCCAATTTCATTTATTGTCTCTCTTACTATTTTTTGAAAATCAACATTCGCTGTTGTCGATACTTCACCAACTAAAATTGCTAATCCAGTATTAACACAAGTTTCACAAGCTACTCGCCCATATGGATCTTGTTTTAAAATTTCATCCAAAATCGCATCTGAAATCTGATCTGCAATTTTATCTGGATGCCCTTCTGTAACCGACTCTGATGTAAATAAATATGTTTTACCCATTTTTCTCTCCTAATTATCTTATTTGTCTGATATTAATATAAAACTATCTCATTAACCTTTACTCATTATTTGAATATATAAAAACCTACTCTTACTTATAAGTATATACCATAATCATATAAAAAACAAAAAAGACCTCATCAATTTGACAAGGTCCATTTATATTACCTCATCGCTCAAAGTAAACTTTGCTAAGGAAAGCACCTTAATCCATCGATTAGGTTGCTGGAGTTCAACGGGCCTCATCCCTCACTCACTCTTGATAAGTATTTATATTCTTCTATCAACACAATAAATTCTAATACACTTTTATTCTTTTGTCAATAAAAATGACTAAACTTTATCTTGTTATCTAACTTAAATATCCTAAAAGTTTTTCTAAAATTAAACATTTTTAAAAAATTTTTTCATTAATACTAAAAAATAAAGATAAATGCAAAACTCTTCAGTAACTTATTTAAACGTTGAAAATAATATTTTTTGGTAAAACCATATTTTCAATGCTCACTATCCTAAATCTTAATACCCAATCAAATTAAGATCCCGTTCTCTTTCAATAGTGGTACTATCACCATGACCTGGATAAACTATTTTCGTCCCCTCCAATTTAAATAAAACATTTCTAATTGAGTTTTTTAATGCTGCGAAATCTGAACCATAAAGATCATAACGTCCATATCCACCTCTAAATAATGCATCACCTACTACAATAAATTTACCGAAATCAAATGACACTCCACCCGGTGAATGACCTGGCGTCGGAAGTACTGTAAAAGTCATCCCTGCTAATTCATATTTTTTATTTTCTTCAAATTCAAACTCAGCCTCATTTGTCATCGGAGGTTTTCTTAACCTAAAAGCTGTTGAGCCATTAAAATCAGGGTTTGATAACCAATCTTTCTCATGATCCGATATATATACTGGAATATCATAATATTTTCTACACTCATCTAATGACATAATATGATCAAAATGTGCATGCGTTAAAAGGATTGCCTCTATTTTTACACCTAATTCCTCTACTGATTTCTTTATTTTCTCAAAACCTGCTCCTGGATCAACAATAATACCACGTCTATCTTTGTAAATTATGTAGCAATTTTCATCTACCATGTCCATCACTATTCTTTTAATCTCTGTTTTTGCCATTTTATAAAAACCTCTCCAAATTTATTACTAATTATATTTTATCTTATTCCAAGCACTATATCAAGAATTCCTAAATTAAAATATAATCACTACTCAAATTTTTTACCCTTTTTGTTAATCACTTTCTCTTTTAATTTTTTATTTTCGAAATAATAAATTTTACTAGCTATTTTTTCTATAAAATCTCTATCATGACAAACTGCAATAATAGTCCCCGAAAATTCAGCAAGCTGTTTTGCTAGAACTTTCAAACTCATAACTGAAAGATTTCTTGTTGGCTCATCCAATATTAGAATTTCACTTTTTTGTAAAATTAATTTTGTTAAAAATACCTTCGCTTTCTGTCCACCAGACAACGTTTTAATATCACGGATCATCTCCTCATGAGTCAAATTAACCGAGCCTAAATATGTAAAAATTTTATTTTTATCACTCAATCCCTCTCCCAGAAATTCTGATGGCGTTTTATAATTTTTTAAAATTTCTTCATAATTTTGTGGCATATAACCGTATTCTATTTTTTCTTCTTTTAAACTATTTGTTATATACTTTAACAACGTTGTTTTCCCACAGCCATTATCTCCCACAATAAAAATTTTTTCTCCAGATTTAATTTGGAAAAATGAATTTTCCAACAAGACTTTATTATTACTTAGATTATTTATTTTTACACTTAAAATATTTTTTCCTTTTATAACTTCTAACTTTGGAAATTTTATAAAAATTTCACCCTCATAATCAGGAAGTGTCGTTAATCCTTCTTTTTCTTTCTCTAATCTTTTTTCTTGAGATTTTAATGATTTCATCTTATCCTTTAAATTTTTAGCAACGGTAGGATTCCTTACCTCTTGATTTAGTGCATGATGAACTTTTTGATAAACATTTCGATAATTTTCTTCTTTTTTATTAAAAAGTTGTTTCTCTTTTTTTGCTTTTTTAGTTTTCGAAACAATTCTTTCTGCTCTCAGTTCAGAATATTCACTATAATTCATTCTTTCCACATTGTAACTAAATTCCGTTTTCTTCTTCAACTGTTCAAAATGAACAATAACATTTGCACAATTCGATATTAACCTTTCATCATGAGAAACGAATATAATCGCAACTTTAGAAGCTTTTATAAATTTTTCCAACCACTCTATTGATTTTACATCCAAATTATTACTTGGTTCATCCAATAAAAGTAAATCTGGCTCTTTTAATAAAATACAGATAAGAAAAAATTTTATTTTTTCTCCACCTGACATTTCGCCAATAGTAATATCCTTTTCGAAAAAATAATCCTCTAAGTTAAAATTTTCTAATAAAGAATATAGTAAACTATAATTAATATCATCTTCAAACTCACTTTTAAAATATTCAAAACTGGAAATCCTTAAAGTTTCACTATCTACTTCTTGTGGTAGATAACCTATAACATTTTCTAAAAATGAAATTTCTCCCCGTACTTTCGCATAATTTTCAATCTTTTTTTTTATCTACAAGACATTTTAATAAAGTAGACTTTCCATTACCTTCTTCTCCAATTAATACAACTTTATCCCCTTTATAAAAAGTTAAATTAAAATTTACTATTAACTTTCTCAAATCTTTTTCTAAATAAACACTCAGATTTTTTATGTTAAACATAGTAACCTCCTAACATAGAGCGTACTAGAATAAATATTGATTTGTATTTTTACTATTTAATAATATAATAATTATTAATACTGTATTACAATCGGAATGCTCCTATATAAATAAAAATCACTTTAGATACATACTCAAAAGTGATTAAGGTTTATTTCAATATAATATTTATATCCAAGAAAACACACCACAATCAACACATAATACGCCCTTATACATAAACTTGATATTATTAGTTTAAAAATATAACATAGCATATTATTTTTATTTCAATGGCTTATCCTCTCTTTCATTACTTTCACGTTAAGTATATCATTTACTATTTAACAGTGTCAAGAATAAAAAATTTATCAAATATACTTTACACATAAAATTCAGTCAATACTAGTTCCTATTTATATTAACAAACTATTTACTTGACCAAAATATTTATTTTTCATATAATCTTGTAATATACTAAATTTTTAGGAGAATAAAATGAAATTAAACTCTTTAGCTAAGTTTTCTTTACTTAGCATTTCTATATTGTTAATGTCGCATTTAGCTATCTCTCCTGTCATACCTAACTTATATAATTTTTACCACAATCAAAATCCTAACATAGGTTTGGCATCTGTAGAAACTTTGGCGACAATCCCGGCAATGATGATAACAATTTTTGTTTTAATTAGCAATTTTGTTATTAAATTTATTGGGAAAAAAAATACCGTTTTACTTGGACTTATATTAATATTTATTTTTGGATTAGTCCCTATCTTTACAACAAATTTTAAATTAGTTTTAATCAGTAGACTTTTCCTTGGGGCTGGTATAGGACTTTTTAACTCATTATCAATAAGTTTAATCAGCGATTTTTTTGACGGTGAAAGTCGTGGAACTATGATTGGAATGCGTACTGCTTTTTTAAATATTGGTAAAGCACTAACGACATTTATATCTGGATACTTACTTATCTATGGTGTTAAATATGTATTTTTAGTCTATGCATTAGCACTTCCAATATTTTTATTATTTTTATTTTTTGTTCCAAAAGTAGAAAATCAAAATGATAAAAAAATTAGCATCAAATTCCATAAAGAAACCATTATTTTAACTCTTCTTACTTTTTTTGTAGGAATTTCTTATATGGGGGCAACGATAAAAATCCCAACACTTATTGTTGAAAAATATTTGTATCAGGCGGACATGTCAAGAAATTTACTTACAGTATTAGCAATTAGTGGAACTTTTTCAGGATTTTTATTTGGTCTATTAGTCAAAAAATTTAAAGATTTAACTTTAACTATTATGCTTAGTTTTATGGCAATAGGAAGTTTTATTTTTGCTATTACAAACAATATTTTATTATTTTTTATAGGAGCAATTCTTATTGGAATCAGTTTTGTTGGAACAATGTCCTTTAATTTTTTCTATATTTCTAAAAAATTAGAAAATAAATTTATTAATTTTGCAACCAGCATATTGTTAGTTGGCGGAAATATAGGTGTTATTTTAACACCAGTTATTTTAACAAAACTTCCTGAAACATTAAGTTTGGAAAAATATATCACACCATTTTATATAACTAGCATATTGATGTTTATTTGCACTTTACTTAGTTATTTCAGTTTAAGAAACAATAAATAGATTATATTGTTCATTAAAATAATGAGTAAATAAAAAGAAGAAAGCTATAATTATAGTTTTCTTCTTTTTTGTTATTTCCAGTAATAAGTTATTATAAATAATTTAAGAGAAATAATATATATTAACTTTTAAAATTTCCCACACTCAATTTTTAAAATGATTTCCCTAAAAAGCTACCAAGAATTTCTACACTTACTGGAGAACGATAATCTTCGAATAAGGTTGTATCTGTATTTAAAGCTGAAATTTTGTCCATATCTTTGTCATTTAATTCAAAATCAAATATATCAAAATTTTGTTTTATGCGTGTTGGTGTAACTGATTTAGCAAGTGACACAAGTCCACGTTGTAAATGCCAACGCAGCATTACTTGTGATGTTGTTTTTCCATATTTTTCGCCTATTTCTGTTAAAACAGGATTTGTAAAAACATCAAATTTCCCAGCTGCCAAAGCTCCCCAACTTTCCGTAACTACTCCTTTACTTGTAAAATAATCTTGGTCTGTTTGTCGTTGATTAAATACATGTAATTCGATTTGATTCAAAGCAGGAGTAACTTCATTAAAAATAGAAAGATTGGCTAACTGTTCTGGTAAGAAATTAGATACGCCTATAGCTTTTATTTTTCCTTCTTTATATAATTCTTCCATTGCTCGCCACGCACCAAACACATCTCCTACTGGTTGATGCAATAAATATAAATCAACATACTCCATATCTAATTTTTTCAAAGAATCTTTAAAAGCAGATTTTGCTCCTTCATAACTAAAATCTGAAATCCACAATTTTGTGGTAATAAAAAACTCTTCACGTGGGATTCCTGATGCTTTAATTGCTTTCCCTACTGCTTCTTCATTTCCATATACTTGTGCAGTATCAAATAAACGATACCCTACTCGAATTGCTTCTTCAACTACTTTTTGACATTCTTCCATATCCGGAATTTGAAAAACTCCAAATCCTACCATAGGCATTTCTATTCCATTATTAAGCATAACATATTTCATTTTCTTTATCCTTTCATATTCAAATTTATCAATTATTGTCTAGTCCACTAATGATTTCTAAAAATAGTATACTATTCTTACAAAAAAATGTACAATAGAAAATTTTCATCGTAGTATGCAATTAACACATAGCATAATATGTTCAAATTCAGAAATATACAATATTTTTTCACGAATTAACTTTTATAGGTTAATAAAATACAAAAATAGTGGCTTTGCCACTATTTTTTATAATTGTAGTTGATATTTAATATTTTCAAATCACGTGTTTAAAACTTCAATTTATTTTTACTTTTGATCATTTAAACTTTTCTTATATTAACAAAATCTGTTGGTGGAACGTTATCCTTTCCGAGATCAGGTTGACCTGCCGTTATCAAAATATAATCTCCTTTATTTGCTAAACCTGAATTTTCAGCATAATTTGAAGCAAACTCTAACATTTCTTCCATTGACAATGTCTTAGGCTCTATATAAGAAACTACCCCTCGAGTTATTGCCAACTTTCTTGCTTTCTCCTTTGTTGGAACTACCGCTAGTATTGGCACTTTTGGTCTATATCTTGCAATAAATTTTGCAGTACTTCCCGATTTTGTATATGTTACTATATTATTTACATCAACTACATCCAATAAATATTTAGTTGAAATCGAAATAGCATGAGCAATATCCATCTTATGGTTTTTATACTCACTATCATCTTCCTCAATAATATTTTGAGTTTCTATATATGTAATTATTCTATCTATAGTTTCCAATGCTTCCCTAGGATAACTACCTGTCGCTGTTTCTTCAATTAACATAATCGCATCAACACCATCTATAATAGCATTCGCAACATCTGATACTTCTGCACGAGTCGGTCTTGGATTATAAATCATAGAATGTAGCATCTGAGTTGTTAAAATTACTTCTTTGGTCGCATCATTAGCTTTTCTTATAATTTCTTTTTGTATACTTGGTAAATTTTGATATGGCATCTCCATTCCAAGTTCATCACGATTTATCATTATAGAGTCAGCAAATTTAATAATCTCATCGATATTTTCATATGCTTCTTTACAATCAATTTTTACAATTAAACCAATGTTTTCTTTTCTATTTTCCTTTAATATTTCTCTAACTTTTTTTATTTCATCTAAATTACTAACAAATGGGCAAGCTATAAAATCAACATCTTGTTCACAAGCAAATTTAATATTTTCTTCTTCTATTTTTATTAATTTATATTTGCTTTGTGCATATATATGATCTAGATCATATATAATAGCAGTATTTTTATTTAATTCTTCACGTAAAGACTTTATCTCTTCTATTCTTTTTATATTTTCCTCATTACTCCCATAATAAGTATCTATTAAAACCGCATCAACCGCACCATTAACAATATTTTTTAAAATATTTTCTGTGCTATTTCCTAGCGTTGCTATTATTTTTACTTTTCTTGTCATAAATATATCCACCTTACGTAAAACGTTTTCTAAATAAATTATAACACATTAAATTCTAATTGACTATATTAAAAAAAATAAAGTTAATATTTTTATTTAAAATAACAAAAACTAGAAATAACGATATATTTATTTCTAGTTTTTAATTTGTGATTTTTATTAATGTATTAAATTATTATCTCTTTTTTATTATCATTCTCTAAATAATGTAAAAATTCACCAAATAAGTTTTCCATTTCTTCATAAGTATTAAGATAGTTTAGTTCTTTTTTCACTTTAGTACCACCTTTAATACCTTTCATGTAGTATGCAGCATGTTTTCTCATTTCGTGAACGGCTACTTTCTCTGGTTTAATTTCCATAAGTCTTCTTAAATGCAAAAGACAAACATCTATTTTTTCTCTAGGAGTGGGCTCCTCAGATAATTCTCCGGTTTCTAAATATTTTACTGTTCTATAAAGCATCCAGGGATTTCCTAAAGCCGCTCTACCAATCATAACAGCATCACACTTTGTATCATCTAACATTTTTTTAGCAAGTTCTGGTGTTGTTATATCACCATTCCCAATTACAGGGATTTTTAATTCTTTTTTCACATCACGAATTATATCCCAATTAGCTTTCCCACTATACATCTGTACCTTTGTTCTTCCATGAATAGCTATTGCACTTGCTCCAGCTCTTTCAGCATTTTTCGCATTATCCATAACATAAATATGCTCATCATCCCAACCCATTCTCATTTTTACCGTAACAGGTTTCGATACTGAATCTACTATCCTTGATATTACTTCATATACTTTATCAGGATCTAATAACAATTTACTTCCTGCATCAACTTTTGTAATTTTAGGAACAGGACATCCCATGTTTAAATCAATAATATCCGCCTCGGTATTTTTATCAACATATTTTGCAGCCTCTACCAAACTATCAATTTCTCCACCAAATATTTGCAAACTCAAAGGACGTTCTCTTGGGTCAATATACAACATGTTCATAGTTTTTTTGTTATTAAATAAAATTGCTTTATCACTAACCATCTCTGCACATACAAGACCTGCGCCAAACTCCTTTGCAGTAAGCCTAAATGCCGCATTACAAACTCCTGCCATCGGAGCGAGTACCACTCTGTTTGGTATTTCTATTTCTCTAATTTTAAACATTTTCTATCCTTTCACTTTATACACTTTAATTTCATCTGTAATTTTATCTAATGATGTTTTTATACTTTTGTTATCAATAATTACATCACCAAACAATTCATATATAGGTCTCAAAACAAAATTTCTTTCGTGAAGATATTTATGGGGAATTATTAATCTTTCATCATTAAATTTTTGATTATTATACTCAATGATGTCAATATCTATTGTCCTATTTCCCCAGTGTTCTTTTCTAACTCTACCCAAATCTAACTCAATTTTTTGAATTGCATCCAAAAGTTCATATGCTGAAAAATTACATTTAACTTCTACACACATATTTAAAAATTTCCCATCAGCTACTCCTCCCCAAGCATGTGTCTCATAAATACTACTCTTTTTTAAAATTTTTATCTCGCTTTTCTCCATTTGAATTAAAGCTTTTTGTAAATACTCTTCTTTAGGATCAATATTTGTTCCTAGTGCTAAAATTATCATATTATAAGTTCAAAAACTCCACACACCCAGCCTCTATCATAACTCCACACTCTTCGAAATGATATTTTATTGGAGCTGCTGGTTTATTAATTTTTAATTTAATATATGTGATTTCTGGAAATTTATTAAAAAGATTTTTCAGAATTTCGCCTGCTAAACGTTCTAAAAGATTAAATGTACTTTGGGTTGTTACTTCAACAATAGTTTGTGTAATATCTGCATAACTGACACTATCGTTAATATTATCATTAAATAATGCCGTTTTGTATTTAACATCACATTCCACCTCAAAAATAAAATTTTGTCCTAATTTATTTTCCTCGGGAAATAATCCGTGATGAGCAAAAACTTCTATATTTTTTACAAATAACTTTGTTATCATCTCAAAACTCCTTTGCAACTTTCATATAACTATAAAATTTTATCATATTTTTAGTTTTTTCTCTATTATTAAGTATTATTGATACTATTTAATTTCTATGAACATATAAAACACAAAAATATAAAACTTATCAATATCTTTTTTATGCATACTAAATTTGATAAAAAATAAAGACTATAAAATCGTTAAAAATCTTATAGTCTTTTTTAATTACTATTTAAAAACTTAATTTAATTTTCTTTTTAATAAATATAATCCAATAAATGCCAAACCAAAACCAACTAATGACAAATTATTTCGTGTTACACCTGTTTTAGCTAATATTTTTTTATTAGGTTTTGTAACCTCTTCTTTTTCTACTTGATTATTTCCTTTATCTTTAGGAACATTCTGTTTATTATTAGAATTGTGCTTTTCTTCTCTAGGATTACACTGATTTTCAGATTTTCTTTCCTTACTAAAATCTATCTGAACAATAACTGGATCATGATCTGATGCTCTTCCATGTTCTTCCATAAATGAAGCATTAATATGAACTGGAGAGAAAACAACTTTATCTTCTATATTTCTTGAAACAAGAATATTGTCCAGACTCTGATTACTTCCTCTATAAAAATATGAGTATCTATCTGCTGCATTATGTTTTAACATCAAATTAACAAGCTCATCTCCAACTATAGTCTTAACAGTTTCTGAAAAATCAAAATCATTAAAGTCTCCAGTCAGTACAAATTTCAGATTTGGATTTTGTTTCAAACCTTCTTTTACGAAATTATTCAAAATTTTCGCTTCTTTCAATCTTTTTGGCAAAGTATTTTGAACTGCTGGTTGGTTCAATCCATAAATAGCATCATCTCCTAATTTTGATTTCAGATGATTAGCTATAACAACTACTCGCTCACCTTTAAATTCAAATTCCGCCGCTAAAGATTTTCTAACTTTGTCAAATGCAGGATTCGTAGGGTCTATTCTTGAAGGATTTTTTGCTAAATGTCCATTTTCAAATTTTGCTGCCTTTGTACTCCCCCAATTTCTTTTTCTATTAATTTAACTCTGTCAGGATTATACAAATAAGCCACTCTTATATTTGCACCTGGTTTTCCTCCATCTTTGCCATCAACAGGTGCTATTTCAACGTATTTATAATTTTTTCCACCTAATGATTTTATTCTATCAGCTAATTTTTCACCACTCTTAACACCAGAAACCTCTCCATTATTTATTCCACCATTATTATCTTGAACTTCTATTAAAGTTATTATATCCGGACTATGTATCTCATTTATAAATGATTTGGCAATCTTATCTACTTTCTCTTCTGGAGTTTCATCATGCCCACTATTATTGGCAGAAAAGTTTTCTATATTGTACGAAGCTATAGTCAATTTATCCTCTGATGGATAGATCTTAGAAATTTCTCTTCTTAACCCACCATCTGTTATTGCTGGAACTTTTATTGGATCAATTTTAAAAGTTTTATTTTTATATGTAACTACTCCTTCTATATTTTCAGTAAAATAATCTTTTGCTTTTGCTATGTATTTGTTACCTACTACTATTGGAATAGTTTCTGTATTTTGAACTCCAGAACGCAAATTAACGCCACCAATATTGTTTAGAGGTAACCCTACATAATTTTCAGGCAAAACATATATATCCCCCTTATACTGTGGTCCTAGGACACGTGGTTTTTCTACAACTGTAAGCATTCCTTCTAAGCTTTCCCAGTAGTCTAAAGCTTCTGTCTCAGGATTATAACTATTAATATTATTATCCACTATATCTTTTGGCATATTGGCCGAAATATTAACCGCTTTAGGTAGTGGTGCTTTCCCCTCTTTTTTAATTTTAGCATCAATTAATTCTGTAACAGTTAAGCTTCCTGTTGGTTCTTTAAAAGTAGAGCCAGATTTTACACTATACTCTTCCATATAGCCTTCTTTTACTGTCGCTTCTATAGATAGCTTATCACCTGATTCTACTTTTTCTTCAGAAGCTACATATATGGCATCAGAGGTTTTTTTGTTATTATCTGGATTTGTATCTTGTACATAAAATCCTGAATTATCTTTTTTAGTAACTACCACATTACTTAGTTTTACTCTTTTTCCTTCCAGTGGTGATCTATGCCCCTCACCTTGAATTTCTCCTATATTAGCTACTGCCTGTATATTATTTTCTGCTTTCGCAATATAGGAAATAGTTGGCATTACGCTCACTCCTCCCAATACTGCACTCGCTAAAAGCAATGGTAATTTGTACTTTTTCACAATAAATTTCTCCTTATTTTGTTTGTATTTCTATTTTACTATTTTTTCTAAATTAATACAATATTTTTTAGCAAAGGTTTACAATTTTTTCAATTAACAAATTATTCTTTGTTATTCTATAAGTAGAAAACCAAAAAATCTTTAGCGTAAATTATAAATTTACACTAAAGATTTAAAAACAATCTAAATTACTTCTTCTGTCTTATTGACCTAAAACAAAAATATCTTCATTTTGTTTTTCTTCTTTTTTGTTACCTTTACTCAAAAATGAAACTTTATTTGCTATAATCGAAAGTTGATAATGATTTACACCATTTTTATCTTTATAAACATTATTATTCAAACTTCCCACTACATTCAATAAGCTACCTTTATCACAATACTTGGCAGTATTTTCTGCAATTTTTCCAAAAGCTGTAAACTCTAAAAAATCCGTTTCATACTCACCATTTTTATTTTTATAATCTGATTGCACTGCTAGTGTGGCTTTTAGATAATTTCGTCCTCCTTCACTTTCTTTTAATTCCGGTTTTTTTACCAGTCTTCCTATTAAAATTACCTGATTTAACATATCTTTTCCTCCCTATAATATATATTGTAATTTAGATTGCTTATAAAAACATTCCAGAGATCCTTAATAAAATTTATCTTTATAAATTAAAGATACTCTGTATTTACTTATGAATTAAAGTCACAAAAACTTCTCCGTCTTCAAGGAATTCTGCATTTATATAATTATCACCATCAAAATGTAAAACTTTTCCAGGTTCTACAACATAAGTCTCACTATCATTTAAAAAAACTTGAACTTTTCCTTTTACCACTGTAAAAACCACTAATGCCTCTGGGTGATTATGTCTTGATATTAAATCTCCCTTTTCCCCTACTTTTTTCACCAACTTAAATCTATCATGTTTCTTCAATAAACCTGCTTCACCAAAAACTACTCCTATTTTCATTTTTATTCTCCTTTCACTCAAATACAACTATTATTTTATTAAATTGTATTCTTTTGCTACTGCAATGGTTTTTTATTAACAAAACAAACAAAGTTCATATCTGTCTTTAATTTATTAAATGTTAATCTCATTTTTACAAACTGTTTTCGATTTTCTGATTTTAATCCATTTTTTACAATTTTTAAAGTATTAAGTACTCCCTCATCTGATAACATTCCTTTTAGTGTCATTAACGTAAGTTCCCCTTGTAATGAATTAACAGTTTTAAAACCAATTTTTGAAAATAAATCAACCCATTCTTTTTTCGGAAGAGGAAAAACATTTATATTGATGGCTGATGATAAATCTTTTTTTGTTTCTTCATAATTATTTACCAAAGAAATATCATGAGTAAGGAGCAATCCACCATTTTTTAAAACTCTATAATATTCTCTTAGTGCTTTTTCCTTACTTTTATCACTAAACATAGTTAACATAGCTTCATTGATTATATAATCAAAACTATTATCTGGAAATTCTAAATGAAATGCATCTGCTTTTAAAAATTTAATATTTTTTAAATTTTGTTTTTCTGATTCTTCACAGGCTTCAGCAATGGAAACCTTATCTACATCAATTCCTATAAAAGCTGTTTTAGGATACTTTTTAGCTAGCTGCAATAAATTTACTCCTCTATTACAAGCAACTTCCAAAACTAAATCGCCTTCTTTAAAATTAGTGTGGGCTAATAAAAAATTTGTTCCCCTAAGTCCTCCAGGTCTTAGTCTAGTCTTTCCTAATTTTTTTAAAAATTTATGACCTAATTCTTTTTTCAAAATGCACCCTCCTAAATATAACTTTCAATATCTATTTTATAACATATCTCTGAAGAATACTAGTTATTTATTAATATTTAGATTATATTTTATAAAAATACAATGAAAATTTAGTAATTTATATGTGTCTAAATTTAAATTTTTTATGAAAAAAGAGGCCGATTATTCAGCCTCTTTAATAGATATAAAATTTTTTATTTTACCAATTACATCTGTGTAGCTTTTTTTAAAAAACGTTTTTTGAAAAACAAATTTTTGGAATCACTATCTGAATTACCAGAATGTTCTCTGTTAAATTCTTTATGATTTACAGAATTTGAATTTTCATTCAAAGACTTAAAGAAATCTCCAATAGCTCTAAATGGTGCTGTTATAGTTTTAATAGCTTTAGCTATCTCTTCTAACGGAGTTTTGTTCATACGACTAAACCCTTCTGCAAAATAATATGCTTTTTCTCTTTCTTTTTGAGTCATTTTTTGTGCTTCTTTATATACACCATTTATAAAATTATTATTTGCCTTTCTGCTAAAATATCCATATTTATCATACTCTATATCATGCTGTTTACATAGTGCATCCAATCTATCAACTGGTGCTGGACCATTTTTTATGTCCCCGTACCCTGGTCCACAATAATTACCATGTAACGCTTTAAACGATTTACCATTTCTATTTTTCATAACATAACCTAATATTTTCCAAGTAGACATTTTTTTTATTTCTTCAGGCGTTGCAATTTTAGTTTTTTGTTTTTGATTGATTGCCACAACTTTTTTATTTACTAAATTTGGTTTTTTATTTTTAATTTTTGACACTTTAAAGTTTTTCTTCTTACTATTATCAATAATTGCCCCTAATTTTTTATCTTTTCTCATTTTTGTCTTACTTATTTTAGGTGTTGATACTTTATTAGTTACCGTTTTAGTTGTATTAGGTGATTTCTTATTTTTTGTATATGTTTTTTTATTTTCTCTTGTGTATAAATCAGCCTTTACAACACTCTGTTTAGTTTTACCTTTTTTGTTTGATGAAATGTTAGTTTTCTGATTACTACTAGTTTTAGTATTCACAGCTTTTGTATAGTTTTTTTCTTTACTTTTATTAACATTGGTTTTTGAGTTTTTATTTGAATCCACCACCTTATTTGTTGAATAAGATTTTGAATGTTTTGCTCTTCCTATGTTTGTTTTTGACTTTGTTTCTTTATTTGTATTATTTTTTGAGCTTTTACCTATATTTGAATTCGTTGCTCTACTTGAATTTTCTTTAACATTTTTGCTTCGAGAAGTCGAATTTGTTTTTGAACTTCTTCCATTACTATTACTATTACTATGCGAACCAAAACTTCCTTTTGTACTTGAGCTCTTTCCACTTGAAGCTAAACTACTCTTAGAATTTTTTCCGTAGTTATCTTTATTATGTGAACTTCTGGAACTTTCACTAGTGCTTTTTCCTCCATGTGATGCTGAACTTCCCTTAGAAGTCGCACTTTTTCCATGTGATGCTGAGCTTCCTTTGGAACTTCCTCCTCGACTTCCTCCGTGTGACGATGAGCTTCCTTTGGAACTTCCACCTCGACTTCCTCCATGTGACGATGAGCTTCCTTTGGAACTTCCACTTCGGCTTCCTCCATGTGATGCTGAGCTTCCTTTGGAACTTCCTCCTCGGCTTCCTCCATGTGAACCTGAATCGCCTCTAGAACTTCCACCTCGGCTACCCCCATGTGAACTTGAACTTCCCTTAGCGAATACATCGTGGTGATTATCAGTTATTGCCGCAGCACCACATAGTAATGTTGTTAACGCAAATATTGTTAACCCTTTTTTCATACTGTTTCCTCCTTTGTGTTGTATTAAATTAGTTAACTTTAAAAAGTTAACTTTTAAGTATACTATAACACTATAAATATCATTTATCAATTATATTTGTCATCAATTTCTAATAGAAAAAATTATTTTATTATAATAATTATCATCAAATATACATTAAATATCCCTTATAATTATTTTATATTCCATTAACCAACCTTATTATTTTTTTTTTATATTCCTATGTTTATAATCAAATTTATTTCATACCATCTATTTACTATTTAAATATCTACTATTATTATCCTATTATATAGAAATATCCTTTTTTTTATTAATTAAAATTTTTATATATTATTTTGTCTGTTTATCTATTTTAAAATTATATCTAATTGATAAATTTATCATTATAAAAATAAAAAAAAACTTAATGTAAATGTAAACATTAAGCTTCTATTCTAAAATCATTATAGGTGTTACTCCAGAAGATTTATTTATAATTGCAAATTTTACAATTACTCTACCTAATCTAGTTACTTCTATTGGAGAATATCTTCCTCTTAGAAAAAATTTTAAAACTGGTGATAGTTTTATAAGCAAATCTTCTAGTTTTCTTTCTTCGTCACGTTTTGCTATTAATAATAAAGGTCTATATATTCGTAAAATACCCAATTTCATATTTTTCAAACTTTCTTCTAGCTCTCCTTTTAGTGAAGAATAAAAATTTTTTGACTTACTATTGGCTCCTAAAGAAGAAACAACATTAAAACTTTTTACTTTATTATTACATAGCTTTGCAAAATTAATTGTATAATCTAAATCTATCTTTCTCTGATTCTCTTTTGTTTTTGCAATCTTTATTGTAGTCCCTAAAGGGTTAACCTCTTAGGAACAGAGAAAATAATAAAACTTGGAAAAGAGGTAATTCTCATGTCAAATACGAAAAGAACAGGACAAACAGCCCTTTACGAGCGTTTAAGTCGTGATGACGAAATGCAAGGAGAAAGCAATTCCATCACCAATCAAAAACAGTTACTTGAAAGCTATGTCGAAAGAAACGGCTTTGTAATATCTATCACTATACCGATGACGGAGTAAGCGGAACAACCTTTGATAGAGAGGGATTTCAAAAGATGATAAAAGCAGTAGAAGAAAACAAAGTATCTACTGTGATAGTAAAAGATATGAGCAGGTTTGGCAGAGATTACCTCAAAGTAGGCTTTTACACCGAAATACTTTTCAAAGAAAAGGGTGTAAGGTTTATTGCCATCAATAACGGAATAGACAGTGAAAAACAGGCAGAAAGCGACTTTACCCCATTTCTAAACATTATGAATGAATGGTATGCAAGAGATACTTCAAGAAAAATACAATCTATCTTCAGAGCAAGAATGGAAGAGGGTAAAAGAGTATCGCCAAGCGTACCATACGGTTATTATAGAAACCCAAAGAACAAACAGGAGCTACTTGTCGATAAAGAGAGTGCAAAGGTCGTAAAACGCATTTACAGGCTTGTTATAGAGGGATATGGAGTAACACAGATAGCAGAGATACTAACCAAAGATAAAGTCCTTATTCCGTCAGCCTATGCAGAAATACACTATCCTGAAAATAACCACAGTTCCAAGAAAAGAGGAATAGACGATCCATATTTTTGGACACCGACCACAGTTGGATATATTTTAGAAAAAAGAGAATACATGGGACACACTGTACTTGGTAAAACAATATGCCTTGATTACAAAACCAAGAAACGCAGAAAGGCAAAAGAAGATGAACTCATTATCTTCAAAAACACCCATGAAGCTATCATTGATGAAGAAACATGGAATAATGCGAGGAGGCTAAGAAAAACAGTAAGAAGAAGTCCGAAGTACGGGACAACCTCACACCCTTTTACAGGACTTTTAGTCTGTTCAGATTGTGGAGGAAAGCTAAGTTATCGAGAGCCGGCAGAACACAAAGAAAAGAAGTACGATTGTGATTATTGCTTTGTATGTCAACATTACAGACACAGAAAAGGTTCTTGCAGTATGCACTACATCAAAGTAAAAACAGTGAACGAAATACTCCTAAAATCAATCAAAGAAATCACAGACTTTGCCAAAGAAGATAAAAAAGAGTTTCTAAAAGTGATGAACAAGTTATCCGACGAAAAAAGAGAAGAAAAGTATCAAGAGGATAAAGCAAAATTAGAAAAACTGTCATCAAGAAATGAAGAGCTAACAATCCTTATTACAAAGCTATATGAAGACCACGCACTTGGGAAAATTCCCGCAAAACACTTTGATAGATTATTTAACACCTATGATATGGAGCAACAAGATTTAGAAAAACAAATACAGTATTTTGAAGAAGAAATAGAAAGCTATCATCAGAGAAAAGTTGATACTGATAAATTCCTAAAAATGATAGAGAAATATACAGATATTGAGGAACTGACAGTACCAATGATAAATGAATACATTGAAAAAGTTGTAGTCCATGAAGCAACAGGAGGAAGAAAAGGAAAAGACAGAAAACAACAAGTCGATGTGTACTTTAACTTTATAGGCAACTGTCAAGTACCACATGATGAAAATAATCATAGAAAAAATAGCTTTAAAATGGTATAATACTGTTAATTATTCAGAGAGAGAAATTAGAATTTGTGGGGAGGTGATTTTTTTGAGAGTGTACAAAGATAAAGAAGAACTCAAAACTGAAATAAATAAAGCATTTGAGAAGTATATTTTAGAATTCGACAATATTCCAGAAAATTTAAAAGATAAGAGAGCTGATGAAGTTGATAGAACTCCAGCAGAAAACCTTGCTTATCAGGTTGGCTGGACAAGTTTAGTTCTTAAATGGGAAGAAGACGAAAAAAAGGGGATTCAAGTAAAAACACCATCGGATGAATTTAAATGGAATCAACTTGGTGAATTGTATCAGTGGTTTACGGATACCTATGCTCACCTATCCTTGCAAGAATTGAAGACAAAATTAAATGAAAATATTCATTCTATCTATGCAATGATTGATTCGTTGAGTGAAGAAGAATTATTTGAACAGCATATGAGAAAGTGGGCTGATGAAGCGACCAAAACAGCAACTTGGGAAGTATATAAGTTTATTCATGTAAATACTGTTGCACCTTTTGGAACTTTCAGAACAAAAATCAGAAAATGGAAGAAGATAGTACTATAAATCCCAGTTTGTTGAAATGAAATAATTAAGTAAATACAATAATATAGCAACTTACAAAACAGTAAATCAAATCGGTTTACTGTTTTTTCTTTGCTCAAAAATAAAAAGAAAGGAAAACAGAAAATGAAAAACATAGATGAAAAAATCTTAATGGCAGAAGAAGAAATCAAGCAATTACAAAACAAAAGAAAAAAGCTCATCAGTCAGCAGAAACAGGAAGAAAGAAAAAAGAGAGATAGACGGCTTTATGAAAAAGGAGCAGTCTTTGAAAGTATTTTTACCGAAAGCAAGGACTTCACCAAAGATGAATTTTATCAGCTAATCACATTTTCAAACATTAAAGAAGCAGTAAATCAAAAGATCCTAAAAATCATAGAGAAGCGAGAAGAAAGCGAAAATCAAAATACAGAAAATCAAGAGGAAGAAACGGAAACAGAGGAATAGTCCCTTGTTTACAAGGGCGCACTTATACACCTTAACAGGTGCGTGCGTTCTCCGAAGGCTCTTGCAGAGGGCATATCAGCTAACGCTGATACAGGGGAGCTACACTCCCCTACGGAAATAAATTTCCTACCCCTTGTGTACTTCCCAAAAGAAATCGGATAAAAAGCAATCCGATTTTTTTAGGAAGTCTTATCTATCGCCACATCAAAGTATTAGAAAAACGGAAAGGAGGCTTTTAACTATGGCGATATATCATTTTTGCATAAAAATTATCTCAAGAGGCAAAGGCAAAAGTGCAGTAGCAGCTTCCGCTTATCGTAGTGGCGAAAAGATAAAAAACGAGTATGACGGAATAGACCATGACTTTACAAGAAAAGGAGGAATAGCCCATACAGAAATTCTATTACCGCAAAATGCACCACAGGAATTTGGTAACCGTTCTATTTTATGGAACAGTGTCGAGAAAATAGAAAAAAGTAAAAACTCACAACTGGCAAGAGAAATAGAAATTGCATTACCTAAAGAACTAAATCGAGAAAAACAGATAGAGCTTGTACGAGAATATGTAAAAGAAAATTTTGTAAAAATCGGCATGTGTGCCGATATTGCTCTACATGATAAAAATGACGGAAACCCACACGCACATATCTTACTTACTATGCGACCGTTAAACGAAGATAAAACATGGGGAGCAAAATCAAAAAAAGAATATATCCTTGACAACAACGGGGAAAAGATAAAACTCAAAAACGGTAATTACAAGACAAGGAAAATTGACACAGTTGATTGGAACGAACAAGATAAAGCGGAACAATGGCGAAAAGCATGGGCAGATATTGCAAACAAATATCTTGAAGAAAACAGCGCATACAGGAAAAAGTTGACCATCGTTCTTATCAAAGACAAGGCATAGAGCAAGTACCGACCATACATTTAGGAGTATCAGCAAGTCAAATGGAAAAGAATGACATAGGAAATATCAACCGAAAAATCAAACATCTGAATAAGCTATTAAGAAAAATTGCAAGAAGAATAAAAGCCTTGCTAAATTGGATAAGAGGAATTGGAAAAAAGGAAAAAATAGAAAATGAAAATACAAAGTCCACGCTTCCACCAAAAGAAAATCTACTATCCATTTTTGAAAATCTTATCCGTAGAAATGCAGATAACCATAATACAGACTTAGAGAAATATATTGAAAATTATCAGCTTCTAAAAGAGAAAAATATTATAAGTATCAATCAATTAAAAGAAAGCATAATTACTTTAAGGGATAAAAATTACAAGGCTACAAGAGTTATCAAAGATACTGAAAAAAGAATTGATGATAAAGTACAACTTATATACCAAGCGGAGAAATATTTGAAGCATAAGGATACTTACAAAGCCTATATAAGCTAAAGAAAAACAAACAAGATACTTTTTCTACAATGAGCATACCGCAGAGATTATTCTGTTTGAAAATGCCAAGAAATATCTGAAAGAACATTTAAGAGGAAGCAAGACCTTAAATATATCCAAATGAAAATCGGAAGTAACAGCCTTGAAGAAAGAAAAAGATAGTCTGTATTATCAAATCATAGACCTACGAAAAGAAGTTGAACAAGCTGAAAGTGTTAGAAACTGTATAGAGCGCAATTACAGAAACAAGAGAAGCGACTATCACAGGTAAAGAGGAACGAGTTAGACCTATACAACCGAGTGAAAAAATGATATAATGTAGGATAAGTATTTGATTTTGGAGGTGCTTAAATTCATGGATGAAAGAGAGAAAATCATTCGTTTATGGTTTGATATGTGGCTTATACAACAAGACTTAGGGATAGATGATATTTTTTCAGATGATGTAATTTATATTGAGAGCTGGTGTCCTAAGTATGAAAATCGGCAAACAGTAAAGCACTGGTTTAATGAGTGGAATACAAGAGGAAAAGTGCTTGCATGGGATATAAAGCAATTTTTTCATAAGGATAATCAAACTATTGTAGAATGGCACTTCAAAAACAAAATGAATGAGGGAAAAGTTGAAGAGTTTGATGGTATTTCTTTGATTGTTTGGACAACCGATAATAAAATCAAAGCATTAAAAGAGTTTGGTTGTAACTGCAATAACTACAATCCTTATAAAGAGAGTGATATTCCCTTATTTAGAGATGAAAAAGTAAATTGGTTTTAGGAGATAGAATATTGATAGAAAGTAGACCTGAGTTTGACAAAATTACATCGTTTGATGAGTTTAATAAATACTATTGGTATCGTGAAGAACTTTCACAGATATGCAAGTCATTAGGATTAGAACATAGAGGTACAAAACAAGACCTCAATTATATTATTGAGCAGTACTTTAAAGGTAATTTCATTAAAAGGTCATCAATAAAAAATGAAAAAAAACGAGTAGAAACTATTACCTTAGATACGCCATTACTTGAATGTGATTTTTCCTTTAATGCAAAGTTCAGAGAATATTTCTCTGTTTTAACAGGTATCTCACCATTTAAATTTACTGCTGATATGGCAACAGCTTGGAGAAAAGTAAAAAAAGAAAAAAATTTGAGCTTTACAATTCAAGATATGCTAAAAGTTTATTATGGAAAATCAAATTATGCGAAGTATGATAATTCAGTTTGTCAATGGAATCAATTTTTAAAGGATTTTTGTGCAGATAAAAATAGTTACAACTACTCAAACAAATTAAAAGTAGCTGCTATTCTTTGGAAAGAAGTTAGAAATTCAAAAAAGGAAAAAATCTATTCAAAGAATCTTTTAACTGAATACGAACATAAAATAAAAGTGTATTACAAGTAGGCAATTCCCAACTTGTTAAACTAACAATTTAATAAAAACTAAAACAGAACAGTAAATCGAAAAAGGTTTACTGTTTTTTCTTTGTCTAAAAGTGGAAAGGAGGACTTATGGAAGCAGAAAAAAGAGAAATAAAAGAACCACCACATAAACAGTTAATAATGGATATTGGAAAGACAAAATATACTGTAAATCTACATTTCAAGCAAGGTACAGGGGAAACATACAAGGATAAAATATTAAAGCTAATCAAGAGAGAAACAGAGAAGATATAAATTTGTCAAAGAAATTTTGTTTATATCCTTGACAAATCTTCCCAAATGCGGCAAATACATCTGAATGGTTTAATATCTCTATATTAAAGTTTGGTTTTTCAAAGTCTATAACTATCTTACTTAACCTCTCAGAATCAGGTGGCTTATTAATAGAATTTCTTCCCAATACATATACTCTTCTATAGATATTATTTTCCAAAGCTTCTTTTAAAATTTCCTTTCCTACTGCTCCTGTTGCGCCAATAATTACTGCAGATTTTTTCATACAATATCATCCAATATCATCTCTCCTATTATGTCTCTAAAAAAACAACGAAATCAGTGCTAGTATGGGTAACCCACCTTGTTTTAAAATTATTTTTTTATCACTAGTCACCCCACCGTATATTGCTACTAAAATAATATATATTAATATCATTCCTACCATTTCTTTGGGATTTTGTGAAAAAAACACACCATAAAACAATGCTACTCCTAATAAACCATTATAAACTCCCTGATTTTTAAATAATACATTTAATGATTGTCGTTTTAGTTCCTCCTGTGGAATATTAAATACTCTACTAGTATTTTTAGAATCTGTTGCAAAAGTTTCTAGATACATAATGTAGAAAAATAATATTGCTACTAATATTGTTAAAATTGTTGATAATATACTCATAATAATATACCTTCTTTCTTATTTTATGTTTTCACTAAACTTAGATAATAACTTTACCAAATTTTTTAAATCTTCATCAGTAAATTTCTCATTTATTATATCTCTTATATTTGTATTTTTATCACATTTTTTTATTTCAGATTTGGCATAATTTGTAACTTTCACATATATTTCTCTATTATTTTTTTCATTCCTACACCTTATTATATACCCTTTATTTTCTAAAATCTTTAAATGCCTAGTAATTGCAGCAGCATCTATTTTTAAGAACTCACCTAATTTTCTTTGAGTACATATAGAAACTTCATTTAAATACATTAATATTTGATACCTAGTTAAACTAACCCCAATTTCTTCTTCAAAAATATTTATAAGTCTTTGATCTATTATTTTTAAATTGTAAAGTAATTCTCCAAATTCTTTTATTTCCATAACTTACTCCTTAACAGTTGAATTATTGATAAGTCAATAATATTTAATTGATTTTTATAGTATATATCTTTATTATTGACTTGTCAATGATTTATTTACTATTTTCTTAATAATTTTACTTTAAATAACTAGATTACATATAATAAATTCGGGGCATAAGAAAAACTCATGCACCCGAATTTATAAAATTTAATTTTAGATTTATAAATATTTGCTGGCTTCTCTTATACTCAACGAAGCCATATTCTCAGAATTTACTTCTATAAAACGTTTCACCCAGATTGGATTTGTTTTTGAATAATCACGTAATGCCCAACCTATCGCTTTATTAATGAAAAATTCTTTTTGGTTTAAATTATTTACCAATATCTTTTCTAAAAGTTCAACATTCATTTTTTCTTTACGTAGAAGTTGATGGTCTATCGCAACTCGGCACAACCAAATATTCTCATCAACACTCCACTCTAAAATGATCTCCTGCATTTTTTTATTATCATATACTAAACTTCCTACTACTCTATCTAGTATATCTACCGTATCCCACCATGACTTAGTTATAACTAATTTTTTTAATTTAGGTAAATCCTCTGCTACTAAAGCTTTTTTCATAGTTTTCAAATACTGAGCAGCAATATATTGACATTCTCTTTTTTCATGTTGCCAACAAATTTCTACAAAATTCCAATCTATAACGCCCAACTTTTTAGCCTCTTTAAAATAAGATTTACAAATTTCAACTCTTTTGGGAGCCGTTACTCCAAAAAACTCAAACTTATTTCTCATATATTTCGACATATCTAAAGCACATACCTTATCTTCATGTGCTTTAAGATCAGTTATTATGTTAAATAAATTCATAACTATTTTCTATTGTCCAAACTCGCTTTAATAAACCCTGCAAATAGTGGATGTGCTTTTTCTGGTCTTGATTTGAATTCTGGATGGAATTGCCCAGCTACAAACCACGGATGTTGTGGTAATTCTACGATTTCAACCAATCTACCATCTGGACTAACTCCTGATAAAACTAAACCTTTTTCTGTTAATCTGTCACGGTAAAAGTTGTTAAATTCGTATCTATGGCGGTGTCTTTCCGTAATATTAATCTCACCATATTCTTTGTGTGCTTGAGAATTTTCAACTAGTGTACAAGGATAACTTCCTAATCTTAAAGTTCCTCCCATCTCAACTACATTCTCCTGATCTGGAAGTAAGTTTATAATTGGATATGGAGTATTTGGATCTAATTCTGACGAATGTGCCCCAGTCAATCCACAAACATTTCTTGCAAACTCCACAGCTGCAAGCTGCATTCCTAAACAAATTCCAAAGAATGGTACTTTGTTTTCACGTGCATACTTAATTGCAGTGATTTTCCCTTCAACTCCTCGATCACCAAATCCACCAGGAACCAAAATTCCATCAGCACCTCTTAAATATTCATTAACATTTTCTTCTGTAATATCTTCCGACTGAATCCAATCTATTTTTATTTTCGAATTATATTTATATCCTGCATGTTTTAACGATTCTACCACTGATATATATGCATCATGAAGTTCAACGTATTTACCTACTAAGGCAATTTTCACAGTATCTTGTAAATTATCCACTCTCTTAACTAAACTTAACCATTCTGTCATATCCGCTTCTGGAGCAGTAAGACCAAAGTGTTTTAGAACTATATCATCAATTTTTTGCTCTTTTAAATTAATTGGTAATTCGTATAAATTACTTACATCACGACTTTCTATAACATTTTGTTTTGGAATATCACAGAATAATGAAATTTTTGCACGAAGTTCATCAGTAAGTGCAAGTTCATTTCTTACAACAATAATATCTGGTTGTATCCCTAAACCACGTAATTCTTTAACAGATTGTTGAGTTGGTTTAGTTTTCATCTCTCCTGCAGCTTTTATGTAGGGAAGTAAAGTACAATGAATATAACATACATTATCACGACCTAAATCACTACGAATTTGGCGAATTGCTTCTAAAAATGGCAGTGATTCTATATCACCTGTTGTTCCTCCAATTTCAGTAATTACAACATCTGCATCACTCGACTCACCTGCTAGAAGAACTCTTGATTTAATTTCATTTGTAACATGTGGAATAACTTGAACTGTTCCACCCAAATAATCTCCACGACGCTCTTTTTCAATTATCGAAGAATAAACCCTTCCTGCCGTCACATTTGAATATTGTCCTAAACTAACATCAATAAATCTTTCATAATGTCCTAAATCTAAATCTGTTTCCGCTCCATCTTCTGTTACAAAAACTTCTCCGTGTTGATACGGACTCATAGTTCCTGGATCAACATTTAAATATGGATCAAATTTTTGTAATGTTACTTTCAATCCTCTATTTTTTAGCACTCTTCCTACTGATGCAGCTACAATACCTTTTCCTAATGATGATACTACTCCACCTGTCACAAAAATATACTTTGTCATCTTTTTCTCCTTCTTAAAAATAATAAAACCCCCTACGAAAATCGTAGGGGGTGGTTTCTTCTATCACTCTTTTAGAGTGCCCGTATATTATTCTAGCATAACATTATATTTTACGCAACTAAAATATTTTTAATCTTAATTTTATTTAAAAGAATTTAAACGAATTAAATGGATAATATCTCATACTAACTTTTCCTATCATAGCCTCTTTCTTTACAAATCCAAACACACGACTGTCTGTACTATGTTGTCTATTATCCCCCATCACAAAATACGTTCCTTCCGGAACTGTTTTTGATTTCGTACTGCTTAAATATTCTATGTTAAAATCTGGCGTTAGTGGAGCACTTCCTTGAGCTTTAGCCTCTTTTATTTTTTGTTCTAAATATGGTTCTTCTACCTTTTGACCATTAATATAAAGAACATCATTTTTATACTCTATAGTATCTCCTGGAACTCCTATAATCCTCTTAATATAATCATCTGTTTCATTAGCGTGAAATACTACCTCATCTCCACGTTCATAATTTTTACTAAGTTTATTAACAAAAACTTTATCATTATCTGCAAATGTATAATCCATTGAATGACCTTTTACAGTAAATGGTGCAATTACATAGGTGCTAAGTACTAAATAAATAGCTATTGATGCAACAACCACTACTATCCACTCAAATATCTCTTTTAAAAATTTCACTTGGCTATCCCTCTTTATTTTATTATTATGATTTTTAATTCTATCATATCTTATCACAAAAATCAAAAATAACTGTTAAATATATTCAAAATTAATCTACTAATATTTGATATTATATTTTAAATTTAACAGTAATAAATCTAATAGAATCTATTTCATTAAAATTTCTTTTCATTATAATTTATAAACATTAAGTCAAGTTAAAAATAATTTAAATATGTGAATTATAAAACCCTGTAAGACGTCTTGCAAGCGTTAATATCTTTCTGTTGCATTTTATTTTCATTGTGCTATAATCATAGATACGGGAGTCTGTGAACAGTCTGAGAGGAAACATTTAGTTTCGACCGAACCTGATCTGGGTAATGCCAGCGTAGGAAAGTTAATCTTAAAGACCATACTTAGACCCCTTAAAATTATAAGGAGGTTTTTTATTTTGCAAAATTGCAGTATCGCATTACAAATTCTACCGTTAGAAAATAATGATTCTAGGAGAATTAAAACGATAGATAATGTTATACATTATATTCAAAAAAGACATTCCAATGTAGTTATTTCACCTTTTGAAACAGTTATTGAAGGAGAACTCGATGAGCTTATAACTACTTTAAAGGAATGTTTAGTCCTTGCAGGAAAGGACTCTAATAATATTTTTGCTAATGTGAAAATTAATTACGGGAGTATTTTAACAATAGATGAAAAACTTAGTAAGTTTAGTTAATAAATATGCCGCTGCTATTTCTATGATTATTTTACTCATCATTTGGCAAGGAGCTGGTTATTTTAATCTACTCCCAAAATATATTATTCCAACTCCGATTGAAATAGCAAAAGCTTTTATAAAAAATTATCAACTGCTAATTTTTCATAGCAAAGTTACTTTAATAGAAGCTATTATTGGTTTATTTTTAGGAATTATAATAGCTTGGATTCTGGCTTTAATTATGGATAGCATTCTTATTTTAAATAAAAGTATTTATCCTATACTTGTTTTGACTCAAACAATTCCTACCATTGCTATCGCACCTATTTTGGTTCTTTGGTTAGGATATGGTCTTGCACCTAAAATTGTATTAATAGTATTAACAACTACTTTTCCTATCGTTATTAGTATATTAGATGGTTTTAGAAATTGTGATAAAGATATGCTTACCTTGTTAAAACTTATGAATGCTAGCAAACTTCAAATACTTTGGCATGTAAAAATTCCAAATAGTCTCAGTTATTTTTATGCAGGACTTAGAGTAAGTGTATCGTACGCATTTATTGCTGCAGTCGTAGCTGAATGGCTAGGCGGTTTTGAAGGATTAGGTGTTTATATGATTAAAGCAAAGAAATTATTTGAATATGATACTATGTTCGCCATAATAATTCTAGTATCAATTATAAGTTTACTAAGTATAGAGTTAGTAAAACTGAGTGAAAAAAAATTTATTAAGTGGAAATATATAGGAGAAAATCATGAAAAAAATAATAACTAGTTTATTTGCTTTTGTTCTACTAGTATCATTAACTGCATGTGGAACGACAAATAAAGATAACGAAAAAAAAGAATTAAAAAAAATAGATTTTGTTTTAGACTGGGCTATTAATACTAATCACACTGGATTGTTTGTCGCTAAAGAAAAAGGATATTTAGCAGA
Source organism: Gemella cuniculi DSM 15828 (assembly GCF_000425665.1). Lineage (GTDB taxonomy): Bacteria > Bacillota > Bacilli > Staphylococcales > Gemellaceae > Gemella > Gemella cuniculi. The sequence continues at coordinate 195,573 of NZ_KE384432.1, forward strand.
TGTAGGAATAGATCTTGATATTAAACCAGCACCTGAAGATAGTACTTCAGATCTTATCATAAATAATAAAGCCCCATTTGGAATTTATTATCAAGATACAATGGCTAATAAGCTTTCTAAAGGAGCGGGAATCACAGCTGTTGCAGCATTAATCGAACATAATACTTCTGGTATTATTTCTCTTAAAAAAAGTAATATTACTGAACCAAAAGATTTAGTAGGTAAAAAATACGGAACCTGGAATGATCCTGTAGAACTTGCTATGGTTAAATCTTTAGTAGAAAAACAAAACGGAGATTTTAAAAAAATAACTTTAGCACCGAATACTGATAACAATTCTATTACACCTCTAGAAAATGGGTTATTCGACGCTGCTTGGATCTATTATGCATGGGATGGAAAGTTGGCTGAAAATATGAATTTAGATACTAACTTCTTTTATTTGAAGGATTTTTCCAAAGAGTTAGATTACTACTCTCCAATAATTATTGCAAATAATGATTATCTAAAGGAAAATAAAGAAGAAGCAAAAAAAGTTATTCAAGCAATTAAGAAAGGATATGTCTACGCAATTGAACATCCTGAAGAAGCTGCTGATATTTTAATTAAATATGCACCTGAGCTTAAAGAAAAACGCAATTTCATCATTGAATCACAAAAATACTTATCTAAACAATACGCAACTAATAAAGATCGTTGGGGGGAATTTGATCCAAATAGATGGAATGCATTCTACAACTGGGTAAATAAAAATAATATAGTTGAAAAACCTTTGGCAGAAAATACAGGATTTACAAATGACTTAATAAAATAATGACAGTATTATCAATAAAAAACTTATCTTATAGTTATCCAAATAACAATATATTAAAAAATATAAATATTCATGTTAATAAAGGTGAAATAGTTTCTATTCTTGGTGGTAGCGGTGTAGGTAAAACTACATTATTTAATATTATTGCTGGTATTATAGACGTTCAAAAAGGAGAAATAAAAATTCAAAATACTACTAATTTTAAAGGAAAAGTTAGCTATATGCTTCAAAAGGATTTACTTTTAGAGCATAAAACTGTTATAGGAAATATAATCCTTCCACTCTTAATTAAAAAAGTTAATAAAAAAGAAGCTGAAGCTGAAGCAATAAAAAATTTAAAATTATTTAATCTTTTTGAATATAAAGACAAGTATCCAAGCGAGCTAAGTGGTGGTATGCGCCAACGTGTTGCACTTCTTCGTACTTATATGTTCAAAGAAGAATTGTTTCTTTTAGATGAACCTTTTAGTGCATTAGATGCTATTACCAAAATCACGCTACACTCTTGGTATCTAGAAATTTGTAAAACTTTTAACCTTACTACACTTCTTATTACACACGATATTGATGAAGCTATCGAACTTAGTGATAGAATATATATTATAAAAAACAAACCTGGAGAAATCATTTCTGAGATAAATATCAACCTTGATTCAACACAAAAGGATGAACAGAAATTAAAATATAAAAAAGAAATACTATCTATTCTAGGTTTATAAAACTTTCTACAAATAAAAAGAGTTTAAGTTAAAACTTAAACTCTTTTTATTTATTTTTCAATTACTATAAATACTATATTTTTTATTAATCAGATATAATAAAACTGCTGAGAAAATTATTATTAACATGAGTTTAAATCCAAAAACTTCTAACGATAAAAATATTGGTGTTAAATATGTTTTAGTCGCAGAAGCAAACACTAAACAATATCCTAAAGCAACTACTATCATTGTAGGTAATGAAAAAATTAAACTTATTACTACTCCTAAGCTAGCACCTATTGCAAAAAGCGGGGTCACTTCTCCTCCACTGAAACCAACAGCTGTACATAAAGCTGTTAATATTAATTTTAAAATAAAATCATAATAGACTATTTCAGCAGGTTTATAAAGTGAAGTATTAATTAAATTTATTCCTAATGAAGAATATTTAAATTTTGTAAGGATACTTATTAAGATAAATAAAATCAAAAACATCCAAATTATTGTTGTATTATTTAATACGATTTTTTTCAAATATTTTTGACATATTACAAAAAACATTCCTATTAAAATAAAAACTATTTCCACTATCAAAAGCTTAGTAATTGTAGCAAATGTTATATCTGAGAAGTTAAAATCTATCTTTACAAAAAATTTTTCCAATCCTAAATAACAAGATAGTTTTGTGCTGAAATATGCTGAAACTAGAAATATTCCAAATTCAAAAATAATTTCCTTAGTTATTCTCATTTTTTTTCTAGTTATCTCAAAAATAAAAAAAATTGCTGCTATCGGTGTTTGAAACAATGCAGAAAAGCCACAAACCATTCCCAATTTTACTAGAATTTTTTTTCTGATTCTGTAAAATTACTTTTTGATAAATTTAACCCTACTGCACCTCCAAATTGAACAGCAACCCCCTCACGACCAACACTTACTCCTGTTATATGTGCAAAAAACGTATTAGTAATGAGTAATATTGGAAAATACCAACTAACTTTCTCTTTACCATTGTTAGCTGCTGTAATAAAATATTTCATTCCTAGGTCTAGGGTTTTAAAATACTTATTACTGTATTTTGTTAAAATTAAAATTAAAGGAGCTATATATATCAAATAAACATAATAATTTTTACTGCTATTGATTAAGAATAACAGCATCTGACCAAAATAGGAACAACAAATACTTGTAATCAATGTTATCAAAATTGCTCTTAAATAAAAAATTTTATTCATACCTCCTACTCCTTACCTCTTAAATAATTAAAGGAGCTGATAAAAATTTCAACCCCAAACAAACTTATTTATTTTTTTTAAATTTAAATTTCCTCTTCTTAGGCTGATCAAAACTAAAACCTTGACCTATTATGTCATGAACATCAGATATAGTTACAAAAGCATTTGGATCTACAGCATAAACTAATGATTTTAGTCTAGCAACCTCACTTCTCGAAACTACACAATAACCAATATTCATATCTTTTCTTGAGTAACTACCTTGTCCCTTTATAAAAGTTAAACCTCTATCCATATCAGTGTAAACTTTTTGTGTTATTTCTTCTATTTTTGGTGACATTATCATTACTCCTTTTCCAGGAATACCACCTTCAATTAGATAATCTATAATTTTTGTACAAATATAGATATAGATTAGTGTATATAATATCGCTGGAAAACTTTTTAATACCATAAAAGTAAATAGTAAAATTATCCCATCTAATATTTGAATTACACGTCCTACTGAAAAACCAAAATAAACTTGGAATATTTTAGCAATAATATCCACTCCTCCAGTAGTTCCGCCAAAAACAAAAACTATACCAAGTCCAGTCCCAGCTATAATTCCACCAAAAACAGATGCAAGAAGACGATCTCCTCCAATATCAATCACAACATGATAAGTTTCAAAAATTTTTATCCAAAACGTTAGCATTAAAATTCCGTAAATCGTATAAATCATCGTTTTCTTATCTAACATTTTGTATCCTAAGACTAATAATGGAATATTAACTAATAATGTACCATAAGATACTGGTAAACCAAAGGCATATAGGAAAAATAATGCTACTCCTGCTCCACCACCTTCTGCTAGTTTATTCGGCACATTAAAATGTAACAGCGAAAAGGAATAAACAGCACATCCTAGTGCTATAAAAAATAATTCTTTCGTTATTTTTTTCTTATTTATACTTTTAAAATCTAATTTCACAGTATACCTCCCATAAATACTTTACTAAATCATTATATCAGTTTATTTTTTTAAAAACAATATTCTTGATAATTTTTTATAAATAGCTTTGATAATTTTCTCAGAATATTCTTATCTTTCTTTAGACATTCTTATTATTTTGTACTATAATTATAAGTATTAATAAATGGAGGATAACTTAATGAATAAAAACTTCATACCTAATTACCTTACCCTTGGAAATATTTTTTGTGGTTTTATTTCAATATTAACTGCAACACATGGGTATTATGTATGGGCAACTGTCTTTATTATTTTAGCAATGCTTGCTGATAGATACGATGGTATCGTTGCAAGAAAACTTGGTGTTGTATCCGAAATTGGACATGACTTGGACTCTCTATGTGATGTTGTTAGTTTTGGTGTCGCACCTGCTGTTCTTGTTTTTGAAATATTTTTAGCAAATGACAAACCTACAATGACTTTAACCGTAATAGTTGCATTACTATGTGCCATTTACGTTTGTTGTGGAGCATACCGTTTAGCTAGATTTAATGTTACAAAAATGAAAAATGGTTATTATCAAGGTGTTCCTATTACGACATGCGGAACAGTTTTAGCCATAGTTTCACTTTTCAATTTACCTAGTATTGTACTGCTAGTACTATTAGTAGTCAGCTCTTATTTAATGGTAAGTAGTATAAAAATTAAAAAGATATAATAAAAAGGCAAAGAGATTTTCAAACCTGTTTAAAAACTTAGATAAGTTTTTACTATGAATCTTTTCTCTTTGCTTTTTTTATTTATTTTATACAGGTATAAATAACTTCCGCCAACCCCTCAGGATTTTCCCATGCCATCGAATGTCCAGCATCTTTTACTACTTTTACACTAACATCATGTTTAGGAAGTTCTTCATAGTCTGAACCTGGTAATGTTTTTTCTCCAAATATAAAATATTTAGGAACTGCAAAATTATATAACATTATTCTCCACGATGTTTCTCTGATAGTTATTGCATCTTTAGAAATTTGATAAGCAGCTTTTGGTAACCAGTTACGAAGTGTTGCCGCCCACATTGTATTTTTTCCACTTTCACAATATCCTATTAATTTCTGTAATCTCTTTTTGTAATTCTCTTCTGTATATTGTGCTACCGCCCAACTAGTTCGACCTTTAGTCGCTGGATCTAAATTAGGCTCTGTTAATATTAGACGTTCCACACGGTTCTCGCATAAAGAACATAATTCTATCGCTATTGCTCCTCCAAGGCTGTGCCCAAAAAGAATAATTTTTTCTAAATTCAAATCTTCCAAAAATTCTCTCAAGTATTTCGCATGATTTTTCACTTCGTAGGTAAATTCTACAGGTTTATCACTGTATCCCGCACCTAATAAGTCTATCAATATTCTTCGATGTGTTAAAAATTCTTTTTTCATAGCTATTTCTATATAGTCAAATGAACTAGCACATCCTAATCCATGAATAAAAACAATCGGAGTTTGTTCACCAGGAAAATCATTGTATCGTATTTTATAATTTTGATTTCTCAGCTTATATTCTTTCATAAAGTTACTACCTCTTAAAAAGTTAATTTACCCCCATTATACCATCTATTGTTTTAATTATCATTTATTAAATGGTTATTTCTTTTTTTTTTCTCAATTTTGTTATATAATTTTATAGGTTAAATATAAAAAAAGGAGAATATATTAATGATATTTACTGAAATTAGTAGCGATGAATTGCAGAAGTTTCAAAATGAAAATAACGATCGTTATTTCTTCTCACAGTCTGCCGAATATAGTAAAATGGCAAAAAATAACAATCTTAAGACAAAAATTTTAGCGGTTAAAAAAAATAACGAAATACTTGCTTATGGTACTTTTATTTATTTTCAATATAAAAAATTCTTTTATAAAGCTACAGCTCAATTTGGACCAATAATGGACTACTCTAATACTGAATTAGTTAAATTCTATTTTAATCAACTAAAACAATATTTTTCTAAAGATTTACGTGTTCTTTGTGTTCGAGTTAATCCATTTATTAATGAAAAAATTTATAATGATGTAGAATTTATTAAAAATAATGATGTAGCAATTAACATTAATAAAATTTTAAAATCTTTGAACTACAATGCTCTTAATGATGATTTATTCACAAATCCTACTCTAGCATCTCGTTGCGTATTTTCTAAAGAATTAGATGAAAATATTACCGAGGATTCTTTATTAAAGAATATTTCTCAAATTGCGAGATATACTATTAATAGAACTATAAAAGAGGGTGTCCTTGTTAGAGAAATTGATATTTTTAATGAAGAAGATGCAAAAGTTTTTGATATGATAAATCGTGATACAGAGAGTAGAATCAATTTTGAAATTAGAGATAACGAATATTTCAAATCTCTTAAGGAAAATCTAGGTGACAAACTCCATCTTCTTGTTTCTTATATTGATTGTTCATTATTTATTGAAACTACAAATAATACTATTGCTAATTTGGAAAAAGAAAGACAAGACCTAATTGAAAAATTAGAACAAGGAAAAGTTAATGCCAAAAAAGCCAATAATAGAATTAAGGAATATGATGAAAATATTGCGATTTGGTATAAAAAAATCGATAAAATTAGTGAACTTAAAGAAGAAAATGGAAATATTATAAATTTATCATGCGCCAGTTTTATTGAATCTGGTCAAGATTTAATTTATTTCACCAGTGGAGCTATACAAAAATTCCATCGCTATGAAGGACCGTATGCAATTTTATTTAATATGATGAAATTTGCTATTAAAAATAATTTTAAATATTTTAATTTCTTTGGTACAGCAAAAGATTTTGAATCCGAAGAATCTGCAGACTATGGTGTACTTCAATTCAAACGTAATTTTAATGGAAATGTAGAATATTTTATGGATAATTATGAAATTAGAAATAATATCGGAAAAATCTGGAAAATATAATAGCAAAAATAACCACCTTTTAAAGGTGGTTATTTTTTATTCATCTGATTTTTTCACAGATTTCTTAGCTGTAACTTTCTTTACTCTCTCTTTTTTTTGAGGTTTATTGTTCTCAGGATACATAACTTTATCCACCAATCCATAAGCACATGCTTCTTCTGCTGTTAGATAATTATCACGCTCTGTATCTCTTTCTATTGCTTTTAATGTCTGTCCTGTTCTATCTGATAAAATTTTATTTAACTTCTCACGAGTTCTTAATATATGTTTAGCAGCTATTTCAATTTCTGTTGCTTGTCCTTGAGCTCCTCCTAATGGCTGGTGAATCATAACTTCAGCATTTGGTAAGCAATATCTTTTCCCAATAGTTCCAGCAGCCAATAAGAATGCCCCCATACTCGCTGCCATTCCCATACAAATAGTAACAACGTCACATTTTATATGTTGCATTGTATCATAAATAGCAAACCCTGCCGTTACACTACCCCCTGGTGAATTTATGTAGAAATAAATATCTTTTTCACTATCTTGTGCTTCTAAAAATAAAAGCTGACTAGTTATTGAATTAGCAACCTGATCATTTACATCAGAACCTAAAATTATAATTCTATCTTTCAAAAGTCTTGAATAAATATCGTACGCTCTCTCTCCTTGAGAAGTTTGCTCTATTACTGTAGGAATTAAATTCATTCTCTCTCCTCCTAATTTTATTCTCACTTGATATTATATATCAAATTTGGTCAATAAGCAAATTTTTACGATAATAAATAGTTTTCACTTTTATATTATAAAACTCCTTGCAGTTTATTTTCATCATTACATGATTTTCTATTTATAATCTATAAGAATGTTCTTTAAAGTTTCCTACTATAGTGTTAACAGCTGTCACAGTGATAAATGCTTCTGGACAATTTTTTGATACTAATTTTTTTAATAAATACATTTCATTTTGTTGAATAACTAAGATAATCATTCTTTTTTTCTTATGTGTATATCCCCCTTCGACATCCAGTATAGTTGATCCTCGATGTAGCGTATTGTTTATTATCTCAACCATTTTTTCTGGACAGTTACAGATTATCGTACATTGGATATATGCCGAGAAAAATTTTTGAACTCCCTTCATAGTTTGGTTCCGAACAAAACTCATAACTAATGCGTACATTACATATTTTATGTCAAAGAAAATCCAAACTATCACATAAATTAAAATATCCTGAATTAAAAATACAGTGGGTAAATTAATTTTTAATTTGCAAGAGAAGAATTTACCCGTAATATCTGTCCCACCTGTTGATGCACCACCTACCAAAAGACAACACATAGCAAGTCCTGAAATAATTCCACAAAAGATTGCTGCTACCAATGAATCGCCCAAATGAACAGGGGTTATAAGTTTTGGTAAATTATTAATAAGAAATGATGACGCACTTATAACTATTCCTGTTAATATTATAAATCTTCTACTTACATACCTATAACCTATATAAAATAATGGAACATTTAAAAGAAACTGTGCTGTCCCTATTTTTACTCCTGTCAATTTATTCATTACCAAACTAAGCCCTAATGCCCCTCCTGCACCTATATTGTTTGCAGGTAACAATAATCCAGCATAGATAGCAAATAATATAGAACCTACTATTAAAAGAAAAATATTTTTAAAATTTTTATGTCTTTCCGTCGTGTAAATAGTATCTGATAATTCCATGAATCCCTATTCCTTTTTTCTTTATCTTTCTTTATATTTTAATACAAATAAAAAATAAATCAAGAGATATGAAAATATAAATTTACAATTTTAATTATTGACATTTTATGATAAAATTTAATTAATGAAATTTTATATTTAGTATTTATATTTGGACAATTTTATACGAAGCAAAAAGGAGCAATTTTATGATAAAACTCTATAATACTTTGACAAAGCAAAAAGAAATTTTAAAGACTATTGAAGAAGACAAAGTTAAAATGTATGTGTGCGGTCCTACTGTTTATAATTATATTCATATTGGAAATGCACGTCCTATTATTGTTTTTGACGTTGTTAGAAAATATTTAGAACACAGTGGTTACGAAGTGGATTTTATTTCAAATTTCACTGATGTTGATGATAAAATTATTAAAGCTAGTAATGAAGAAGGAATCAGTACACATGAGCTTGCCAATAAATATATTGAAGCATTTTATAAGGATTATGATGCACTAGGATGTAAACGTGCAACTAAAAATCCAAGAGTTAGTGAGTATATGAACGAAATTATCAATTTTATTCAAAATCTTATTGATGAAGATTACGCTTATAAATCACATGGTGATGTCTATTTTAGAACTAGAAAAAAAGAAGATTATGGAAAACTTAGCAAACAATCAATAGATGATTTAATTTGTGGTGCTAGAATTGAAGTTGGAGAACATAAAGAAGATCCACTCGATTTTGCACTTTGGAAAAAAGCAAAACCTGGCGAAGTAAAATGGGATAGCCCATTTGGTGAAGGACGCCCTGGATGGCATATAGAATGTTCTGTAATGGCAAAAGAAACTTTGGGTGAAACAGTTGATATTCATGCTGGTGGTCAAGATTTAACATTCCCACATCATGAAAATGAAATAGCCCAGTCGGAATGTCATAATCACAAAACATTTAGTAACTATTGGATGCATAATGCCTTTATTAATATTGATAATGTGAAGATGAGTAAATCTCTTGGAAATTTTCGTCTAGTAAAAGACATTATCGCCGAAGTTAATCCTATGGTACTTCGTTTATTTATGCTTAGTGTACACTATAGAACACCTATCAATTACACTTTAGAAAATATTGAGTTAGCTAAAACTAATTTTGAAAAAATAAAAACCGCCTATCAAAATCTACAATTTAGATTAAACAATAAAATGATGGAAGAAAAACTAGATAATGAAGTTATCAGTAATATTACTAATGAATTAGAAAAATTCGAAGAATATATGCAAGATGATTTTAACACCGCTAATGCTCTTTCTTCTTGGTACGAAGTTGTTAGGATTACAAATTCATATACAGCAAAAAGTTCCGTAAATAAAGAAACGCTTGAACTTCTTAATGCTGCATTCGAAACTTATAGTTCTATTTTAGGAATAAATATTAAAGAAAACTATGATCTTGATAACACCTATATTGAAAATTTAATTGCTGAACGTGAAACTGCTAGAAAAAATCGTGATTTTTCTTTAGCTGATAAAATCCGTGATGATTTAAAAGGACAAGGTATTATTTTAGAAGACACAAAACAAGGAGTAAGATGGAAAAAAATATAAATTTTAAATTTACCAAAAAAAACTTTACTAACTCAGAGCAACTGCAATCACTAACTCTTGCATATATTGGAGATAGTATTTATGATATTATGAGTAGAGAATATGTTATAAAAAATCATCTTGGAAAAATTAATGATCTTCATAAAACTGTTTCCACTATAGTCTCAGCACGTGCACAAGCCAGTTTTATGTTGAAAATTTTAGAAAATAATATTCTAAATAAAAATGAAGAAAAAATATTCAACAGAGCAAAAAATCAAAAAAACAACACTAAAGCAAAAAACGCCAGCATTATAGAATATAAACTTGCTACTGGTTTAGAGGCTGTTTTTGGATATCTGTATTTAGAAAAAAACTTTGATAGATTGGAGGAAATGTTTAATTACATAATAAATATATATGAAAAAAAATAATAATTACTATAAAGAACTTCGAAAAAAAAATAACGAGAAAAAAATTATCTTGGACAATGAAATGAATAGCGACAAAGAGGTTATTGCAGGAAGAAACGCTATTATTGAAGCAATAAAATCTGGACGTGAGATTAATAAAATTCTTTTCCAAGAAGGTATTGAAAAAGGTAGATTAAAATCTATTTTTGCTTTAGCCAATGAGAAAAAAATTATTTGTCAAGAAGTCCCAAAAAGAAAATTAGATAATTCTACAACCGAACGCCATCAAGGTGTCATTGCCTTTGTTGCTCCATATAACTACTTTGAACTTGATGAAGTTCTTAACAGTTTAGAAATTAATAAAAACACTACATTACTTTTGTTAGATCATATTGAAGACCCTCATAATCTTGGGGCAATTATTAGAACTGCAGAAGCTAGTGGTGTAAAAGGTGTAATTATCCCAAAACGTCGTGCTGCAGTAGTTAGTCAAACTACAGTAAAAGCTTCAGCGGGTGCTATCGAACACATACCGGTTGTTCGTGTATCCAGTCTTGTTGATGCCATAAAAAAACTTAAAGAAAAAGGATTTTGGATTGCTGGAACAACGTTAGCCGACCACTCTGAAGAATATACTAAAATTGCAAAAGATGTCCCATTAGTCATTATCATTGGTAATGAAGGAGAAGGAATGAGTAAGATAGTCACTAATGAATGTGATTTTTTATACCACCTTCCAATGCTTGGAAAAATACAAAGTTTAAATGCTTCAGTAGCTGCAGGAATAGTTATGTACGAGAGGATAAATAATATTAATGATTAAAATCCTCAAAACTGATCATGAAAAAAAATTAGCCTTTGAACTTAGGAAAAAAGTATTTGTCGTTGAACAAAATGTTCCATTAAATCTTGAAATAGATAATTATGACTTTCTTAATTCAACAGTCCATCTAGGATATTTTGAAAAAGATAAACTTATTGGCGTAGCCAGAATTATAGATTTAGATAAAGAAACCATTCGTATTGGTCGTGTTGCAGTTGACAAGCAATATAGATCTTTAGGTATTGGAAAAAAACTTTTGTTAGAATGTGAAGAAGTTATTAAAGAGCTACTACAAAAAAATTTCAATATAATTCTGTCTGCACAACTTCAAGTCGAAAATTTCTACAAAACCTTAGGTTATATTAGAATAAATGATACTATCTACCTAGATGCTGGAATTGAACATATTGATATGAGAAAATCAATCTCTTGTTAGGAGGTGTTATTATGAAAAAACAATATTTATTTATCGATGGTTATAATTTATTATTTCGCATGAAAGAATATGAACTTATAAAAAGTTCAACATTTCCAACAGAGCGTGATACTCTAATTGATATTCTTAAAGAATATGCTGGAGGACATAATTACATTGTTTACTGTATCTTTGATGCTTACCTTACTCGTTCAAAAGAATACATAAAAGAAGAAGCCCCTATTAGTATAGTTTACACTAAAACTGGTGAAAAAGCAGATCAATGGATAGAAAGAAAAACTAGAGAACTTCGCATAGAACACTTTGTTGATATTATTGTAGTTAGTGATGATCATGATGAGCGTGATACAACTCTTGGATATGGTGCAATTTTACGTGATTGCCATATGTTTATAAAAGAACTTAAAGAAAGAAAAAAGAACATTTCAAACCTTGCCAAAAAACATAATACTTCTAATAGAATTAAAAATCGTCATATTAGAATGAGCGATAAAGATAGAAAAAAATTAGAGAATTTTTTAAAAGGTGGTAAATTTTAAAAAATAAGGATAGATGCTGAATTCTGCAATCTATCCTTATTTTAATTTTATATCACATATTATTCATACGAACATATGATTACGTTCTTAGTTTTTTTATTTTAAATTTTAATATCTTAAGTACATATAAAACTCAAAACTATCTCATCGTTACGAATTCTTCTGAACCAGTTGGATGAATTGCCACCGTATCATCAAAGTCCTGCTTTGTCGCTCCCATTTTAATTGCCACTGCAAATCCTTGTATCATTTCATCGATACCGAATCCAATTCCATGAAGACCAATAATCTTTTCTTCCTTCCCTAAAGTTATAATTTTCATAACACTTGGTTGCCTATTACTTGTAACAGCAGAATACATTGGAGTAAAACTAGACTTATATACTTTTATATCTTCTTCGCCAAATTCTTTAATAGCTGACTCTTCCGTATAACCAATAGCACCAATTGGCGGATGTGAAAATATTACTGTCGCTACATTAGTATAATCTAAATGCTCATCTACTTTTCCATTAAACAATCTTTCTGAAAGCCTTCTTCCTGCTGCCACTGCTACTGGAGTTAATGCAATACGTCCTGTCACATCACCAACTGCATAGATACCATCTACATTTGTATTTTGATATTTATCAGTTGGAATATACCCACGTTCATCTATCTTAACCCCTGCTACTTCTAAATTTAAATTTTCTGTTACAGGTTTTCTCCCTATCGCCCATATTAACAAATCTACTATGGTTTCTCTTCCATCCTCAAGAATCAATGTTACACTTCCATCTTCATTTTTTTTAAGTTTTTTGGGAGTTGCATGATTGTGAAGAATTGGCCCTTCTTTTTCCATTACTTCTACCAAAGTATTAACAATATCTTTATCAAATTTTCTTAAAGGTATATCTCTTCTTACAAAAAGATGAGTTTCCACCCCTAAACCATTAAACACTCCAGCAAGCTCTACTGCTATATATCCTGCACCTACTACAGCAATTCTTTTTGGGAGTTCTTTAAGTGCGAACACTTCATTAGAAGTAATTCCATATTCTGCACCCTCAATATCAGGAATACTAGGTTTTCCTCCTGTCGCAATTAATATATGATTTGAACTATATTGTTTTCCATTTACTTCAACAGTGTTTTTATCAATAAATTTTGCGTAACCTTTAATCACATCAACCTTATTATTACTTAATCCTCTTTCATAAGAGCCGTGTATTCTATCAATGTAGGCTGATCTATTTTCTACTAAACTAGAAAAATCAAAGTCTAAATTTTCAAAAGTAAAACCATAATCATTAGCATATAATTTTAAACTTTCAGAAATTTGTGATGCATGCCACATAACTTTTTTCGGAACACATCCAACATTTACACATGTTCCACCAAGTTCATTTCCTTCTATTAACAAGCCTTTTTGTCCATACATAGCCGCTCTATTTATAGAAGCAATACCACCACTTCCACCACCAATAGCTATATAGTCATATTGTTTTATCATATTTTCACCTCTTATAAATAATGAATTTTTACAAAAGTATCAAACTTCCTAAAATAAAATATCATTCATTATATCTATTACTTTATTTTCTATCGAAGATTACAATATAGGAATAAAATTTCAATTGCATACAAATAACATATCAATACATACAATTTTTCTTTGTAATCTTTCCTTAATATAGTATGCAATATTTATTTTTTTTCTTCAATAAATATGCTTACAAAACTTTTGTTAAAGTAACAAAAACTACCTTATAAAATTTTTTCAATAAATAAATTCTTAAAAATTTTATAAGATAGTCTATCGAACCCTAATTTGTTTTTTATTCTAATCTAAATCTTCATTTGACTTAATTAGAACTTTTATCTCTTTTCCTGCCATAACAGCTTCAAAAGCATCTCTTGATTTTTCTAATGGATAAATTTTTGTTATCATTTTATCAACAGCTATTTTATTATTTTCTAATAAATTTAGTGCTAAATGCCATGAGGAAGGTTTTTGTGATCTTGAACCAATATATCTAATTTCTCTTTGAATTATGCTTTCTTGATCAAATTCATTCATTTTTTTAGCAAATAAACCTATTTGAACAAAATCTCCTTTTTTCTTCATAAGTGGTAATGCATTATTAACTGCAAAGACTGAACCCGAACAATCAAATATTTTATCAACTCCATATCCGTCAGTTTCATCTAACACTACTTGTCTCAAATCTTCTATCAAACTATCTACTGCCAAGTCTATTCCGATTTCTTTTGCCAAATCTAGTCTTGGTTTATCTTGTGTTATCCCTGTAATTATTACTTTTGCTCCATTTGCTTTTGCTACCTGTGCAGCTAATAAACCAATAGGTCCAGGTCCAATTACTAAAATCGTTTCTCCTTCGTTAATACTAGTTTTTTCCATAACCGAATGTGTGCAACAAGCCAATGGTTCTGTTAACGCTGCTGCTTTAAGACTAATTTTATCTGACAGTACATGGCAACTTTCTTCACGGCTCAATACAAATCTCGCCATACTACCATTTGCTTGTGTTCCTATGCCTTTTCTACTATCACAAAGATTGTAGTCTTTAGATTCACAATAGATACATTCTTCACAAGTTTCAAATGTTGTTTCACTAGTTACTCTATCTCCTACTTTAATATTTTTCACATCTGGTCCAACCTCAACAACAACTCCAGAAAATTCATGTCCTAATGTTACTGGCAATCCTTTTACATTATATTCACCTTTAAAAGTATGAATATCAGAACCACAAATTCCAGTATATGCCACTTTTATTTTTACTCTATCTCCATAGATTTTCGGTTCTTCTGAATCTAATAATTCTAAATTATCATATCCTGCTTTTGTTTTTACTACAGCCAGCATATTTTTTCCTCTCTTTCTTTAACTTTGTGGAAGAATAAGAACTTTTCCAAATGGTTCATTTCTTCCAAGTATCATCTCAAATGCCTTATCAACATCTCTTAGCGAAAATTTATGTGTTACCAAACTTTCTACATCAATTTTATTTTTGGAAATCAAATCAATAGCATTACTCCATTCCCTTCCTGGGAATGGTGCAGAGTATGAATTCCAAAAACCTTTCAAAGTTAACTCTTTTCTAAAAATATTTTCAAAAGCTTTTTCCTTTAATGTTACATCTTTGTAAGCAATTCCTAAGTATCCTACCTTACCATGTTTTTTTGTAAGAAGTAATGCTTGTTCTTGAGTTATTGTACTACCTGCACATTCCAAAGCAATATCTACACCAACATCATTAGTAAATTCTAGAATTTTTTCCTCTAGATTTTCTTCTAAAGAATTTATTGTATATGTTGCACCTAATTTCTTAGCAAGTTTTAATTTTCTATTATCAATATCTACTACTATAACTTTTGAGGCTCCAGCTGAAATAATCGCTTGTAACACCAACATCCCTATAGTCCCCGCTCCTAGTATAACTACAGTATCACCTAAATCAATATCTATTCCCATTACCGCATGCATAACTACAGCAAGTGGTTCTATAAAACTTGCCTTATCATAATCCAAATCACCTATATTTAGCAAATTATCTTCAGGAATAATTGAATATTCTGCAAAACCACCAAATTTTTGCGAACCTATCATTTTATAATTTTCACACATTGAGTATATTGATTGTTTACAATATTCACATTTATTACACGGCATAAAAGGTACACAAACTACTCTATCGCCTATTTTAAATTTTGTAACATCTTTCCCACATTCTACAACTTCTCCGCAATATTCATGTCCAATAATTGCTGGATAACCATATTTCCATTTTGTTTGCATCTTGTGAATATCTGAACCACAAATTCCACATGAGTAAACTCTTATTTTCACTTCCTTTTCTCTACAAGCAATATCTTTCACTTCTCTATAATCAAACTTCGCATGTTCATATAAGACTGAAGCTTTCATATTTAATTCCTCTTTTCTTAAATTTATTTCGTTTAAAATAATTGGCGTCTAGATATTACTAAAAAATTATTACACCTTAGACGCCATTTAATTAAACAGTTACATTTTAATAAAATAATTGTGAGAATTTCAAAATAATCCAGTTAAAGAAATTACCACCAAGATCCAATGAACTTAGACTTGAATGTCCATGACTAAATTGATCAATACCTTGCATTAGTTGTGTATGAACTCCTATAAAATCTGTTGCCATAAGTAGTGATAATGCAATAACAAATGTTCCTGCTAATACTGAGTGGAAGATATTCCCCTTTCTGCTAGCCACAATAAATGACACATAAAATGGAATAGTCGCTAAATCTCCAAATGGTAATACTTTATTCCCTGGAATAATAATCGCAAGTAATAATGTAATAGGAACCAAAATTAAACCAGTCGCTATATTAGATGGATGTCCAATAGACACAGCTGCATCCAAACCAATATATAAATCACGACCTTTGTATTTAGTTTTCATATAATCACGAACTGATTCAGAGATTGGAATTAATCCTTCCATAAGCAGTTTAACCATACGTGGCATCAACATCATAAATGCACCCATAGCAACTCCAGTTTTTAAAATGGCACCAACATCTCTAAAATCTACTAGTGCTTGCAAAATCATTCCTAAGATTACTCCAACTACCATCGGCTCTCCAAAAATACCAAAACGTTTTTGAATTGTTTCTGAATCAATATGAATATCTTTAATAACAGGAATTTTCGAAATTACCCAACCAATAGGAATTCCTAAAAATCCAAATGCTGCTGTAGAACCTGTAGGTAATGAAATACCTTTTAATCCATAAACATCTTGAACCATTTTTTGAGTTCTATCAGCCATAACAAGAACCATTACTTCATAAAGCACAGCACATAAAATACTAAATGTCCATGAACCACCTGAAACTATCCACCCTGTAGCACCTGCTGCAATAAAATGCCAATAATTCCAAATATCAATATCAAGTGTTTTAGTTAATTTCAATGCAATTAAAATAATATTTACTACAACACAAATCGGAATCAAAATTGCAGCAACTGGTGAGGCCCATGAACCCGCAGCAGCACCTGGCCATCCAACATCGATAGTACTTAATGAAATACTATACTTCTCAACCAATTTTTCTGTAATAGGTCCCAAATTTGTAGTAAGAATACCTACTACAACGTTAATTCCAACAAAACCTATACCAATAGTCAATGCTGATCTTACAGCTTTACCCACTGGAACTCTAAATATAATAGCTAAAATAAATATTGCTATAGGTAAAATAACAGTCGGCCCTAAGCCTAAAATATAATTAGTTGCATCAAGTATCTTTTGCATAATATCTTTCTCCTTATTTATAAATTTTGTTCCTTATCTAATAAAAGAAATATTCTATTTCTCCCATAGATTTTTTAATACCACTTTTTATTTTAAATAACTTAAAATTTCTTCATCTAGTTCTTCTTCACCAAATCCCATAATATAACTTGTCGCAATAATACTTGGAATTGAGTATGTAGTTGGTAAAATTGTAGTAGAGACTATTAAATCAGCTTCATTTTGTAATCCTGCTGCTTCTGCAATTTTTATCTGCTTGATATCTACATCAAGATTATTTTTCTTTACTAACTCCTCTACTTTTGAAACTACGATTGTAGAAGTTGCGATTCCTGCTCCACATGCTATTAATACTCTTTTTGTCATTTTCTTAGTTCTCCTTGTTTTTTATTATATTTAAAATTTGTTTTTTATCATTACTTTGCAAAATACCATTATAAAAATCTTTCTCAGAAAATCTTCTTATAATATTAGATAACACACTAACCTGATTTTCATTTTTACTTATTAAAAGTAATAAAAATACTCCTACTTCTAAATCTTTCGAATTAGTACCCATATCTCTGAAAAATATATTTTTTTGAGGTTTCACCACCGCTATTGCATCTTTTTTTATATATTTCGAATCTGTATGCGGTATAGCAATACAATATTCAGGAAATTCAAGTCCAGTCGGAAAAACTTTTTCTCTTTCTAGGACTGCCTCAGCATATCCCTCATTTAAAAAATCTTTCTCATCTAGTTCTTTAACTACATTAAATAGTACCTCTTGGAAATTTTCCCCTTCTACTTCTAAATAAATATTATCTTCTGTAAATAAATTTTCCATAAAAACACCTCCTTTTATATATACTCTGAAATCTTTTCAAATTTTACTCTGTCACTTTGTAAAATTATCTTTCTCTTATCCTCTACAAGTAAATTTTTTACAATATTTTTCGCTTTATTTTTTGCATCTGTATCATTATCTTTTATAAGAATAAATAATATATCATTTTTAAAATTATCCACCCTTATAATGATATTTTCTATAATATTATTATTCTCTAAATGTGGAAGATAAAAATTAGTATCTACTTTAATACAACCTAAATTTTCTCTAGCTTCAAGGTCTTTTAAAAATATTTGTTTTGATATAATCCATGAATTTTCTTCTAAAAATTCCGCTATATCTTTGTAAATATCTTCTATGTGAGTCCTTTTATTATTTTTATATACTTTAAATTTCATTATTTTCGCCATAGACCTTTCTATTAATATTTAGAATATCTTCATCTTTCAACATTACATTTACATAAACAACATTTTTTATATCACTTCCAAGTTTAACGGTAGAAATTATAAAGTCTATTTTCTCCAAATCATACTCTTCTAAGTCTTTTGCAGAAATAACGTCTACCACTTCTAAATTATCAAGTTTATCTTCAATTCTTTTTTTCAAAAATATTGAGGTTCCAAAACCACTATGACAAACTAAAACTACTTTTTTATTAACATTATTCAAGTTAAGGATTGATTCAATATAAATTGTTAAATACGCAACTTCATCTTCTGTAATTTTTTCAGAAAGAATCTCTTTAGAAATATCTTCAATTTTTTTAAATTGTTCCTTATACTCTTCCTTAATTTTTTCTAGTAACGGATTTTTTATTACAATGTCATATTTTAGTCTTCGTAACAATGCTCTTATGTGCAACTTAAATAAATAATAAATATTATCTTGCATATTAAAAGTTGATTTTCTATCGTTTGATATGGCTAATAAAAATTTTTTTGTTATTTTTTCTACAGATTCATCAACTTTTAATGAAATATCATTATTCAAATTTCCAACACCTGTACTAACCAAATATTGATAAATATAATAAATTTCAATTAACGGTAAAGTTACAGAAAACTCTCTTTCTAATTCTGCCGCAATATTCTCAGCTTCTCCATAAAACTTTTTATCACTTATTTGAGGTAACTTATTTTCTTCAATATAGTTTCCATTATTTATTCTCTCCATAGCTATTAATATATGAACAATGAGGTTTGTATAATATAAATCTCCAATTGTATAAGGTAGTCTGTGTTCATTATTATTTACAATTTTTTCTATTGTTGCTATTTTTGGTATATCGAATTTCGAAGCTAGCTCCTTTAATATTCCTTCTTCTATTCTTTCTGAATGATAATCACCAATATCATCATCAGAAATAATAGAATAATTACGTACTAAACACATTAACCTTTTTCTTATATTTTTTTCTTCTCCTACAATCTTTGTGCCAAATCTATCTTTTTTTAATTCTAAATCACCATGTAACAAGTTATTTTCTATATAAGATAAATCATTAACTATACTTGACTTTCCAACAAAATATTTATCCGATAATTCTTCAATAGAAGTATATTCTTTAGAATTTTTTAATAAATAATACAGTATTTTTATTCTTCTTTCTTCCACAGAATGCTTAGATACCTTCTTTTGTTGTGTCAATTCTAAGGGAATCTCAGAAAATTTAACCTTAATTCCTTTACCTTGCTTTTTCAAAAGGGCTATATCGTTCCTTTTTTCTATTATTTTTTCTATATCTCTATATGCAGTTTTAGTTGATACTCCTAATTTTTCTGCAATGATATAAACAGGTAGATAATCTTTTTCTTCAGTTAAAATTCTTAAAATTTCTATTTCTCTTTTTTCTAATTCTGTCAAGTTCATTACCTCCCTTGCACTTTCATTATAATACGCTTACAACACTTATAAAATACCATTTAATGTCTACAGTACTATGGACATTCTTTTATTTTTTATTGTACTATGGCAATTATCTTTGTATTTATATTTATAAAAACTTTTATTTCTAATGTTTTAAAGTATTATTTATATGTATTTTTTAAAATTATTTTTTTAAAATCCTATTAAAAAAACAATATCTAATACCTTATTTTATATGCATTAAAGACAAATTATACTCTTTAATTATATTTTTTAAAAAAACATATAAAATGATTATATCACTTAATAATGATATAATTAAAACATATATTTCAACGAGGTGATAATATGTTTAACTATATAAAAAAATTAGCTACTATTGATGAATTCAAACTTTTAAAAGAAAAAAATAAAAAAATTGTTTTTGTTTTCTCAGCATCATGGTGCCCAGATTGTGTTATGCTTAATAATTATTTTGAAGAATCCATAAGTAAATTTCCTGAAATAGAATTTATATATGTAGACAGAGATGAATTCCCTGAAATTACAGAAGCATTAGATATTTTTGGTATCCCCTCTTTTATAGCTTATAGAGATAACAAAGAAATTAGTCGCTTTGTTTCAAAAATTTCTAAAACTCAAGATGAAGTAGAAGCTTTTTTAAAAAAAATATAAAATAAAAAAACTATAAAACATAAAAGTTTTATAGTTTTTATTTAAAATCATCTTAAATAATACAGTGGTCCCAATATTCTTCTGATATTTTCCGTTGATTCAAAATCTAAATTTAAAAATTCGTCTGCGGTTTTTATCCTATTATTTTCTATCATATCCTTTACATTTGAAGAAAATAAATTAAATTTAAACACTGGTGTTAATTTCAAATCTGAAGTTGGTACGATATTATATAATTCTGTTTCTTCTATTCTTTGTCCAGCAAAGACTTCTTTAGAGCCATTTCTTAAATTTATTTTTACGTTTTTATCTGCTATGAAGTGGGAAACACTATAACTTGCTCTAGGTAGTACGATTATTTTATTATCTTTTGTTGCTTCACCAATATTATCAAATTCATCTACTTCTAAAACATTTTCTGTACCCTTTGATAAATTCACACTTCCCGCTTCAGTTTCTGCAAACTCTACTTTGAATAGATTTCTATACACTGCGGTAAATTCTAAATTTTTTCCTCTTTGTGCAACCACAGCACCTAATTCATTCGTCTTAAGTAGTTTATTTTTCGAAATGTGTTGCTTGTTAGAATTTTCATCAATAATTTCATAATCTTCATTGGCTCGCCATCCTAGAAATTCCCGCTCAGTTTCCCCAGTTGCTGTTGGCAAATTTATCATACTATCTATTCTTGAACCAGCCAAAACCTCTTGTCCATCAGATAAAAATTTATCAATTCCTTTTCCAATAAATTTTACATTTACCCACTCTTTTTCAATTTTTTTAAAGTATATTTCTAAAGTAACATCCTTATTTATATAATCTGAATCATTAACTACTTGCTTATTGATTCTAAAAACAACCTCATACCCCGTATTCGGTTTTATTTTTTTTCTAAGTTCTCCTAGGAGCTCTCCTATTTTCTTAGTTTCACTCCACTGAATATCTTTGTCCTTTACCGTATTATCTACTTTACCAAATCTTTTGTTATAGTCATCTTGACGAATACTAACAGTATTAGTGTTTTCTTTATAATTAGCTTTTATTATCACACTTTCATTGACAGTTTCCTCATTCAATGAACTTATATCTTTGATTTTTTTATGAGTTACAGCATTATAAATTGTATAATTTTCAACATGATATTTATCCTTATTGAAAAAATCTGCATCAATATCACTAAACTTATCATCTGTTAACAAGGTTTGCTCCTTTGTAGTCTCTCCATTATCTAAAATAATCTTAGTATTAAATTTAGCTTTTATTGTAATATCACTGGAAATTTGATTGGTTAAAACAGTGGATAATTCATTATTACCTAAATAATAACCTACAAATTTGTAGTTACTCGTATCAGAAAATTTTCCACTCAAACCATGTTCCTTAATAAATTCGCCAATTGTTGAATTTCTTTTTATTTCATACTCTTTTTCTTCTTTTGAATACTCTTTTGGAAATTGAACATTCACTTTTCTCCAATATTCTTTATTTTTATTTAAGATCAATTCTATCTTTTGAGAATTATATGGAATTGTGAGATTACTACTTGAAATATATTCTTTTTTATCAACTTCTACCTTTGCATTAGTATATGAATAATATCTATCCGTTCTGTAATACTGTTCTAATTCATAGGGATATACTAACACTTTATCATCCTTAGGCTCATTTACTAAATTTATATTTCTATTTACTACCTCTTTATCTCCCTCTTTTACAACCAAATTTACACTTTTTGTAGTATAATACTGTTCACTTGGTTTTGAATATTGTAAATTTATTATATTTCCTCTATCATCAATATCAAAACTCATTACATTCATCATTATAGTAGAATTAGGTTTAAAAAGTTTTAATAAATTCTTATCAACAATCTTTCCTTCACCCGTTTTTTCAAGAGGAATCCTAAGTATTTCTGTCGGAATCTTCTTATCATCAACTGAATAAAAAATTAAATAATTTTTAGAATTTTTCTTATAACTAAGTAATTCTGCATTATAGTCTATTTCATTAATATTTTCTGTTGCTATATTATTTGTTATTATTGGAGGAGAATATTTTAAAGAATTTGTGAAAATATCAAAATTAAAAATATTTTTTTTGAAAATAGTATCCATTACACTAGCGTTATAATCTGTATAAAAGTCCGCTTTAACTAACTTATCACTTCCATAAGCAAAACCTAAACATAAAAAACATGCTAAGGCTGTTTTATATTTCATATCATCTCCTCCTTTCTTTTTTATTCATGCTCCCTATTATATTATCTATAAAAATTCTCGTCAATAATTATACTAAAAATTATTTAAATTTAATTAAAGTAATATAATATTTTACAACTTGAGATAAAAACACTGATGAATATCTTTATATCCATCAGCGTTAAATTTTTATTTAATGTTGATTAAGCTTCGCTTATATTTTCTAACATTATTTGATCATTAGATATACTAACTTCATCATATTCGTAGTCATCTGCAAAATCATACAAATACTCCTTATAAAGGAACATCTCATTAGAGTAATCTAAAAACTCCTCATTACTAGTTTTAAACTCTACCTCATTATAGCTTTCATCAGCATAATCTGATAAAATTTCATTTTCATAATCTATTTCTGTATTGAAGTCCTGGGAATATTCATCGTCTTGCGAGAACCTGGGATCCGGTGACTCCAAACTAGATAAGTTCATTGTATACATAAAAATCTCCTTAAATTACTTTTTTTATAATTATACAAAAAACTCTAAAAATTTACAAGTAATAAACTAAATATTTTCTAAAATAATTTTTCTAACTTCATTTAATGCTTCTATACTAGCTCTTGTTCTTATTAACTCTCTATCCCCTGTAAATATTTTCTCTACTATATTGATATTCCCTTTATAATAAACTCCTATATAAACTAATCCTACTGGTTTTGCACTATCATCACTTTTCGGACCTGCTATTCCCGTTGTCGCCACTGCTACATCACTATTTAATCTCTTAGCAATACCATACACCATTTCACCAGCAGTCTGTTCACTAACTGCACCATATTCAAGTAGTGTTTTTTCACTTACTCCTAGTGCTCTTATCTTTGATTCATTAGAATAACAAACAACACTTTCTAAAAGCGAACTAGATATTCCACTTCTTTCCACTAACATAGAAGTGAGTCTCCCTCCAGTCAAAGATTCTGCTACTGAAATCGTTAAATTGTTTTCTATCAATAAATTTGAAACTACATTATGAAGTTCTGTTTGACTAGATGATACGTCCTCTTCTCCAACTAAATAAATGTACTCCCCAACTAAACTTTCAATTTCAATTAATTGTTTATTAATTAACTCTTCACATTCTTCATTAGTATCAGCACTTGCAGTTACTCTAAGTAAAACCTCTCCTGTTTTTGCATAAAGTGCCAAAGTAGGATTTTTCTGAGTGTCTAATATGTGTTTTATCTTAGTTTCTAATAAAGACTCTCCTATTCCATAAAAACGAACATACTTAGAGATAAATTTTTTTGTGCTAAATTTTTCTAGATATGGTCTTACACTCTTTTCAAACATATCTCGCATTTCTCTTGGTGGTCCAGGCATTAAAATAACTCTTTTATCATTTTCTTCTATTATAATACCAGGAGCAGTTCCACAAAAATTTTCCAATACTATTGCACCATCTGGTATCATTGCTTGTTTTTTATTATTATCAGTTATGATATTTCGCCCTGAACGTGTTAATCTTTCTAAAATTTTTACCCATGAATACTCATGAAAGTAAAAATCACGGCCAAAATATTCAGCAGCACATTCTTTTGTTATATCATCATCTGTAGGTCCAAGACCTCCAGTTATAATAACCGTATCATTTTCTATAAATGCTGTTCTTAATGTATCTAACAATCTATCATGATTATCTCCAACCGTAGTTTGTCTATAAACTCCTATCCCAAGTGCAGCAAGTTCTTTTGATAAATACGTGGTATTAGTATTAACTATATCACCTAATAGTAATTCCGTTCCTACAGAAACTAATTCAACTCTCATCGGCATCTCCTTTCAAGATCTTATTTTATATTTAACATATTTTTTATTTTAAACACTTAACTAAATTTTATAACTTTAATTTAAATTATATTAAAAATAAAACTAAATTTTTTTAACTTTTCTATAGAATATAAACAACATCTAAATTAAAATAACTAAATTTTAAAGTCCTACACTAAAGAAATTGTTTAAAAATTTTAATAATTACACTACTTATATTCTACATCAAACCTTAAAAAAAATAAAGACTACCTCATTTTTAATTTTTTATATAGTAGTACCTTTTACCAAAAAAATCTTAAATAACTTTTTGTTAAAGTTACTTAAGATTTTTAATTAATTTTATTTATTTTGCATTCTTCGTCCTTTTTTATCAAAAAACTTTTTATCTATACTTCTTCTTTCATTTTTAGGTTTTCGTTTTTTGTTATCAGAACGTCTTCTTCTTTCATTTGATCTTGACGATTTTTTATTTCTATCTTGTTTTCTAGGTAACGGTTTTTCAAATGATAATTCAACGTCCACTTCTTTTTTATCATTTATAAGTTTATTCAAAAGAACCGTAATTATTTTTTCAGCATTAGATTCTGATAACAATTTATTTGCTAGACTATTAAGTTCAGTATGATTATCTTCTAATTCAGATACTACCTGATCAAATATTCTATTATTCCTTGCTTTTTTCACTTCATCTTTTGTATAAGGTCGAAGCATTTTCATTCTTTCTCCACGAGAATTCTCTATATCTTTTAAATATGGCATCTCTATTGGATTTAAAAATGTAATAGCAATTCCCGATTTCCCTGCTCTCCCAGTTCTACCAATTCTATGTGTATAACTCTCAACATCCTGAGGTATATCAAAATTATATACATGTGTTACATCACTTATATCTATTCCACGTGCAGCTACATCTGTAGCAACCAAGATTTGTAATGAATTATTTTTAAATTTTCTTAAGATTTCTAAACGTTTCGATTGTGTTATATCTCCATGCAATCCTTCTGCTAAGTAACCTTTAGATATTAAAGCACTCGACAATTCATCAACACGACGCTTTGTTCTTCCAAAGATAATTGCTAAACTAGGATCTTGAACATCTAAAAATCCTATTAACGTTTCTAATTTTTCATTTTCTCTAGCTATCGTTGCAAATTCTTTAATATCAGGATTTAATTCTTCATCACTCATTGTTTTTATAAGTTTATAATTTTTCATAAAATCCTTAGAAAGTTCCATAATAGTTTTTGGCATTGTTGCTGAAAATAATAATGTTTGATGCTTTGAAGTTATTTTAGATAAAATAAATCTAACATCTTCTATAAAGCCCATATTTAGCATTTCATCCGCTTCATCTAATACTAAATGACTAAGATTATCCAACTTCAATGTTCTTCTATTTATATGATCTATTATTCTTCCTGGAGTTCCTACTACTATTTGTGGACGTTTTTTAAAATCTTGAATTTGTCTTTCTATACTTGTACCACCAAATACTATACTTACTTTTAACCCTTTTGCTTTTGACATTAATCGTAATTGCTCACCCACTTGTTGAGCTAATTCTCTTGTAGGGGTCAAGATTAAAGATTGCAACTCTTCACTTCTTCTTACAACGTCTACTATAGGTATTCCAAAAGCTCCCGTTTTTCCAGAACCTGTTTGTGCTTGAGCTAAAACATCAATTCCAGAAATAACATAAGGAATAGTTTCTTTTTGAATACCAGTAGGAGTTACAAAATTCATTTTTGTCAGTGAATCAACCGTTTCTTTACTAACTCCTAATTCTTCAAATGTTGTCATTTACTTCTCCTTTTAATTCTATTTTATATATATCTCATTTATATAACCAAGTAATTATAACATATTTAATTCAACAAGTACATCATTAAACCTAAATTATTACTTTTTTATAGCAGAATATATAAAATGTTCAAATATTAAACACAACTAAACCTCGCGCAAAAAATTGTTTGTAAATTTTTTTAATATTTTTCCATTAAGTGTTTATTTTATTAGATTTGAAAATTCTGGAAATCATTCTAATAACAAAATTAGGTCAAATACCAAAATACACTACAATTTTCTCTTGTTCAGGTAACATGAGTAGCATGTAAATATAACATTATAAAAACTAAAGAGAATAGAAAAAACTAAGCAGTTCTAATCCGCTTAGCATTTCATTAATATTTTTTCTTATATGATGCCCAATATTAACAAAGGGCCTTATTTTACATATTATTTTCAGTTAAATTATCAATCTCTTTTGCTATTTGTGTTATACTTTCTCCAGAATTTCTCAAATTATTAGTATAAATTAATAACATATAATCTTCATCACCAAACACAATTGCTGTATCATGCATGTTCGCATCTATTCCACCATATTTACTAGCTATCTTCTTACCAGTTATTCCTTCTTTTATCCATTCATTATCTTCTGAGTCTTCTAAATACTTAATAAGATCTGGATATTTTTCTCTCTCATTATATAATTTTGTCCAAACTTCTTCCATCATTTTCGGTGTGACTCTATTCTTCTGAGCTTCTGCTAACGGTAGAGTAATTCCTAGTTGAGCAAAATATTTTGTTAAAACATCCGCTGCTGTTGCACTGTTACCAACCAACATTCTTGTTGCCGTATTATCAGAATATTGAATCATATTTTGAATAACATAGTCTAGTGGATAGCTACTTTTTTTCTGTTGATTGGTTATTTCCCCTCCACCAGCTTCTAAAAATTTAGAATTATATGCAATCTCAGTATTTTTGGTAATTTCTCCAGCACTTATTCGATCATAAATTTTCATTGCATACACTACCTTAACAGTACTTGCTGCAGTAAAGTAATGATCGTCTTCTACTGCAAATCTATATCCAGTTGAAAAATTTTTATAAATAATACTTATTTCATTATTACCTTTATATTTTTCTACCACATTATTCATAGCATTATCTAATTCTACCTGGCTCAATTTTCTTTTTTCTTGGTTCTTTCCAGTTTGATTATCATTGTTATTATTTGTATTATTATTTTGTGTTTGTTGTGAAGTTTCTTGCTGTTTATTATTCACATCTTTTTTAGATTTCACATAACGTCCTGCTGAAAATACACTGTAAATAATAAAAACAACTACTAATGATTCTATAACAAACTTTAATACTCTCTTCATCGTTTTCTTCAACTACCTCTCACATCCTTTTCGATAAACTCTCTTTATTAGTTTACTATACATCTTCAAATACATCAATCAATATTTTTAAAAATTTTTATTATATTGAAATTGTGTAGTTCAATATAAAAGCCTAGATAATTCATTCAAGAGGATCAACCAAAAACTCCAAATTCAATATTAATTTTCAGAACAAAAGCGAAGAGATATATTAAATCGGCTGATCTTTCAAACTAATTTTCAGTAAAAATACTCCAATCTTGCAGCTTGTTCACTTACAAAAATTAAAGTTTTATTTAGAATTTCTCTCACAAGACTTCATACATCTTTTATTCCTCTAAAATCTTAAGATATTAGCACATATAGGAGCAACTCTAAATATTGTTTAAATTGAGTTGCTCCTATATGAAATTTACACATCTGATTTTAAATAAAAATCTTGTTCTGATATTTTTTTAAATCCCATTTTCTCATACATATATTTAGGGGTATCATTAGCATCTGCTACCAATAATACATTACTTTTATTTTCATTCTTTATTGCAAAACTTATTAAATGTGATGCAATCCCTTGTTTCCTGTACTTTTCATCCACATAAAGATTGTCAATTTCAAAAAAATCATCTTTTTCTATTATATTAACAGTACCTATTATTTTATCATCATCTTTTATTATGAGCTGTTTAATATTTTCAGAACGAATATCCTCATATAGCAACTCTTGATTATGATTTGCCCATTCATTATTACTAGACTCTAAATCTATTCTATACTGGAAACTTAAATATTTGCTAAAATCCACTCTTTGTAAAAATTCTATTTTATAATTACTTTTTTCCTGCTCCATAAAATCTTCTACAGCTAAATGATACAAATCCAGATTAATTTCATTATAATTTTCTTTTTTTAAATATTTTTTTAATTTTTTAGAAAGTGCTGTATTTTCAACAGAAGCTATATGAATAAAATTAACTCCTTTATCCTTAAAAAAATTACGACACGCAGCAATATAATAATCTATATCTTCTACTGAATCAGCAACTTCTTTCATCAACAAATAATTCCCACCAAAATATAGTTTTGATTTCAAAGTTTGATATATTATATATTTATCCGTTTCAATAGCCACTTTAGCTTTAGAGTGAATATTTTTAAAACTATACTTCATATTACACCTCTTTTCTCAATAACAAAAAGTTCCTTCTCTAAAATTAATGATCATGATGATGCTTAAAATGATTTATTATTTCCAATACCCTCGAACTGCCAGTTAACTCATAAACATTTTTCAGTGTTTCTGGATATGTCGGATCATCATGCAGTGTTTCAAAGTATGTCACTACTTCTTCTTCCACAAAATCAATATAATCTTCCTCTTCTGATAACGCATTTAATGCTGTTCCTAATAAAATCGGATCATCTTTTATAATTGCATGTTCATTATATAAATCAAAAATCTTATCATATTCAAATAACGATTTTAATGCATTTATGGTAACAAATAAAGTTTCTTCTGATATACCCATTGTTTCTAACACTTCTTGCATTAATGTACGAATTTTATCATACTCTTCATATTCTTTATATATAGAAATTAAGTGTAGATATGCACTTACTGTTGTTCCTTGTAATTCAATATATTTTTCAAGATAATTTTTGGCATCTTCCCCTTTTGACATATGTCCTAGATGTAAATATGCATCTGTAAAATCTGGTTCTAGCGAAATAGTCTTTAATAAATACATTTTCGAATTTTCTAGATCTTGGATTTGATTATATGCATAAGAAAGAGCAAACAAAATTGATGCATCCTCGTATTCTTTACCATGATGAAGATAAAAATCAATTGCATCTTCAAACATGCCAAGCACAAATAAATTATCAAAAACTAAACGAAAATTTTCTATCGTAGGTTCTTCATGGAAAATTCTTTCACTTATAATTTTTGCTTTATTCTCACGACCAGTTTCTAAGTATATTAACACCAATTCTTTATCAATACTATGCAAGACTTCTGGGTGGTTTACCAATTCTCTTGCTTTTAAAAACTTCTCTTCAGCAATTTCCAACAGTCCATCAAACTTATAAATCATACCCTCTAGATACAAAATAGGAGCTGTTTTAGGAGCATTATATAAAACTAACAATGCATCATCTTTTTTATCAAGGTACATAAGGTTATGAACATAACCCTCTATTGCATTATCTTCATTTTTATTTTGTTCATAAATAATTTTTGACAACTCTAATGCCTCTTCAAATAAACCATTATTAAATAAAATTGAACGAAAGTTTTCTTGCTGATCTCTATCTAAATTTTTTAAATCTATATCTTTTAATTCATCTAAAAATTGTTCTATATCCATATTATCTGTTTCTCCTTGCTAATCTATTCATTACAAAAATTAGTTCTTCTCTGACCTTTTGATCAATATTTATTATACTAGCATTAGCCTTTTTTAAATATTTAATACTAACCTCAAGAACTTCATTTAAAATATCACCGTTGTCTTTTATATAGTTTATTATTTTTTTCTTTTCTTCCAAACTAGTATTTCTTGAAAAATTAATAAACAGGTTTGAATCACTTTTTTTTGCAATTAATGCTGGTAATGTTATATTCCCGTTTATTAGATCTTGTCCTGTTTCTTTTCCAAGTAATTCACTACCACCTGCAAAATCTAAATAATCATCAATTATCTGATAGCTCATACCCAAATAATACCCAAAAAAATAACTACTATGTATGTCTTTTTCATTTGCATCCGAAATTATACTTCCTGCCACAGTTGCAAATGCAATAAGTATTGCTGTTTTTCTTTTTATCTTTTTCAAATAATCAAGTCTTCTTGTATTTATATTATAAAGTTCATCTTCTTGTATTAA
Source organism: Gemella cuniculi DSM 15828 (assembly GCF_000425665.1). Classification (GTDB taxonomy): domain Bacteria; phylum Bacillota; class Bacilli; order Staphylococcales; family Gemellaceae; genus Gemella; species Gemella cuniculi. Next base: position 226,493 of record NZ_KE384432.1, read on the forward strand.
TTCTCCTATACAAAGCTCCTTTAGAGTATTAATCAAATAATGATGTACTCTTTCATCTTCAAATTTTGTCACTTCTTTTAGTGCTGTTGCAAATAAATAATCGCCTACATAAAGAGCATATTCATTCCCGTACTTTCTATTCATAGTCATGCTCCCACGACGTGTATGTGCTTTATCTATTATATCATCATGTATAAGACTAGCAGTATGAATAATTTCTACTATGCTTGCTATTCTTATAATATTTTTCCTGTTTTTTTCAAAATCACCCAAATTAGCACATATTAAAAGGAGTAATACTCTCACTCTTTTTCCACCATTTAAAAAATATTTTCTTATTACATCATTTAACTTAGTATCTTCACTTTTAGTAATTCCAAAAATATTTTCCAATACTTCTTGCACCAGTGCATCATATTTTTTTAACATCATTATCTCCATAAGAATCTATAATATTAATTAATTCTACATCACTTTTTTGTAGCTCTCTTCCATAAAAAGCAAACCATGTACTTATAATTTCCAAAGAAAAATTTCTAAAATCAATACTTTTATTCAAAAATTTCAGATATCCTTCTTGCATTACTTGAGTCAAATTTTTTAATTTATCCAAATTATCTTTCAACAAGCTATAATACTCAAAGCTATAGTAATCACCTAGTAATATCACTCGTGTCGAAGGATTTTTTTGTTTGTAGTGTTCATATAGTGAACTCAATGCACAAAAGATTGCTTCATTATATTTTTCATTAGTAAAGTTGTACTGTTCTATGAAATTTTTTATATTTAATTTTTCTATCAATTCCTTGTTATAATTATATTTTTCCATAATGTATCCTTTACAAATTATCTTTCTAAATTATACCACATTATGCTAATTTATAAAATCTTAGTTGCCTACTTTCTCTTAATTTTTTATTTTACAATACATTAATCATAACAATAACCATGTTAAAATCACCCTTAATTTTAACATGGTCACTATCTTCAATATTATAATTTATTTCTTCTCATCTAATGTAAAACGCATCTCTATGTTAAAAATTCCATCTTCTGGAGCGTATGCTTTTATTACTTCTTTATGTTTTTCTGCAATAACTTGTGCCATAGATAAACCTATTCCATAACCTTTTATATTGCTATTTCTAGATTCATCCAAACGATAAAATCTATCAAAAACTTTACTCAAATCACCTTTTTCTACATTCGCCCTGTTAGAAATTTTCATTATAGCATGACGTCGATTTTTTATCAAACTAACATTAATTTCACTATCCTTAGGTGCATATTTTATAGCATTTTCCAACAAGATATCCATAAGTTGAATAATAGTTTGCTTCTCACCATTATAATAAAGACTATCATCTATATTAGCTACAATATATCTCTTTTGGAAATCAGCAAGCTCATTAAAATCTTCTATTCTTGCTCTCAGGCTCTCTGATAAATTAAACTGCACTTTTTCTACACTATCTCTTTCTTCCATTCTACTAAAAATAACTAAGCTGTTTACAAGACTTGTAAGTCTATCCACCTGATTTTGTATATTTTTTGTCCATTTTGAATTTCCATTTTCAAGTTCTAAAACATCAGTATTTGATCTTATTATTGCTAAAGGCGTTTTTAACTCATGACTCGCATCAGTTATAAATTGTTTTTGTTTTTTATAACTTTGTTGAATTGGTAAAATAACCTTCTTAGAAACCATTACCACAAGTAAAAATACTGACAAAATTACTATTAGAGAAATCAAAACAGTATTTTTTACAAATGAATAATACGAATCCAATTCCCGCTGAGTATTCAAAAATAAAACCAAATCCCCAACACTTGTTTTTGTTTTATAAAATCTATAGCTTTTCACATAACCGCTGTCGTAATTTTTCTTTAGTGCCAAAGTTGTTAATTCTTGAAGTGCTTCTTGATCTGTAAGTAATAAATCATCTCTATATGATTTAATTATCTTCCCTTCAGAATTTATTTTGGCAACAGAAAAACCATTATAACTAGCAGCTGTAGACGCATTTTTGGTTATTACTAAATCATCACCTTCTTCACTAAAGATAGTGGATAGTGCGGATGACTTAGAGGCTTCGTACAAAGTTTCATCTACCCTTTGTCCTATTTTATAATAATTAATAAAGTTTAATGTCCCAGCCATAAGAGCTATTACAACTGCAACACTAACTACCGCAGAGGCAACAAATTTTCTTCTGAGACTTTTAAACATCTAATTGCTCCAATGTATAACCAACATTTCTAGTTGCTTTGATTTGAATATTTGCATCCAACGCTTTTAATTTCTTTCTCAAATATGAAATATTAACCCAAACTACATTAATTTCTGAATCACTATCATAACCCCAAATTCTCTCTAAAAATTGTTCAGTTTGGATAACATTACCAGGATTACGCATAAGCATTTCCATCATTTGATATTCTTTGTTTGATAGTCTTACTTTATCTTTCTCAGTAGATAATTCAAATGTATATTTACTCAAACTAACATTACCAAGTTCAAGAACATTACTAGTAAATGTTGCTTGTCTTCTAGTCATAGAACGAACCCTGGCCAGCAATTCTTTAATCACAAATGGTTTTGTTAAGTAGTCATCAGCTCCGCTATCAAGTCCATAAACTTTATCTTCAACTTCAGATTTAGCAGTCAGAAGTAATACTGGTGTACTTTTTTTATTTTCTCTTAATTTTTGAACAACAGTTACTCCATCCATTTTCGGCATCATAACATCAAGAATTGCCCCATCATAATCATCTAATAATAAATAATCCAACGCATCCTGCCCATTATCCACAGTATCAACAGAATAATTATTATGTTTTAACATTGCTTCAAGAGCATCTGATAAATCTCTTTCATCTTCGGCAAGTAATAACCTCATTTTCCTACACTCCTAACTATAATATATTTCGAGTTTATTATATTAAAAATAACTAAAATCTAGTTTAAATATGTTGTATTATAAGAAATATTCTATATAATTTATAATATGTTCAACCTCAAAACTCCATATAGTTAAAAATATATTATTTAAAAAGTTATCAAAAATTAAGAGACAAATATTTTTAATATAGCTTCTTAATTAAATGCTTTACTTTACAAAAATATTTACTGGCTAATAAAAAATTAAAATTTTAAAAGCAAAATAGATATTTTCACTTAGTTTGTTTTCATTACTTTCTGCCTATCAGCAATCCACTTTGAATATAATCTTTTATTTCCTCTCCATATCCCCATTTTTCTGAGTATTCATCCGTAACTTCGGAATTTATAATTTGAAATTTTTTAAACCCTGCTTTTTTTACAATATCTACTATTTCTTCTTCTAAAATAGCTCCGGCAACACAAGTACAAAGCATTCTCTCGGAGTTTTTCCATTCTAATGGCAATTCTTTCTTCAAAACTATATCAGATATTACAAACATTCCATCATCTTTTAATATACGATAAATTTCATCGTACACTTTTTGTTTATTTGGTTCAAGATTTATCACACAATTACTAATTACTCTATCAACTGTTTTTTCTTGCAGCGGTATATCTATTAACTCACCTTTTATAAACTCAATATTTTTAAAATTCTTCTTATCACAAACTTTTCTAGCTTTTTCTAACATTGAATCTAACCTATCAAGTCCATATAAAGTTCCTACTTTAGGGTTTTTCATTTTTGTTATGAAAATATCTAATCCACCTCCACAACCTAAGTCAATCAAAGATTGACCTTCTTTAATTTTTAAATGGTGAATAGGATTACCACATGACAACCCCATGTTTATCTCTTCTGGAAATTGATTAATTACTTCTTCTTCGTACCCTAATGATTTACTTAATTCTTTTGAGTCAACTTTTGTTTTCTCTTTATTTTTTGAAATATTATCATAAAATGTCTCTACTGATAATCTTACTTTTCCATTACTTTGCTTCATGATATGCCCTCCTTGGAAAATGTAGTTGCTTGAGTTAAAACTCAAGCAACTAAACTTATAAATGTATATTTCATTCTAACATGTTTAATATAATTTTACTATTTCTCTATATCTAAATGTAGGATTTGGTCTCCCAGGAATCAATGCATTCAATTTATCTTGTTTATATCCAATAACACCAAATACTCTTTCAACTTCTTCTTTAATTATTTCTTTTAGTTTATCAGGATGAATCTCCACCCTAGCATTTACTGTCAGAAATATATTTTCACTCTTACTATCCAATTTTCTTAAAGTTGCTGTTTCTTTTTTACCTACAATATTTCCTATTATTCCCTTTTCTTTACCTTGAAGTAAAAATTTAACATGACCAACATTTAAGTTCTCACCATCAAATCTTTCCCCAAGATTAGTTAAAAATGTAGTAGCTAAATTCTCAAAACTTTCTTCTTTTTCTAAACTGTAAGTTCCATTTAACCATCCAAACAATGCCTCACCATCTGCATAAGTATCATAATCAACTTCTACAATTTTTCTCCCTACTTCTTTTTCACTATTTAGAATATAATTAAACCATTCTTGAATTCCTTCTCCAGTTTTCACACTTAATGTTAAGACATTTTCATTATTAAATTCTTTTTTAGTTTTATCCACTAGATCTTTCAATTCATCATCTGACAATAATTCAATTTTATTAATTAAAATCACATCGGCTTCTTCAAATTGTTTATAAATAATATAATCTCCAGGATTAGTATGATCTATAAGCACTGGTTTAAGACGATTCGGATCTGCCAAAACTGTAAGTTGCTTAAGGTTAAGTGTTTCATTATATTTTTCTTTTAATGGCTGCATAATAGTTGCTGAAAGATCCGTACAACTTCCGACAGGTTCTGCAAAAATTATATCGCTATTATTAGTTTCTTGAAGATACCTAATAGCATCAGCAAAACCATTAAAATTACAACAAAAACAACTTCCACTAACTTCTTCAACAATATCATTGTTAGTTTCTAAAAAAGAAGTATCAACTAGTTCACTCGCCTGATCATTTGTAATTAAACCTACTTTTTTATTCTGTTCATTTAATCTTTTTGCCATTTCCCAAAGTAGACTAGTTTTTCCAGCTCCTAAAAATCCACCTACTAAAATCAAATCTGTTTTTTTTACCATAACAATTCTCCTTAACTTTTTTATTTTTAAATTTATATTTTACTTCATCAACTCTTTTTGTTTTTTCATTGCTGGCTCTAACACTAAAGTAAAGAAATACCCAGCAAGTATTCCACCTACTATTGGAGCAAGTATATATACCCAGAAAAATCCACCGCTACTATCTGGGAAAGCTGCACTTCCCCATCCAAACATCCAAGCGACCAATCTTGGTGCAAAATCACGAGTAGGGTTTAAGCCAGCTTGAGTAATTGAGGCAAATAAACATAATAACGAACCTACTGTTAATCCTATTAAAATTGGTGCAGTGTTATCATTAGGTCTTCCTACATTTGCACCTTCTGTGAATAAAAAGATTATAAGTACCAATAAAAATGTTCCCAAAGTTTCTACTGCAATTGCAAGTGGCATTGAAAGTGCATATCCACCAGGTTGATTATAATATTCTCCAAACATTTTAGCTGTTGTAACCGATTCAAAAGTTCCTCTTACAATATTATTTTTCGCCTCATATTGTTCTATTGATGAACCATAGACTCCATAAACTGTTAATCCTCCTAAAAATGCTCCAATAAATTGCCCAAAAATATAAGTTGGTAATCTTTTAACTGACATTCTTTTTGTAAGAACCATTGCTATAGAAACTGCTGGATTAAAATGTGCATTGCTTAAATGTCTTGTCATGTAGATGCCAAACATTACAGCAAACGCCCAAAGAATTCCTATTTGGAATAAACTTTGATGTGCGTTGTACAAAACAGCTGCTGCTACCGCTCCAGTACCAAAAAGAACCAAAATAAACGAACCTATTACCTCCCCTAAAAAATCATTTTTTAAAGAATAATTTTTCATCAAAATATATCTCCTTTTTTATAAAATTTATAATCATATTATAGCAAAAAAAAAAATTATTTTTAAAATATTATTTTTAATTTTAATATTAATTTTCGATTGTTATACTAATTTTATTTTTAATTATTATATATAATAAAACATAAAATATTGTCAATTTTATTTAATTATCCCAAGAAAATAACTATTATACTTTTTTTAAAAAAACCAATCATAAAAAATAAATATATTTATATTTATTTCATAAAATAACTAGAGTTTACTATATTAAAATAGATTAATAAATTTTATCATAAAAAAAAGTAAGTTGAAATATCAACTTACTTTTTTTATATCAATTCTTTGTATTCTTCCTCAGTCAAATAGCTAGAAATTGCTCCAGTTTTTGTAGTCGTTAAGCTCGCATAATTAGTAGCAAACTCTGTCATTTCTTGAAGATTTTTTTGAGTTATTTCATCTAAACTTCTACAGTTTAATAACTTAGACAAAAATGCCCCCGCAAAAGCATCCCCTGCTCCTGTTGTATCAACAGCTTTCACATTTGGAATTTTGGTAATAGCCCTTTTATCTTGGTAATAAACTTCTGCACCTTGCTCCCCTTTTGTATAAAGAACAACTTTTATATGAGAGAAATCCTGGTTTAATGTTTCTTCAATATTAGTTTTCCCAGTTAAAAATTCAAGTTCATTATCTGCAACTTTAATAACATCTACATACGGCAAAAATTCTCTAATAGTTTCTAAATAAATTTCTTTATTTTCCCAAAGATTAAATCTTAAATTCACATCAAATGATATTAAAACTCCAGCCTCTTTTGCTTTTTTTAACAAAAGATGATGACTACCCTTTGACTCTTCTTGAATCGCGATACTTGCAAAATGTATCACTTCTATCTCCGTTAAATCTACTTTTTCTACATCTTCTTTGCTAATTTTTAATGCTGAAGAACCTTTAAAGTAAAAACTAAATGAACGATCACCAGTTTTATCTAAAGAAACAAATGCTAAGGGAGTGAAACTATCATCTTTTCTTGATACATATTTACAGTCTACATTTTCCTTTTTTAATGTATTTTCTAAGAAATCCCCAAAACCATCTTCTCCTAAAGATGTAAGCAAGTAACTTTTATGACCTAATTTTTGTGTAACACATGCAACATTAGCAACACAACCACCAGCTTCTTTTTTAAAAGATTTTACTTCATCAATTTTTCCTACATCTTCTCCTATAAAATCAATCAGCATTTCTCCTATACATAAAACCGCCATTTTAGCTTCACCTCTCTAATTTATATCTTTTTTATTTCTATTTTTTCTATTTTTTGTGCAATAAAACTATTCGCTGAAATTTCTACATTATGATTCTTTGGATAAAATCTTGTTGAAATTACAAACTCTCCATTATTTGCAAAAAGTTCTATTGATGAACTATCAAAAACTATTTCTACATTTTCTAAATTTAATTTATATTTTCTATCATTTCTACCATAGCCACTAGTACCAAAGTTAATTTCTAATTCATTGTTATTGTAACTGACTTTAAAATCAGCTATTTGAATTTTAAAACTTTCTCCATGTTCTTGACTATAATACCATGTTTGTTCAGAAAAAATATTCTTAAAAATTCTTTCTCCCAATAAATCTCTAACGGATTTATGTAACGTTTGTCGTATTTTTCCATTTTTAAAATTTACAACTCTTGGCACTGTTAAACAATTTTGATAACCAAATTTTGTAGTAGGATTTGTATAGCTACTATCTGGTACATACATCCATCCTATCAATACTCGATTATTATCTTCATCTAAAAAGGTTTGTGAAGCATAAAAATCATGACCATAATCTAATAAATTAAAATTATCAAATCTTTCTACACTCTCTAACCCTTCATTAACGACTGAATAACCAATTTGATATGTGTTTTCAAAATATGGATACATTCTTGAAATACCTTGAGGAGAAAAAATAAAAATTTCTGTCCCATCCACTTCAAAATAATCTGGACACTCCCACATAAAACCTAAATTATTTTTTGAATAAATTGTTTTATAATGTTCTAGAGTATCTTTATCATAAATTAGAAGGCATCCATAATCATTACTATCTCTAGCACCAAGAATCAAATATTTTTTTCCATTCTTCTCAAATACTTTTGGATCTCTAACGTGATTTGACATATTAGGATAATCATCTGTCGTCAAAAGACAAGTCTTCTCACTAAAATTAATACCATCTTCTGTTGAAAATGTAATAGTATTATGACCACGCCCAGCATGAACGTAGTCATAATCACCTTTATATTTTACATTTCCAGTATAGTAGAAGACTAATTTATCATTCTCTATACTAGCACTTCCTGAATAAACTCCACTTTTTTCCTCTTCTATTGTTGGTGTTAAAAACACACCCTTATCTTCATAATTTTTTAAATCACTACTTGTATGATAGTACCACAATTTTAATCCACCATCTACCTCATAAGAATACTGACAAAAAATATGATACTTTCCTTTAAAGTAAGCTAATCCATTTGGATCATTTAGCCAACCTTTAGTAGGTTCTAAATGAAGATTTTGTTTCCAATTATTAGCTTGCATTCACAAGTTCCTTTTTAGTTTTAAAGAAGTATGCTGTTACTGAGAATGCTACTACGAATGATAATACTAGTCCTATTGCAAATACTGACCAATGATTTGCAGGTATTGATAAGAATCCTGGAAGACCTGCAGCTCCTAATGCTGATGCAAATACTTTATTAAACCCTATCCAAGCACTTCCTACTGCACTTCCTGCAATAGCTCCATAGAATGGATATCTTAATCTTAGGTTAACCCCAAACATCGCTGGCTCTGTAATTCCTAATAATGCTGAAATACCAGATGCTGAAGAAATTGATTTCATTTTTACATTTTTAGAGAATACCAATACTGCAAGTACCGCTGCCCCTTGTGCAACGTTTGACATAGAAGCAATTGGGAAAATAAATGTTAATCCAGTTGCTGCTAGTAGTTGTGTTTCGATTGCCGCAAAACTTTGGTGAAGACCAGTAATAACAATTGGAGCATACAATAAACCAAAAATACCCGCTCCAACAAATCCACCATTAGTGTATAGCCATTGTAATCCTTCTCCTAGCAAAGTACCTGCTTCACGAAGAATAGGTCCCATCCAAGCAAATGTTACAAATCCAGTTACAAATAATGAAATTAATGGTGTTGTTAAATTATCTAGCCATGATGGTGTAACTTTACGTAAATATTTCTCAATAGTCGCTAATAACCAAGCAGCAAATAAAATTGGCAATACTGTACCTTGATATCCTACTTTTGCAATTTGGAATCCAAATACATCCCAATATTGAAGAGAAGTTACACGTTGAAGTCCTTCAACAGCTTGCCCACTTTGATTAACAATGTCTACAGCTGGAGCTAAAAGTTGATTAGTAGCCGGATCTAATTTACCAAATGTATAAAAATTCATTACATCTGGGTGAACCATTAACATTGCAAGTGCCGCACCTAAATATGGATTACCACCAAAACGCTTAGTTGCTGAAAATCCGATAAGTACTGGTAAAAATACGAATGGTGCATTAGCAAATACATTAACTATGTCAGCTAAACCTGCAATATTAGGATACGCTTCAATAACAGATTTACCTGCAAAAAATAAATCTTTTGCTGTTAATACGTTATTGATCCCCATTAATAAACCTCCAGCTACAATTGCTGGAATAATTGGTACAAAAATATCACTTAACATTTTTACAAAACGTTGTAGTGGGTTTCCTTTTAATTTTTTACTATTATTTTTTTCCTCTGAAGATTCGTCAGAAGATTTTCCTTTATATACCTCATTGTAAGCTGCGAATACTTGTTGTACAAGTCCACTACCAAAAATTAATTGAAGCTGACCATTATTAAAGAATACTCCCTTAACACCATCAATTTCCTCTAATTTTTCTTTATTAAAATTTTTTTCATCATTCAACTCTAATCTAAGACGAGTTGCACAATGAACAACACTTATAATATTTTCTTGACCACCACTGTGTTCAACAACTTCATTAACTACTTTCTTTAAATCCATTATATAGTTCTCCTTTTTTATTTTTACTTTTAATATATTTTTAACAATAATTACAAAAACTAAACTTGATATTTAATATTTAGTGTAATAAAAACATAAATGGTAACGTTACTTTTTAAATTTTACAATACTTTTTATAATTTGTCAATAACAAAATGGTAACGTTACTAATTTTTGTTTTTTTTCTTTAGATTTATACCATGCATCAAACTTAAAATTTAGTTGATTCCACATATTTCTTGCGGCGTTTCTCTCTTTTTGTTATAATCATATAAGTTTAGATGATTATTAATAGGGAGGTGCTTTTAATGAATTTGTCTATTAAAGAACTTTTTAGTAGTATTTGGCATAATATTTCTAAAAATAAATTTACTTATATTTCTATAGCTGTGTTTTTGCAACTTTTTATATTAAGCGGTCTGTGGGTAATATCTATCGTTTTTCAACTAGCTTTAAAATTTTCTGGAGAAGAACATTTAGATAAAAATAATTTTTGGCATATTTTTTTTAATCCTATTAGCTTTGTTGTTTTTATTCTTTTAATTTTATTTGCTGCATTTTTAATGTTTATTGAGTTTTCCACTCTTACATTTACTATCTATGGGCAACTTACGAATAATAAATATTCTATAAGGAATATAGCTAGCAATGCTTGGAGCAAAATGAAAAATCTTATTGGAATCCAAATCTTATTTTTTATAGGTTATTTTATTTTAACGATTCCTGTTGCTAATCTTGGTGTAAAATCATTAATTTCTAAAAATTTGTATATTCCAAAGTTTATTACTGGCGAACTTACAAAAACCCCTAATGGTTTGATTGTATTCATTCTTCTAATTTCACTATTGGCCTATATAAATTTTCGTCTAGTTTACACCCTTCCACTTACAGTTGTTGGTGATAAAAAATTAATTGATAACATCAAAACTAGTTGGGATTTAACAAAAAAAGGTAAGTTGAAATTTCTTATAACTATTGGATTATTTGAATTTATTTATGGAATTATTTCCTTGATTGTTTTATTTTCTACTACAGCTTTTTTTGCTTTAATTGATTCAAAGGGAAATAATCTCCTAATTCAAACGTTATTTTTCACAATAGCAAGCTCCATAATTTTCTTTTTTAGTGTCTTATCTAAAGTCACAGTTATCACCGCCCTTATTACAATTTTAATTAAAGAAAATCAAATTTCTGAAAAACTAATTAATCATAAAGTTGAGGATAAAAAGAAATCAAGAATACTATTGGTCTTTTCTATTACCGTTGTTTTAGGTACTACCCTATATAACAGTGCTTTACTTTATACTAATGGTCTTAATAAAAATATTATGACTATTGCACATCGTGGTTATGTTGCACAAGGTGTAGAAAATTCGATTGAATCCCTTGAAGCTGCTGCCAAGGCAGGTGTTAATTATGTAGAAGTGGATATTCTTTTGACAAAAGATAATAAGTTTGTAGTAATGCACGATTATAATTTAAAACGTCTTGCTGGTATTAATAAAAGAGTTCAAGATATGAATTATGACGAAGTAGTCGGATTACCAATTTCTCAAGGTGACCATAAGAGTAAAATTCCTTCTTTTGATGAATTTGTAAAAAAAGCTAAAGAATTAAATGTTAAATTATTAGTTGAACTCAAACCCCATGGTAGTGAACCTAATAACTACATTGATTTATTAATTAATAAAATTAAAGAACTTGGAATTGAAAATGAGTATAAATATATGTCTCTAGATTTAAAAGTTATAGAGCAACTAGAAAGCAAAGCTCCACATTTAAACACTGGATATGTAATACCACTTCAATTTGGAAAATTTTCTAACAATAATGTTGATTTTTTTGTTATAGAAGATTTTTCTTATAGAGAATCGCTAGTTGAACAAGCTAAAAGTCAAGGAAAACAAGTTTACGTTTGGACTGTTAATGATTATGCACAAATCAACAAATATCTTCAAAGCCCTGTTGATGCAATTATTACTGATGAACCTGAAATAGTTAAAGACGAAAAAAATGAACTCGAAAATAATAAATCGTACTTTGACAAAGCTTCAAGATTACTAACTGGTAATTAATAAAATTATGAACTAGAAGTTTAATTTTTTCTATTCAAATTAAACTTCTAGTTCAAATTTTTATTTCTACTAAATCGAATAAGTTTTTTTTACAATTTTAATATAATCTTCTTTATTTTTTAAATTTGGAATGTGGATAACTTGATTTCCATTACAACTCTTTTTTATAAATCCTGTTTTTAAGTATTCTCTTTTTACCTCTACTTTGTATTTTTTATTTTCAAAATACTCTGGATTTGTTACATAAACAGCTGCTAAAAGGTCCCAAACTATAATATAATTTGCATCATATTCATCACTGTGAAATTTAATCCAACTTATACATTTTTCATATAGGTACTTATTATTGTTTGAAAAAGAATTTATTATAGACGTTATTTCATTAATATACAATTTAGAATTTAAACAAGCATTTCCTGTTAATACTATTGAATTTTTACTGTTTTTTAAAACCTCATATGAATTTTTATATGATATTGTAAAATTTAATTCTTTCATTTCCTTGTTATTTATAACTAAGGCTTCAGTTATTCCACCCATCATTACAATAGTTTTTATTCTTGAAAAAATAGAATTATCTAGAAGATAAGCATCTGCAATATTTTTTAAAGAACCTGTCGCAAGTATAGTTATTTCACCAGGAAATTTTTTAGTTTCTTCTACAATAAATTGTGCTGCTTTATTAGTTAAATAACTGTCTTCGGTTTCATTTCCGTAAATTAAATTTATTTTTAAAGATAAGTTTTTCTTAAGTCTTTCTGTACTTTCTATAACTTTTTCTAAACTATCATTTCCAAATGTTAAAGTCACACCTAATAATTTTACAGATGGATTTTTATACAAATATAATAGTGCCAAACCATCATCTATATCTCTGTACTCGAGTCCCATCGTATTGTCACAATCATATATTATTTTCATTACTTTCTCCTTTTTTATTAAGAGTAATAGATTTTGCTTCCAAATATTCTACTTCGCTGAAATCATGTGTTACAAAAATAATAGACATGTTATATTTATTCTTTATATTTTTTAATAAATCCATAATTTCTAATTTTATATCTTTATCTAATCCTATAAAAGGTTCGTCTAATAATAGTACTCTGGGATTCAAAATAATTGCACGCGCTAAGGCTACTCTTCTTTTCTGTCCTCCTGATAATTCTCTAGGATATTTTTTTAATTTATTTTCTAGTTTTATATCTTGTACCATCTGTCTAACTAACTCTTTTATTTTCCTTTTAGGATATTTTTTCATTTTTAATCCAAAAGCAATATTTTCTTCTATTGTCATGTGTGGAAATAACAAATTATCTTGGAACATAAGCACTATATCTCTTTTGTTTGCAGATAATTTATTGATATTCTTATTTTCTAATAAAATTTCTCCTGAAAAATCTTGTTCTAAACCTGCTATTATTCTTAACAAAGTGGTTTTCCCACATCCTGATGGGCCAACTATTGCATATATATCATTTTTTTTCATAGTAAAGTTAAAATTTTTCAATAACTCAGTACTATCATATGAAAAATTAATATTATTTAATTTTAATACTTCCATAATTTCTCCTTATACATCCTACTTACTAATGTTCTAAACACAAATATTACTAATAAACATGTTCCTAAAAATATTAACCCATAAATCGAAGCTATATGACGATCTTTTGCGTAAATATATGGAAACATTATCAATGGATAAGTTTTTATAATTCCTCCACCTATCAGAGATACTATAAAATATTGACTCATCGAAACTAAAAATACTAAAATTGATGTTACCATCAAACCAGGCGAAATTAGAGGTAAAGTCACCTTGATTATAATATTAAAAATATTAGCACCCAAACTTTGTGCTTGTTCTTCTATATCTTTTCCAATTATTTTTAAAATTGGTTCTAATCCTAAAACTGCATAAGGGACGCATGTAAATAGCTCTAACAATATAATCCCTGTAACATTATTTGCCAATCCTATTTTTATAAATGCTAAATGAATTCCCATAGATATTGAAGTCATTGGAATTAAAAATGGAATTATTAAAATAAATCTAATTATTCCTTTATATTTAATTTTATACAGAGCAAGGACCTTAGCAATAGGATATGATATAACTATAGTTAATATTGTTACTACAACGGACAGTAAAACACTAAATCCTAAAACTTTTAATTCTTTTATACTTAATGCTGTATCCCACATCCTCAATGAAATTTTATTTGGAAAAATATTAGGATATAACCAATCTTCTACAAATGCCCAAAGTATCATTTGAGAAAACAATATAATAAAAGCGATTATTACTATTACTTCTAAAAATTTTTTAATCATAATCTTCACCTAATTTCATCATTTTCCTAAAAATAAATATCATAAATATCGTTGATATTATACCAAAACTAAAAATTATCATATTGTATACCATAGCTTCCGGTCTATCTGTTAACAATGGATTAGTATATGCATTATAGCTTAAAGTTGCGAGTGGTTTTGGAGAACTTGGACCTAAAAGCTGTGCCACTTCATAATCTCCAAAAGAATAAATAAAAACTATTAAAAAGACATATATGATATTTGGTAATAAAAGTGGTAAAGTTATTTTAACAAATACATTTCTTTTATTTGCTCCCAAACTTTGTGCTTGCTCATAGTACTGAATATTTATTCTTTTTAGTACTCCTAAAACTGTTAGCGTAACAAAAGGAATTTCTTTTATCAAGTAACAAAGTATTATACCTATAGAATTTTTTGAAAATAATAACAATGGAAAATTTTCTTGACTATTTAACAAACCAAAATTCAACATAAATCTTGATATTAGTCCACTTTGTGATAATAATTGTAAAACTATTAGTGCAAATATCATGTGCGGTACAATAATAGGGATATTCAATAATTTTTCTGTTAGTTCACTATTATATTTTTTTGTCATCATCGCAAGAAAAGTTCCTACTGTTATTGATAACAAAGAGGCGATAAGTGAGTAACTAAATGTAAATTTTAAACTAGGCAAAAAAACGTTTGAGTTAAAAACCTTTCTGTAAAAATCAAAACTCAATTCCGTCATACCTACCTCAGGAAAATATCCCAAACTTTGACTGATTCCTGTATATATTGATAAAAATAGTACGAATAGAATTATAGCTATGGCAGGAGTAACCATAACTATAATTCTTAATTTTCTATTTAGCATTTAACACTTCTTCTTCCCAAATTTTTTCAATAATTGGTACTAATTTTGCAGGCATTTCTGGAATACGTTTTTTCACTAACTCGCTTTGTGGAATAGTTGCAACTCCCAATTTTACCCCATCTAATTTTTCTTTTTCAGAGCTACTCAATTTATCTATATCAAATACTGGCATATCTCCCCAAATTGAAGGATTATATTTTGATATTTGTGCCTCTGCTGATATAATTTGATTTGCAACTAGCATAGCACCTGCTTTGTTTTTAGAATTTTTTGAAATAGCTACGAAATGTGTATTTCCAGTGGTTCCTTTATCAAATAGAAATGTTTTAGTTGATTGTGGGAATTTTCCCTTTTCAATATTTGCTGACGCTGAATTTGGATTATAACTCATAGTAAAATCTACCTCACCATCTTTATACATATTATCCAACGCTGGTGTATCTGCTGGATATGTTTTTCCTTGATTCCATAAATATGGTTTTATCTCTTTTAGATAATCCATCGCAGGTTGAACTGCTTTTTTTACAGTTTCGTAGTCTGCATCCATAGTCATAAATTGCTCATACCCTACAATTTCGGAAATTACGTTTCTTATAAAAGCAGAAGATGTGAAATCTGGCATAGTAGCATAAGTAAATCTTCCTGGATGTGCTTTTACATATTCTTTTAACTTAGTCAAATTCGTTGGAACATCTTTTACTCTATCTGAATTATAAATCATAACAAACTGTGCTTTTCCGTAAGGTACTTCATAAAATTCTGTCGGATAACCAAAATCCATTTTTACATCATCAGAGTTTGCATCTATATATTTCTTGTAATTTGGTAATTTATTGGCGAACGGTCCAAACAATAAATTATTCTTTTTAGCAGTATAAAAATTTTCGCCATTTATCCAAATTAAATCTACACTTCCCTCATCTTTTTTTCCTGCTTTATCTTCATTCAGCATTAAATTTAATACTTCATCAATATTCATACCAACTCTATTTACTTTAATGTTATAATTTTTTTGAACCATAGGTGCTAATTCATTATCCACCCAATTATTTGTTAATTCACTTCCGCCATAACCATAAAAGTTAACAGTAGTTCCGTTAGCTTTTTCTTTTAATTGATCATAACTTAAATCTTGAACTTGTTGTGTTTGACTATCAGTATTTTTTTGTTCTTTATTAGTAGAACATGCTGTTACACCTAAAATTATTAAAACAGCTGATAACAAAACTGTAATGTATTTAAATATTTTTTTCATTTTTTTATTATCCTTTCTTTATATAATTAATAATATTCTTTTAATATAATAAAAAGCATAGTTTCTTACAGAATTCTTCAATAAAATAAATTTAAAATAATAATTTCTTATCTTTAATCAAATTTTATAATACTTTATTACTATCAAATCCGTCATTATTTACAGTACCATCACTTATAGTAACTCTTGTAATATTGTTTTCTGTAAAAGCTCCTCTTTTAATTTCTGTTACTGAATTAGGAATTGTTACTTCTGTTAATTTATTTTTTTGGAAAGCACCCTCACCTATTGTTACAAGCCCGTCTTGCAAAGTAATTCTATCCAATTCATTATTAAAGAAAGCTGCATTCCCTATTGTTGTTACACTACTTGGAATTAAAATTTCTCTTATATTATTAACTTCAAATGCACCGTCTTTTATTTCTACTAAAGTACTAGGTAATTCTACACTTTCTAAAATATTTCTTTCAAAAGCATATGCTCCTAATGAAATTGTACTTTTCGGAATTGACACATTTACTAATGGGTTAAAGCCAAATGCTTCACTTCCTGAAATATTTACATTTTCATTGAAGCTAACATCAGTAACACCAGCTCTATAAAATGCTCTTGATTTTATTTCTGCTCCACCTAGTACTGTTAACTTCCCTATATCATTACCTAAAAATGAATTTTTCCCTATATTTGTTACTGATTCAGGAATTTCTAGATTCGATGAAATTTGATTATTACTAAATGCTCCGTCACTAATTAGTGTTACCGAATTAGGAAGTACTAGGCTTGTTAATTTGTTATTGCTAAATGAGTTAATGCCTACACTTGAAATATTAGCAGGTAAGTTTATTTCCTCCAATCTATTATTTTCAAATAATTCATCTGATATTTTTTCTAAATTAGAGTTAAGTTCTACTCTTGAAAGTTTATTATTAGCCAACACCCCTTTTTCTAATCTTGTTACATTTTCCAAATTAATTTCTGCTATTTCATTTCCTTTAAATGAATATTCTTCTAAAGTTTTTAATGAACTTGGCAATATCACATTTGACAATTTATTATTTTCAAACGCACTTACCCCAATATTTTCCAATCCTTCTGAAAGAGAAATTTCTTTTAAATCATTATCTTTAAATGCATTATCATCTATTGATTTTAAAGTACTAGGTAATATGACTTTATACAATTTGTTAGTCTTTCCTTCTTCTGCATTATATTCAAATGCTCCTAATTTTACTTTGAAGTATCCAAAACCACTTTCTTTATATCCTATATGTTCTACTGCTACTCCATTTATCGTTTCTGGAATTTTAACTATCGGAGAAGTTCCATTATACGAAATAATCGTCTTCGTTTCTACATTAAATTCAAAATCACTCTCATCTGCTACTTCTATTTCTTTTTTAGGTAGATTAGTTTCTACATTATCATCAAATGAAGTAGGATGAACTATTGTTTCTGCACCTAACACTACACTAGTTAAATTATTATTTGCAAATGCTAAGTTTTCAATATTTTTTACCGTTTCTGAAATATTAACAGAAGTTAAATTATTATTAAAGAATGCTCTTTCTCCTATTTTAGTTATTCCATTTGGTATACTTATTTCTCTTAAATTATTCCCCTCAAAAGTTTTCTCAGGAATTTCTGTATTTACTGTAGGTATTTCAAAACTAGTTAATTTATTATTTAAGAAAATTCCACCTCCTTTTAATACTACCTCATTTGATAAAGTAACATTTTCTAATTTATTATTAGCAAATACTTCTTTTTCTAACACTTTTACCGATTCAGGAATAGTAACATTAGTTAAACTATTTGTCCTAAACGCTTGTCTTCCTATTGTTTTTAGTGTACTTGGTAATACTAATTTTGATATTTTATTTCCATTAAACGCCATAATTCCTATAGTTTCAACACCTTCTGGTATTATTACTTCTTTTAGATTATTAGCTTGAAACGCTTGATCACCTATTGATTTTAAATATTTTGGTAATACAACACTGTCAATTCCCGCATAGGCGAAAGCATCTGCTATATGTTCTACCCTTA
The DNA here is from genome assembly GCF_000425665.1 of Gemella cuniculi DSM 15828. Lineage (GTDB taxonomy): Bacteria > Bacillota > Bacilli > Staphylococcales > Gemellaceae > Gemella > Gemella cuniculi. The sequence goes on from NZ_KE384432.1 coordinate 245,123, forward strand.
TACCGTTTATTTCATCAGGAATAATTACATCTTTTCTTCCAGAATAACTATAATTTGTTATTGTTCCACTATTTTCATCAAAAGTAAACTCACTTTCCGGATTCGGTGTTGTTGGTTTATCTTCATATTCAACATGCAAAACAGTATCATAATCTAAATTATTAATTGTATATTTATTATCATTTACCAATGGTAATTTATTAGTATTATTATTTCCTGTTCTACTTATTTCACCTTGCGAGTTGTAATTTGTTTCTGTAAATTTACTTATAACTTTACCTGAAGGTGGTGTAATTTGCACAACTACTTCTTCACCATGATTAAGTTTTGTTATATCTTTACCTACCACACTAAGACCATCACCTTCAAAAGTAAGTTTTCTTGTTTCTTGATAAATAACCCTAATATCAGTGTTATTTTCAATGTTGAAACTATAGGTGTATACATTATTATTTTTTGCTAGCTCATTAACCTTTTCTTGACCATTGACTTTAAAAGACATTGGATAACGTTTTTCATCAGGAGTTAGTATAATTTCTGCACTTTCATTTTTGTTAAAAGTTGAATTTCCCTCATTATTGCTTATATTTATAAAATCTCCATGTGTAGTTAATACGACTTTTTCTTCTACAGTATCATCTACAACATTTATAGTAAGTTCTACTGTCCCATGGATATTAGCTGGACGACCTTCAAATTCATTGTTATAATCTTCTATATTAATATCATATTTTATAACTTTATTAGTTTTATCACCAATATTTATAGTAATATTAGTAGCATCATCTTCTGGTACTTCTAAATCTTCCGGAGCATCTTTTTCATAGTCTAATCCTGCTCCCATATCGTCCCAATCTTTAAGCGGATTCTCAATAGTAACTTTTCCATCTTTAATCTGAGATTTTTTTACTTCTACTGTTATTGGTAATTTAGTAAATGTAAATTCGCGTTGTTTATTTTCATTAAGATTAGCAGTAGATGCTCCTCTTATAGCGTAAGTTTTTAACCATTCAAAATCATCCTTTGAAATTTCCCCTAAGTAAGCAGTATTAAGGTCTAATTCTTTTATAATTTCCATATAATTTTCTGCTAATGGATTTCCATCTATTACTAAACGACGAAGATTTGGAAGTTCTTTTAAAACCGTTAGATTTTTAACGCTAATATGTTTTAATTCTAATGCTTCTAAATTTTTTAAAGCTGCCAATGAATTTATGTCGCTTATATTTTTATTATTCTTCAAATATAAAGTTTCAAGATTTACTAATTTAGTTAATGCTGACATATTTTCATTAGTAAGTTTATTATTGTCTAAGTGAAGTTCTTTAAGACTTGTCATCTCGCTAATTGCATTTATATCATTAATATTATTATCTTCAACGTCAAGATTTTTCAAGTTCAATCCTCTAACAAAGTTTAGATTAGTCAAATCCCCTTGTCCAATTCTTACATCTTCTAGATTAGTATTAGCTGTTAAGTCAATATTAGAAATTGCAACACGCTCATCTGTTTTGTTTTGATTTGTGTAGTAGAATATTTTTAATTTTTCTAAACTATTTAAGAAAGAAAAATCTGTAATATTTCTAACTCCATCTTTTTTTGCAAGAACTTTGAATTCTTCTAAATTTGCTGCATTTTCTAGTAGCTTTACCAATTCATTATTTACTGATGTTGCAACTGGTGTATTCCCTATTCTTACCTCACCATTATTATCAAAAACTCTTAACTTAGAAAAATCTTCCCTTGTAAAATCTTGTTCACTTGTTGGTTTAGGAACTCCACTAGGTTTTCCATTTTCAACATAATTATTATTTGCTTCATCAGTTAAATTTTTGTATTTCTTATTAAAATTGCTCCAGTCATTAAGTAGATTTCTGTACACCACTTTTTCTGTAGCTGTAAGTTCAACTTTATCTGTTGGTAATTTTTCTGGAAGATTTATGTTTAATATAAACACTCCCCATTGTTGATAATTTTTAAACCATTGAACTGCATATAATCCATTTTCTATATTGGCTGGTAAAATATATTTTCCATCTTTTTCTATTATTTTATATTGTTTTTCTTTCTGTGTTAATTCTTCTGTTTCATCATTAACTTTAGGTTGATTTTTTCCTTTTTTATATTCAACTTCATAAAGCACTAATGAGCCATCTTCATTTTTTTCTAATCCTATTTCACTACCATCAAAAGTTTTTGCAGTAGGTAGAGTTATTTCATTAGTAGTTACTTCTATATTTTCAATTTGTTTTGCAAAACCACGACGTTTATTAATTTTTTCTAAACTATTTAGTGGAGAAAAATCATGAATACTGTTATTACTTAAGTTTAAATCTGTTAAATTAACAAGATTTGTTAGCGAACTAACGTCTGTAATTTTATTATCAGCAGCTCTTAACGAAACTAAATTTTTTAAACTACCTAAACTTGAAATATCAGTTAATTCATTTGCTCCCAAACTAAGGTGTGTTAAGTTGGTTAAGTTAACTAGCGGCGATAAATCTGATATTTTATTTACATTTAAATATAATTTTTTAAGATTTGTTAATTCTTTAAGTGCTTCTATATTAGTTATTTTATTTTCTGTAAGCCACAGATTCGTTAAGCTTGTTAATTCTTTTAATGAATCTGTATTTTCTATATTTTTATTACTTGTTAAATCTAGTGAAGATATATTTTTTAGATTTTTTAAAACACTTATATCACTAATATTATTATTTGATAAAACAACATCATTAAGATTTGTTAGATTAGCTAGTGTACTTATATCAGATACCCCTCTATTAGCTAAACTCAATGTTTCTAAGTTTTTTAAGTTTTTAAGTGCTTCTATATTTTTTATAATATAATCAGCTGGATTGACCATTACATCAGAATATTCTGGATCAACAAATGGACCAGATATATTTAAATCTCTTAAATTAATTAAATTACTAATTGCCGAAATATCTTTGATTTTTGTATTTTCTAAGGAAAGATTTTCCAATTTTGTAAGATTTCTTAATGCACTTATGTCATTTATTTCATTGTACTCACCATTAATTTCTAATGATGTTAAATTAGTCGCATATTTTAATGCGGATAAATCTTTTACACCATATAAATTATCTAATGTAGTTATTTTTTCTAAATCTTTTACTGTAAGATTTTTTGATGATATTACTCCTAATTTTCTCTTTAATATATTTTTTAGTACTGCATCTTTTACTTCTACTTCTTTATTATTTACTTCTTCATCGCTAGCCTCAGGGTTAACTTCTTGTTTATTCGCTTCCCCTTCTTCACTTTGATCTCCTTTTGCTTCTACTGGATTATTTGCTAAGTACTCATCTACTTCTGTTTCTGTTGCTTTTGG
>NZ_KE384432.1:248637-289833 GCF_000425665.1 Gemella cuniculi DSM 15828
TATTTGCTAAGTACTCATCTACTTCTGTTTCTGTTGCTTTTGGGTTATCTTCTTGTTTGTTGGCCTCCCCTTCTTTATTTTGATCTCCTTTTTCTTCTGCTGGACTATTTGCTAAGTACTCATCTACTTCTGTTTCTGTTGCTTTTGGGTTATCTTCCTGTTGGTTAATTTCTATCTCTTCTATGTCATAAACTACTTCTACTTTCAATTTACTACCATTTATTATCGCAGTTTTTTCTAATCTTTTCTGAACTATTGCTGTATTAGGTAAAACTTTTCCATTTTTTATTTGATCTTTTATTGCTTCAAATTCAGATTTTGTTATTATTCTTTCTTTTTTTTGTCCTGCTTTCAAACTTTCTAAATGGTACGTAATTACTTTACTACTGTCTATAATAATTTTTACATTTACATTAGAGATATCTTTAATAGCTGTTATATTTACAACTGCTCCGCCGTTTTGCTCTTTTATAACTACTTGCACATCATTACTTACTTCTACCTCAATCTTTTCCTTTGCAGAAATTTCAATTTTTCCAATTTGCGATGCGCCGCTGAATACTAAAACCCCTGTTAAAACGCTACTTGTTACTTTTAATATTGCTTTATTCTTCATTCAATTTCATTTCCTCTCTATAATATTATTTATTTTAAGGGGAGAGGTTAAAACCTCTCCCATTTTTAAATTATTTTAATGCTGTTTTTACTTTTTCTATAGCCTTTTGTAAAGTTTCAATTTGTGCATCTATCTCTTCTTTTGTTCCATTATTCGCTAACAATTGCTGTGCTTTTGCTTTTGCTCTTCTCCAATTAGACTGTAATTCTGCAGTAGCATCTTTATAACTCTGTTCATTTTTTAAATCCTTATCCACTAATTTTTGTAGTTTTTCTTTTGAAGTTTCTAGTGTATCTTCTGCTGGTTTTGTGGCAGTTTTTTCATTTTCACTAGGTACTGCTACTTCATTATTCGTATAAACTAAAGTTATTTCTTGATCGCTTGTACCAAATGTACCTGATAAAGCTTTGCTATCTTTTACCGTTATATTTTTATAACCCTCTACATTTTCTTTTTCAATATTGTATTCAAACCAAGAATAACCCGTTAACTTTTTATCGTCTTTTAGTTTTTTACCTTGTTCATCTTGATATTTAACAGTAATTGTACGTTTTTGTGCGGATTTAACATTACTAGTTTTTTCCACTACCGCTGTTACTTTATGGCTTTCATCAAAATTCACTCCATCAGGTGCAAATATATAAGTGAATGTCATATCACTATCCAAACCATTAGGTAAAACTATTTCTGCTTCTTGATATGTCCCATTTCCAGAAATACCATTCCCTAATTTTCCTATTACCATCATAGGATAGTCAGAAGCAGCTACTGTCCCCCCAGTTGTATGTATTGGCCACTCCACTCCATTTTGATCAATTATTTTTACTTTCGTTACATTAGCTTTTAAATTAGTTCCATATAAATGTGCTACTGTTTTTTTACTAACATTTCCTTTATCAGTTGTAGTTGTTGTCAAATCTGTACTACGATGTGCTTGATATGAACTTATCGTTACAAAGCTCAACACAGAATCTTGTTTATTTTTTCCTGCTGGTAATACTGTAATTACTCTACCATTTTCTCCACGTGCTTCTTCATAAGTGGTGGTTGCTTTTAAACCATTACCATCTGTAAATGTAAGATTAAATGATTTTGCTTCACTATCTTTATTTTCTGGTAACGTGATAGTTGCAATAATATCATCACCTACTTTTTCATAAGAAAATTTATCAGAAAGTACGTTATCCTTTGTTGCAGTAAGTGGATTTAACACTTTTATTTTCACATTTTTATCTGTTAAGTTTTTCCCTTTAATAGTAACTTTGACTGTTCCCCCAGTAGATTCCAATACTTTATTATCAATACTGTAATCTGTAATCACAGGTTTTTGCTGTTGAAGATCTGGTAATGTAGGTTTATCATTAGGTTGGCTTGGGTTCTCTTTAGGCGGAGTTGGCTCATTTGGCTGAGCTGGTTTATCAGTATCCCCTTCTTTATTATCAGGAGTTTCTGGTTTTGACGGTTTATCTTCAGTTATTCCTTTTGCATTAGCAACAATCTCTTTTACTTTTTCAATAGTTGTCGCTTTCGTTATTTGTGGAATTAATTCTAATTTTCCTAACGAAGTTAATACATTTCTAGCTTTTACCTTTTCACTACCTAGTAGTGCATTATAAGTTGCTTCTTTTAATGAAGCTATCGCTTCTTCTAATTGTTCTTTAGTCGCATCTTTATTAGCAAGTACTTGTTCTGCTTTAGTTCTAACATTAATCCAGTTATTATTTGCTGGTTGATTCCCTGCATTAGGTATATACCCTTCTTCTGATCTAATATCTCTTTTAATTAATGCTTCTAAATTATTTCTTAATTCCTTATTTTCGTCTATTTTATTTTCTTCTTTTTTATTAATTTTTAGTTTAATATTATTTATACTCCAAGCATACTCTTCAAATCCTAGTTTTAGATTAACGGATATCTCTTTTCCGTTATTTTTTTCTAAAAACTTATCTGTAAATGAAAAGTCAAAATTAGATGTTTGAGGATTATAAATTGCACTTACTCCATCTACATTTGTTTTTACATTAGCAAAGAAATTAATAGTTTCTTCGCTTTCTAATGCTTTTGCTAGCTTATTACCTATTTCATTTATGCCCTTAAATGGATTTGAAATAGATACATTTTTTGAAGTTACCTCCACTTCTTTTCCATAATTAATTCTTTGACCATCAAATTTTATACTTCCACCTTCTTCATTAATCATTTTAAGAATACGTGGGACTATATAATCAATAACTTTTGAATAATCACTTATGTGATTTCCACCCAAAACTAATTCTTTGATATTTTTTAAACCTGCAATAGCTGAAATATCAGAAACATTGTTACTACCTATTGATAACATTTCTAATTTAGGCATATTAGCAACAACAGAAATATCACTTATTCCTCCACTAATAGTTGGATGAGTTTCGTCTCCAGTTTGATCATTATTATTGTGTAGGTCTAAATGTTTTAAATTAACTAAATCTTTCAATGCACTTATATCTGTTAATTTATTTGCATATAAATCTAAGTACTCTAGATTCGTTAAATTAGCTAATGGCTCAACGTTTGTTATTCTGTTTCTAAACAAACTTAAATGTTTTAAATTATTCAGATTAGTTAATGGTGTTAAATCTGTTATCTCATTTTCTCCAAGTTCAAGATATTCCAAATTAATAGCTTTCTCTAAACCACTAATATTTTTGATACCACGAGTTTGAATAAATTTAAAATCTGGTGTCCCTTTTAATGATGTACTTTCTAATATTGGTTTATCTGCCTTATCTCTAAGTTTTATTGTTTTCAAACTCTCTATTTCTTTTTTTGTTATTTTTTGATTATCCGCTCTTGATGGATCTATATTTTTATTAATCAATTTTTTCAATAATGGATCGCTTACTATAACCTCTTCATCTTGATTATTATTTTCAGGATTATTTGGTTGTTCCATTGGTGGAGTTGGTTTGTTTGGCAATGTTGGATTATCATTTCCTTTGTTTCCAGGTTGCTGCGGTTGAATTTTTCCATCTTGATTATCTTTTGGTCTTTTTTCTACTTTCCCACTTCCCTTATCATTTGGATTTTGTGGTTGAACTTCTTCTCCCTGCTTATTTCCTTTCTTTGGCTTATTTGGCATAACTTCATTTTCTTCTACATCATATGCCACTTGAACCTTTATTTTTCTTCCCTCTGACTCCATTGCCTTTTCTAAATTTTTTCTCACAACTGCTGTGTTTGGCAATATCTTTTTATTATTTTCTTTATCTCTTATTTTCTCTAGTTGCTCTTTTGTTATTACTTTTTTATCTTTTTGCCTGGCTCTCAAGCTATCTATGTGATATGTTATTACTTTTGTTCCATCTATTGTTATTTTCACATCTGCATTACTTATATCTTTTGTCGCTACTAACTCTACTACTGCTCCTCCTTTATCTTCTCTTATTGTTATTTGAATATCTTTATTTACTTCTACTTCTATCTTTTCTTTTGCCTGTATTTCTATTTTCCCAAGCTGTGATGCTCCTGTTAGTACTAATATTCCACTTAGTACTCCACTTGTTACTTTTAATATTGTTTGTTTTTTCATTTTCTTCTCCAAATATATTTTTATAAAAATATTTTTAATAATCCTGATAATCCGATCTCTTATTTTAAGTACCGGACTTTCTTTTCTTCCATATTTATCCCCTCACTACTTTTGTTATATTATTACATTTTTATGATACAATAAAACATTTACATTTTCAATGTTTTTCAGCACATTGTAATAATTAGAACAAAAAAAAATAAATATAATATTTTTATTTTAGTTATGTATCTTGTTGATATATTATAGATTAAAACTAAATATAATTATATAATTTATATAATTATAAAAATAAAAAATTTTAACTTATTAATTTTAAATTGATAAAAAATGAGAATAATAATTTATAGAAAAACATAAATTATTATTCTCATTCCAACTATCTTTATTTTTACTTAACTAATTTTACAAAATGTTTCAATGTTCTAATTAATTGTGCTGTGTATGACATTTCATTATCATACCATGCTACAACTTTTACCAATTGTTTATCGCCTAATCCAATTACTTTAGTCTGAGTCGCATCAAACAAAGAACCATAATTCATTCCTACAATATCAGAAGAAACTATCTCATCTTCTGTGTAACCATAGGATTCATTAGCTGCTTTTTTCATAACTGCATTAATTTCTTCTACAGTAACTTTTTTCTCAACATTTGCAAATAATTCTGTTAAAGACCCTGTTGGAACAGGTACTCGTTGTGCTGCACCATCTAATTTTCCATTAAGTTCTGGAATAACAAGACCTATAGCTTTTGCTGCACCAGTTGTATTCGGTACAATATTTTCTGCAGCAGCACGACCTCTTCTAAAATCTCCTTTTTTATGTGAACCATCAAGTGTATGTTGATCTCCTGTATATCCATGAATTGTAGTCATCAACCCCTGAACAATCCCAAAATTATCATGTAATACTTTTGCCATAGGTGCTAAGCAATTAGTTGTACATGATGCACCTGAAATTACAGTTTCATCACCAGTTAAAATTTCATGATTAACATTATAAACTATAGTTTTAACATCTGAACCACCTGGAGCGGATAACAACACTTTTTTTGCCCCAGCTCTGATATGAGCATGTGCCTTTTCTCTGCTATTGAAGCGTCCACTACATTCTAATACAATATCAACTCCTAATTCTTTCCATGGTAAATTTTCTGGATCCGGCTCCCCAAACACCTTAATTTCTTTACCATTAACAATAAACGATCCTTCTCCTTCTTCCACAGTTCCAGGAAATGGACCTTGTGTTGTGTCATATTTTAATAAATATACTATCTGATTAATAGGTCTCATTCTTGATCTGTTGACTGCTACAACCTCGATATCATCAGCATGCTGAGCTTGTATCTGTCTCAAAACCAATCTCCCAATTCGACCAAAACCATTAATAGCAACTTTTATTGTCATGTGTTTTTCCCCCTGAAATTTATTTTACTTCCATAAGATAACCTATAAAATTTATTTTTTATAAATTCAAATGATTTATTCATAAAAGTAAAAATTTATGACAAAATAAAACTTTTTAATTTTATATTTAAATTTGTAATGTACAAATCTATAAGTCACCTTATAGTAAGCGTTTTAAACACTTAAACTCAGTATATCATATTAGAAAACGTTTTACAATATTTTTGTTTCAGATAAAAATTTATATATAATTCAAAATTATAAAATGAAACTTTATTAATTTTTTATTTTATTCAACATCACTACATTTATTTTATTTAAAAAATATTTTAAAAAAATATTTTTTATTTTGATTTTTACTTTAATTATTTGATATTGATTTTTTTATTTTTATGTCATATACTTAAGATAGTGAAATCAAAAAGGAGATAATATGTTATGAAAAATAAAAAAATAGTAGTTACACTTACATCGGCTTTGGCGTCACTAGTTATAGCCACAGGTTGCTCTCAAAAAGCCGAAAGTAATTCAAAGGAAGAAAATAAAAATTCAGACAACAAAGTCACTCTTTCTTATGATGAACTTCGCTCAAGAGAAAATACAATGGGAACTCTATGGTATCAAAATGCAGCTGAAGTAGATGCATTATATCAACAAGGTTACAATATTGCCACTAATAAATTAAAAGAACACTTGAAAACACCTACGAGTAAACCTTACTCTATTGTTCTTGACTTAGATGAAACTGTATTGAATAATATCCCTTATCAAGTTCAAAATATAAAAGATGGTACTGGATTTAATCCTGAAAATTGGGATAAATGGGTACAAAAAGCTGAAGCAAAACCTGTTGCAGGAGCCAAAGAATTTCTACAATTTGCTGATAAAAATAAAGTTCAAATTTATTATATTTCTGATAGAACAGATTCACAAATTGATGCTACTATAAAAAATCTTAAAGAACAGGGTATTCCGGTTCAAGGAAGAGATCACTTAATGTTCAAAAAAGATGGCGATAAATCAAAAGAAGGACGTCGCCAAGAAGTTATGAAACATACAAACTTAATTCTTTTATTCGGAGATAATTTAGTAGACTTTGCCGATTTTTCTAAAACATCAGAAACTGATAGAACAAAAATGTTTGAAGAATTAAAAGCAGAATTTGGAGAAAAATTCATTATCTTCCCTAATCCTATGTATGGTTCTTGGGAATCAGCTGTATATAAAGGTGAGAAAAAAGATGCTAAAGGTCAATCTGAAGCAAGAATGAACGCACTTAAAGGATATAATTAATAAAATATATGGGACTAGACTATAATCTAGTCCCATATATTTTATTAATGCTACATTGTTTTTATTATCTTAGACACAATTTGAAATAATTAGGTAAAACTCTTACTTTATTGATGGTACTTTTTATTTTTGCTAATTTTTACGTATAATAAAGTCAAAATTAAAATCTTTATGCTCCATTAACACTTATCAAATAACTATTTTAGCACTGTTCGATAAGAAATAATTTAAAATACCATTTAATAAATAATTTCCTATTGACAAAACTATAAAAATAATGATAAAATGTATGCATGAGTATAGCACCAGATTGTACTGCGGGCACTGGTAGCGCAGACACGGTTTACAGTTTTTTTGTATGCCGTGTTTTTGTTGTGTAATAAAAAAATAAAGGAGTTGAATAAATGAACAAAAATTTTATGACTATTGAAGAACAAATTGATCTTCTAAAAAGCAGAAACTTAAAATTTAAAAATGAAGAAAAAGCCAAGCTGTTACTTATAAAAAATAATTATTATAACTTAATTAATAACTATAGTAAGTTCCTATATACTAGTGATAATATTTACTTTGATGATGTATATTTTGAAGATATTGTGATAATTCACTATTTTGATAAAGAATTAAAAATTTTATTATTTAGCTACCTTATAGAGACAGAAAAAATATTAAAATCAATTTTAACATATGAATATGCAAAAGAGTATCAAGAAAATTATGCTTTTTTAAAATCAAAAAATTATGATAGAAAAAAGCAATCACAAGCATTTAATATTATCAGTGACTTTTCTAACATAATAAGTTTTCATAGTAATACGAAAAAGAATAAAGGAAAAAATGCTATAAAACATTATATTAATAATTACTCTAATATACCTATTTGGGTTTTAACAAATTTTCTAACTTTAGGTCAAGTAACATATTTTTATAATACATTAACACCGAAATTTAAATATAAAGTAGTTAGAAATCATATAAATCCAAACTTAACAAATGTTACTGGTAAGAAAATAAAAATAGAAACCGAAATTTTTGAAGCAATTTTACAAAATATAAGACAATTAAGAAATGTAGTTGCACATAATAATCGACTAGTATACTTCAAATGCAAAAATAATATTAAGTATATTGATGGTCTACACGACACTGACAAACGAGCATCAAGACAATCAGTCTACAGTGTTATTGTATCTTTAAAATGTTTTTTAGATAAGCATCGTTACAAGCAATTTCACAACATCTTATGTAAAATAGTTGATAACTTTAAAGGAAATATAGAAAATGTAGAATATGCAGAAAAAGTTCTTAATTCTCTTGGCATACCTTCTAATATTAAGGAATTAAAATAAGTGTAATATAGTGAGCAATCAAAAATTTACTAAAAGGATTGGAATAAAAAATTTCTACTCCTTTTTATTTATGTTTTTAATTATTTATTTCAACTTCATTTTTAATAATTTTTAAATTTTCTATGAAACAGCTTTCTTGCTAGGAAAATTATTTAAGAGTATAATATCTACTAGAAATTGTCTTTATAAACTTAAGATACATGAAAGAAAAATTTAAGGAGTTAAAAATGAAAAATAATAAATTTCAATTTATACTTATACCAGCATTAGCATCTGCTATATTATTTCCTATATTTGGTAATTCTAACTCTGCTAAAGCTAATAATGATGCTAACTTATCTGAAAAAAAATCTAGCACTGACAAAGATAAAACCCTTCAAAATACTGAAATCTCTTCAACTAAAATAACGAATAAAATTCCTATGTCGCTTGAAGAATACAAACAAAAAAGTGCTCTTGAGCTAGCAAAATTAATTAAAGAACGAAAAGTAACAAGTGAACAACTAGTAGATTTGGCATATAAAGCTATTGAACTGGAAAATCCAAAACTTAATGCCGTTATTACAGAGGAAGGCCAAATTTCTGAATCAATAAAAAACAAAGCATATGAAGATGCAAAAAATATCGACAAGAAAATAAGTGCTCAAAATCTAAGTTCAAATCCTATAGACTGGGAAAGTCAACCTTTCTTAGGCGTTCCAACGCTTATTAAGGAACTAGATAACATTGCAGGTGGCAACGCTTCTTTAGGTGTGTACTTTGATAGAAAAAAAATTTCTCAAAAAGATGGTTTTGTTGCACAAGAATTTAGAAAATTAGGATTTATAATCCTCGGACAAACAAATACTCCTGAATTAGGAACTAGAAATATAACAGACTCAAAACTCTTTGGTCCAGCAAGAAACCCTTGGGATTCCAGTCGCAATACTGGTGGTTCTTCTGGAGGTTCAGCAGGAGCAATCTCTAGTGGTATGGTTCCAATAGCCAGTGCTAGTGATGCTGGTGGTTCTGTCCGTATCCCTGCAGCATGGACAGGTCTCATTGGATTAAAACCTACTGGTGGAGTAGTAAAATTTCCATTAGTAAAAAACATTGAAGATGCAAAAGTATTTTTTAATAAAACAGAAAAAAAAACTAATAGACTCTTGCCCATCCCAAAAGATCTTAAAACTCTAAAAATTGGTTATTCATTGAAAACACCAATGTCAGATATTCCACTTAGCGAAGATGCAAAAAAAGCTGTTTTAAAAACTGTAGAATTTTTAAAACAGCAAGGATTTAATGTTGAAGAAGTTGAAAATTGGCCTATTGATGGTTATGATGGAATTAAAACATATACTACTTTAGCAATAGGAGGTTCTTATACCCGACCTGCTAAAGCTGCAACTGAAACTACAAAATATGATTTAGATCCCGCTACTTATGCCCTAGGTTCTGTTAAATTAAAAGATCTAGATACTACTGGGGTTAAAAAAGTATCTGAGTATCAAAAAATTATGAATGAATTTTACAAAAAATATGATATATTTTTAACTCCTACAAATGCTGTCACAGCCCCTTCTAATGATAAAAATATTGATCCTTATGTAGAACCAAAAATTGCTGAAAAATTGTATAATATAAATAATATTGCTGATAAAAAAGAGAAATTTGACCTTCTTGTCAAGCAATGGGAACCAATGATGAGACGTACTCCATTTACTTGGATATTCAACTTAACAGGAGATCCTGCCATTTCATTACCAGTATATGTAAATAAAAATAATTTACCACTGGGAATTATGCTAGCTGCAAAAGCTAATTCTGAAAAAATTCTATTAGAATTTGGACAGCTTTTTCAAGATAATAATCAATTTATTATGCACCCAAGCATAACTAATACTGCCTCTGCTAAAAATGGAAATAAAATTGGCATCAATGATTATGGAACAAATTTCGAATATAATATTCCTAACTATGCTCCTATTATTAATAAACTTCCCGAATTGAAACTAAACAGCAATTCAAAATCTAAAATTATTAAAAAAGATATAACTAATAATTTTAGCCAGGAAGATTTTATTGAAAAAATAATTAATAATATAGAAAATAAAAAAGCAATATCAAATTCAAAAATTAAATTACTTCCTAAAACTGGTATCAATAATGCTAATAAAAGTCCCCTCCTTGTAGTGACTCTTATTTTCTTTGCTATCTTAATTAAAAAAACTAAAAAATATAAATTATAAATTTCATTCAACATTATATAATAAATACGGGAAACTGTAAAAATATATCCCGTATTTTTTTTCATTATTTTTACATAGAAACTGAAAATCCACCAAATAAATATCGTTTTATGTAATGCCATAATGTTTCACGACCCATTTTCACTTCAGCCACTCCTACCATACCATAGGCTAATGTTTCATCTCCATTCTTTACTTCTACATCTATCTCATAAACAGATGCACTTTCTTCTTTTTCCTTTTCTTTTGTCGGAATTAATATGGTAGTTGGAATAACAGATATCTTTCCTATCTTTGCATGTACTATACTTTTATTTTCATTATCAAATCTAATACTAATTTCTTTATCTTCTTTATAGTCCTTTTATATCTTTATTCGCTTCCCTTGCTCCTTTTATGAAACCTATAGTAGCATCCGTTATACCTATTGCTATAGGAATCATCCACAAAAAGCCTCCTGATATATTTTCTAACTCTTGTTTACTTAATTCTTTCATTTTTTCTCCTTTTTTTATTCTTAATTATACTTATTATTAAATTTACAGAAAAATAAATTAGAAATATTAATTTTACCTTGTAATATAAACTATGAAATTTTATTGGGTACATTAACGTTAAAAATAATAACACACCTAATACGTTCAACTTAATTTGTTGTTTATAATCCATACTCATTTATTCTCCTTTCTTCTTACGGCCACCCAAAACCATTATCTCTTCGTGCTTCTTCGGCATTTGATTTTCCGGTTGATATCGCCCATCTTTGAATTCCATATCCTAAGCAACTCCAAAAACCATCACATCCCCCTGAAATATTGAGCAACTCTTCGTGATTTAATTCAATATAGTGTATATACATAATTTTCACCTCCTATTTTTTAGTTTTTAATAACGTTATTTACGATCATTATACTCTTTTAATACTTTTTTTTGTTAATTTTTTCCTGAATAGCTAATTTTTATACTTGAAATGAAAATTTTTATTGTTTTTTTTTTTAATGGTAGACTGTACTTAGGATTAACTATGTTTGTTTATTAAGTAAAAAGGAGAGTAAAATTTATGAATAAATATTTAATTTTGTTTTTGTCCAATGAATATAGTTATATAAGTTTTTCCGCTATAACTATGTCAATAGCAACGCTATATATAGCAAGTAATTTCTTTGATTATAAATTTTCTTTAAAAGAAATTATATTAGCCTCCACTATTTTATTTTCTATTTATATCTTATTTGTAATATTTTTTCATAAATTTTTTGTTATATCATTTTTTATGCCCATTTTTATTTTTTTAAAATATAAAAAACAAAATTTTATTCTTTTTAAAACAATATTCTTAATTATATATTTAATATTTTTTAGAAAATTAACTGAACTTATTATAGTTTTTATATTTTTCTTATTTAAATTAAATACAGATTATCTCTTCCCATGGCTCGGAAATATTTTACTTTTTATTATAATTGTAATATCTACATTTAAATTAAATTTAGTCATTAAAAATTTAATTTGTAATTTTTATAAGTACAAAAATTACAAAAAAATAATAACCTCCTTATTATTTTTTATTTTAGTTACTTATAACTTCATTGCAATATACTCTAAGATAAAAAATGACGATGTGGGAGTATATTATTTAGCTCTTAGTAGTGTTTTGGGTTTATGTATACTATTTTTAATTATTTCTAATATACTACGAGAAAATTTAAAAGTATCTTTTAAAAACAAACTGGAAAACGAAAAAATTATTCAACAAAAAAAACATATTGAATCGTTAGAAGAAAATAATAATGAAATAAGAAAGTTTAAACATGATTTTACTAATATTATGCTTTCACTTAGTGGTTATATTAATTCAGAAGAAATTGATGTTATTGCATTAAAAAAATATTTTAATTCTCATGTTCTTTCTTTAAAAGAAAAAATAGATGTTACTAATTCAACTGCTCTTTCTCATCTTGGAAATATAAAAAATAAACCACTTAAAAGTTTAATTACTAACAAAATTTTAATAGCTTTAAACTATAATATTGATATTGAAATCAATATAGAAAATAAAATTAGCAATGTTTTTACACAAGAAATTCAACTTACAAGAATAGTTGGTATTCTTCTTGATAATGCTATTGAAGCATGTAGAGAATTAAATACTGACAGGATAATAAAAATTAATATTTTACGTATAAATAAAACTATTGATATATCTATTACAAATACTTTTAATAATGAGAACTTTAGCATCGGAAAATTTCAAAAAAATGGATTTTCTACAAAAGGTAAAAATCGTGGTCTTGGACTTTCTATTGCAAAAGAAATTGTAAGTAAATACAATTTACTCTTAAATACCGAGATATATAATAATTTTTTTACACAAAACTTAACTATAGAAGGTGATTTTTATGAAAATAATAATATGCGAAGATAATAAAATAAATTTAACTACCATTTATGAAACAATAAAAAATACTATTATAATTAATGATTGGGATATATCTATTGAACTCATTACTCAAGATCCAAACGATGTAGTTGATTATATTGATAAAAATAAAAGTGCCGACTGTTATTTTCTTGATATAGATTTAGGAACTAACTGTATTAACGGTATTGAACTTGGAAAGAAAATTCGTAATGTAGATTGTTTTGCTAATATAGTTTATATTACTTATTTTGATAAAATGCGTATTACTGTTATTAATGAAACGCTCTCCCCTCTTAACTATATTATAAAAGAAACAGACACTTTAAAAGAAGATATAGTAGCAACATTAGAAGTTGCCTATAACCGCTATTTATCAAGCCTTAAAACAAATCTAAAAAAAACTAAAGTACCAATAAAGGTTGGAAATCGTATTGTTTTTGTTGATATAAATAATATTCTATATTTTGAAGCTATGTCTAATCATAAAATCTTATTAAAAAAATTAGATAATACATCTCTTGAATTTTATGGGAAACTTTTGGAATTAGAAAAACTAAACTCTCTTCTTTTTCTATGTCATAGATCTTATTTAATAAATATTTCTTTGATCAAAGAAGTAACTAAAGAATATATTATTTTTAAAAATGAAAGTACTCTATTTCTTTCCAATAAAATTTTAAAAAGAGTAAACAAAGAGTTAGAAAAGCATAATAAAATAAACTTATAAAAAATTTTTCTAAAAAAAATTATTTAATTAAACTATTTTAATATCACACCATGCTATCTTAATTAAAAAAACTAAAAAATATAAATTTCATTTATAATTTAAATGACTATACAAAATAAATTTTGTATAGTCATTTTTTATATATTATATCTTAGCTAAGTTTCCCTTTTAGTTTCATATTTTTTACAATTTTTTCTATTGAATTAACATACGCAGCTTTTCTCATCGGAATAGAAAATCTATTCTTCACTTCCCAAATATCATTAAATGCTTTTGTCATAACGACATCTTGTTTTTCAACTACTTCATCTTCAGACCAGTAATATCCTTGAAGATTTTGTACCCATTCAAAATAAGATACAGTTACACCACCACTATTTGCTAGTATATCAGGAATTACGACAATTCCTCTTTCTTCCAATGCCTTATCTCCCGCTAATGTAGCTGGTCCATTTGCACCTTCTGAAATAATTTTCGCTTTAATCAGTTTAGCTTCTCTTTCGTCAATAGCATTTTCCAAAGCACATGGACAAAGTACATCAACATCTAACGCCCAAAACTCATCTAGTGTTAAACGTTTTGTTTTTGGTAATGTGTGGAAACGAACTTTATTATCTTTACAATCTTGAAGTTCTTTATACGTTAATCCTTCTTCACGATAAACTGCATATTGTTCGCCACTATCATCACGTTCTGTCACCGCAACAACCGTTGCTCCATATTTAATGATAGTATCTACTGTGTAACTACCCACATTACCAAATCCTTGAACAGCAACTTTTGCTCTTTCGGCTGATTTCCCTAATTTTTCTAATGCTAATTTTGCTGCTAAAGCCACACCATGTCCTGTTGCTTGTGTTCTTCCTAAAGAACCACCTAATTCTAATGGCTTACCTGTCAAAGTACCTATAGCTTGTTCACCAGTTAAGATATTAAATTCATCAATCATCCACGACATTATTTGACCATTAGTATTTACATCTGGTGCAGGAACATCTTGTTTTTCTCCAAGATATTTATATAATCCACGAATATATCCACGAGATAATCTTTCTAATTCTCCTTGTGATAAATCTTTAGGATCTACTATAATTCCACCTTTACCTCCACCATAAGGTAAATTTGCAACTGCACACTTGAAAGTCATCCATATTGACAATGCTTTAACCTCATCACCTGTTACTAACGGATGAAATCTAAGACCACCTTTAGTTGGTCCTATTGCATCATTATGTTGTGAACGGAATCCTTTAAAATATTTTACCTCTCCATTATCCATCTTCACTGGAATAGAAATTTCTATAAAACGTTGAGGATCTTTTAAAGATTCATACACTTCTTCTTTATAACCTAATATATCACAAGCATTTTTTATTTGCTCTCTTGCATTAATTAATGGATTATTATTCATTCTAATTCTCCTTAAATTTTTAAATTTACATTAAAAAATGTATTGTATCTCCTTATATTATAACAAATTATTTAAGGGATTGTAAATGTATTTGTACACTTTTATTGAATATTTTTATATTTTATTCTACTATTACTTTTATTAAACTACTTATAATTTTATAAATTCTAGTATCAAAAACTATCCGTTTAGTCTTTTACTTAGCATCATACCAACTTTTACCGTTACTCGAATCTGCTTTTAATTTTACTGATAAATCAGCAGACTCTTCCATTATTTTCACTACTTCTTTCGTGAAATCTTCTAAAATCTCCTTATTAATATCAAAAATGAGTTCGTCATGAACTTGAAGTAATAATTTTGCGTCAAGGTTATTTTTATTAATATAGTCAAAAACATTAATCATTGCTATTTTGATTATATCAGCAGCAGTTCCCTGAATCGGCGTATTCATGGCAATTCTTGAATTAAGATTTACTATCATTTTATTTTTTGAGTTTATTTCTGGAAGATTTCTTCTTCTATTGTATAGTGTTTCTACATAACCATTTTTCTTAGCATATTCTACTATATCTTCCATATATTTTTTTACACCTGGAAACGTTTCTAAATATTTTTCAATAAATTCTTTTGCTCTTTTTCTAGTTATTCCTAAATTATTTGATAGTCCAAAATCAGAAATTCCATATACTATTCCGAAATTCACAGCCTTAGCTTCTCTTCTCATTGAAGGTGTTACTTCTTCTAAACTAATACCATTTACATCACTTGCTGTTTTTGTATGAATATCCACATCATGTTTAAAAGCATTAATCATTCCTACATCATCGGCAATATGTGCAAGGACTCTAAGTTCAATTTGCGAGTAATCTATTGATAATATTACTCTATCTTCACCACCTGGAATAAATGCTTTTCTTATTTTCTTTCCCTCTTCAATTCTTGTTGGAATATTTTGTAGATTTGGATTTACTGAGGATAGTCTTCCCGTTTGTGTTAACGTTTGTTCATAGCGAGTGTGTATTTTTCCTTCCCTCGTTATATCCTTAATAAGCCCTTTTGCGTAAGTAGAATTTAATTTCGTTAAAACTCTATATTCCATAATTAATGGAACTATATCATGACTACTTTGCAATTGCTCCAATATTTCTACAGAAGTGGAATAGCCTGTCTTCGTTTTTTTTATAACTGGTAATCCCAAATCTTCAAATAAAATTACTCCTAATTGTTTTGGAGAAGCAATATTGAATTCGGAACCTGCTAATGTGTAGATACTTTGCTCCAAAATTTTTATGCGCTCATCTAACTCGCAACTCATGTTTTCTAATTCATTTTTACTAACACAAATCCCCTCATATTCCATATTTGCAAGAACTTTTGCCACTCTAATCTCTATATTTTCATATAGGGAAATCATATTTTCTTCTTTCAACTTTTCTAGTAAAACATCTTTTAATTCAAAAATATACTTTGCGATTTGTGCTAAGTAAATATTTAACACATCTTCTGTTGGAAGACTACGCTTCACACCTTTTCCATAAATTTCTTCATTACTGCTAAGTATTTTTCCTAAGTAATTAAAAACTATTTTATCAATTTCTGTTTTTGAAGTAACATCAACCAAATAAGAAGCAATTTTAACATCAAAAATATTCCCATTAATATCAAGATTATATTTTTTCGCTATAAACAATATTTTTTTAAAATCATATACGATCTTATCTTTCTCACTTAATAAATAATTTCTTACATCTAAATTTGCAAAAAAGATATCTTCGGAAAAAATATAGATATCTGAATTGTTATAAATTACAACTCCTACCACATCTGAATTATGATAATCTTCTGTGTAACATTCTATATGTAGTGCTGCACTATTAAAATCTATTTTTGTATCTTCAGTCGCTAGAATTATATTTAATTTTTCTTCTTTATTTTTTTCTGAATTTTGTTCATTACCCTCTTGTGATAATTTTTTCAAAAATGAAACAAATTCTAGTTTTTCAAATAATTCTACTTTTCTATTTCTATTTTCTTTAAAAGTTAAATCTTCTAATTTATTATTAAGTGGCACATCTGTAAAAATAGTTGCTAATTTTTTGCTTAATAGAGCATCCTCTTTTCCTAACGTTAATCTTTCTTTCAGTTTTTTTCCACTTATATTATCAATATTTTCTAATACATTTTCCACACTTTCATATTCTGATAAAAGTTTTATAGCTGTCTTTTCCCCTATCCCCTCTATTCCTGGAATATTATCAGATTTATCTCCCATTAAACCTTTCATATCAATTATTTGTTTTGGTACTAAATTATATTTTTCTTTAATAAACTCTGGTGTATAGTAATCTATTTCTGTTACACCACGCTTAGTATAATAAATTGTTATTCTTTCACTTGCTAGTTGCGTTAAGTCTTTGTCACCTGAAACAATTATTACCTCAAGTCCCGCTTCTTCTGCTAATTTAGCATAGCTTCCTATAATATCATCAGCCTCATAATCAAAATGTTCTTCATACTTAATTCCATATGACTCTATCAATTCTCTAATATATCCAAATTGTTCTACTAGTTCATCTGGGGTTTTATCACGTGTCCCTTTATATGCCTCATAAGTTTTATGTCGGAAAGTTTCTTTCCCCTTATCAAAAGCAACTAAAGCATACTTTGGTTTTGTATCTTCCAAAATTCTCTCAAGCATCAAAGTAAATCCATATACACTATTTGTATACAAACCTTTTTTATTCTTTAGAGCTGGCATAGCATAAAAAGCTCGGTAACTCAAACTATTACCATCTACCAAAATTATCTTATCCATGTTATTCTCCTAATTATCCCGCAATAACTTTACAAACGAAATTATTACATCTAAATTTTTTCCTATATTGCCAATATATTTTTCATTATGATACATTCTACAATAAATCATAAATTGTTTCTATTTTTTTCTTCCAAGAATGTCGTTCCACTTCTTCCATTAGTTCGTGAGGAATTTCTCGTTCCTTTTTAGTTCTGTTTATCATAAGTTCCAATGCTTCTACTATTCTATTAATAAAAGCTGGTTTTTCCTCTTCAACAGCTTTATCAGTATCATAAATTGTTGGCATGGCGATATATTCTATAATATCTGAATTATTTATTCTATCACCCAAAAATTCTATCAAACCATCTATTTCTGTAGCAACAACTCTCAATCCGCTTCCTAATGCTTCAACAGCAATAAGCCCTAAACCTTCAAAATATGACGGCAAGATAAAAATATCTTTTTGCCTCATAATCTCGCCTAAATGTTTTTGATCAAGTGCATTATAGATTTTAATATTTTTAGAATCTCCTATTAAGCCAAAAATTCGTTCCCTATCTTCGTCTTTTATAGCTCCTATTAAATCTAATTCAATGTCATTTCTTAAAATTTCCAATTTTCTAAATGCTTTTATTAGTTCAAAAAAACCTTTTGATTCATCAAATTTTCCAGCATATAAAATCTCAATTTTTTCTTTCCTTGTATATTTCTCTAATGGATAAAAGACTTTTTCATTATATCCTGCACCTATATTTATTATGTGCTCTTTAGGATAATCAAAAATTTCTACTATTTCGTCAATTTGTCCACTACTTAAGGCTAATATTTTATCTAATTTTTTTAAATTTAAAACATACTTATTTTTTATATCAGGATTTTTCTCTGCCTGTCTAATATCCGTATTATGACAAATTGCGATAATTTTTTTATCTTCAAAAATTTCACAAACGATTGAACTCAATATCCACAAGTGGTGCGTAATGACAACATCTGGATTAAATTCTCTTTTGGCTTTTAATAATTTTTCTCTAAATGCTCTTTGCCAAGAATTCATCATATCTTCTGTCATTTCTTTATATAAAGTATTATTGTAAGGCATAACATCGCTCATTCCCACAATAGGAAATTCTATATCATGACCTTCAAACTCTACTTCATACACTGTATCTACAATATTAAAATTATAATCAGGTGTTGTTCCATAAATAGCAGCCTGCTCTAATTCATAATTTTTCAAACCGTCTATAACATTGGTAAAATATACTCCACTTCCCGTTTTCACTGGTAATTGTGCTAAAACATGTAAAACTCTCATAAATGGTATCCTCATTTTATTTTTTCTTTTATCTAAATATTATAACATAGAAAAGAATAATTAAATATGATAAAGGTATTATTTATCTCTTTAGTAACCTCAGTTAAATAAGAAATAAGAAAATCCACCACTCTAAATTGTATATTTAGTAACAAAAAAAGAGTTGCTCACAAAGCGAACAGCTCCTTTTATATTCTTGTTAATTTCTTCAGATAATACTTTTAACGATAACCTTATCGTTTTCTATTCTATGCTCAACCACAATCAGAAGCAGGTTGATCTTTTGGATTTTCTTCATAATCTTTTGGATTATAAAAAGTATTTCGATATTTTTTTGCATTAAATGGTTCTATTAAATTTATAACAGTGTATCCAGCAAGTCCTAATTTTTCACAAACTTCTTTACTATCTTCTGGATTAGTATTGTAAACAAAAACTTCTAAGTCTTTATCTAGTTTTTCTAAAATTAAATCTATCTCATTATCATTTACCTTAATTTCTTTGTCAGATAATATTTCCTCTCCTAAATTTAATAGTTGATAATTTGAACTTTTAGAAATTCGATATCTTAATTCAGACATCAGTACATTTGTATAAATTGCTTTTCCATAATCGTATTGTTTTATACCATCCCCAATATGAAGTTTTGTAAAGCCACGTTCTCTTAACAATTTTTCTGTATTACGTGATGTTACATCAACAACACAATATAAAATTATATCTTTATCTTTATAATCATCCAGCACATCGCTATTATCTTTAAACAGTTTTATTGGTAAATTAATAGCATTTATTGCGTGTCCTCTAGCATATTCTTTTCTCCAACGGACATCCACTACCAATGCCTCATCGTATGTTTTTTTCTCTACTTCACTTCCTTGAATTCTCCCAGGCTTACCTTTTTTCAACTTTAACCAAAAGGCATATAGTCCTACTACAATAACAAGTAAAATTGCTACCACAATTAATAATATATTCATTTATATACTCCTTTCTACTTACCTATATTCTATCACACTTTCATGTTTTTTGTAATGTATAAATCTAATTAAAAATTTTTTTGATTTTTTTTTAAAATAGGAGTAGAATATTATTATGATTATCTACAATAATTTTCATTATAAGAAAAAAATTTCTCATTGAACAAATAAAATTTATAATAAATTATCCCTGTTTTTTATATTAAAATTATTGTTATGAAGGGAGTAGGTCATGAAGATTAATAAAATAAGCAATATAGAAAACAAAAATTTAAAAATTGAATCTTCCTTACTTATTGATGGAGTTCTCGTTGGTATTTTAGCAGGAATTGTTGGTGCAATTTACCGATTGCTTATAGGTTATAGTGAAAAGATAGTTCATTTTGTTGTTGAATTTGTAAAGAATGGTTTTTTTCTAAAAGTTGGACTACTTTTTGTGTTGATAATACTTGGTTTAGTTTCAGGATTCCTTTTAAAACAAGAACCTATGGCAAGTGGCAGTGGTATTCCTCAAGTCTCTGCAGAAATAACAGGAAGATTAAACTCAAATCCATTGCGTGTTTTAATTTATAAAATTACCGGAGGTCTTACTGCCAGTTTAGGGGGATTATCACTTGGTCGTGAAGGACCATCTATTCAGCTTGGTGCTATGAGTGGAAAGCTTATTTCAAGAGTTCTTAAAAAAAATAGTGTTAATGAAAAATATTTAATAACTTGTGGTGCTAGTGCCGGTCTTTCTATTGCATTTGGGGCGCCACTTGCTGGTGTATTATTTTCTATAGAAGAAGTCCATAAACATGTCACCAAAAAAATTATTATTTGTTGTTTCAGTGCTGCTGTTGTTGCCAATATTATTGGTCAATATATATTTGGACTTTCAGCGGTATTTACATTTCCAGAAATTGGTTTTGTCGAAGTAACAATCTATCCATGGATTGCCTTACTTGGTATTCTTCTCGGTTTATTTGGGACATTTTACAACATAGTAATAAAAATACTATTTAAAATATATGAAAAATTAAATTTAAATATTGTTTTTCGACCACAAGTTGCATTTATTATTTCTTTTGTACTTTTTATTTTCTATCCAATAGTACTAGGAAGTGGTCACAGTTTGGTAGAAATTTTACTTGAGCATAAGTTCAGTATTTCGTTTTTATTAATTTTATACTTTATCAAGACTTTATTCTCATTAATTTCTTTCACATCTGGAGTAGCTGGTGGAATATTCCTTCCTATTCTGATTCAAGGAGCAGTACTTGGAACATTATTTAGCAACTTTTTTGATAATAAATATACAGCGTTATTTATAATTCTCGCTATGTCAGGATATCTAACAGCAATAGTTCGAAGTCCAATCACCTCTATTATTCTACTCTTTGAAATGACACAAAAGTTAAATTACTTTTTGCCTATCGCACTTTGTTGCTTATTTGCGTACTTTACTGCTAATATTCTTGGAACAAAACCAGTCTATGAATATTTACTAGAACGAATACTTATATCTAATCATCTTGAAGATAATGAACTTGAGATGGAAGTTGAGTTAGTAACTACAATTTCCAATGATAGCTTTTTAATTGGTAAAAATATTAGTGAGATTCCCTGGACTAAAAACACCCTTATTTCTAATATTGAACGCTCAGGTAAAGAAATAGTCCCAAAAGGAAATACTGTGCTATTATCTAATGATAAACTCACCATTATTATGCCAAAAAATATCGTAAATGAATTTCTAGAAAAATTTAAAGAATAAACAAATTTAATCTAAAAAATAATTACATTTATCAATGTATAATTTATACTTAATTTAAAAAACATAAATTAAATTTATGTTTTTTTTTTTATTTTTAATGTTATAATAACTATATATATTTCTTTAGGAGACTTTATAATGAAAAAATTTTTAACTTTATGTTCTATTACATTAATTTCATTTTTTATTACTGGTTGTTCCGCACATGATACTAGTGGTTTTTATTACAATACTTTCACTAAAAATATGGATTTACTTTTATCATTTATCAATAAAAATGTAATGAATTGGGGAATTTCGATTATAATTATTACATTGCTTGTTAAAGGGATTATTTTACCATTTATGCTACGTTCATACAAAAATCAACGAACTTCTGCAATAAATATGGAAAAGGCAAAACCAGAACTAACCGAGATTCAAAATAAATTAAAAAAATTAAAAGAAGATGAAAAAAAGGCCATTAACAATGATGCAAAACTACAATTAAGATTAAAACAAGCTGATTTACAAAAAGAAATTTTTGGTATTTACAAAAAGTATGATTGTAAACCTGTTTCATTTGGTAATATTATCCCTATAATTATACAAGCTCCATTTGTTACTGCACTGTATTTTACATTACAAAATCCCATATATTCTAAGGAAATTTTAAATTCAAAATTTCTTTCTATATCACTAGGAGAAAAATCTTTTATAATTTTAATCCTTGTATTTATTATATACATGTTTGTCGGAAAAATTTCTAGAAATATGACGCAAAACTCTAGTATGAATTTAGATACTCCAGAAGCTCAAAGTATGGCGAACATTTCCAAAAATACAGTGTGGATAACTCCTATCATGTTGACATTTATGACTTATACGAGTGTAGCAGCTATTGGAATATATTTTGTAGTAAGTGGTCTATTAGTTGTATTCCAAACTCTTTTGGGGAAAAAATTATATCCACCATATATTCCAAAAGCTGTTTCTGTTAAACCTAATAATAAAAAAGTAAAATTAGTAAAAAGATAGTAGTCATTTACAAATTGTTATCTAATTATAAAATATTAAAAACCTTGAAGATTAAAAAATATCTCAAGGTTTTTTATTTTTAGTTCTTCTATTTCAATTATTATTTGTATAATTACCAAACTTATTATTTAAATATATTGTTATTTATTACAATATTCCAAAATGTTTTAATGCATTAGTTATCCCATCATTATCAACACTTGTTGTAATGTAATCTGCAACCTCTTTTACATCTTCACGTGCATTTCCCATCGCAATACCAATACCAGCATGTTTCAACATATCTATATCATTACCACCATCACCAAAAGCCAGAGTTTCCTCTAATTTTATGCCAAAATGTTTTATAACTGCATCTATACCAAAATTTTTGCCCCCATCTTTCGGAATGACATCGGTGAAATGCGTTGTCCAACGTGCTGTTTTTGAATTTGGCATATATACTAAAAAGTCTTTTTCCTCTTCTTCTGGAACAAAAACATTAAGCTGATATATTTTATTTTCTAAAGATTTTTTATAATAATCTTTATCAACTACAAATCGCTGACTATCTCCTAATTCATCTTCTAACCATTTTACCCTATTATTTTTCATATTCATAAATGCTTCATCCAGTAGAGTAAAATCACAGGCTATGTTATTTTTTTTAATATACGGAAGTACATTTTTTATATCTTCTTTTGACAAAATATTATCATGAAGTATTTCCCCAGTATTCAAAAAACAATGTTGCCCATTTATTGTAATGTACCCATCAAATTTAAAATCTAACAAATCATCTAAAAATCTTATGTGAAAAGGTGCTCGACCCGTAGCCACAAAAATTTTTATTCCTTTTTCTTTTAATTTCTTCAAAGTATTCTTAGTATTTTCTGGAATAGTTTTTGTATTAAAACTTCTTATTGTTCCATCTATATCAAAAAATATTGCTTTAACCTTAGTCATCTTTTTTCTCTACTTTCTATAATTATTTAAATCTACGACACTGCTCCTAGTTTTCAACTCATAACCTATTAAAATCTTCATATCAGTTTCTTCTTTTTTTATGACATCAAGAAGCATATTCACTGTTTTTTTCGCAGCATCTTCTAAATCAAATTTTATTGTTGTAAGTGGAGATTTTAAAAGTGCAGAAGAAGCGTAATCTCCGAAAGCTGCAACCGAATAATCACTACCCACACTAAAACCATTTTTTTCTAATGCCTTTATTGCTCCATATGCTAAATTGTCAGTAGCACAAATTAAACAGGTATCTTCTTTTAATTTTTCTATATTTTCATTAACCAATCTGTAACCATCTTCCATTCCAAAATTGGTTAACATTATATTTTTAGGAGTAAGATCATATTTTTCTAATGTGTGTATTACCCCAAGTTTTCTATAATAACCTACGGCAACATCTTCTTCACCTACTCCAAGATATGCAATTTTTTTATGCCCATTAGCCAAAACAAAATTTGTCAGATCTCTTGCAGCGTTAAAATCATTATACTCAACACTGTACGTATATTCCCCTTCTTGTCCCAAAAGAACAACAGGCACATCTATAGATTTTATTGTACTTTCATAACTTTTACTCATCGTTGTCGGCAGCAAAATAATTCCATCAACATTCATTCGTGCTAATTTTTTAAGATATTCAAGTTGTTTTTCTTCTTCAAAATTTGCATTCATAATCAGAGTTTCATATTTATTTTCCTTTAAATTTCTATCAATATACTTAAGTGTATTTGCACTTACATACGAATGTAGACAAGGTACTATTACTCCAATAATTTTACTATCATTACTTTTTAATGCTTTTGCAAATGTATTAGGCGTATAATTATATTTATCAACAATTTCTTTTATTCTTTCTTTAGTTTCTTTTTTTAAATTTCCACCATTAAAATATCTTGAAACAGTAGTAGTCCCTACTCCAGCCATTTTTGCTATATCTACTATTGTTAATTTTTTCATAAGATACCTCCTTAAAAAGCTACTTTTAATTATAAACCATCAAGCAAAATAAATAAAGAAAAATTAAAGATGACTTTCTTTTTATTTTCACACAATCCTCTCCATATAATTGTATTATTTATTTTATAGTATTTCTTAGTACAATACTGTAAAATATCTAAAAAATAACTTTTCAAAGTTGTTTGAGTTTTAAAAAAATAATAATACAATATAAGCATTTTCCTTGAAAACCTTTTTTGAAAATGTTATATTTTTTTTGGAGGTAATTATGATAGTCCAATTAAAAAATGTTTCAAAACAATACAAAAATGCTAATTTTAAAATAGAAAATATATCTTTTTCTGTAAAAAAAGGAGAAGTTATTGGAATCATTGGAAGAAATGGAACAGGAAAAAGTACAATTCTCAAAATGATTAATGGAATAACTAGTTATGACAGTGGAGATATACTTTATAAAAATAAGTCTTTAAAATCTATGAGTACAGGAGAACTTAGAAGTACTAGAAAAAATCTAGCTTATATCTTTCAAAACTCTAACCTTCTTGATAATAAAAGTGTTTACTATCATCTAAGTTTAGTATACAAACTTAATAAAATCGCAATAAATAATAATAAAATTAACAATATTCTAGAATTTATGAATATTTCCAGGTTAAGAAATAATCCTTGTGGCAGTTTAAGTGGTGGCGAACAGCAAAAAGTTGCAATAGCTATGGCTCTCTTGCAAGAACCTGAATTACTTCTTTGTGATGAAATAAGTTCTGCTCTTGATACTAACAGCGAAAAAGAAATTTTTTCATTGTTGGACAAACTTCGAGAAACTACAGATATTTCTATTCTTATGATTTCACATAGTTTATCACTTTTAAAAAATTTCTGTGATAAAGTTATTGTTATTGATAACTCTACTATAAAAGATGTCATTATTCCTAAAAAAAATAATGGTAAAGATTATAATGAAGATTACTACAATCATGTAAAGGAGTTTTTGTTAAATGATTGATTTATTAAAAGCAAATTCAGAAGGTATTATCAAAGCATTTTGGGAAACTAATTTTATGATGGCAATATCAATGATTGTTTGTCTAGTTTTTTCACTACCTCTTGGGATTTTATTATTTTCACTAAAAAAAGATTATTTATTAAAAAATAAATTTATTTATCAACTATTTAGCATTATGCTTAATGCATTACGCAGTGTTCCATTTTTAATATTTATTTTTATTTTAATCCCAATAAGTAGATTTTTATTTAAAACTTCATTTGGAAACCTAGCTGCTACTTTACCACTAGCTCTTGTTTCTATTAGCATTTACTCTCGTTTTGTTGAACAAGCTCTACTTAATGTCCCAAAAAAAATCATTGATAGAGCAATAAGTATGGGAGCTACAAAATTACAAATAATAAGATATTTCTTGCTTCCATCTATAAAAACTGATTTAATCTTATCATTTACATCCGTTACTATAAGTTTACTTTCATATTCTACAGTTATGGGAGTAATTGGAGCTGGTGGCCTAGGAGAATTTGCTTTTAGATATGGCTACCAAGAATATAATTATAATCTAATGTATTTAGTTGTTATTATATTTATTATCTATGTTTTCATTATTCAATCAATAGGTTATGGATTAGCAAAAAACTATATAAATAAAAAGGAGAAATAACGATGAAAAAATTTTTTTCAATTTGTGCATGTTTATTAACTCTTGCACTTATACTAACTGCTTGTTCAAGCAAAACTAATTCTAATAATACAGAAAAAAAAGAAAATGTGACTATTAAAGTTGCATCACATACCACACCAATGACAGATATGCTAGAAATGATTAAAGATGATCTTAAAAATGAAGGCTATAATCTTGAAATTGTAAAAGTATCGGATAACGTTCAAGCAAATGTCGCACTGAATAATAAAGAAGTTGATGCAAACTTTTTCCAACATAAACCATTTATGGAACAATTCAATCAAAAAAATAATGCAAATCTTGTGACAGTTCAACCAATCTATAACGCAACAGTTGCATTTTACTCAAAAAATATCAAAGATATTAAAGACTTGAAAGATGGCGCTGATGTAGCTATCCCATCTGATCCAACTAACATGGCACGTTCACTTCGTTTATTGCATAATGGAAAAGTTATTACTCTTAATGATCCTAACAGCTATACAGTTACAACTAAAGATATTAAAGAGAATCCAAAAAATCTTAAGTTTACAGAAGTTAGCTTGCTTAACCTAAACGAAGCGTATAACGAAAAAGATTTAGTATTCAACTATCCTACATATATCGCTAAGCTTAACCTAACTCCCGGCAAAGATGGACTGCTAGTTGAAGACCAAAAAGACTCAACATTTGCAGTATCTTTAGTAGCTAGAGAAGATAACAAAGACTCTGATACAATAAAAGCCATAAAAAAAGCATTAGCTAGTGAAAAAATTAAAAACTTTATTAACGAGAAATTGAAAGGACATGCAACACCTGCATTCTAACGTTAATTTTTAAAATAAATTTAATCCATAATTTTTAAATGCTATTTAGTAGAAAAAATTCTACTAAATAGCATTTAATTATACATTAAAATTTATCAAAAAAACTATTTATAATTTCTCTTTTATTTTAATCTTTCTTCTAGTTCTTTTCTTAAATCTTCAAAACCAGGTTTTCCTAATAATGCAAACATATTTTTCTTATATGCTTCTACACCAGGTTGATCAAATGGATTCAATCCTTGCATGTACCCAGAAATTGCTACTGCTTTTTCAAAGAAATAAACTAAATATCCAAATGTAAATTCGCTCATATCAGGTAGTTCAACTACAAAATTAGGCACTCCTCCATCTGTATGAGCAAGAAGTGTTCCTTCAAATGCTTTTGTATTAACAAAGTCCATGGTTTTTCCTGCTAGATAATTAAGTCCATCAAGATTATTATCAGCTTCTCTTAGCTCAATATCTTCATTAGGAGTTTTTACTTTAAGTATAGTTTCCAATAAAATTCTTCTTCCTTCTTGAACATATTGTCCCATAGAATGTAAATCTGTTGAAAAACAAACACTTGATGGATACAATGCTTTACCATCTTTTCCTTCAGATTCACCATAAAGTTGTTTCCACCATTCATTAAAATATACCATTGAAGGTTCATAAGAAACTAGTATTTCAATTAGTTTTCCTTTTTGTTGAAGAATATTTCTCATTACTGCATATTGATAGGCAATATTTTCTGACAAATTACTAGTGGCTAATTCATCTTGTGCTAATTTTGCCCCTGCCATCATTTTATCAATATCAATACCACTAACAGCTATTGGTAGCAATCCTACCGCTGTTAATACTGTAAAACGCCCACCAACATCATCAGGCACCACAAAAGTTTCATACCCTTCATCATCCGCTAATGATTTTAATGCACCACGTTGTTTGTCAGTAGTAGCAAAAATTCTTTCTTTTGCTCCTTCTTTCCCATATTTTTCTTCTAATAAATCTTTAAAAATACGAAATGCAATAGCTGGTTCTGTAGTTGTTCCAGATTTAGAAATTACATTAACAGAAAAATCTTTTCCTGTATTCTTAATATAATTTATTAACTCTTGTGTATAAGTTGAAGAAATAGTATGTCCTACAAAAAATACTTGTGGAGTTTTTCTATCTTTTTCGTAAAAGTTATAAAAACTATCATTTAGCATTTCTATAGCTGCACGAGCACCTAAATATGAACCACCAATTCCAATTACTACTAGTATGTCAGAATTATTTTGGATCTTTTTACTAGCTTCTTTAATTCTAGCAAATTCTTGTTTATCATAATTTGTTGGAAGATCCAACCAACCTAAAAAATCATTCCCTATTCCTGTTTTATTATGTAATGCTTCATGAGCAACTTTTACATAACCTTCCATGTTTTTCACTTCTTGTTCATTAAAAAAGTTTAACGCTTTTGAATAATCAAAATTTAAATGCATTCTTTTTCTCCTTCTATATAACTTTACTTTTTATTATAAATGATTGTTGGCTTATCGTCTATAATATAATTATAAATTAATTCAGAAACTTCTTCTGTATTATGTCTAATCACATCATTCTCTACTATACCTACATTATCATTTTCTATTATTCTTATATCTAACTTCTCTATTTCCGCTCTATCAACCACAACCATCTCTTGTTTTACTTCTTTATAGATTGATAAAACTTTTTCATCAAATTTTCTTGAATTTGCTATTACGATATCAAAAATATTAGCATTTACATGTTTGTTTATTGCTTTTATATGATCAGATACAGTATAATTATCTGTCTCCCCATGTTGAGTCATTACATTACAAACATATATTTTTTTCGCCTTACTTTCTTTTATTTTTTCTGCTACTTTTGACACTACTAAATTGGGAATTATTGAAGTATAAAGACTTCCTGGTCCCATAACTATGTAGTCGCTATTTTCAATTGCTTTTAAGACATCTTCATTGGGTTTTACCTTTGTTGGTGTTATATAAACATGATCTATTTGACCACCTGCGCTCGTTATTGATGACTCACCTCTTATAATTTCTCCAGTTTTTAAAACTGCATTAAGTGTTGCAATTTCATTTGTTGTTGGTAAAACCGTTCCTCTTACATTTAAAATTTTACTCATAACTTTTACTGCTGTGGTAAAATCCCCATGAATATCAGTCATTGCTGCAATCATCAAATTTCCTACAGGATGCCCCTTTATTTCACCAGAATCAAATCTATATTGAAACATTCTCTCTAGGTATGGTTCAGTGTCAGATAAAGCTGCTATTACATTTCTTATATCCCCTGGTGATGGGATATTCATATCACTTCGAATTTTTCCAGAACTTCCCCCATCGTCTGCTACTGTAACTATTGCTGTTATGTCTAATGGATATTTTTTCAATCCTCTTAAAAGAACCGATAGTCCTGTACCACCACCAATAGCTACGACTTTTACTCTTTCTCTCATCGGTGCTACCTTCCCTTGTTTATATCTCTATGTTCAAGATAAACCTTATATCCTAAACTAGAAATATCCTCATGTAGTTTACGTGCAAGACTTACTGAGCGATGTTTCCCACCAGTACAACCGATTGCTATTGCAACCTTATCTCGCCCTTCATATTGATATTTATCAATCATGTAACAAATTAAATTTTTAAATTTTTCATAAAATTCTATTGTAACTTCATCAGAAAATACATAATTAAATACCTCTTCATCTTGACCACTTTTTTCACGAAGTTCATTTATATAAAAAGGATTTTTTAAGAATCTTACATCAAAAATATTATCAGCATCTATAGGTATACCATACTTATATCCAAAACTAGATATATTAATATGATAACTATCTTTTTTCTCAATATTGAAATCTTCCAAAATTTTCTTTTGTAAATCTTTTACTGAAAAATTAGTGGTATCATATATATAATTTGCTATTCCTTTTACATCTTCCATTACTTCTCTTTCTCGTTTAATTCCTTCTAAAAGGCTAAACTTCATTGAAAGAGGATGGTTTTTTCTAGTTTCTTTGTAGCGATTGACTAATATCTGATCTTCACTATCTAAAAATATTATTTTGATATCAAAATATTCTCTCTGCTGAATTTTTTTTAATAATTCTTTTAAATCAACAAAAAGATGTTTACTTCTTATATCTATACTTATTGCTGTTTTATTTATATCTTTTTCTTCAATTATTCTTAAAAAATCCTCAACTAACAGTCCTGGTAAATTATCAGTACAAAAATAACCTTGACTTTCAAAAATTTCCAGTGCTGTGTTTTTTCCTGCCCCACTTATACCAGTAATTATTACTAATTTTTTTTTCATATCTTCACATCCATTGAATTGATAATTTTATAACTTTTTATACTGTTGGTCTCTAACAAAAAATCTAACATTATAACTAGTTAAAGTACAAATTTAAAATTAAATCATACAAAAATCTACACTCTATTGTACACTAAATATTGATTTTTGTGTAGTATTTTCAAAAATATCTTTAACAAAAGAAGAGTGGAATAAGAACCTAAATTTTTAATTTTCATAAAGTTCTATTCCACCCTCCTATTTTTTATTTACTGTTAATTATTATTGGAATTTTGGTTATCATTCCCATTTATAGAATTATTTCTTGAAGTATTTGAAGAATTCGAGTTTGAACTATTTCCGGAATTATTTGTAGAGTTATTATTTTGTCTACTAGAATTATTATCAAAATTATTACTTTGATTATCATCATCATTGTTATCACTGTTGCTACTTCTATTTTGTTCTCTAGTCCTTGCTGCTTCTTCTCTAGCACGTCTTTGTTGTTCCTCTATCTCACGACGTTCGCTTTCTGTTATAACTCTTACCCCACCATTTATTGAACCTACATTATTAGGAACTGAAAAACCTTTAGGCGGATACATTCGAACAATATTTTGCATATTTATTCTATATAACGCCTGAGTTTTTTGAGTATCTTGTTGCGTCATGTACTTAGTAGGTCCATCAATCGTATCAAATCCTTGCCATACCGCCATTGTATAATTGCTAGTATAACCTATTGTCCAAGAATCTTTTGAATAATTATTAATATCAAATCCATATTTTGTTGCTTCCGCTTCTCCAAATGTTGTTGTTCCTGTTTTAACAGCCATATCTGCACCAGTTATTCTTGAATTTGTCGCAGTTCCATTTACAACATTTCTTAGCATAGACGTCATTATATATGCTGTTGATTCTTTTATAACTCGCTTTCTATCATCCGTACTAAAACTTTTTACTTCGCTACCTTCATTATCATATACCTTTTTAATTGCTTTAGGTGTTGCATAGTATCCACCATTACTAAACGGTACATATGCTCCAGCCATCTGAAGTGGTGAAAAACCATCACTACTTCCTCCAATAGGTGTTGTTAATGAATCATCTGTTATATTCATTCCTACATTAGAAGCGTATTGTTTTACTTTATCAAATCCAACCTGTTGATATGTTTTTATAGCTGGAATATTATATGACCAAACAAGTGCGTTATTCATTGTAATATTACCATGATATTGTCTATCCCAGTTTTGTATTTGAGTTCCTTGAATTGGACTATCATTAATTGTCTGACTAGATCCCCAGCCTAAATATTCTACCGCAGGTCCATAAGCCAAAATTGGTTTTATTGATGATCCTGGTTGCAGTTTCGCTTGAGTTGCAATATTATATCCATTAAAAGTTTGGTTTTTCCCACCATATAAGGCAGCAATTCCACTATTTTCGTTATTTAAAACTACCATAGCTACATTACTAGCTTGCTTTATTCCAGCATAATTAGCATTAACACTATCACTTAAAGAATTTTGAATTTTAGGATCAAAGTTAGTATATATCTTTAATCCTAGATTCAGTACATCACCTTCATAGTCTTTATATTCTTTGCTATTTCTTAGTTCTGTTACTATTTGATTCATATATGATGTATGTTTTGAATCAAACTCACTAGAAAGTATTCCTCTATTATTTTTATCTCTAGAAACTATTCCACTTAAAACATCTGTTTGTTGTGCAGCATTAGCTTCTGCTTCTGTGATTTTCCCATGATATTTCATCAAGTAAAGTACAGTATCTCTACGTGCCTTTGCAGCTTCTGGATTATCATATGGATTATACGTATTTGGATGCTGAGGTATACCAGCTAATAATGCAATCTGTGGTAAAGTTAATTGATTCAAGTTTTTATTGTAATAATATTTCGCTGCTGTTTTTAGTCCATAGACACCATCTGAATAATAAATTCTATTTACATACATTGTAAAAATAGACTCTTTATCATAATTTTGTTCTAGTTTGTATGCCAAATACGCCTCTTGCACTTTACGTTTTACACTCTTATTATCATCTAAAAATGTTCTTTTTATAAGCTGTTGTGAAATCGTTGAAGCTCCTTGTGATCCAAAACCACTAGTAAGATTTGATACCACTGCTCCCACTAGACGTCTAAAATCTACAGCACCATGTTCAAAAAACCTATTGTCCTCTGTCGCCAAAATTGCATCTTGTATCTGCTGCGGAATATCAGAAGTCTCAAGATTTTCTCCAACTTGATTTCCTAATTTTGCTACTTCGTTATTATTAACATCATAGACTATAGTTCTCGAATTATTATCTAAAATTTTCGAATCGAAAGCTGGTGCCTGATAAATCCAAAATACACATAAGAAAAATAAAGAAATGATTGCAACACTTGCTGCATACAATCCATATTTCAAAATACGCATCCATATGTTCTTATTTTTCTTTTTAGGATTAGGTGCACTAATTCTATTTTTACCACTTCCTAAATCTCTATTATTAGGATTCCCAAAATTATTTCCATTTGAAGTACCCCTTGTTTGTTGCCTTGGTGGTACTTGTTTCTGATTAGGATTTATAGCTGTATTCCTATTTTTGCTACTTGGATTTTGACTATTTTTCGGTCTTTGTCCACTTCTTCTCATTATTTCTTCATTTATAGCTTTTTTACGTTGTTCATTTCCCGTGCTACTATTTCTAGATATATAGCCACCTGGCATCACACTTTTTCTTTCTTGCGAGTGCCTATCTCTTCTTGATAAACGCTCATTATTATTTTCTGCCATAATATACCCTTTCTTTAACTCAATATTTTATCAATATTTAAAATTTCTGTTTTAATTATATCATACTTAATTTTAATGTATATTAAAAAAAAAATCAATTTTCTAAATATAATATTCCATAATATTAATTATTATTTAATATTTTTGTCACTGTTATTTAATATACAAACTAAAAATAATACATCCTACCTTATAACATACACCACACCAACGAACATTTTGCACTAATCAAGATAATTCATTCCTTTATGAACCATTATCTAATTTAAGATTATATTAATTTTACTTTATATTAAATTAAAAAACTTCAGTGTCGTTTTTCACTGAAGTCTTTTAATCTTAAAATTTTACAAAGTGATGATAATTTTCTAGTCTTTCTCAATTATCAAACCATTACACCATTTAAACTAGAAGTTTTTACTTGGTTGTAGCCTCTTCTACATTTCCTATTGCAGCTTTTGCTGCCGCTATTCTTGCAATTATCACTCTATATGGCGAACATGATACATATCCTAATCCTATTTTTGAACATAATAGAATTGATTTTTCATCTCCTCCATGCTCTCCACAAATCCCTAACTTAATGCTAGGTTTTGTTTCTTTCGCTTTATCAACTGCAATCTTCATTAGTTCTAATACTCCACTTTCATCTAAATGAACAAATGGATCTGATTCTAAAATATTTTTTTTCTTATAGATATCTATAAATTTTTCCGCGTCATCTCTTGAATATCCAAAAGTAAGCTGAGTCAAGTCGTTTGTGCCAAAGCTAAAGAAGTCTGCATGTTTTGCAATTTTATCGGCAATTATACAAGCTCTAGGTATTTCAATCATTGTTCCCACTTTATAATTAAATTCCGCATTGTATAAGTGCATTTCTTTTTCTACTAACTCAACAATTTGTTCACGTAAAACAGACAACTCTTTTTCTAAACCTACTAAAGGTATCATTATTTCCACATTAACGTTAATTTCTTCTTTTCTTGCCCTTATTGCAGCAGAACTAATTGCTTTTGCTTGCATTAAATAAATCTCTGGATACGTTACACCCAAACGGCAACCACGATGTCCCATCATAGGGTTAAATTCCGCAATACTAGTTATTTTAGCTTTAAGTTGTGCAACACTTACACCTATTTCCTCGGCAATAATTTCTATCGTTTTATCATCTTTTGGTAAAAATTCATGTAGTGGTGGATCTAATAAACGAATATTAACTGATTTCCCAGCTGCTGCTTTAAAAATTTTATAAAAATCTTCGCTTTGAATCGGTTGCAATCTATCTAAAAATCTAACTCTCTCAGTAGTATCTGCGGCTAAAATCATTTTTCTTACCAAACTAATTCTATCTTCTTCGAAGAACATATGTTCTGTTCTACAAAGTCCTACACCTTCTGCTCCAAAGTCAAATGCTACTTTTGCATCAATCTCATTATCAGCATTGGCGAATACTTTCATTTCTCTAATTTCATCAGCCCATGTTAATAATTTTTTAAACCTATCACTGAAAGTTGCATCAACCTTCTCTACTTCTCCTAAATATACCTTACCACTACTTCCATCTACTGAAATAATATCTCCTTCGTTTAAGGTAATATCAGACACTTTTAATGTTTTTTCTTTATAGTCAATTATCATATTTTGACATCCACAAACACAGCATTTACCCATTCCTCTAGCTACTACTGCAGCATGTGAAGTCATTCCACCTCTTAATGTTACAATCGCACCTGAACTAACCATTCCTTCTATATCTTCTGGAGATGTCTCTTCTCTTACTAATATTACCGGATGATTTTTTGCTGCTTCTACCGCATCTTGTGCTGAAAAATAAATTCTTCCTGTGGCTGCACCAGGTGAAGCTGCTAATCCTTGAGTCAACTGTTTCGCTGCTTTTAATGATTTTTCCTCAAATGTAGCATGAAGAAGTTTATTTACTTCATCTGATCCTATTCTCAAAATTGCTTCTTCTTTTGTAATAACACCTTCTTCAACTAGCGATACTGCAACTTCTACAACTGCATTTGGTGTTCTCTTAGCATTACGAGTTTGTAAGATATATAATTTTCCATCTTCTATTGTAAATTCTATATCTTGCATATCTTTGTAATGATATTCTAATTTTTTAGAAATATCAACAAACTCTTTGTAAATATGTGGCATATCATTAGCTAACACGCTGATATTTTTAGGAGTTCTAATTCCTGCTACTACGTCTTCTCCTTGAGCATTTATCAAATACTCTCCGAACAGTTCATCTTCTCCTGTAACTGGATTTCTACTAAACGAAACTCCAGTACCACAATTATCTCCCATATTCCCAAATACCATCGCTTGAATATTAACAGCAGTTCCTAATTTATCACTAATGTTGTGCAATCTTCGATAAACTTTTGCACGATTATTATTCCATGATTTAAATACTGCTTCTACAGCAAGCATCAGCTGTTCTTTTACACTCATTGGAAAATCTTTTCCAGTTTCACTCTTGTAAATAGCTTTAAATTCTTCTACTACTTTGAATAAATCTTTCTCATTCATATCGCTATCTTGAGTATAACCATTCGCTTCTTTTACCCTTGTTAAAACCTCTTCAAATTTATATTTATCAACTCCCATTACTACATCTGAAAACATTTGAATAAATCTTCTATAACTATCATATGCAAAACGATAATTATTATTTTTTTTAGCTAAAACGATAGTAGTCTCATCATTTAAACCTAAGTTTAAAATTGTATCCATCATTCCTGGCATTGAGTATACAGCACCACTTCTTACTGATACTAATAATGGATTTTCTAAACTTCCTAGTTTTTTCCCAATAGTTTCTTCTAAAATTTCTAACTGCTCATTTATTTGTTTTAGAATATCAGGTTTTATTCTTTCTCCATTTTCATAATAACTATTGCAACTTTCTGTTGTAATTGTGAATCCAGGAGGTACATTAATACCTAGTGATTTCATTTCTGCAAGGTTAGCTCCCTTCCCTCCTAATAAAGATCTCATATCTTTATTTCCTTCACTAAAATTATAAACGTATTTCTTTGTCATGTTGTTTCCCCTTTCGAACTATTTTACTTGTAATTTAAAATTAGTTATGTTAATCACATATTACATTGTAACTTCTTAATAATTCATATGAATCTGAATTAATTAAATTCAAATTTTTATAATTTAATATATTTAATAAATATTTTGTATTCTTGTTTAAACCTCTAAACCACGTTCTCTCATTATATTCACAACAATTTCCGCAGTCTCTTCTATTGCTTTATTTTGGACATCTATTACTGGACACCCTATTTTTTCCATAATCTCCAATGCATACTCCAGTTCTTCAAATATTTGAACTTCATCTGTATAATCCGTACCATGCTCAACTCCTAGAGCTTTAAGTCTTTCTCCCCTTAACTTATTAAGCTGCTCTACAGAGTTTGTAAGTCCTATTATTTTTCTTTTAACCTCGAAAAGTTGCTCTGGTAATATTAAATCTTGAACAATTGGCACATTCATAACTTTTATATTTCTATTGGCCAAGTACAAACTAAGTGGTGTCTTAGAAGTTCTTGATACACCTAAGATTATTACATCAGCCTCTTTTAATCCATTAATATCTTTACCATCATCATACTTAACTGCAAATTCCAAAGCATCAACTCTTTTAAAATATTCCGCTCCCATTTTTCTTATTAATCCTGGATTATTTTCCGGTTTTACTTCTAATTTTTTCTCAAAAATATTAAGCATATTGCTCAGTAAATCTATTACGACTATCCCTTTTTTTTCAGCAAGTTCTCTGGTATACCTTGCCAACTCTTTATCAACTAATGTCTGAACAATAACATCATTTAAATCTATATTTTCTACAATAGAATCTATTTTGCTTTTCGTTCCAACATTAGAATTTTTTAAAATTTTATATCGTACATCCGAATAAGAAAACTGAACCAACGCAGCATCAACCACATCTTTTGCAGTATTTCCTATAGAATCCGATATTATGTGTACAGTTAACATACTTAACTACCCCTCCAGTATCTCTAGTAATAATTTAATTAATGTAGTTTTAGAAATTTTTCCTACGATAATTTTCCCACCAGCTTCCTCCCTGACGACTGGTAGACAATCTATCTCATGTAAAATAATTTTTCTAAGAGCATCACTTACAAGATCATCTTCATGTATGTAGATAATATTCGGTACTCTTGTCATTGCTAATGCTATCGGTAATTTTTCTGCATCAGAATTTCTCGATAATTTCAGCATATCTTTTCTTGATGTTACCCCTACTAAGTGATTATCTTCATTAACTATAAAAATAGTCCCTACATCATAAATAAATAATTTAGATAATACATCTGAATAGCTTGCTGTACTTTTCGCAGTAATTGCGATTCCCATTATTTCTTTTACTAATTTACTTTTTATCTCTTCTCGTTTTTCTCCTGGTGAAAAGTCATAATTATAATAGTAACCTACATTAGGTTTTG
The DNA here is from genome assembly GCF_000425665.1 of Gemella cuniculi DSM 15828. Taxonomy (GTDB): domain Bacteria; phylum Bacillota; class Bacilli; order Staphylococcales; family Gemellaceae; genus Gemella; species Gemella cuniculi. The sequence continues at coordinate 286,611 of NZ_KE384432.1, forward strand.
CCTCTAGCACTTCTAACATCCCTAAAACCGCTAAATCATTCCGCAATGTAGACTTTCCTAAAGAAAGTTTTTCCGCAATTTCCTCGCTAGTTATTGGTTCAAAACTTTTTACTATGTCAATTATAGCTTTATGTCGATCAGTAAGTTTCATTTTTCCTCCTTTTTTTATTTTACAGTAATAATTATACAATATATTATATATTAATTCAATACTTTAATCCGAAATAATGTGTAATAATTAAAAAATAACACATCTCTATCTTTAAGAAAACACTTTATAATGAGCATAATTATCTCCTAACTATGATTATTACACTGGAATCTCTAATTACTAAACAAAATATCTTCCATAAGTATAATTCTTATCTATTTTTCTTTTATTTTAATTTAAAGATAGATGTGTTATAATTAAACAAAAAGTATTGAGGTGAGATTATGTCAAAATTATCAAAACTGTTAATTATAAGTTCGGGAGTTGCAGTAGCAAACTATTACACAAAAAATCCTAATAAACTTGAAGAACACACAAATATTCTAAAACAAAAAGCAAAAGATTCATATGGCTATACTAGGTGCATGGTTAAATATGCTCAAAAAAATGGTGTAACTGAAGCGGTTAACTATCTTTTTAACGATATAAAAAAAATTGCATCAAAAACTAAAGATAATATTGAAGAAAAATATAATAAAACTGTAGAATATGGAAAAGAATTATCTAACAATGTTTCTGAAATAAAAGACCATGTTGTTGATATGAAAGACTATTCAAAAGATTTTAAAAATAATATTAGTGTAGCTAAAGGAGTGGTGGAAGAGATAAAACCTACTTTAGATTCATTTGTTAAAAATACACAATCAACAGTAAATAGTATTAAAAACCAATTTCATAACATTAAAACAGAAGTATATGATTCTAATGTTCAAGAAAAAGTAGAACAATTCTCAAATAATTCTACAGAAACTATTAATCAAGTAAAAGAAAAGGTTCAGACTGAAGTTTTCAATAATAAAACAGAGAAAGAATAAGTTGAGGACTGTCCCATGAATTCATTATATAATACTTTACCAAATACAGGAGAAGCAATTAAAAACTATGGTATCTACATTGGTATCTTAATTATTGTGTTAATAATTATTTTTGTTATTTGGAGAAGAAAAAACAATAAATAATAGAAATAAAAATAAGCATAAAAACTTATGCTTATTTTTTAATTTTCACATTGATTACATATTGATGTTATAAAATGACCTTTGATATGCTTTTAAAATAAAAAAAGAAAGGTAACTTTATGAACTCAAATAAATTTAACAAAGTTATAACTTATTCTCTAAGAAAAAATAAAATTGGACTCACTTCTACTGCCATTATCTTTTCGATATTAGGGACTGCAGGTACAATACAAAAAGAAGTAAAAGCAGTTGAAGCAAAACAAGAAATAAATACTAGTAGCTCACAACATAACGAAAAAGGTAACTCCACACTAGATTCTGTAAAAGAATCTAATGTAGAAAATACCACTAATAAAAATAATGAAAAAACTTTATTAGCGCAAAAAGAAATTACCAAGGAAGATTCCATTCAAAAAGATAGTGAAAAACAAAAAACTTTCAGCACAACAACTGAAACCGATATCGCAACTATAAAAAGAACCTATGAACAACAAAATTCACCTGATACTTGGAAAGTCAAAACAGAAATTATAAAAAAAGAAATTGATCATGGTGCAGATATAGTCGCTCTACTAGATACTTCTAGTCATATGAAAGAAAATGGGCGTTTAGAACAAGCAAAGAAATTGCTAGAGACTCTTTCATCTCATATATTAGGTGGAAATAATAAAAATAAACTTAGCTTAATCGTTTTTAATAGTGATACAAAAAATATTGTAGATTTTACTGATGATATAAATAAAATTAAAGAACACATTAATAGCGATTCAACTTCTGTTAAAAAACATGAAGAGGCATTTTTACAAAAAGCAATACACCAAGCTAGTGAACTATTACAAAAACAAGATTCACAACGATCAAAACATATAGTTATGTTATCATATGGGAAATCCAACTATAGCTATGATTTTAAAAAAAGTGATAAAGAAGTTCCAACAGGCAGTCTTCAAAAAGTGAATACAATCCACAAGTTATTAGGTTTATTCCCATATAAAGTTAATCATACGAGACACAATGTTGGTGAATTACAAGCTATTGCCAAACTTTTCAATATTAATGTTGGGGATATCGAATCATTAGCAAAACTAGGAAGTTTGTTTTTACCTAATTTAGATTATGTCCAACTAAATGAAACTAAGCCAACAGAGAATACAGATTTTGATTACGATAAACGAGTTGGTGACGGAACAGATGCTCACACTTATAAAGGTTATAAAAAGAACGGAGAAATTAGCACTCCTGTTAAGAATTTAATCGCCAAGTATTTAAAGGAATTTAGTCCTTTTGAAAAACTAAATGACTTCTTCAAAAGTTCAGAGTACAAAAAAAAGAATAAAGATAAAAAAGATTTTTTTGATAATCTAACAACGAACTTTGATCCTGTTCAAAATATTGGAGGACGCCTTGGAAACTGGCTATTCAAGCCACACTCACTAACTTTTTATAATCATAATAACTCAGCCTTAGCAGAAACTAATAAAGCTAAAGCAAAAGGCATTAAATTCCACTCTATAGATGTTGATAATGCAAACACTGATTATGATAAATTTTTAAAAGATATTTCAAGTGAAAAGAATTTCTTAACTCTTACTAATCAAAAAGAAACTGCTAAAACTTTTGAGAAGAAGCTAACCACTATTGAATTAAAGGATGAACTTCCAGCTGGAACAACTTTAACTCAAGGACCAACTGTTAATAAAGGAAATGCAAAATTTAATAATTCAAATAGTAGTCTATGGTCACTTTTCAGTTCTAGTAAGCCAAATGTAACATGGAAATTTGAAAAAGATGATTTAGTTGATAACTCTCCTTTATCGCTTGAGTATACAATTAAGCTAAAAGATGATAACAAAAATAAAACATTATCTTCTACCTTTTCTTATAGATTAGAAGACAAATCATCTACTGTAAAATTACCTGATCAAGTATTTTCGCTAGATAAAAAAGAAAAAGATATTCCTCAAACGCCGAAAAATGAGGATGATAAAGATAAAAATGATAAGCCTAAAGTTGAAGACAATAAAGGACAAGATAAAAATCAAAAACCTGAAGT
>NZ_KE384432.1:290273-306282 GCF_000425665.1 Gemella cuniculi DSM 15828
GATAATAACTCTGAAACTTTAGACAAAGATAAAAATCAAAAACCTAAGGCTGAAGACAGTAAAGATCAAGACACAAATCAAGATAATAATTTAAATCTACCTAATACGAAAGAATTTAATAAACAAAGTGCTACAAAAACTTTAGCAAAAACTGGTCAGAATGCTACCAATTTTGGAATAATTGCTGCATTAAGTTTAGTTGTAACTGTACTTTTAAAAAGGAAAAAATATTAGTCAATAGAACTGAATATTAACTTTAAAGCGAGATTGATGAAAAGGATCCTATGTAATTTAATATTAATTCACAGAACAAAAACAGAAAATGTATTCTAATTAATAAGAACTTTTAGATTGTTTTTTAATAGAATGGCTAACCTATTTTATCTGGTGTTTACACATCTTGAGATCCCTTTACATTTGAATCCTGACATAAACTCATATGGAAGGAGTGAGCCTAAAATCTTTTTTGAGAAATTAAAATTTTAGGCTCACTCCCTTTTTATGTTCTTAATGTCCATTTCTAAACTTTTTATAAAATTTTACAATTAAATTTAGAAACTATTCTTCAATTTACTCTTTATACATTAGTAAAAAATCGAACTTAATACAAGCTCGATTTTTTATTTTTATTCTATAACCTATCTAAAACTGCTATTCTTTCTTTAACAGTATCGTATTGTTCTTGATATGAAATTTGTTTTTCTTTTTCTTTAGCAACTACTACTTCTGGAGCAGAACCTACAAATTTTTCATTAGAAAGTTTTTTATTTACTCTATCTAGTTCTTTTTGTAGTTTATCTAGTTCTTTTTCTAATCTTTCTTTTTCCTTATTAACATCAATTAAATCACTAAGTGAAACATATATTTCAGCTCCTGATAAAATTCTACTAATATCTGTTTCACTTGCCACTACTTCTTTTTCAATAATTAATTCACTTGGACGTGCAAATTTTTCTAAATAAGAAGTTCCACTTAACAAGATATCTTTTATCTTATCTTGAGTATATTTAATCTTAATAGGAATTTCTCGTGACATTGGTGCATTTACTTCACTTCTAATATTACGCACAGCAGTAATAACGTCTTGAATAAATTGCATATTCTCAGTTTCTTCTTCAAAGATAAACTCCTCATAAACTTTTGCAAATTCACTTGTCACAATACTATCCCCAGTATGTGGAATATGTTGCCAAATTTCTTCAGTTACAAATGGCATAAATGGATGCAACATTTTTAATGAAGCATCTAATACATAAACTAAAATTGATTTTGTAGTTTTCTTGGCAACTTCATCTTCTCCATTCAATGAAATTTTTGCAATTTCAATATACCACGAACAAAATTCTTCCCATACAAAGTTGTAAAGAATACGACTAGCCTCACCGAATTCATATTTTTCAAATAATCTTTCAAAGTCTTCAATAGTTTTCGCTAATTTAGTTAAGATATATTTATCAGCTAAAGTTTTGTCCCCAGTTAAATCAATATCGCTATATTCAAAACCTTCAAGGTTCATAATCACGAAACGAGAAGCATTCCAAATTTTATTGATATAGTTCCAACTAGCTTCAATTTTTTCTGTTGAGTAACGTAAATCTTGTCCTGGAGTTGAGTTAGTTGCTAAGAAATAGCGTAAACTATCTGCTCCGTATTGTTCAATAACTTCCATAGGATCCACACCATTTCCTAAAGATTTACTCATTTTACGACCTTGTTCATCACGAACTAATCCGTGTATTAAGCAATCTTCGAATGGACGAGTTCCTGTAAATTCTAAACCTTGGAATACCATACGTGCAACCCAGAAAAAGATAATATCGTATCCTGTCACTAAACAACTATTTGGATAATAGCGTTTAAAATCTTCACTATTTATATCTGGCCATCCTAAAGTTGAGAATGGGAACAATGCAGACGAATACCAAGTATCAAGAACGTCTTCGTCTTGAACATAGTTTTCAATATCTCTTGGTGGATTTGTATCAACATAGATTTCACCAGTTTCTTTATGATACCAAGCTGGAATACGATGCCCCCACCAAAGTTGACGTGAGATACACCAATCTTGAATATTTTCCATCCAAGTATTAAGAGTATTTTCAAAACGTGGTGGATAAAAATTAACTTTTCCTTCTACATCCTTTTGATTTTCTAAAACTTTATCAGCAAGTGGCTTCATATTAACGAACCATTGTTTAGAAAGATACGGTTCTACTACTGCCCCACTACGTTCTGAGTGCCCTACTGAATGTAGATGTTTTTCTATTTTAAAACATACTCCACTTTCTTGAAGATCTTCAATAAGTGATTTACGACATTCAAAACGATCCATCCCTGCATATTTATCTGCATATTCATTCATTATAGCTCCTTCATCCATAACGATAATACGCTCTAAATTATGACGCTCTCCTACCTCAAAGTCATTAGGATCATGTGCCGGTGTAATTTTAACAACACCACTTCCAAAATCACGCTCTACATATTCATCAGCAATAACAGGAATCTCTTTATTAACTACCGGAAGTAAAACTTTTTTTCCAATATATTTTTGGTATCTTTCATCTTCTGGATGAACTGCAACAGCTGTATCACCAAATAAAGTTTCTGGACGTGTAGTTGCAATTTCTAAATAATCCCCACTTCCATCAGCAAGAAAATATTTTAGATGATAAAATGCTCCTTCAACATCTTTGTGAATAACTTCAATATTTGATAATGCTGTTTTTTGTACTGGATCCCAATTTATAATTTTTTCCCCACGATAAATAGTTCCATTATTATAATGATCTACAAAAATTTTTGTAACAGCTTTGTTAAATCCTTCATCTAAAGTAAATCTTTCTCTTGAATAATCTAAGCCTAAGCCTAATTTAGCCCATTGCTTACGTATATATCCTGCATATTCTTCTTTCCATTCCCATGCACGCTCTAAGAATTTTTCACGCCCTAAATCATAACGTGATAATCCTTCTTCTCTCATTTTCGCTTCTACTTTTGCTTGAGTAGAGATACCAGCATGATCCATCCCAGGAAGATAAAGTACATCATATCCTTTTAATCTTTTATATCTCGTTAGCATATCTTGAAGAGTTGTATCCCAAGCATGACCTATATGCAATTTCCCTGTTACATTTGGTGGTGGAATAACTATAGTATATGGATTTTTTTTACTTTTATTATCAGCTTTAAAAACTTCTTTTTCTAACCACCAGCTGTATCGATTATTTTCTACTTGACTTGGGTTATATTTTGTGGACATTTTAGTCATATATTTTCCTCCTTAAACAATATTGGTGTTTTAATTTCAATATTTAAAAACTTTTTATGTGCTTGTATAAATCTTAATTACTATATAATTAAAAAATTTCTTTTAAAAACCAAGTAAAAAAAATAACCCCCATCCTATACATAAGGACGAAAGTTTCCGTGGTACCACCTTTATTCTAAAATTCAATTAGCACTTAAAAAGATTAACGCTCTAACCACGTTTAAAGCTACTTTGGTTCACTCTAAATGCTCACCGTCTACTTCAAAGTCCTGCTTAGGAGAAATCTCTCAACCACTGATTTCTTTTCTGTATCCTACGGTACGCAAGAACTTCTACTTATCGGCTCATCGCATATATTTTATAATTAAAATATGTTTAATATCATATCATACTTAAAAAAATTATTCAAGTATTTTTTAATAATTTAAAAAATAAAAATGAGGAGCTTTTTATTATTGCCTCCTCATCTTCAGTTTTATTTAAATATTATATTCTTAATTTTCTTTTTTTCTTTTCCAACAATCTGCATTATCTATTTTTATTGGTAAATTATCTAAATAGAATTCCGGATCTTTTCCTTGTTTATGCTGTTTTACATAATCTTTCAAAACAACATAAACTACTGATGATAATCCGATAATTGCAATAAGATTTAATAAACTCATTACTCCCATTGTTATATCAGCAATTCCCCAAACTAAATTCAAATCTAAAACACTTCCTATATAAACAAAAATACAAACTATCACACGATAAATATTTACCGCCCATTTTTTAGGTACTAAGTATTGAATATTTGTTTCTCCATAATAGTAGTTCCCAATTACAGAACTATATCCAAATAAGAAAATAGCTACTATCAAAAATATAGTCCCAATACTTCCAATTTGAGAAGTAAGTGCCGCTTGCGTTAACTGAATACCTTGAAGTTTTCCACTACCGTATTCAATCCCTGGATATAATAAAATTAAAAATGCTGTAGCTGTACATACTAAACAAGTATCAAAATATACACCAAGAGTTTGAATAAATCCTTGTTTAGCTGGATGAGTACTGTCAGCAGTTGCTGCAGCATTTGGTGTAGAACCTAATCCTGCTTCGTTAGTAAACATACCACGTTTTACTCCCAAAAGAATAGATGTTCCCATTCCTATAACTCCACCACCTACTTGTTCAATACCAAATGCCGACTTAACAATTTGCCCTAAAACACCTGGAATTTTATCAAAATTTATAACCATAATAACAAGAACTATAAATAAATATACTACTGCCATTATCGGAACTAACCATTGAGTTATTTTTACAACTTTAGTTACCCCACCAAAAATTACAAAAATAGTTAAAATCAATAACGCAATTCCTGCTATTTTTGGATTGATATTATAGACTTCTAGCGATTGTGCTATTGTGTTAGTTTGTACAGAATTAAATGCAATTCCATAAGTTATAGAAATAACTATAGCAAACAAAACACCCATCCACTTTTGCCCAAGTCCTTTTTCCATATAATAAGCTGGACCACCTCGATAAACACCTTTTCTATCTCGCACTTTATAAACCTGTGCTAGAGTTGATTCTGCAAAAGAAGATGCTCCACCAAAAAGTGCAACAATCCACATCCAAAATACAGAACCAGGTCCTCCCATTGCAATAGCTATAGCAACCCCCGCAATAGTTCCAGTTCCCACACGTGATGCTGCCGAAATAGTAAATGCTTGAAAGGCAGAAACTCCTTTTTGCTCTCCATCTTTTCCTGTCTTAGGTTTTTCTGTTATTAACCTAAACATTTCCTTAATATAAGTAAATTGAACAAATTTTGTACTAAATGTAAAATAAATACCTGTAACAATAACAAGACCTATTAAAAAATAAGACCATATAAAATCATTCAAACTTGATAAATAACTCAATACGTCATTCATAATTCCACTACTCCTCACGATATTATTTTATTCTCTGTTTTTCATTATACTTTAACTAACGATATTAGATAAATATATGTCAAGTTTTCTAACAAATATTTATATATTTATCATTTTATCTCTCAATATTTCACTTTATTTAATTTTAATTCCCAAAAATCTAACAAACTTTTAAACTATATTTTCCTTAATTTATTTTTAAATTATTTTTTATAAAAAACCTTATTATCAGTTTCACTTATAAAAGCTGACTTTCTATTACATTTTTTATATTATTTATATTTTTTCACTATTTAAAGTTTTATAATCTAATTTTGAATTAAGCAGATACTTATCATATCTCACTTTATACCGAACACTCCCAGTTGATATAAAATCAATTATAATAAATAAAATACTCATTTCAAGAACAACTAAATTTATCAGTATACTTACTAATTTTAAAATTCTTATTTTATCCATTTATTACTTATGATAACTCGCTCCTGTTATTATTCGATATGCTCTATAGACTTGTTCTAATAAAATAACTCTCATCATTTGATGTGGGAAAGTCATTTTACTAAACGACAATGCATAATCACTTCGTCTTTTTACTTCTTCTGATAACCCATAACTTCCACCAATTACCAAAACCACATCACTTTTGCCTGTAATCATTAAATTATTTATTTTTTTTGCAAAGTTTTCGCTAGAAAGATTTTCCCCCAATATTTCCAGAGTAATAACATATTGATTATCTTTTATTTTTGATAAAATATTCTTTCCCTCTTTATCCATTGACATTAAAATTTCTGATGAATTTTCCACTTTTACCCTCTCATCAGAAATCTCTATTGTGTTCAATTTTATATACGAGCTCAATCGTTTCTCATACTCTTTTATCGCATCACGATAAAACTTTTCCTTTATCTTTCCCACACAAATTAATGTTACTTTCATCTAAAACCTCTTTCTACAATCAAAAGGATAGTATATAAACCTTTAACAATACTATCCTTCATTAATTTTTTATTTTTTCTTATCAAAAATAAATTTTTCTACTGCGTATGCAAAGCCATCTTCATCATTCGTTTTTGATATAAAATTTGCTGCTTCCTTTAATTTGTCATTAGCATTACCAACGGCTACACCTAATCCTGAAAATTCTATCATGCTTAAATCATTTAAACCATCTCCAAGTGCCATTACATTTTCATTAGTTAAACCTAACTTTTTGCATAAAGCATCTAGTGATACACCTTTAGAAATTCCTTTATCATTTATCTCTATAAAGAATGGTTTAGACATTGCTACTTCATACTCTTCTCCAAGTTCAAACGACAATTTATCTTTTATAATTGTTGCTTCTTCAGGATTTTTCAAAATAATAACTTTAGCTGCTCCTTCTTTTATCTCTTCCTTTATATTTTCAGAAATAATAAGTTCCGCACCTACTAACTCAGATTCAATACGTGCGTACTCATTGTTACTATTGGTTATAACACGATTATTTTGATACGTAAGGATATCGCAATTATTTTCTAAAGCCTTATCTATAAGAAATTTTATTCTATCAGCTGACAGAAACTTCTCATAAATTAGTTCTCCAGTTTTTAAATTAGAAATCTTTGCTCCATTAAATGACAACAAATAATTTTCATAACTATCTAATTTCAAATCATTAACTATTTTCATCATTCCAAAATCTGGACGACCTGATGCCAAAATAACTTTAATATCATTATTTCTACATTTTTCTATAATTTCTCTATTCTTTTCTGATACTTTATGATTACTACCTAAAAGAGTATCATCAACATCTGTTACAACTAATTTTATCATACAAAATCTCCTTTTTTTATCACTTGGGGGGTGCAAACGACATTTAGGGTGTGCACTTTTTAACGATTTAGGCAACCCTCATTATTTCTCATCTCTGTTAATCTTTTATATTATATCATAAAATGAATGTTTCATTCCATTCATAAAAACAGCCAGATCATATTTCTATGACCTGACCGTTTTTGAAGTGGACTTCTACTTTATCTTTCGTATATATAACCATTTTTTCAACTAATGTATTGAACAGTTTCTCATCAAACGCTGTGACCATGTGTTCTTGTTTCGCTATTAATTCTATAAACAACTTAAAAATTATTATAATTTCAAAGACGAGTATAATATATACAGTACAAAAAGTCCTCCAATAAAAGAAATTACCCCCATAATTTTCGCACCTTTTTCATACTTAAGTCTTATTTCTATATCACTTTCAGATTTTTTCAATTCTTCTTCCGTCATACCAGCCAATAAATTATAACTCTTTTTATAAAATAAAAGATACGATGTATATATAAGAAAACTAGCTAAAAATACATTAGTTATTACAGCCCATTTACGCACATCACTTATAAAAAAATAAGATATAAATATAAACGTTCCTACTATTATTGTTAAATATATATATTTCTTTTTCGTCATTTTACTTACCTTAATTTATTAAATCTAAACGATTTTTATATGAGAAATTATACTCATATTTTTTTCTAATAAGCTCATTTTTCATTTTTTCCGAGGATTCTTTTATTATAAATTTAAATAAATCTTCCTGTTCCTTTTTATTCATATATTTGTCTAGGTCTATATTTGAAAAACTAAACTTAGGAAATAATTCTTTAATAACAGTAAGTAATTTAGATTCAATACTATATCCATAGACATTAAATTTAATACTAACCTGTGTCCAAAGATTTGCTCCTGCATATACATTAACCCCAGCTCCTGCACTGTGAACAAGTACTGCGTATACGGCTCCAAAAACAACAAATACTCCTGCTACCGGAAATACATATACAACTGACTGTGGTTTAACTTCCGGCTCTTTTCCTATTTTAAGTATTTTATAATATGAATTTTCATATAAATCATGTTTTGGTATTACTTCTAAATCTTCCAGCCTCTTGTATATCTCTTTATAATTTTTTTCTTTTATATATTCTAACAGTACTCTATCTTTTTTCAGCTTATACTCATATATAATATCATCATCCAATTTATACTTAGTTTGAATATTATCTAATTCATATACATCAGTTTTTTCTAATATTCCTATTATTTCACTTATATTATTACTACTTATATTTTCTATATTTAATGTGAAATCTTCTTCATTTACTTTTTCTAAATAGTCTGGTGTTCCAAATATTGTATCATTACTAAACATATTTGTTTCCTCCTTAAATATTTAAATTATAACTACTATTCCTCATATTTTCATACTTTACAAGTACGGATGTTACTATTTCTTTATAGTGATTATTTAAAGTTTCTCTAACTTCAGGATTTCTATAAATTATGGCACATGCTTGACATGGATGAACTATATTTTTAATATATTTCTCTAATTTATTATTTTTTTGATAAGCAAAATATAATATTTTTTCTGCTCCACTAACCTTTAGCCATATTTTCATAAAATCATTAAAATTATTATAATACATTTCTTTTAATGTACCTTTTTTATATTTTCCTGCTTTCATAGATGGTATATATTCCATTGTAAGACCACAACAATTTATGACATTTCCTAATGGATTTATCCCTAAAAAATTTAAAATAGCATCACAAGGTTTATAATTATAATTCTCATCCAATTTTCTTCCACTCTTTTCAATTGTTTTTGGATTTTTCAATGAAATCCAAGAAGCTTTAACTTCTGAAAGACATCCCGTCTTTTCTTTTATAGATTTTATCTTATCGTTATTAACAAAATCATCATAACTAAAAGTAGCACCTTCAAAGCTTTCTACACTAACTAATGTTATTAATCCTCTATTATCAATATTATTAAATTTAATTTTAGAATTGAAAATTTTATTGTATAGGATTTTTTTAAAGAATATATATAATTTTGTACTAACTTAATAGACAGATAGTTAGAAATGTAATTACCTATCACCTGTATAATTATAATAATTAAAAATATTAACAGTATTTTATATGATATTCCATAATTTTTAGGTATTATTATATCATCAATAATTATCTTAGATAAATAAGGAAGTGGAAGGCTGCTAATTATATTTATTATAAAAAATAGCATTATAAAAAATAGGATTTTTTTATTTTTTACCACAAACTCTGTTGTATATCTATTCATAAAAAAAAACTTTTACTTCTTCCTATATCATAACAGATTTTAGATTTACTGGCAAATAACAACACAAAAATTACAGCTATAAAATATATAATAATATAAGCATATTTCTTAACGATATAATAAACCATTATTTGATTATCCCTTCCTCTGAATATAAAGATAATATTAAAAATAAGGATAATAGAAAAAAACTAAGCAACATTATGCTACTTAGCTATTCTATTTATTATATTTTTTCTCATGACTCATATTTGACAGAGAACCTTCATTTTCAAATAAATTAATTTATATCATAAATTAAATCCCGTTCTTTATCCAAGATTTTTTCATAACTTTTAATACTATTAATATTAAAGTAAGAATAGAAACAACATATATTAGTATCTCTGATATATTTAATACATTATAGTCTCCAGTAGAAAAATATTTTTCAAAACCTTTATAAGTCTTATTAGTCGCATCAAAGAAAGCAAAAATCGAACTTCCTCCTAACATACTATTCACAACTATTCCCAGTATCCAAAAAATTATATTAACTCCAAATGAAAAAAGTATATTAGAAAATAAATATGCGAAGATACCAGAAATCAATAAAGTACTTATAATAACACTAATAAAATAAAAACATATTATTACAAAATCTTCAAATTTTTGATAATTTTGATAATATAGAGACAGCATTACTAACATCGATATAGTAGATACAAAATACCAAAAACATACTACAAATATTTTTTTGAAAAAATATTCCAAAACTGTATAATTTAAAGTTTTGTAAAATATAATATTTTTTTCCTTATAATCAATATTAATAAAATTTATAATAGGAATAGATATTATTAAAGGACCAAACTGAGTAAATACAGTATATGCTGATAAAACAAATTGATAATAATTAACTTGATTTATATTATCTATAGTTTTTAACAAAATATATCCAAATATAAACATAATATATGACGATAAAATTATGAATAAAAATAATTTATTATTTAAAGCACGTCTAAATTCCATATTTATATATCTCCTTTTATATATTTCTCAATGACTAATTCTTTGTTTTTATACTCTTTTATATTATTATTCTCTATTAAATAATATTTCCCTTCTAACTCCGATAAATCCGCCATATTATGTGTAATATTTAAACATACAACATCCTTAAATTCATTAATATAATTATTTATAAATTTATATAATTCTAATGTAGTTTGTTTGTCCAATCCATTTGTGAATTCATCAAAAATAATAATTTTAGGTTTTTTCACTAAATAAAATAATAATTTTAATTTTTGCTTCTGTCCATCACTTAGTTTTGATATTTGAATATTTCTATTTATATTTTCTATATTTAATGTATTTTTTAATTTTTCGCTAAAATACTCATCCTTATTTAACATCCTCTCTAAATCTTTCCACTTTAGATCTGAAGGAATATTACTATATGAGGCTATTATTACAAAATCAGTAGCGAATACTTCTCCAGAATAATCAAATCTTTTTTCTAAGGATTTCACTAGGCATGATTTCCCTGATCCGTTTCTCCCTATCAAATGCGATATACCACAACCAAAATTTATATTAACATTATCAAATAATTTTTTATTTCCTATTTTCAAAGAAAAATTTTTAAATCTCATGCTTATTACCCTTTCCATACGCTAATAATATACCAAATAGATAAAATTATATTTATTACTACTATTATCCTAACAACTACACTATTTCTTTTATATACTTTTTTTCATTATATTTCAAAAAAACTAACATAATTTTATATCCATCTGAATTTAATACAGGTAATGTATTAGCCAACAAAGGAAATAAAAATAATAATGCTATATCATGAATAAGCACTAAATCTTCTATTAAATTTGATATTTGTAATACAAGTAAATTGATCACATAATTTATAAATAATTCTGCACTATGCACTATTATTTTTTCCTGATTTGGTAACATATAAACATCGTTCATTCTTAAAAATGAAGGAAAAATATAATTAAATTTCACGCCAAACTTATAAATTTTTCTTCCAAATATCTTAAATGTAATATAATGACCATATTCATGTAATATAACTTGTAGAAAAGAGTACAATGAAAAAAACATGATAAACCCTTTCCCACTATACTCTTTTTTTGATTACCTAGAAAAAAATTAATACAATTTAAAAGTATTAATAAAATAAATACAACAATGTAAATTATAAGTTGTTTATTAGTTATTTTCGACTTTACTGACAAAAAAGGTATTTTACCTGGTAATAATATTTTTTCAAAATAAACTTTATTTTTTTATCTTTTACTATATATTTATTATCTATTTTTACTATCTCATAATTTTGATTTTCGAATCTTTGATAAGTATTCTTCATGATATTTTTTTATATCCTTGTACAAAATTTTTACAACTTCGTCATTTATAAACAAATCACGACGTAACTCACATGATGATGTATACCATTTATCAGAAAAACTGAAAATCCCTCTTTTTTCCAATCTTTCAATAAACCAATTTAACCCTTCTTTTTTTATAATGTACAAAAGTACATTACTATATATTTTTTCTCTAATTTAGTTATATCATAATTCCTTATACTGCCTATCTTTAAAAAACTGTCAATAACTAAAGGTGAACAACATGGTAATACATAACCATCATAATTTATAACTAATCCAGAATTCGGTTCAGAGCACTTCATTGATCTACTACTATTCAATTTATAATATAGCTACTCCTCTGGAATATTTTTGGCTTTTCCTACTGGGGCAGCTTAAAATCTAGTTATAGCCACACCCAAAAGAGAATTTTTTAATCTATCTAATATCCATATCCCATCATTTTCTTTTGTAACTGTCATATTTAACTTTATTTGAATTGGTAATTGAACCGCTGCATTTAATATATTTTCAATACACTCAATATTTACATACTTAGCATGAAAATCATCATAACTCAACGATAAATGTCTTAATCCTAGAGAACAAAATTTTTCTAACTTTTGTTTCGCTTTTTCAGGAGTTCTTCCCCAAAATCCATTACTTATACATGTGATGACCTTTCCAGAAGATGATACTTTTTTTATTATCTCACAAACCAGATCTTCTTTCATGAAAATCTCTCCACCAGTTAACGCTATTTCTTTTATTTCATTAATTAGCTATGGCATAATCTAAGATATCCCAAATTTCATATTCCTCTAATTTATCTGTAGAACTTGGTTAACACGAAAAACAACAATGCCACATTTTGCATTACATTTAGATAATATATTTAATGTTATATTATCCATACTTTCTACCTCCACGATCCTGTTATCCATCCTTGACTAGCTGATTTTACAAAATACCATAAGTCATCAATATCTTTTAATTCTTCATAACCCGCTCTAAAATCACCAAGCTCTAGATCAGAAAAATCTTCTAATAACCATCTCCTCTTTCTTCATTTCTACTTCCATATTTTTATCAACATTTAAATTCATAATATAATCCCCTTTTCTTTTTTTATATTATAACGGTTAAAATATATTTCGTCAATATTTCACTTGTATAATAAATAATAATTATAAATAATAATATAACAATATTTCCAACTTCTTTTTGCAGTTCATAACTCTCATCTAAACTTTTAATTCAACACATTCGGTTAGTTGGTTCTTAATTTCTTCTTGTATATGATGAGAAATCATTATTAAAGTTAATTTAGTATCAGCTAAGATGTTACTTTCTATACGTATTGCAGTTTTTTCATCTAATGCTGATGTTGCTTCATCTAAAATTAAAATTGGATAATTTCTAATTAAGACTCTAGCAAGAACTAATCTTTGTTTTTCTCCTCCAGATAGTATTTCTCCCATGTTTTCTAATTCATGATCTAAGCCATTAGGTAAGTTTTTAACTCTATCATCTAAACATACTTTCTCCAGTACATCCCATATTTCTTCATCTGAAAAATTTTCATCCAAAGCAATATTATATCTTATTGAACCAGTAAATATAGATGTTTGTTGACTAACATACCCTATTTCCTTTGAAAAATTAATATCGTTATGTATTTCGAGAGGAACACTATCAATTAATACTTTATCTGAATTAGATTGTAATTTCCCGAGAAGTAACTTGATTATTGTTGACTTCCCAGAACCACTTTTTCCTACTATAGCGTATTTCTCACCTTTATTTATGTTGAAATTAAAATCTTTAACAACATGGTTATCACCAAAACTATAATTAAAGTCTATAAATTCAATTTTCTCTTTGACATGGGGATAAATAGTTTCCTCAATGGTTGATTTTTTTATAACGCTATCTAATATTTCTTTTGTTCCTATGACTTTAATATATAAATCAACTAATTGACTGATAGATGTAAGATATATTCCTAATATAGTGGATACTGAAGCTATTGTACCTATACTTAACTCGTTTTTTAAAACTAAATAAACTGCAAAGATAAAAATTAACAATTCAAATAATTTTTCAATACTTTGTAAAGTTAATTCGCCAAATGCCATTAGCTTAGAAATGCTATATTGTTGATCCTCTTTTTGAATCTGACTAGCCTTAACATTCTTTGAGAATAATTTTATTCTACCAATATTTTTTAAATCCTCATATCCAGTTATATATTCTTTCAAAACACCTGAAAATTTCCCTGATAATATTGATAAATTTGTATATCCTTCTCTGATTTTATTACCAAATTTACCACTTATTAAAAACATAGCGATTGATGATAATATGGCAAAAATAACAAATTTCCAATTTATCATCCATAAGAATACTACTGATGATATAAATAATACAATAGAACTAAATAAATTAGTTAATGGTGAAAATAAATACGCAGATAATAATTCGAGTTGATAAGTATATTTAGTCATATGTTCACCAGAATCAACTTTATTAAACTCCGATTGAGACATGGTTTCTATATTCTCACTGATTCTGTCACCTAAATATATTTTCCATTGTTTAACTAATTGTGCGACTACTATTTTAAGACACGCCCTAAGCAGTTCTACTATTATTAAAATACAAATAATAATCCCCACTTTTGTCCATAGATAACCTGTTTTGTATATTACTGTGTCAACAATATCTACACGAGCATATACGACATAAACAGTCCCTATTGATACTATTAGTGTTAAAATAAACATAATACTTAATTTTAATTTATTTAATATTATAACTTCTAAAATATTTTTAATCATGCAACTCCTCCTTATCTATCTTGTTTCTTTTCCTGTAATTACTCCATAAAAAGCAATGTACTCTGCATCGATTCCTATTACTTCCTTCCAAAAGAATGGATCAACTTGTTTAACCGGTCTATTATACACATCTTTCCTCGAATTTTCCAAACATATTTCTTACGTTGCTATATCTGTTACCACAAACTTTTATCATACAATTTTCTCCTTTTGATTTTATAATGCGTGCAAAGGGGTATTTGGGGGTGAAAATTTGTATCCCCTTATTAACTTTTATATTATATCAAAAAAGATTACCCTTTTCTACAAATAGTATAATCACTAATTTGCAACTTGGGTAATCTTATCTTTACTTTTATAAAAATAATCTATCTAATAAAAAAACATGCTGACACTAAAAGTACTAACGCTGTTATAATAAATATATACCCTACAATTTTTGCTGTTTTTATTATTTTTTCTTCCTCAGGATTATTTTTTATTTCAGCAGCTTTTTCTTCCGTCATACCTGCTAGTAAATTATAACTTTTTTTTACTATTAGTAAATAGGATGTATATAGAAACCATATCGCCAAAATAGCATAACCTATCGCAGCTACTATATCGTCATATTTAGTATTATCATATATCCATCCTAATGAACACATTATAAACGTCATACTTAACATAATAATTATATAAGTTTTTCTTTTCATATTTAATATATTCCCCTTTCTATAATAGTAAAGCATTCATTATCTTTCTTTAATTCCGAATTGAGAATAGGATTTTTTTATTTTTTACCACAAACTCTGTTGTATATCTATTCATAAAAAAAACCTTTTACTTTTTCTTATATCATAACAGATTTTAGATTTACTGGCAAATAACAACACAAAAATTACAGCTATAAAATATATAATAATATAAGCATATTTCTTAACGATATAATAAACCATTATTTGATTATCCCTTCCAACGATGATTTTCTGTATTTAATATGTTAAAGAATCCTGTATTAGTGACTCTTGCTTTCCTATTACTTTAATACGCCCTTTCAAGTCCTGAATACGAATGTTGTAATTTACCAAATCTTTTGCTTTTTAAACTGACTTTGGAGTCAGTCCCTTTTTACAATGAATTAATATAAATTGGCAAGTGTAAATCTATTATTACAGTGTTTATTAATTTAATGAAAATATTATTTACATTAATGTTTTCATTGAAAATAAAATGATTATGAGGTATTGTATAGGTAAGACGTGTTAAGTTTTATCATTCAATGTTTTTTGGCGGTGATTTACCATCAATAATTTAAGAAGGGTAAAAAATTAAAAGAGATAAATTGTGGAAGAAATAAAAAAACACATAAGTGAAATAGGAATATAAATAAACTAATTTCATTAGAAAAAGAAGGTTTTTTAGGAAGTAATTCGTACAAAGAAGATGTAAGTTTATTAGAAGGAAAGGCA
>NZ_AUDW01000006.1:0-117145 GCF_000425665.1 Gemella cuniculi DSM 15828
TAATATTAATTTGACTGAACTAATTGAAAATTTAGTCCAATTGAATAATAGACCAAGAAAATGTCTAAATTTTTCAACACCATTCGAAGCATTGTTACACGAGATTAATTTATTGAGTTAGGTGTTGCACTTTTATTTGCAATTCATCAATTAAAAAAATAAATTTCATGTACATTCTTTTATACATAAAATTTATTTTATAATTTTTATATTCAAAATTTATATATCTCTCAAACTAATATAATACCAAAAAATTTACATACCTCTCAAACATAGAGCTAGCTGGACAAAAATCATTATTTGTTTTGTAGAAATCAAAATTTACATACCTCTCAAACGAAACATTCTTTGCAACACTATATTAAAAGTTTTGTAGAAATCAAAATTTACATATCTCTCAAACTTAAAAGAAGAAACCTTATTGTTGGCTGATGGTTTTGTAGAAATCAAAATTTACATATCTCTCAAACTAGGCTCTGTAGTGTCAGCATAAACTGCATGTTTTGTAGAAATCAAAATTTACATATCTCTCAAACAGCAATTGTTGCTTAATGGTTGGGGGAATGGTTTTGTAGAAATCAAAATTTACATATCTCTCAAACCTCAAATATAAACTGAGATTCAAAAGATAAAAATTTTGAATTTTTATATATAAAAAATAGATCGACAATAATTCCAAGCCCGAAGACAACGAATTAATCACGATCCAAGCCCGAAGGCAATATAGATAAATCTTTATTTGAACTTTGATATGTAAATTTTGAATACACTTATATTATACAATTACTTTTAAAAAAAATCAAGATTATATCTCACAATTTTCTTTATCAAAAATATAAACTATTTCTTTATACCTATCATTTGTTTTATTATCAAACTGTTGATGTTCTACATTTATAATATTAATTTTATTCAAACATACCTCTTTATATAAAACTTCTATTTCACTATCTTCGAAAAATGAATGCAACTCCGTTATAAAAATAACTTTTATACCACACAGTTCCACCAAAATTTTTAAAAATTTAATAAGCATTTCCAAATAATTATTTTCTTCAATTCGAAGTTTAAAATCACCTAACTTTAACAATGACAAAGTATCTATTTCATCATTTTGTTCAATATCAAAAGTACTATCAAAAATTATTTTTTCAAAATAAGCCGCAATAAATGAATTTATTCTATTTAGTTCCATAATATCCTCTGTTGCTTGTTTTAATAATTGATTGTATATCCAATTTTATAAAAAATGTTATCTAGAAATTTAAAAAGAAGTACCGAGTTTTTTCTCAACACTTCTTTCTTTAACTAACTTTTTGGTTCTGTCCTATTTAGTCATAGAACACATTTTATGAATTTTTTCTCATCCTCTTTATTTAACAAAGAGCTTATTTTTACAACATATCTAAAGTTCCACCTTTTACGGCAGTTCTTTCCATATTTTTCAACAACACTATTCCTAATATTAGAAATACAAAAGCTAGTAGAAACTCTCCTCTAATTAGATATATATTATTCACTACACTCTCCCCACCTATTAATTTTTGTGCTAAAAGTATAGAACGTGTCAGTGGTAAAATGTAACAAAACTGCTCTACTAGGTATGGGAAATTACTTACTGGAAAATTTGCCCCTGTAAATATTAAAAGCACTTTGTCTATCGTGTTCGTTACTAGGTGAATTTCGGTCGTTAATAATATTAAACATGAGATGAAAAATCCAAAACAAGTCGCCACAAATATCGCTAATATTAAAATAAAAATAAACTCCAATATTTTTTGTCCTGTCCAAGCTAATCCCAATAATAAACTAAGTACGCTCACTCCAAAAACTACCGACACAAAACCTAGTACCATAGTTGAGATTGCGCTTGAAATTAATATTTCTGAAATACTAGTTTTTGTTGCTAACATAAGCGACAATGTACCACTCATTCTCTCACGAACAAGCTGTAATCCTACTCTATAAATTGCCGAAAAGGCACTCGTTACTATAGCGTTACTTATCACCCATTTTTCAATATTTTCCGCTCCATAAACATAATATCCTACTAGCGAATAACACATCATCTGCATTAATGGAATTAAAAGATCAATAGTAAAAAAAGTACGCCAATCATCTAATACTGAGGACATTTTATAAGAAAATTGAACTCTTCTAAAAAATCTCGAAACATTCTCCATATTAAAATACCTCCAAAGTTCCATTTATAACACATAATTTCTTTATTTTTCTAAACGATACAATGCTTACTATAAAATAAACAACTGTTACAAAGACAAGTATTAGCGCTACTTTTTGTAATTGCTCTGCTGATCCACCTTGAATAGCCAACTTATAACCTTGCATAGCCCAAGTCGGGCTTAATAAATACGATATATATTGAATAAATTTTGGAAAAATACTTATCGGAAAAACCATTCCAGTAAGAATTATTATCGGGTAATCTATTACATTCATAAGTAAACTTATTTTTCTTGATAAAGTAAATAAACCCGCCATCATAAAACCAACAGCTATCATAGAAATTATCATTAAAATTGTTATTAGTAAAAAATAATTAAAACTCGCAAACTGGATAGATTTATTAAATAAAATTTTTACCGTCAGCATATTAAGTCCAAAACTAAAAATTCCCCAAAGTGTGTTTCCTAAAATTTTTCCAAAAATAATATTTTCGAAACCTATCGGTGAGGTAAAAATCATCGGCATAGTTCCTAACCATTTTTCTCTATCCATATCACTCGCTGATGAAAAACAAATACTTCCCCAAAACGTTGATATTCCAGCACCAATAAAAGCATAAAGCATAAAATCTTCAATACTACGATTTTGATAAATCATTCCCAACAAAATTCCACTAAGTATCGGACTAATAAACACACAAAATCTAAACATCGGGCGTGCTATTGATTGTTCCATCTGAATCCTCGCACTCATTAAAATAGCTCTCATATTACTTCTCCTCTAATAATTCTATATAAATATCTTCCAATGTTATTTCTAAATTTTGTTTATTCCTCTCTTCTTGTTCTCTCACTTTTTTCGCTTTTATTTCTTCTTTTCGACCAATTGAAACTAAATTTTGAAGACCCACTACATTATCAAGTGCAATTATTTCACCTTTTCTAATTATCGCAATTCTATCGCAAAGTTCTTCTGCTTCTGGCATATAATGTGTTGTTAATAATATAGTTACACCATCTTTTGCTAACTCCTTAATAAGTTTCCGAAGTTCTTTTGCCCCTACTGGATCGAGCCCTATACTCGGTTCATCTAAAAATATTATTTTAGGATTATTAAGAAGCGAACGTGCAACCTGTAATCTTTGTTTCATACCTTTTGAAAAAGTCTCTACCTTTTTATCTATAAATTCACTAAGACCTACATGCTTTATTAAATTTTCAATTAGTTCATTTTGATTTTTTCGTGGAATTTTATAAAGATCAGCAAAATATGCTAAATTATCTCTCGCACTAAGTCTCCAATACAGACTACGCTCTCCACCAAAAACAAAGTTTATATGCTCCCTAACTTCCTTTGCTTCATTAAAAGTATCAAAACCCAAAACTTTTACACTTCCCGAACTTGGAGCAAGCATTGTAGTTAAAATTTTTATCGTAGTAGTTTTCCCTGCTCCATTTGGTCCAAGAAGTCCAAATATTTCTCCTTCTTTCACTGAAAAATTTATTCCCTTAAGTGCAGTAAATTGATCTTTTTTTGAAATTCTAAAACTTCTTTTTAAATTTTTCACCTCTATAATATTATTTTTCACAATACTATCCTCCTAAATCAAATCAGATAAAGTAAATTCATCCATTTTTTTCTTCATAAAATTTAAACTCCTTTTTATGATTTTTTCTTTATCTTCATCATCACTAACATCTGAACAAAATAACTCATTGTATTTTAACTCAAACTCTTTATCTTTAAGTGTATTAGCTGTATTTATCGCTTTTAAAAATATCCACTTATCTCTATCGATTAATTCTGAGTGCTCTGCTAAATAATGTTTAGAAAATTCTATAAACATTATTCTACAGCAATGCAATGCTACATTATACTGCTTTTCTTTTAAATTACCCAATGTATCATCTAATTTATTATCCCAAGAATTATATAAACTTTCTTTATATATTTTTAAAAAATTATTAAAATCAATAGTTTTCAATAAATCATCATATTTATTTTTATTTTTTATATTTATCGAATACTTTAATCTACATAAAAATGTATTAATCTCTTGTAAAGTTAAATCTATATTTAATACATTATCCATTCTTATATTTAAATCTAATTTTACACTATTCAATTCATCTATCAATTTTCTTATATACTCATAATTGAATATTTCAACATCTATACTCATTCCATTGACTCTAATAAATGTTGTCTTTTTAAATTTATTCTTATACGTTGATTCTGTTTCACTAAATTTTTCTTCATCTCTAATTACGAACATATCTAAATCAGAATATATATTTCCCATCCCAATTGAATTTTTATTCAATTTTCCTTCTATTAAAGAACCTCCAAAATAAACAATATCATTTTCTAATAATTCTATATGTTTTTCCACATCTGATAAAGTTATTATTTTATCTAATTTTTCTATATACATACACCTTCTCCTTAAACATCTAGTTCATCAAAAATATTCTTAGAATCTATATACTCCCCTTTTTTAACATAATAATAGCTATACGATTTAATATAAAAAATTATCATATGTATATTCATAAATAAGTGTCCTACTATACAAAATAAAATAGAATTAGATATATAGTAAATACCACCTGATACTAAACCAAATAAAACTTGATTTAATAAATCTTTTTTATTAAAATTATCCCCCCATGGTAAAAGATAGTGTATCAACATAAAATACACTGCTGATATTAGTATAGACAAACTACCTATGTTTTTTAAATTTTCTATCATAAAATATCTAAAATATAATTCCTCACCTATAATACAACCTATCGATACATAGATAGAATAAATATATTCTATTTTATTTTCTTTAGGAATACTACTGACATATTCATTACTAAAAAATAAACTAAAAGTCTTTTTGTTTTTTAATATACTAATAATTATAAATGTAAATAATATAAATATTACTTTTTTTTCATTTTCAAAAATAAATACTTGTTTTTTCTCTAGTATAACATATGTCAAAAAAATTATTATAAAATGAATAAAATACCCAGTTAATCTAATTAAATATAATATTCCTTTTTTAGGAATTTTTCTAACATCAAATAATATTAATATGCTTAGTATCCATGCTACTGATAAATATATATTTCCTAAAAGAATTAAAATTAATGTAGATAATAATAATATATTAAATTTTATAAGTGTATATTGTTTCATAACTTATCTTCTTTCAATTAATCCTTCTTTTAGCAACAAATTAATAAAATTATTAATCTCTATGTCTATTTGTTCTGCGGTTCCACCTTCATATATACCCATTATTTTGTTTCTTAATTCCTCTACTTTAATATTTGTTCCAATATATTTAAAAATTATCACACCAATTTCATTTATTTTATAATTTCTCTTTCCACTCAATAAATAATATTCTTCATTAAATTTTCTAACACTTACTCTATCAACTCTTATAAAATCTTTTAACATAAATATCCTCTTTCTTATTTTTTATACAATAGTATTAAAGATACCAATTGAACATAATTCATCTGGTATCTTTAAAATTATAATTATAGTCTTTCTTCCACTTGTAACGCCGCTGGAATTTCAACTACTTCTAATTTTGGTGTTTCGTATGTTTTCATTATTATCACCTCCTTTCATGTATTTATAAAATTTTCCAATTATTATACTTTACTTTATCTAAAAAATTCTTCTCTTTATTTATTTCTTGTTTCAATTTTAATATTACAGGAGAAGAATTATTTTCAGTTAAACAATTTAATTTCATCCAACATACACCCTTAGAATCATTTATTTCACTATCATTTAAATACTCCAAAATATTTTTTTGCGAAGATTTTATTTCTATGTCATAAAATATCATAATATGATGTGTTGTGTGTCCAGTTTCTTCTGTTACAAAGACATCGTATGCCTTTGGATTATGATACTCTGATATTTCATAACCAGTTTCTTCTTCATACTCTCTCAACAACGTTTCTGTTAACCCCTCATAATCTTTTTGACTTCCTCCAGGCAAATCATATCTATTTTTATACGGACCTGTATTTTTTTTTATACATAACAACTCTCCATTATTTATATATATTCCATAAATTCCTATATGTGTGCTAAGTGTATTCATTTTTTATCACCTTCGTATTTTTTTAAAATTATACTTATACTTTTTTTAAATATTTCTATAACCTCTTCGTCAGAATCTATAATACTAACAATATTATATTTTGATAATATTTTTTGGAAATTAATCCTAATATTTTCTTGAAATTTTATAAATGCTTCTTTTTTTGATTTCTCATCTTTATACACGTCTAGCCCTGATTCCCAATAGTTAACATTTCCCTTTAGCCTTGAATATGCTGTGCGTGGAGAAATATCTAAATATATAATTAAATCAGGTAATGGAATATCATTTATCATGTATGATATTAATTTTTTATTTACATTCCTTGATAATCCTCTTGCTACAACAGAATAAATGTATCTATCCCATAGTATTATATATCCTTTCTTTTGAAACTTATCTACATACTGATAAATTTGATCCTTGATGCTTAAATAATGCAACGTTGTGTTTACCTCAGAAGAAAATTTTCTTCTTTTTCCTTCTTTAATTGCTGGTAACGTCGTATACGACATATTATATCTCACTACTAAAACTTTATATCCTTTGGAAATTAGATATTTTTTTATATTCTTTATTAGTGTACTTTTCCCAGCACCATCGTTACCTTCTATTACAATATTATACATTCTCTCTCCTATCATTATTAAAACTTTTTATAGCTTCTTTATATACCTCCATTGTTTCTTTAAAAATTTTATCAGGAGCCACTTTTTTTAAAGTTACTTTTGCATTTTTACTAATTTCTTTATATTTTTTTTCTTCTAATAAAATTACTTTTTCTATTTTTTTTAATATATCCCCTTTTTTATAAGGATTGCATAAAAATCCATTTATTCCATCTTCTATTATTTCAGACATTCCGCCATTTTTACTGCCTATACATACACAACCAAAATTCATAGCCTCTATCAAAACATAAGGAAAATTTTCATATAAAGAAGGAAATATTGCTACTTTTACATCACTATAATATTTTGAAATTTTCTCAAAACTTAAATGCCCTAAAAAAAATACTCTATCTCTGTATTTTGGTTCTATATAATTTATTATTAGTTCTTTTGTAGACCTATTAAACTTATTTCTATGTGTATCTTTTCCTATAAATACGACTTTATGAAAAGTATCTTTTTCAAAGAAATCATTTAATTCATTAGCTAAAACTAACACACCTTTTCTTTGTTCTAAACTCCCCACATAAAGTATAATATCTTTCTTTACTTTTTCTTTTCTATTCATTTCAAATTGAATAATTGGATTATTAACGACACGTATTTCCTTGTTTTCTAGCTCTATTATCTCTTTTTTTAATAAATTTTTTAAAGACTCCGAACATGAATATATTGCATCACTATTCAGTATATCCTCTATCTCATATTTTGAAACCTTTTGAGCTTCTTCAGTTTCTTTAACTTCATTAAATTTATTCCATATAATATAAGGTGTATGTAATTTAATTACAACTGGTTTCTTCCTATCGCTAATATAATAATGTGCTTCAGCCTTCCAATCAGCTACCTCAAATATATCAATCTCATTTTCGAGTTCTTTCATTTTTCCACAAACTCGTTTTCTATAATTTTCTTCATTTTTTTCTGAAATCATATGAAGGTTTATCCCTTCATAAACTATATATTTATCTTCAGCAGAAGCTGTTTTGCATATAATATGTACATCACATTTATTTTTTAACATTATCTTTGCCATTAAATATTGATATGTTGCTATTCCTCCTTTTTGTGTTTCTAAAGGAAACTCTTCTGATACTAGACATATTCTCAATATTAACACACCTCCTTATTTAAACCATATATTATACTCTAAATTATAAGCTTCTATACTATCACTTGCATGAACAATATTTCTACAACTTCTTTTTTCAAGTTCTGCTATTTCATACGAATCCATCCCGAAATCTCCTCTTATAGTTCCTTTGGAAGCTAATGATGGATCCGAAGCTCCTATTATTTTTCTTACTCTAGTTATAATATCTTGACCTTCCAGTACCAAAACTACTACATATTTATTTACAAAATAATCTAAAACTCTATTTTTTATATCTTCGTCTACTTTTTTTAAGTTTTTTTCATAGTGTTTTAATATTGTATTAGAAGATACCCTACAACACTTTAATTCAACTATTCTCCCCAATTGTAATAAAATTTCTACACAATCAGTCGTTATATCACGCTCTAAACAATCTGGTTTCAATATAACTAATGTTTTTTCATACATATTTTATTCCTCCAAATAGGTATTTATTCTAATATTTTCTAAAATAGAAAAATCTTCGCTCCAATGAATCCATGAATCTTTTTCCCATGTGTTTAAAGAAGTTTTATTCGCTACCTCTAAATATTTTTTTTGAAATATTACTTTTATAATATAAAGTTCGAGAATTTCTATAATTCTTTTTTCTTCATTTTTTGAAAAAAAATCTAAAATTCGCCTAATTTTCTCGTAAGATAGGTTTCCGATATCACTATTCACATATCTATATAAAAATACTGCCAAGTCATAATTTTTAGGTGCATATGAAATTTCATCATAATCTATAAAAAATATATTTTTTTCTCTTAAAAGAATATTCTTATTATGTAAATCACCATGCGACAAAAATGATTTTACTGATTTATATTTATGCAATAACCGTTCTATATTGTACCTATATCTATTTAAAAATTTTTTCCATTTTACATTTTCATATTTTGTTTCTTCAACCATAAGTATTTCAAAATAATAAGAAATTTCATTAATCAAATTCTCTTCATCGTCATGTTTACTCTCTGCTTTATTTTTTTCTTGAAATTGTAAATGCCTTAAAATATAATCAAACTCTTCTTTACACTGTATATCAAATCTTTTTCCATCTATATATTTATAACTATAGGTTCCATTGATTACATTAATATCTTCTAATTTTATTCTTTGCCCCATTTCATTTAAGAATAATACATATTCATTCAATAATTTTAATTTTTCAGGATAAAAAATCTTCTTTTTTACTATATAGTCTTCATGAAAAAAATAACTCTCTACCTTTCTCATAATTTTGTCATACATAATATTATAGTTACACATATCTTCTATGTAAAATATATCTATATACTTTTTATTTTCATACTTTTTTATAATATTTCCTTCTTTTATAGCCTCATTATATCTATATATTTTTTCTTTTTCACTATATTTTTTTGAATTCAATCTCTTTTTTATATCTTTTGTTAAAATTATAACTATTCTATCTTTATCTCTTATTTTTATTGTGTCTAAATTTTTTATCGAACAATTTATCACTACAATTTTATTATTATCGTCTCTACAATTCTTAAAATCAAAGGTAGTCACCCCATAAATTATATTTTTACTATCTTTTATAGAAATAAACATATCATTTTTAAAAAAATAATCATCTTCTACAAATCTATAAAAATCATCATCGTCTTCTCTTTTTTTCTATTGGTTACATGTTTAGGTACAAAAAATCTTGGATCTTTTCTGAATTCTAGCAATAATGTAGACTTTCCAACATTAGGATTTCCCATCAAATATAGTATATTTTTTTTCACGATTTCACCTTCTTTTCTAAAGTACGCCTTATTACTCTTTTTAGAACTGTTATATAACATTTTAACAAAATATAGTTCGGTTGTCAACCGTATTTAAAAAAAAAGTAATATTCGTCCTAAATTTCCAGAGTAAATTCCGCTAAAATAAAAATAACGGAATTTAAGTTGAAAATACCAAAAGAGCTGGAATTTAACTTGGTAATAAAACTTTTATAAAAAAATATTGTAATAATTTTATTAGCTTATTATGAATTTAAAATTCCACACGATATACTTTGTAAAATTAGTTTTATACTGAGTAATAGGTGTGATAGCCTTGGTGGGGAATGTGGCAGATGCCACTATTCCCACATTAGAAATCACACCTATAGAGGCTCAGTGTCAAACTAATTTTTAACATAATTTTAGTGTATATTAATGGTATGAGACTTTTCGTTGAAAGGAATCATAACTATGGAAAACAATAAAAATAAACATTTAACACTTGATGATAGAATTACTATTCAAACTGGTATTACTAATGGAAAAACTTTTAGAAGTCTCGGAATTGATTTAGGGAAAGGTCCTACTACAATCTCTAAAGAGGTTAAACGAAATTTTGTTTATACAAACACTAACATAACTACTAAAAATTTTTCAGGTGATATTTTGAGTACTGACTGTACTCTCCTTAAAAAGCTACCTTATGTATGTAATAGCTGTGCACATAAAAGGCTTGATTGTAGATATAAAAAACGTTTCTATTATGCTGAGACCGCTCATAAAAAATATTTAGGTATTTCTTCTGATGATAATTTTTTATTAACTGTCATTTTCTCTTTTCTCCTGTTTTCATAATACTTTCACTTTTATTTTATAACACTTGCCTATTTTTAAACACCCTACATTTTGCCTAATGGCAGATAAATAAAAAAGACTTAGCTCCTTTTTGCTAAGTTCCCACTCTGAATCCAAATATTTTAATTAGTAGCTCTCTATTTTTAGAAGACCGCTTCTCGATTTGATTCTAAACCATACGAATGCTGATTTTATCAAGGTTTTAGAAGACTATCTTTTTTTATTTCTTCCATATATAATTCCTAGATAAAAAATAAAAAAACTACTCATAGTATCAAAAAGTAAAACTACTTCTCATTATACTCTAACTCTTTCAAATATGTTCCAAGTAATATATGCTCTTCTTTGTTTAAATTTTTTAAAAATTGCATTTGATTGTATATTTTTTCATAAACTATCCGTGTCCAAATTCTTGCCTTACTATCTTCTGACCAAGACAATTGATTTTTATATTTTAAACTAGTATCATGACTTCCATAATACGGAATCAATTCTGAATTTGGATTTCTTTTTTCATCACAAAATATAATTTTTATTTTATTTTTTATTAGTTCATTAAGAAGAACGGCGGTAAGACTTACCGCCGTATTTTCTACAATGACCATATATATTTCACTTAGACTAACCTTCTTTGTTTCCGCTTCTTTTCTTACAGTCATAAAGTTAAGGCAATAATCTAGCTTTGCTCGTTCCCTAATTACTATTGTTCTCCATGTCATTATTTTTTTCCCCTATTATTGTTATTTCTTTTTCATAAAATCCTGTTATAGATTTTTCAATTATTGAAAACTGATTTAAATTAGTAAGGTCAAATCTATTTTTAGCTCTTGTTGCAGTTAAATTAATCAATTTCAAATTGAATGTAGTTTTCTTTTCAGTTAATACATATAATAATTCTAATAATACTGTAATTTGCTCTTCCTTATTTAAATTTTTAAACTTAAAGAAGACTTTCCCAGATTTTAATTCATTATAATTATTAAGTTTTTTATTTTTTAAAGTATTACTATTCATTTTTTTTACTAATGTATTATACAATTTTATATTTTTTTCACTTGTTATAATTTTCCATAACTCTCCATCCTTATTATCCTTTTTCCAATTCAAATACTTAACTATTTCTTTAATATATTTTTCACTATTATTATCTAATATAACTTGAATAGCACTGTCGAAATTAAAATATTCACTTGTTTTACCACCCACATAATAACTAAAATTATTAAGTTTACATAA
Organism: Gemella cuniculi DSM 15828; assembly: GCF_000425665.1. GTDB lineage: Bacteria > Bacillota > Bacilli > Staphylococcales > Gemellaceae > Gemella > Gemella cuniculi. Next base: position 11,950 of record NZ_AUDW01000006.1, read on the forward strand.
GCCTCCTATACATAGTTTTCTATACTTTAATTTCAAATCTTTAATTTCTTCGGCATATTTTGCTTTTATTTGACTTTTAGCATAATCAGTCAATGCACTATCATTTTTTATATTTTGAGAAATATAAATTGGTATTGGTATAATCCTAGTTATTTTTTCTTCACCTTTTTTATTTTTTGTTATACATTCAAAAATCGAATAATATGCAATTTTTATCTTGGGAAAGCCTCCATATTTAGCAACATCAATTAACCTTTTATCACTTGTTTTTTGTGGATAATAACTATCATCCTTGGATTTTTTCGCTTTAGAAATGTTTTCATTATATAATCCACCTTTTTGTTCAGAAGTTCTTCTAGTAACTAGTATAGAATTATTATTCATTACACTTTCAACAGTATTTATTGTCTTATCTACTTCCCAAGCTATAGTCTTAGAATTTTTTACATTTCTATAAAATATTTTATTTAATGAATATTGTCTTCCATTTTTTTCTTTTGTAATAAAATTATATGCATTTCTTGTAAATTTCACATCATAAACATTACCAACAACAATATTTAAATAAGCATCCTTGGCATGATGTAAATCGTTAATCTCTCTAACTTTGATAAGTTTTTCCTTACTTTGTGATTCGAGATTATTGGATTTTATTTTCCCAAAATTTTCCCTGAATTCTGATACATTTTCTGCTTTTGAATAACAAATTACAGATTTTTGATTTAACTCTTGTAAAATATTAGCCACTGCTTTTACTGATTGTGAAGTTTCTACTAATTGCCTTGCGATAAATCCTGTTAATTCGTCATCGCTAAAATCTTTAGTTCTAACTAATCTATTATATTTCTCATCTGAAATTAAATCCTTATTTTTTAAAAATAGCCAAAAGTTCTTATTTTCATCTTGAATAGATTTTTCTAAAGGATAATTGTTACCCTTTTCCTCATTAATTTCACGTTTTACAAGAACAGTATTTGTAAAACTATCATCTTTAACTTTACTTTGTGGATAAATATGATCAATATCATATTTATTGTTATCAAAAAGCTCGCTAAGTAATATTCTTTCTCCACTATACATACATCTTCCTAACTGCATATAGTAAAGATATAACTTTTTAGCTTTTAATTCTGATGGTTCTACTGACATAAGCTTACTTTTGTTTTTGTCAAAGTCTAAAGATGTCCCTAAACTTTTTTCCAACTCAAGAATTTCTTTGTCTTTTATATTTTTATAAAGAGAAGCTAGGTAATCTTTTCGTGAATTGGTTCGCTTTTTCTCTGCTTGATTAGTTCTAGTAGTTTCTATAAAAATTTTTTCTGGAGTCGAACCAATAATTTTTTTCAATTCTTCTACTATCCTTATTGTTTGCCAAATTGAACGTTTAACAGCAGGGCTAACATATAAGTCGTCCAATAAATCTGGTGTTATTTCAAAAATTTCTTTTTGTAGTCGTTTATTATAATCTTTTATTTGCTCCATATAGCCATATTGATTTGCTAAAATTTCCATAAGAAGCATAGTATTCTGTCTTAGTGCATTTATAATATTTAGACATTCTCCCGTTTCTTCGTTGAAAAATTTTTCACTCACTATTTCGGTCAACAGCTTTCTGCTAAATCTTCCCCAACCCTTATATGTTAAACGAGAAATTTTCTTTATTTCTTCAGTAGTATAATAATCTCCATATACCTTATTTATTTTGTTAATTATTAATTTTTTTGATTCCCCGTACAACGTTATCCAATTTATAATATTTTCAACACGTTCTGTATCAAATTTTTCTCCTAAGATATTTTTAAAATCTCTATACGATTTCAAATCGCTTTTTATGGTTACATCAATCCCACTAATTTTTCCACGACCATCAGTGAATCCATTAACTTTTAAAAAGTCTTCAATTACTTTTGCCGAAACTTTCTTACCTTGTTTTTTAAATAAATTTTCAACCATTGCATCTCTTGCTTCAACTGTAAGTCTATTACCATCATATCTTAATTTATTTAAATCGTTTAACAATTCGTACTCTGAATATAATAATGAATGTTTTGGAAGTACATCTTCATTTTTTAAATATGTACATTTATTAGTTAAGTTTCTTATAAATTTCTCGGCACTCGCATCAGCATCAATAACTCTTTCGAAATTCCAAGGTGTTACCGCTGTGTTTTCTTCATTATCATAGCGCACTGACCAAGCAAAGCCATTTTCTTTTGCTTGATGATATGAGTTTAGTGGTCCTACATAATACGGTATTCTAAATTCTAGTAATTGAATGATTTTTTCTTTAACGGTAAATCCATTTTCATCTTTTTTATTGAAAAAATCATAGTATTTTGTTGCATTATCTAATATTTTTACTAATTCTTCTTTATGTACTTGATACGGAACTACGGAATTATCTTTTGTTCTTTGTAACGGTAAAAATTCTTCCAATTTCAATTCTTTTATTATATTTTCTTTTATTTCGCTACTTTCTAATTTATCTAGTTCTTTTTCTAAAAATTTTTTAAAATCTTCATACGAACATCCTTTTCCTTCTCTGCTTCTTAGAGTATAATTGACGTAGTTAGTTCCTTTATCCTTATCTTCTTTAAAGATAGCATAATAAATCTCTTTCTTTTTTTCATCAGATAACTCGGCATCATTTACTATTAATGATTTTAATTTATCTAAATCCTCTGAATGCTTTTCATATGATTCTACTTTTGATTCTGATATAGTTTGACCTACTTTTTTTATATCAGATAAAATAATTCCATCATAAATTTGTTTCGCTAAATCTAATAGTTCAATATAATTTGATAAAACATCTTCATATTTAGGACGTTCTTCTTCATAAATTTTATTTTTAAATGAAATTGATTTAATATCGCTATCTAATTCTTTATATTCAGCAATATTAAATAATTTATCCAATGTTGGTTTCCCTCCAAATATTAATTTAAAAATCTCATGAAGTTGTTTTTCTTTTGGATATAATTTTTTTAGATCGTCTACTTTTGCAGATAGATTTTTCTTTTGTAATGAAATATATTTTATTTTTTCTATCTCTTCATCCGTTATTTCAAATCCCACCTTAACAAATTCAAGATTAAGAAGTTCTTTGATAAAATTATCAATATTTCCATCTTTAAAACTTTGTCCTTGTAATAAAAAATGTCCTCTATTTTTTATAATATGGTGTACTGCTAAATATACTTTTCTTATATCTGGATTTTTTTCTGTCATCAATTCTTTTCGTAAATGATAGATTGTCTTATATTCTTTATAAAAATCTTTATCCGTATATTTTTTATCATTAAATAGGGTAAAGGTCTCTTTATTAGTTTTATCTTCAAAATGATATTTACTTTCTCTTAATCTTAAAAAAAAGTTTTTATCTACTTTAACTACTTCTTCTGCGAATAATTCTTCCAATAAATTTAGACGCCATTTTCTTCTAGCTAAGCGTCTTCTCCCTGCACGAAGTCCCCTTCTTTCTGCGGCAGTCGTCGCTTCTTCAAACAACCTAACACCCCATAATCTTTTTCTATTTTTTCTTAGAAGTTTATATTCTGTATCCGTAGCAGCCCAACCAACACTTGCAGTTCCAATATCCAAGCCTAGATACCATTTCTTACTTTCCATACAATTTAATCCTCCTCATTTAAAATTTTGTTACGTAATTAGATAATAAAATATTCTACAATTCATATTTTATCATAATAATTGAAATAAATATACAATAATTGTTATATTATTTATTATAAAAAATAAGTATCTACAAAATGTAGATACTTATTTCATCTATTTACTATTATTATACACCCTTTATTAATTATAGAACCCTGATACATCATCAGTTAGGTCTATCAAGATATTCTTCATTTGTGAGTAGTGTTCGAGAATTACTTTGTGAGTTTCACGACCAATTCCCGATTTTTTATATCCACCAAATGGTGCATGTTCTGGAATCTGATTATATGTATTAATCCACATTCTTCCAGTTTCTACACTACGAGCAATATTTAATGCTCTATTTATATTTTTAGAAAATACTGCTCCAGCTAATCCATACTCACTATCATTCGCTTGTTCAATAACTTCTTCATCTGTTTTAAATTTAATTATTACTGATACTGGACCAAATACTTCTTCTTGAGAAATTCTACAACCATTATTAACACCTGTGATTAAAGTTGGTTTCACAAAAGCACCTTTATCACAACCATTTTCTAAATAACGTTCTCCCCCAACAAGAATCTCTCCTCCTTCTTTTTTTGCAAGTTCTATATATTTAACTATTCTTTCTGCTTGTCTTTCATCAATTTGACTACCCATTTGTGTATTAGGATCTAATGGATTTCCTATAACAAGTTTACTGAATCTATCCTTCACTTTTTCCACAAACTCATCATAAATTCCTTCTTGAACAAATATTCTTGATCCTGCACAGCACACTTGCCCTTGATTAAATAAAATTCCTAATTGTGCACCATCTAGGGCTTTTTCTATGTCAGCATCATCTAAAATAATATTTGCTGATTTACCTCCAAGTTCTAGTGTTGCAGGAATTAATTTTTCTGCAGCAGCCAGTGCAATCTGCTTCCCAATTTCGGTTGAACCAGTAAATGCTAATTTATTTAATCCATTATGATTTTTTAAATATTCTCCAGACTTACTTCCACGTCCAGTTACTACATTAAGAACTCCCTTAGGTAAAACATCTTGAATTAATTCAACAAAAGTTAACAAGCTAAGTGAAGTCAAACTAGATGGTTTAATAACTACTGTATTTCCTGCAGCTAACGCTGGGGCTAGTTTCCACGCTGCCATTAAAAATGGAAAGTTCCAAGGAATAATTTGTCCAACTACACCTATTGGTTCTCTTAGAATTAGACTTAAAAATTTTTCATCTAATACTGTTGCTTGCCCTTCATCAGCCAAAATACAGCCTGCAAAATATCTGAAATGTCTAGCACTCATAGGTACATCAACACTTAAAGTTTCTCTAATTGGTTTCCCATTATCCAAAGTTTCTGTTTGTGCCAAAAGTTCTGCATTAGCATCAATTATATCAGCAATTTTATTTAAAATAGCTGCTCTCTCATTTACTGTTGTTTTTTTCCAACTTTTAAATGCTTTTTGTGCTGATGTTACAGCATTATTAACATCCCCCTCTGTTGCATCTGGAAAATTTGCTAAATATTCTGAAGTAGCTGGATTATATGACTTAACAACTAACTTATCAGAAGAGTCTACCCATTCTCCATTTATAAACATTCTAAAGTTTTCTTTTTTTAATTTTCCCATATGTGAAATCTCCTTAATATTATTTTTACCATAATATCATATTAATGTATACGTTTCAATTTTTTTGCTTATCACTTCTTTCTTGTATTTTTTGGTTCTTTGTTAAGTTTTCGATAGAAAAAATGATGAAAAAATATTTTTTATATTAGATTTGTAAATTATATATATTAGTTATATCTTTTTAGATAATAGGTACAACCAAATATACCTATTATTCAATATATTTTAACCTTGCACAAAATATTATTAATAAAAAAAGGAATAGATATTTTGAAAAAACCTTATTCATCAATATAAAAGTATGATAAATTAAAAGTGTTGGTAATAAGTATATACTTTAGTTAATATGTAGTTGCAAAATGCATATTTTGTTTTACATTCGTAAAGGAGGTAAAATGAATACTGAAAAATATATAGAAATAGCGATATTTGTTGTAATAACAGTGCTGTTGTCAACAATAACATCATATTTAACTGTAAAAAAGATAGAAAAATTAAAAAAAAAAGAAAAAGAGACGATAATTAACTTATCTATTTAGAGAGGGCGACTTTAATAAATTGATTTCAATGAAGTCACAATTTTAAAGTCGCTCTCCATAGTTGTGTGATATAAACTCTGTAAATTCCTTTTTGTTATAAAAAGTGAACTAGTTTTTCTGATCTCACTATATATAAATGGTAGGTTAATTAAATAATCTCCGCTATATACATAAAACATATCTTGCTTTATTATTATTTCTTTTGTTTTTAATTTTGCTTCTAACTCTTTTTTATTAATTTCGGTGAAATAAATTTTAAAAAAATTATAAAACATTTACGTATATAAAAAACAACCCTTTAACAATAATGTAAAAGGGTTGTTAACTCTATTATCTACTGTAGTACTCAACGATAAGTTGTTCGTTAATTTCTGGGTGTAGTTCACTTCTTTCTGGAAGTCTTACTAATGATCCTTCTAATTTATCAGCATCAAAAGTTAAATACTCAGGTACGAAGTTTGTAATTTCTACAGCTTCTTTGATAATTTCTAGATTTCTTGATTTTTCTCTTACTGAAATCACTTGCCCAGGTTTAACAGCATATGAAGCTATATCTACTTTTTTACCATCTACAAGAACGTGTCCGTGGTTAACTAATTGTCTAGCTTGACGGTTAGTTCTTGCTAATCCTAGACTATAAACTACTGAATCTAAACGAGTAGCCAATAAAGCCATGAAGTTTTCACCGTGTAGACCTTGAAGTTTTCCAGCTTTATCGAATAATTTACGGAATTGTTTTTCGTTCATACCATGTAGGTAACGAAGTTTTTGTTTTTCTTGTAATTGTAAACCATACTCAGATAGTTTTTTTCTTAAGTTAGGACCATGTTGTCCTGGTGCGTAAGGGCGTTTTGCTAACTCCTTACCAGTACCGCTTAGTGAAATTCCTAAACGACGAGATTTTTTCCAAGTTGAACCTGTAAAACGAGCCATTATATGCTCCTCCTTTTTCTTTTTGTTTTGATTTTGTAAAACAAAAAGCACGATTATCGTTGTTGTATATGTTATAAAATTGGAACTTCGCCTAGCAGCATAGGCTACAGGTTGCCACATTAAAAAATGTATAACATAGAGGCAATAACAATTAATCCACTGCTATTATTTTACACTAGTTAATAGTTTAACATTATTTCATATCTTCGTCAACTAATTATTTAAATTTTTAAAAAAATTTTTTTAATTTATTATAGGATATAAAATATAATTTTAACATTATATTGAAAAAATAATATAACTTTATTTCAAAAAATTATTTTTTATAAACACCCACATTGAAAAGTTAAATTATAAAAATATTGTTACCATATTTAGTAAAGTTTCACAAAAAAAGACATCAAAGAAAATTCTTTGATGTCCAATGTTGGTAAAATACCAGTAAATATTAACGTTTTGAGAATTGAGGAGCACGTCTCGCACCACGAAGACCGTATTTTTTACGTTCTTTCATACGAGGGTCACGAGTTAGTAATCCTGCTGGTTTTAAATCTTTACGGTATTCTGGATTTACTTCTAGTAAAGCACGAGCGATTCCGTGACGAATTGCTTGAGCTTGTCCTGTATATCCTCCACCTTGTACGTTAACTAAAACGTCATAGTTTCTTGTAGTAGATGTAACTTCTAAAGGTTGCATTAAATCTAATACTAATGATTCTAATGGTAAGTATTCACGCATATCTCTGTTATTAATAACAACTTTCCCTGTCCCAGGTACTAATCTTACACGTGCTACTGAGCTTTTACGGCGTCCTGTACCGCGATATTCTACTTGTGCCATTTAATTATTTCCTCCTATATTAACCACGTAATTCGTATTTTTCTGGTTTTTGTGCTGCATGTGGATGTTCTGAACCACGGTAAACGTGAAGTTTCATACCTTGAGCTCTACCTAAAGTATTTTTTGGTAACATACCTTTAATAGAAAGCTCTAAAAGTTCTTCTGGATATTTTTCTACCATTAATCCAGCAGTTCTTTCCTTTAATCCACCTGGGTGCATTGTGTGACGGCGATAAATTTTATCAGATAATTTTTTACCAGTTAACACAATTTTCTCAGCGTTGATAATGATAACATTATCCCCAGTATCGATATGTGGTGTATAAGTAGGTTTATGTTTCCCTCTTAAAATTGAAGCTACTTCTGATGATAAACGACCTAAAGTTTGACCTTCAGCATCGATTACATACCATTTTTTTTCTACAGTTGATGGCTTTGCCATATATGTTTGACGCATGTCTTTTTTCCTCCTAGATGTTGTTTTAAATCTGTCATAACGACTAAGTTTTCCGGGGCTTACTCGTGAAGATATATAAACAATATCATTAGATATCATACATTATTTGAAAGTAAATGTCAAGATAAAATACCGATACTTTTATATATTTTTCATATTTTTATACTAATTGCTCCAATGCTGCTTTAATTCGTGTTTGTACCCTTTCTTTCCCTAAAAGTTCTAAGCTCGTATTAAGCTCTGGACCGTGCATTGATCCAGTAGAAGCTATTCTTATTGGCATAAATAGATTTTTCCCTTTTACACCAGTATCTTTTTGAATAGTTTTAATAAGCACTTTAATATTCTCTGATGAAAAATCTTCGATATCTTCTAATTTTTCTAAGAAATTTTCAAAAACCACTTTTGTTGTCTCTTGTTTTAAAATGTCTAATTCTTCCTCATCAAAATCAATTTCCTCTACAAAGAATTGTTTCGTCAATTCTACGATTTCTGCACCATAGCTCATTTGTGGTTGGTATAAAGAAATTAATTTTTCAAACCACTCTCTATTAGTTTCCACTTCTTCTGCTGTTGCTACATTATTTTTTACAAAGAAAGGTAATGATAAATCTACAATTCTTTCTAATGGTTGTGCTTTGATATATTGATTGTTTATCCATGTTAATTTGTTATTATCAAAAAACGCTGGCGATTTACTCAAACGTTTTTCGTCAAAAATTTCAATAAATTGTTCTTTGGTAAATATTTCTTCCTCACCTTCTGGTGACCAGCCTAAAAGTGTAATAAAATTGAATAGTGCTTCTGGCAAGTATCCTAAGTCATCATATTGTTCTATAAATTGGATAATAGTTTCATCACGTTTTGATAATTTTTTCTTGTTTTCATTAACAATTAATGTCATATGTCCAAAAATTGGTGCTTCAAAACCTAATGCTTCATAAACGACTAACTGTTTAGGTGTATTAGATACATGATCATCTCCACGAAGTACATGTGAAATCTCCATAAGATGATCATCAATAGCCACTGCAAAATTATATGTTGCTACTCCATCATTTTTTACAATAACAAAATCTCCAAAATCCTTTCCTTCAAATGATAATTCACCTTTTACCATATCATTAAAACTATATGTTCGATCCTGTGGAACACGTATACGAATTGAAGGTTTTCTTCCTTCACGTTCAAAAGCATCCTGTTCCTCTTTTGTTAAATGTGCATGTTTCCCACTATAACGTGGAGGAAGTCCATTAGCTATTTGTTCTTCTCTTTCTGCTTCTAATTCTTCAGCTGTCATGTAGCACTTATATGCTTTGTCTTCAGACAATAATTGTTCAGCATATTTTTGATAAATTTCTATTCTTTCTGATTGACGATAAGGACCAAATTCTTTTTCTTTACCAATACCTTCATCATAATCAAGACCTAGCCAATTCATGTATTTTAATTGGCTACGTTCACCTTCTTCTTTATTGCGTTTAAAGTCTGTATCTTCTATTCTTAATACAAAATCTCCTCCATAATGTTTTGCAAACAAATAATTAAATAAAGCCGTTCTTGCATTTCCGATATGTAGGTTTCCTGTTGGAGATGGTGCATATCTTACTCGTACTTTTGTCATAGTTATCTCCTTTTTACTTTCTTAAATTTATAATACTAAATCATTATATCACAAAGCTATACATTTTTTCAATGTAGAAAAAGCAATAATTAACATAAAAAGATTGCATTTAAATTGCACTTTTTAGTGCATTTCTATACAATCTTTTTTATTATTATTGAATTTCAATCGGATATTTAAAACTTTGTGAAATTAAGTTTGTCATCTCTTCTATGCCATTTTTATTTAAATGTACCTTGTCAGGTTCAAAATATTCTGAGTGTTCATTGGCAATCGAATACCAATCTATTACTGTTACATTTGAATATTTTTGTTTAATATTTTCTAATGTAGAATTTACATTTTTTTCCCATGCTCTTGGAACTTTTATATTTACAAAATAAATATCCGATTTATCAAATTTTTTCACCAATTCATCTGCTTGGTTTTCTGTAAAAGGACCATTCGTTCCCAATTGAAATACTACAGCTGTATTTTCACTATTATATTTAATATATGAATCCGCTGCTGAACTTGCTGCAGTTAATTGACGACTCACCTTACCATCTATAATTGCTCCAGGATACTTTTCTTTCACTTTTTCTCCTATATCTACAGTTAAAGAATCACCAAGAATTATAAGTGAACTATATTTTTTCTCATTATTGTTTTTATCAGTTCTTTTTTCATTACTATCTTGTGTCCTATCATTAGTTATGAATTGATTTTCTCTATTACCATCCATTTCTTGAACAAAAGCTGTTGATATAAATGGAATTCCTTTTCCAAACATTCCCATAGCAAATAATATCATAATTACACCAAAACTTGCTGTTATACTTCTTCTTGTACTTAATTTAAGTTTACAAATTTTCTTATATAATAAATTTATATAATTGTTAAATCCTAATCTTCTTATTGGCATTTCTACAAAAATATAACTTATTGAAGCTACTAAAACTATTAAAATAATTCTCAAAAACACATAGATTAATTTAGGGCTTCCTATTTCAGAAACTGGAGTTGTTAAAACTACTATTGGAAAATGCCACAAATACAAACTATAAGAAATTTTCCCGATAAATACTAATGGTTTAAATGATAATATTCTAGAAAACATTGTATTTTGATGCCCACTAGAAATAATAATTATTAACGCCAATACCGCAACTAATAAAAATCCTCCTCTATATAACCATGTATTATATTCTGATGTAAAAATCATTATTAACACAAAAATAACTAGTGACACCATGGAAATCAAGCTGTAAATTATATTTTCTTTTAGGGTTACTTTTTGAAATAATTTATCTATTGGATAAATTATTGCTCCTATAACCCCCACCAATAATGAAAATGCTCGAGTATCAGTTCCAAAATAAATTCTACTAATATTATTAATATCAAATAAAACTATATGTACAACTAATGATATGAATATTAAACCTAAAATGATATATTTAAAATTATTGTTTAAAGCGTAGCTACCTTCTTTATTTTTTACTTTTCTATTGAATAGTAAAAATATTAGTGGAAAAAACATATAAAACTGTTCTTCAATTGCCAAAGACCAAAGATGTTTAAAAGGGCTTTGTGCCCCAAAAGTATCAAAATAATTTAACTTATGAAAAATGTACCACCAATTACTACTATATACATATCCAAATACTGCATCAAGATGACTCTTTCTAAGTAGCACACCATTAAATAAAGTTATAAAAACAAGAACAATAGTTATCATAAAATAAACTGCAGGTAAAAGTCTTCTGGCTCTTCTTACATAAAAATTATATAGGTTCAGTGTTCCTGTTTTTTTATACTCTTTTATAATTAAAGAACTAATTAAATAACCTGAAAGTACAAAAAACAAATCTACCCCCAAAAAACCTCCTGGAAGATAATTTACGTCAATATGATAAATAATAACTGCGATTACTGCAATAGCTCTTAAACTATCTATACTTGGTAAATATTTTGATTTGTTCATAAACTTCCTCCTAATCTTTAAACATTGCTAATGCTACACGACCACGTTTAGTGTCTATGTCAATAACATAAACATCTACAATTTCTCCCACACTCAAAATATCAAGTGGATTTTTAATATATTTTTTACTTATTTTCGAAATATGAATCAATGCATCTTGTTTTAATCCGATATCAACAAATGCACCAAATTGTGTAATATTTCTAACAGTCCCAGCAAGTTTTACACCTATTTTCAAATCATCTATTGATAAAATGTCTGACTTCAAAAGTGGTTTAGCAAATGACTCACGTTCATCTCTAAGTGGCTGCTTTAAGTCTTTAATTATATCTTCCAATGTTTCGATTCCTATTTCCAATTTTTCTGCTAAATCATGTTTATCCAATACTTCAATTTTTTTTGAAAATTCCTCTGTACCTACATCTTTAATTGTTAATTCCAAGTGGTTTAGCAAATTTTCTGCTACTTTGTAACTTTCTGGATGTATTCCTGTTGCATCGAAAATATTTTTCCCATCAGGTATTCTGAAAAAACCAACACATTGCTCAAAAGTTTTTTTACCTAATCTTGGTACTTTTGAAATTTCTTTTATTGTTTCTATTTTCCCATTCTCGTGGCGATATTCAACTATATTTTTTGCAATTTGCTTATTAACTCCAGACACATAAGAAAGTAATGACACTGAGGCAGTATTTACATTAACCCCTACTTTATTTACGGCTGTTTCTACAACAAACTTTAGTTCTTTTTCTAGAAATTTTTGACTTATATCATGTTGATATTGTCCGACTCCTATAGATTTAGGATCTATTTTCACAAGTTCACTTAATGGGTCTTGTATACGCCTTGCTATTGAAACTGCGCTACGTTCTTCAACATTAAAGTCTGGAAATTCTTCTCGTGCTACTTCACTTGCAGAATATACGCTTGCACCAGCTTCATTAACTATTACATAATCTATCTTCAGACCTGATTCTTTTAAATTTTCTACAACAAAGCTCTCAGTTTCTCTTGAAGCAGTTCCATTCCCAATAGCAATCAAGTTTATATTGTATTTTTCTATAAATTTGATTAAATCCTTTTTAGATTTTTCTTGTTTTTCTTTTGAAGCTGGTTTATGTGGATATACTACCATTTTATCAATAAAGTTTCCATACTCATCCACTATTGCCATCTTACATCCTGTTCTAAATGCAGGATCTATACCTAAAACCTTTTTATTTTTCAATGGACTTTGCATTAAAAGTTGTTTTAAATTTTCTGAGAAAATTACGACTGACTCTTCTTCTGCTTTTTTTGTTAAATCACTGCGAATTTCTCTTTCAATTGATGGGTAAATCAATCTTTTCATACTGTCTAAAATACATTCCATCAGTAAATCGCCTAGTTCTGTCTGTCTATTTTTCGTTATTCCTCTTAGAATATATTGACTTATTCTATCCTTATCATTTTCGATATTTACTCTTATGATTCCTTCTTTTTCAGCTCTATTTAGTGCTAAAATTCTATGAGAGGCGATTTTAGAAACTCGTTCGCTATACTCATAGTAATTTTTATATGTACCATTTTCATCTTTTTTCTCCCCATCTTTTTTCAAAACTGAAGAAATAAGACCAAATTTTTTGGTATTATCTAGGAGATATTCACGATATTTTGCATTGTCAGAAATATTTTCTGCAATAATATCTAATGCATAACTAATAGCTTCATCTATCGAATTAACTTCCTTTTCTTCATTAATATATTTTTTTGCTTCAATTTTTAAATCACTTAATTTCTTTGGAAGTTTTAAAATAAAATTCGCTAATTCTTCTAAACCTTTTTCTTTTGCTATAGTTGCTTTAGTACGTTTTTTTTCTTTAAATGGTCTATATAAATCTTCTACACGTTGGAGCTTAGCCTGTGCAAGAATATTTTTTTTTAACTCTTCCGTTAACATCCCTTTTTCGTCAATCAAGCGAATAACCTCTTCTTTTCTCTCTTCTAACGATTTTAAATAATTAAACTCATCTTGAATTTGTTTAATCGCAACTTCATCTAACGAATTTGTTAACTCTTTTCTGTACCTAGCTATAAATGCTATCGTATTTCCTTCTTCTAATAAATTAAGTACATTAGTTACATATTTTTCTTGAATTTGTAATTTAATCGCTAAATTTTTCGTAATAGTATCGTACATTTTATATCTCCATGTTATTTGTATAATATTTTCTTGGAACTCTTGGATTTATGCAACAAAATATTTCATAACTTATTGTATTTTGATAAGCGGCAAAATCATCTACTGATATTATTTGATTATTGTACTCACCAAAAATTACAACATCATCACCAACTTTTATTTTCTCTGTGCACTTCACCATAAGTTGATCCATGCAAACTCGCCCTACTATTTTACATTTTTCTCCTGCCACATTAATTTCAAAACCTTGTGCTCTACGCAAAAGCCCATCTGCATAGCCTATTGGAATTGTCGCTATATATTCATCTTCTTTAGTTTCATAAGTAGCTCCATAACCTACTTTTGCTCCTTTTGGAATTTTTTTCACATGAGTAACCTTGCTAACTAAACTAGTTACCGTTTCTAAAGAAATCTTTCCTAATTTCTCTATATTTTCACTAGGATAACAACCATAAAGAGCAATACCTAATCTTGATAAATTGTAATTATCCTCTCTTTGACTGTACCTAACTGCTCCTGCAGAATTTTCTATGTGAATGTATTGAGGTTTATTAGTAAATAACTTAAGAAGTTTTTCAAAATTAGTTGTTTGATAAGCGTCATACTCTTCATCATCTCCATCAGCATTTGAATAATGTGAAAATATCCCCTCAAACTCAATTTTTTCTGAACCTAACAGTTCATCAACTTCCATAATTTCTTTTTTATCAAAAATTCCAATTCTATTCATTCCTGTTTCTAACTTAACATGTATTCTCAATTTACCATCAAGATTTTTCAATTCCTCTATAACATTTTCTAGCCAAGATTTTGATGGACAAGTTAACGAAATATTATTTTCCACTGCATATTTTATATTTTTTGGATTTACTACCCCTAGTACCAAAACTAAACTATCTTTTATATTTTCTTTTATTTCAAGAGCTTCTTCTAAGGTTGCAACAGCAAAATATCTCACTCCACTTTTATAAAGAAATTCTGATATAGATTTCGCACCTAGCCCATAGGCATTAGCTTTAACAATAGCTAAACCTATTTTTTTATCCGAAAGTGAATTTAATTTATTATAATTACTCAATAAAGCATCAAGATTTATTCTTAAATGCGTTGGTCTATCGTTTATCATTACAATCTCCTTTTTCTAAAATAACAAAAGCAACTACTGTTGTATCAGTGTGACTAATAGTAAGATGAGTTACAAAATCCTCATATACTATATAAGGTTTTCCTAATTTATCTTTTAAAACTTCTACATCATGAAATGAAAACTCCTTAGAAATACCAGTACCAAGTGCTTTAGAAGTTGCCTCTTTAACAGCAAAACGTCCTGCTAAAAATTCCAACTTTCTACGATGGTTTGTTATTTTATAAAATTCATCTAATTCTTTTTCTGTATATATTTTTTTCAGTCGTTCTTTGTTTTGAACATATTTTTCAAATCTTATAATATCAACAATATCACAACCTATTCCATAAATCATTTATTACCTCTTTATTATTAAATATATCTTTTTATTATACCATTAATATCTATTTTATGAAAGGAGTAACTTCTTAGAGTTAGGTTTTATAATTTATGTGTTTAACTTTACATAATTAAATTAAACATGCTTCTAAATAATCTTAAAAACCTTATAGAGTAAATTTTTATTTCGTAACTACTAAAATAAAAAATGATTGAAATAGATATTAGAAACTTAAAATTTTCTACTTCACTATCCCAATCATTTTCTACTATTCAGTTTCTCCTACTTTCTCCAACTGCTCTACTATTTTTTTATCATAATAATCGCTAAGATTTTTTATACTATACATTTTATTTATATATATTCCAATTACGCTAAACATCACAACAATAACGAGTAAAGTTACCAAAAGTGAAACTACAATGGCATTACCGCTTTTATATTTCCTTTTCATCCCTTTCATTATCCTCCTTGGAATTTTTATCCTTTAACGTGATGCACAAGTCTCTTTTTATACCGCTTCTATCTTCTATGTAAATTTTTACTACATTATTATTTTGAGTTATAGAGTAACTCTTTAAATTTTTCAAAAGTAATATATACCCTGCGTATGAATTTGTATTCTTCATTTTTTCAATATACACTCTATTCCCTTGAAAGATCAATTTTGTCTCTACTTTATCTTTTTCAGAAGTCATTATTATATAATTACTTTCACGTTCAACCTTATCACTTGAATTATAGATTTCAAAAATCTTTTTATGTGCCACTGCATATTCGTAATTAGTAAAATTCAAAAAATTTCTTGATGTAGTTAAAGTAGTTTTTAAAATAAGCATAAGTAATAACGAAAGTATTATCAATAGAAACAATGATACTGTAAGTTCAAGAAGTGTAAAACCTTGTTTCCTTTTATTCATAGCTAATACGCTCGCCTGTATTTTCATCAACCACTTCAGCTTTTCTACCATCTACTACTATATTGTATTCTCTACGATGCGAACTGAAATTTTTCTCTTTGTTGTGATTACTAATTTCTTCATACAACAATTCTTTCATTTCAAGTTGTTTCTCCATTTTAGACAAATTAGAATATTGTCTTACAAGATTAGGAATCAAAAACGCAAAAATCAACGAGCAAATAAATAATGCTCCAATCAAATCCACAAAAGTAAAACCGTTATTCTTAGATTTCATCTAAAGTTATATATCCAGTATCTAAATGTGCAATAATCCTATATGAAGTATTATCAAACTTAACATCTACTGTATTAGCCTTAGATACCAAATTCCCTTCTCTATATTTTAATCTAACTGTTCCTTTATTTAATATTATCCTTCCCTTTTGTGATAATTTTTTCCAAATAGATCTTCCATTATAGTATAGTACATATTCATTATCATTAGAAAAAAAATCAATATATACATTCTCATCATTCAAACTTGTAGTTTGTACACGATAAATATCAGATACTAATTCATCAACTGCTAATCTTTCTTTATATTTAGAATAATCGGCAACTGAATTCATTGATAAAATGATTATTATAAAACTTACGATAAAAAGCACTGCAATCATTTCTGTCAAACTAAAGAAACCTTTATTATTTTTGTAAAGTTGCTTTGCCATTAGAAATTACTATTTTTTTACCATTTGGAGCAGTACTTGCTTTATCAACTGGACCATCTAAATAATGTTTTTCCACAAGTTTTTCAAATGTTACATTTGAATCTTTTTCATTAATTTCATATGCTGTAACCTGAGACTGAACAGTTTTTTCATAGGCTTCTGAACTTTTATCTTTTGCTGTATCAATATTTTTAGTAATATTAGGTATAATAAGTATTAACAAAATAGCTATTATAAATAAAACGATCAACATTTCGATTAAAGTAAAACCCTCATTACGTTTTAATTTATTTTTCAACTTAAATATAATATTCTTCATAACTTCCTCCTTATTTCAGAGAATTTGCCATATTAAATATAGGTAATAAAATTACCATATATAGCCCAACAATAACTATTGCTAATATAGCAAATAGTATCGGTTGAATTTTCCTTAAACTTCTATCAAGTGATGTCAAAAATGTATCTAACATTAACTCACTAAACAACTTCAATTCCTTATCTATTAATCCATTATTTTTTCCATGAACAATAAATTTTCCTATTGTATCGTCAAAAAATTTAATTTTTGATACTGATTCTTCAAAGTTAACACCTTCATTCAAATCTTTTAAAATTTCTTTTGAAAAAAAGGTTAAATAATAATCGTATTCTTCTTCTATCATTACCTCTAATGCTGTCTTTAATGAAAAACCACTCATTAAAAATAGACTTAGCTCTAAAGAAAATATATATGAAAAATATAACTTTGCATATACCCGAATTTTAGGGATATATATCAATGAATTTAAAAATAATTTTTGCTTATATTTCATCATAAATAAAATATAAATCATAAATAAAAGGAATATCGTAAAAATAATAGATATAATTTTTGGAATACAATACAATGATTTTATAAGAATAATCGTCTGAAAATCCATTTTTATATTAGACGATGTATAAATATTTTCGAATTGAGGAATTACTAGCGCATTAAACACCATAATTAGTGTTATTAAGGTTATTGTTAAAAATATCGGATATCTTAATGTTTTTATTACTTTTTCTTTTTGCAAATTCTTTATTCTTAGATACGTTTCAATTTCTAATAACATATCTTCTATTTGTCCATAGTTTTCTGCAAATTTCATTTTACTAACTATCAACTGCGAATATCCAAGATATTTCAATATATCAGATAGTTTTTTCCCATTGGAGAGTTCTAATTTTATATTTTCAATATCAACAGATGCTACATTATATTGAATTAGAAGAAATTCTAAAGAGTCTTCTAACATATATCCATGATTAATAAGTTCATATAAACGTCTAATAAAATAAATTTTATTTTCCTCATCTAATAGTTTTCTAATATCCCCATTTTTCTTTTTCATAAGAAGTTATTAAAAGCCTACTTTCTGCTAAATCGAATTTATATTTTAAACATTTTTCATTTACTTTATTATTATCTATATAACCATAAATATCATCTTTTTTTAATATTTCTGTAACTAATCCCCTTTTTCCATTAGTTAAATTTACTAATCTCTGCGAAATTATACAAATTACAGTCTGCTTTATATCTTCTGATGTTAGTCCTAAATCCTTTAATCGATTAATGACACCAATTGAATCTTCTGCATGTATTGTGCTTAACACTAAATGACCAGAAAACGATGAAGTTACAACTTGAGCCGCTGTTTTAAAATCTCTTATTTCTCCTATCACAATAGCATCTGGATCACAACGTAAAATTGACTTCAAAGCGTTATCATAGTTGATTCCTGCCTTAGAATTAACTTGCATTTGTATTAAATTTTCTATATTTTTCTCTACTGGATCTTCTATTGTAATTACTTGCTTTTCAGCGTTAGCTAACTTACTAGCTAATTTGTACATAGATGTTGACTTTCCACTTCCCGTTGGACCGGAAAAAAGAACCAATCCATATGATTTTTTTGCTAAGTTATCAATAAAATCACTATCTTCTGGAAAAACACTATACTCAACATCTTCTATTTCATTTATAAATATTCTCACTACACATCCTTCTGTTAATTCACTTAACGGTAATGTAGAAACACGCAAATAGTAATCTCTATCTTCTAATCTATAAATAAATTTTCCACTTTGCGGTTCTTTATTCCTAGAAATATCTATATTTGCATTAAATTTCAGTAATGAGATTATGGATTCTAACTCCCTATTAGAAAATTCTTCATATTTACTCAGATTTCCATTTACTCTGAGTTTTATAAAGGACTTACCCGATATATGTGGGTATATATGAATATCGCTGGCTTTACTTTTTATAGAATAATCAATAATCTTTTTCATCATATCTTTTACATCAATAACTATCACCCTTTCCTATAAAAGAAAAAGTAAAATAAATATAGACTAAGTATATACATAGATACCTAGCCTATATTTTAACTATTAATTTAACATACTACATATAACTGATATAGCCTAAGTAATTTGAATTTTATTATAGATTCAAGTGCCTAGAAAAAGAATATCCCCTAAATCTTCTCAAAACCTCTTCTACTAGTTTACAATCTTCGCTATCTAAAGCCTTAATCATATCAATTACTTCAAAGTGAGTATCTGCTAACTCTGAACTTTCCCCTTTATTAATTTTATATCCAACTAATTCATCTATTGAGACATTATAAAGTTTTGCAATAGATACTAAAGTTGCAACATTAGGTTCGTTTCTTCCGTATTCCCAATTAGCATATACACCATGAGATGATAACTCTAATTTATTAGCAACTGTAGACATAGAGTAATTGTTCATTTTTCGAAGTTTTTTTAAGTTTTGTGCCAGTAATGTTCCTTTATTCTTCAAAGTAATCCTCCTTTCTTATCTATAATACATTATACATTGTTTTTTCTGAAAAATCAAATTAAATTATAAATTTTTAAGGTTTTTTTTATGATAATGAAAATTATTTTTTTTGCAATTTCATACAATTTTTACAGAAAAACTCTTAACAAGCTAGATATGTCAACCTTTATCTAAATAAAAACAACGCTTATGAAAGCGTTGTTTTTTCATTTTAATTAGGTTTTTCTACAGTTAATATTTTTATATTTTCTAACAAATTAATATAAACAAAATTTGCTGCTATCAACCCTGCTGTTGATGGACAAAATGCATTTGAAGCTGGTGGAAGTTTAACTTTCCTTATTTCTGAATCTTGTTTACCTATTTTTTCTATATATTCTTTATTTGCTATTGTTGGACTTTCTGTTGAATATACAACAGGAATTTTCCCTTTAATTTTTTCTTTTTTTATTTTATTCCTTATGACTTTTGCCAACGGACAAACGGCAGTTTTCCTTATATCTTCAATCTTAAATTTTGTTGGATCTAACTTGTTAGCAGAACCCATCACACTAATAAATTTTATATTATTTGTCAAGCAATATTTAATTAAGTGTAGCTTATAGCTTATAGTATCACAAGCATCGATAACAAAATCTAGTTTCTTCTCATAAAATTTTTTATAAGTTTCTTCTGTGTAAAAATCTTGAATAGCTATTACTTCGCAACTAGGATTAATGTCTAAGATACGTTTTTTCATCTCTTCTACTTTGCTTTTTCCTACTGTTTTTGTTGTAGCATGTAGTTGCCTGTTAATATTTGTTATATCTATATCATCCTTATCCATTATCACTAATGAACCTACCCCTGATCTAGCTAAAGACTCTGCTGCGAAAGAACCTACCCCTCCTATACCTAGAATTCCTACACGTTTACTCCTTAGTAATTCTAATCCTTCTGTACCTATTATTAATTCATTTCTTGAAAATTGATGTAACATTTCTTACTCCATTAAATAACTTTTATAACATATTGCTAAGTATAAATATGAAAAATATATTCATTAAAAAACATTTAATTAATATTCTTAAAAATTTAAATTTCAATTATATTTTTCTCTAAAACTTATAGAAAGTTTTCTAATATTTTTATTGATTAAAATTGGATTATTTGCCTAATAAAAAAGACTGGAGACAATTTTGAACCCAGTCTTGATGAAAAACCAAAGTACCGTAGATTCTCATC
Source organism: Gemella cuniculi DSM 15828 (assembly GCF_000425665.1). Lineage (GTDB taxonomy): Bacteria > Bacillota > Bacilli > Staphylococcales > Gemellaceae > Gemella > Gemella cuniculi. The sequence continues at coordinate 32,943 of NZ_AUDW01000006.1, forward strand.
TGAATTGGTCCTGATATAATCAGGTGGGTACGATAGCATTATGTTCTAAAGTCTCCTTATAAAGAAGCATTTTATACTAATAAGTGATTTTCATTCCCTTTTAAAAAGTGTTAGGCCCGAATGTATGATGAGTCATACAAATACTCTAGTTATATATTTATATTTTACCACAAGAATCTTCTTTAGACAACATTAAAATTTCTACAATTTTTTATTATTTTTCTTTAATTCACACTAGAAATTCTTAGCAATATAGGTTTTTTCCATAAACATTTTCATTAAAAAAATATATTTTTAATATTTATGATTTTCAAATTAATTTTTTAGTATAATTTTATTCTTTACAAAAGTTTTTTCAGGAATTTTCCTGTATAACTTTTTTTATTTTCAATTAATTTTTCTGGAGTACATTCAGCCAAAATTGTTCCTCCTCCAACACCACCTTCTGGTCCTAAATCAATTAAATGATCACAACATTTGATAACATCTAAATTGTGTTCAATCACAACTACAGTATTTCCACCATCTACCAATTTATCAATAATTTTAATTAATCTACTAATATCATCTATATGCAATCCAGTTGTAGGTTCATCTAGGATGTAAAGAGTTTTACCTGTTGATTTTTTATACAATTCACTTGCCAGTTTTACTCTCTGTGCTTCTCCTCCTGATAGTGTAGTTGCACTTTGTCCCAAACGAATATAATCTAATCCAACATTTACAAGTGTCTCTAGTTTATTTTTTATTTTTGGAATATTTTCAAAAAATTCATAAGCCTCTTTTATTGTCATATCAAGAACATCGCTTATACTTTTTCCTTTATATTTCACCTCAAGCGTTTCCCTATTATATCTTTTTCCTTTACAAACTTCGCACGGAACATATACATCAGGTAAAAAGTGCATTTCAATTTTTAAAATTCCATCCCCTGTACATGATTCACATCTTCCACCTTTTACATTAAAACTAAATCTACCTTTTTTATAACCTCGTAATTTCGCTTCATTAGTATTTGCATAAAGATCTCGTATATCATCAAATACCCCTGTATATGTTGCTGGATTACTTCGTGGAGTTCTTCCAATTGGACTTTGATCAATATCAATAATTTTATCAATATTTTCTAAAACTCCAGTTACAGATTTCACAACTTCGCTATTTATTTCTTCTTTATTCAAGATATTTTTTACTGAATTAAACAAAATTTCATTAACAAGTGTTGATTTCCCACTTCCAGATACCCCTGTTACTCCTATAAATTTTCCTAAAGGAAATTTTACTGAAACATCTTTTAAGTTATTTTTTCTCGCTTTTTTTATTTCAATAAACTCCCCATTACCTTTGCGACGCACTTTAGGAATTTCTATTTTCATCTTTCCAGATAAGTACGCTCCGGTTATAGAATTCTTACTCTTCATAATTTCTTTAGGAGTTCCTACAGCAACAACTTCTCCCCCATGTTCTCCTGCTTTCGGTCCAATATCAACTATATAGTCACAAGCTAACATTGTGTCTTCATCATGCTCGACTACTAAGACAGTATTGCCTAAATCTCTCATTGACAACATTGTATTTATTAATTTTTCATTATCTCTTTGATGCAAACCTATTGAAGGTTCGTCAAGTATATATGTAACCCCCATTAACTTTGAACCTATTTGTGTTGCTAGTCTTATTCTTTGTGCTTCACCACCAGATAATGTACCCGAAGCACGATTTAATGTTAGATAATCTAAACCAACATCATTCAAGAATTGTAATCTTGATTTTATTTCACGTAATACTAATTTTGCAATCGTATAATCTTTTTCACTTAATTGTATATTGTTAAAAAAAGTATAACTATCTTTTATTGACATCTCACAAATTTCAGCAATATTTTTTTCAGCTACATACACAGAAAGAATCTCCGGTTTCAATCTTTGCCCGTGACAACTTGAACATTCATCCTCTTTTATATATTTCGCCATTGCCTCCCTCGTTGCTTTTGTCATTCCATTTTGATATCTTCGTAAAACATTACCACATACGCCTTCAAAATAAATTATACGAGAACGTCTTACCCCTTCATCATTTATGTACGAGTGAGTAACTTCTTCTTGATTATTTCCATAAAGAATAATATTTTGTTCCTCTTTTGATAGTTTTTTAAATGGAATAGTCATATCTATCTTAAAATGCTCACAAACTGATTTTATTAAACTTGGATAATATGTTGATGTTGCTGTATTATACACGACTACAGCTCCATCTTCTATTGATAGATCTTTTTGAATGATTTTATTTACATCGACAGTTTCATGCATACCTAATCCATCACATGCAGAACATGCACCTTGTGGATTATTAAACGAAAATATTCTTGGTTCCAAATCACCTAAGGTAAAATCACAATGTTTACAGCTATGTTTTGTTGAATATAAATAAATTTTATCTTCTTTAATATCTTCTATCTCTACTAAATCATTATTTGAGAGATTCAAAGAAGTCTCTAGTGAATCCGCTAATCTTGTTTCTATTCCTTCCTTGATTACTATTCTATCTATAATAACGCTAATAGTATGTTTTTTATTTTTGTCTAATTCTGGTATTTCATCAATTTCATAATTTTCGCCATCTACTTTATAACGAATATAACCATCTTTTGACAGCTTTTCTATTAGTTTTTTATGAGTTCCTTTTTTATCCTTAACTATTGGTGAAATAATTTGTATACGACTACGTTCTGGCATTGCCATTATAGAATCTACTATTTGACTTATAGAGCTACTTTCTATTTTTATATGATGATTCGGACAATAAATTTCTCCAATTCTAGCATATAAAAGACGCAAATAATCATATATTTCCGTAACAGTTGCCACTGTTGAACGTGGGTTTTTCGATGTTGTTTTTTGGTTGATAGAAATTGCAGGTGATAATCCTTCTATTAAGTCAACATCTGGTTTTTCTATATTTCCTAAAAATTGTCTAGCGTAAGCACTCAAACTTTCCACATATCGACGTTGTCCCTCTGCATAAATTGTATCAAATGCTAATGAACTTTTCCCACTTCCACTAAGTCCTGTAATAACAACAAATTTATCTCTTGGTATTTCCAGATTTATATTTTTTAAATTATTTTCCCTTGCTCCTTGTATTACTATTTTATTTTTCTTTTGCATCTTTCACCTCAAAATCTTAATTTATTACCTATCTAAAATTTTTATCACTTCTAAATTAAAAAATTACCGACTACATAATTATAACATAAAATTTGTTCAAAATAGAAATAACTAATTTTATCATTTGATAAAATGTTTTGTAATTATTATATTAAATAGCCCTAGTTAGAAGAATTTCATTTATTAAAAATAATCAAACTCTGAGTACAAAATAAATTATTTTTATAAAAAAACGTATCGTATTAGTTTCCTATCTATTCACTTATAAAAAACAACGGAAAAAACTTCTCCGTTGTTTAAAAATTTTTATTTTACATTATCCATATCATATAACATTTTATATTTTTTATTATTTTTATAAAGTTCTTCATGACTTCCATCCATCTCTATCTTACCATCCTTAATAAAAATAATTCTATCCATATATTTTATCGAATTTAAATGATGTGTTATCCAAACTATTGTCTTATTTTTGCTTGTTTCAAAAATTGTTTTTAACAATTCATGCTCCGTTTTAGGATCAAGACCCACTGTTGGCTCATCAAGTAAAAGCAGTTCATTATTTTGAATAATTGTTCTAGCAAATGCAATTCTTTGTCTCTCTCCACCTGAAAATCTACTTCCAGTTTCAAATATATTTGTATTGATACCATCTGGTAAAGTTGATATAAGATTTGTTAATTGTGAATTTTTTAAACTATCTTTAATTCTTCTATCTATTTCTTCCTCGCCAAGATTTAAACTCTCCTTATCAAGAAGAGATAATTTCAGATTCTCTTTAATAGTCATATCAAACAAATATGGTTTCTGATTTAAAAGAGAAATGCTAGTACCTAACATTTTCTCATTTGGTACTTTGTTTAACACTGAAATATTTCCACTATAGTTAGTGTGGGTACCTGTTAATAACTTTATCAATGTAGACTTCCCTACACCACTTCTACCAAGTATTGCTACTTTTTCTCCTTTTTTTATAGAAAAGGAAATATTATCAAGTATTTTTTTACCTTTTTCATATTCAAAAGAAACATCTTCTACATCAATTATGTTATCAGCTTTATTCATACTTTGTATTTCAACAAAATTTTCTTCTTTTTCACTAGCATAAAAGTCTTTTATCCTTTGAATAGAAACTTCGTATCCTGGTATATGTGCTACTGCTTCGCTGGTCATTACTGATACACTCATTACAGAAAGTGCCATCATACAAAAAGATGCAATATAAACATTTTCAATGCTGTCATTTAATGTCATGTTCCAACAACTATATATTATATAGAATACTGTAAAACCAGCTAAGGCATTAACTAAATTTTCTCTAAAATGAACAAATATTTTAATTCTTGATTCTCTCTTTAAAAGTTTCTCTTCTTTTCCTTGGTAATCCGTCATAAAATTTTCAACTTTATTAGAAGATATCCAGTCGCTAATACCAAAAATTGCACTGGTAAAATTTTTGTAAAGATCATATTTAGCATTTTTCATAATTTGAAAATTTTTACGTGTGAATATTAGAGAAACAAATGGTACTATAAAAATTATAAATAGACCAAACAGCGTCGCAAGCATCGCATAACTTGAATCATAACCAAACATTAAAGTCACAAAAATAACATATAAAATCAATGATACTATACTTGGAAAAATAGTTTTTAAATAAATATTTTGTAAATGCTCAATATCTTCAGCAATCAGTCCCAGTAGATCACCTGACTTATATTCTTTTTTTAATTTTAACGCTTTAGGTTCTAAAATTTTATAAACTCTACTACGCATTTTTTCAATAATACCTAAAACCAAATTATGACTCGTCAATCTTTGTAAATATGCAAAAGTTGATTGTGATAACGAGAAAGTACGTGTAAGAACTGTAGGAACTTGAAGCATAAGGATATTACCTACACGCAAAGATGATTTACTTATTAAAAATCCGGAAACATACATTAGTGCCGCACCACTAACTGTTGATAAAATTCCTAATATGACCACGGTACTCATCATTTTTTTATTTTTTTTAATTTCACTTCGCACTATAGAATTAGTTTTCACCGTAGCCACCTCCCACTAAATTAGATTTTAATTTTCCGTACTTACCAGATTTTTTAAATTCTGAAATTTTTTCAAAATCAACAAGATTTCCTACCGATAAATTAACAACATAATCCATATTGTTTAACCAATGTAATCTATGTGTTGCTATAATAACTGTACGTTTATCAAATAACTCTAACAATTTTTCTTTAATTTCAAATTCTGTCTCAATATCTAAATGACTAGTAGGTTCATCCAAAATAATAATTTCTCTATTACTTACCAAAGCACGAGCTATAGCAATACGTTGTGCTTGACCTCCACTAAGTTCTACACCTACTTCTCCTATCAAAGTGTCGTATTTATTTGGTAAGTTTTCTATAAACGTATCTAATCCAACTATTTTACAAATTTCTGCTAATCTTTCTTCACTAACTTCATCATCAACATAAAATAAAATATTATTTCTTACTGTATCGGGGAAAATATATGGGAATTGTGAAATATAAGAAATTTTAGACATCCAATTACTGTTTTTTAAAAATGTTTCTTCATTATTGATAAACACCTTTCCAGAACTTTGCTCATTAAATCCAGAAAGTATAGAAATAAGGGAAGTTTTTCCACTACCACTTAACCCAACCAAACATATCCTATCACCTTTGTGAACATCTATGTTTATATTTTTCAGAATTACTTTATCATCCTTCGATAAAGTAATATTTTCTAATGTAATTTTTTCTACATTACCCAATTTTTTATTTTTATTCACTTTGTTGTTATTCTGTACAATCATACGATTAATATCTTCATAAGCTATCTGTCCATCTAAAGTAGCATGATAGTCTGTTGCAGCTTGTTTCATTGGTAAGAAAAATTCTGGAGCAATTAACAATACCGTTAGTGATGGTAGTAAAATTGTACTACCATCAAGAAGAAGTATTCCCAATCTTACCGCTAATAAAGCAATAGCTATAGTAGTTAAAAAATCTAACGCAAAACTATTTAAAAATGCAAAAGTTAAAGTTTTCATTGTACTTCTTCTATATTCAGAGTTTTTTTTCTCCATAATAGGCAAATAATTTCTACTTATTCCTAAAAATTTCAAGGTTTCTACCCCGCGCACAGTATCAATAAAATTATTTGATAATGCACGATATTTTTTATATTGTTTGTTAGCCATATCCCGTGCGTTTATTCCCAATAAAATCATAAAAGCTACAATTACAGGTATCACTGATATTATAACAAGTGCGGATACATAATCTGTATAAAAAATAAAAATAACAACCAAGACAGGTATAACTGCCCCACGAATTTTTTTTGAAACATTTAGTTCAAAATATTGTTTAACTTTCCCTATTCCATCTATTGACAAAGTAACTAATTTTCCTGAACCTTCTTTGGCAGTAAAATCTGGACCTAAATTAAAATAGCTATAGAGTAATTTTTTTCTCAAATTTTTCTCAAACTCAATGGCATTTTTCTCTGTAAAGTATTGCTGTAAATGTAAAAATACTATTCTAAATATGTATCCTGTTAAAAAAAGAAAACTATCTCTTGCTACATTATCAAAATTTTTATCGAACAAGCCTACTATTGCTTTTCCTAAAAAGGCAGCTTGTATAATTATACAAGCTGCCTCTAATATTGATAATAGTAACAAAGTCAATGTTAAACTTTTTTTCACAGGAAGTTTTAATTTTTCTTCCTTTTTTTTCATTAACTAGTACTCCAATTTATCTTCTTTTGTTAGTCTTTTTCTAAAAATTGAATATGACCAAACTTGGTAACCTAAAACAAATGGCAATAAGAATAATGCAATTATCGTCATAAGTCTTAACGTGTAAATTCCGCTCGCAGCATCATATATAAATAGTGATTTGGATACATCATTACTGTTTATGATAGCCCTTGGAAACATTCCTGAAAAAACACTAAGTGTAAGGAAAGCAAGTGTTCCAGAAGTACTTAAAAATGCTGATAAGTCTTTTCCTTTATAGTTCAAAACAAATGACAATACAAATAATATTACTGCTATTATCGCAAGAATTAATCCTACATAGTAATTTGTTGTGAAAATATCCGTTTTAAACAATGCCCATACTGCAAAAATTAATGTTACCACTGCTGCGATAGGGAATAATAATGCTGATGTTGCTCTTGCTGCATTTCTTAATTCTCCAGTAGTTTTTAAGGCTAAAAATTGTGCACCATGTACAAGCATTAAAAGCAACATCATTACTCCTCCAAGAATTGTAAACGGAGATAGTAAACCTAAAAATCCATCAACTAAATTCTTTTTATCATCGAGATTAGAACCTGTCATGAAATTCGCAACAGCTACTCCCCATAAAATTGGAGGTAGTAAGCTACCAATAAACATCGCTATATCAAATGATTTTATCCATTTTCTATTATTGCCTAATTTGCCTCTAAATTCAAATGAAACGCCTCGTAAAATCAAAGCTACTAACATTAGTACAAATGCAATATAATATCCACTAAATAATTTCCCATACCAAATAGGAAATGCTGCAAACATTGCTCCCCCACCAGTTAATAACCATACCTCATTAGCATCCCAAAAAGGACCAATAGTATTAAAGTAAAGTCTCTTATCTTCATCAGTTTTTCCTAATACTTGAGCCAATACTCCAACGCCATAGTCATAACCTTCCAAAACGAAAAATCCTGTAAACAAAACTGTAATTAGTAAAAACCATATATTTGGCAAAGCTACTGACCAATCCATACTATGCTACCTCCTTTACAGTTGTTTCTTTTTTCTTCATCATATATCTAAATGCAATTAATTGTGCAAAACCTAAAATAGTATACAATAAACAAAATACAATTAATGAGAATAATACTGAACCTGCTGAATTAGGTGAAACCCCTGCTTCAGTTGGCATAACTCCAAAAATAATAAATGGCTGACGTCCCATTTCCGCCATTATCCAACCACATGCTGCAGCAATTTCTGCAACAAGAAGCATCCACGGCATAATTCTAAGGAACCATTTCTTCTCAACTTCTTTTTTTCTAAACGCAAATATTGTACCGATTAAAGCAACAAGTGTTAACAAACCACCAGCTGCTCCCATTGTTCTAAATGTATAATAAATAACTGGAACACTTGGTGTATAATCTAAATGTTTCCCTACTATTGGATAATATTTTTCATCCATTTCTTTTTGAAGAGTCTTCATTCCTTTTAGACTTCCCTCAAATTTATTATATGATAAAAAGCTAAGCATACCTGGTATTTCTAAATAATGATCTGCTTTTTGTTGTTTTTGATCTATTTTTGCCAAAATAGAAAATGCTGCTGAATTTCCTGTATCTTCATATAAAGCTTCTGCCGCAGCTATTTTCATAGGATATTCTCTTACCATATATTGTGCTTGAGAGTGTCCAGTTGCTAACAAACCTAACGATCCAATTAAGGCCGCTACTATAGAAACTTTAAAGGCTTTTCTGAACATAGCAACTTCATGTTTTCTAAGAATTTTCCATGCAGCTATACCAGAAATAGTAAATGCTCCAACTGTTAATGCGGTAGCAAGCACATGCGGAAATTGATGCCATAGATATGGATTTTTAATAATAGCAAAGAAATCTATCATTTCAGCTTTTTTACCTATAACATTATTTTCTACATATTTTACACCCACAGGATGTTGCATAAATGAGTTAGCAGACAAAATCCAAAATGCAGATGCTATTGTCCCTATACTAACTAGCCATATACACATTGCATGTAATTTTTTGTTAATTTTCTCCCATGAGAAAATCCAGATACCTATAAATGTAGATTCAAGATAAAATGCAAGTAATGCTTCTATCGCTAATGATGGCCCAAAAACATCTCCTACAAATGATGAATATTCTGACCAGTTCATCCCAAATTGGAACTCTTGTAAAATCCCAGTAACGACACCTACTGCAAAATTAATTAAGAACAAATGACCAAAGAATTTTGTAATTCTTTTGTAATGTTCATCTCCAGTTTTAACATAAATACTTTCAAATATCGCAATAAGAAATACCATTCCTATTGTTATTGGAACAAAGAAGAAGTGGAATACTGTTGTTGCAGCGAATTGTATCCTTGCAAGTATTAATGGATCTAACATAGATATACCTCCTTTAATAATTTAAATTATATTTTAAGTAAATATTACATTCTTTATTGTATAATATATTCTCCTTATAACAAAATAAAAATGTTAAAATACAAGAAGTTTCCTATATTTCAACATTTTTTATTCACAATTTCGCCATATTTTAATGAATACTCACTTAAAAAAAGTTTTAACTTAATTAAAGTATACTAAGATTCCATGTATTAATATTAATTATGTGTTACTCCTAAAAACAGACTTACTGATAAAATAATTAAAACTATAATACATATTTGAACGAATTTATAATCTTTTTCTTTCATATATACCATCAATAATCCAACAATTCTTAAAATGGGGGTGAGTATTAATATAAAAATTCCAAACATTAAATATGCATAGTAATCAAATTTCATTAACCCGCTTAACATACTAAAAAACGTATAATTTTCAAAAACAATTGTTTCTCCTGAATCTATTACAAATGATAAAAATATTCCTACAAAAATAAAGAATGAACTCGTATAAACTCCATATTTTAAAATATTAGAGATTATTATTGTAATATCTTTTTTTGCTTTCATACTAAAGAACCCCCAATCCTTTTAAAAACATATTTACAACCGTGAATAGCAATATTGGTAAAAATATATATCGAATATACTTTGCATCTAAGTGTTGCATTACTTTTGCTCCAGTACGTGATCCTATTAAAGTTCCAATAGCTATTGGTGCTGCAATTGTTGGATTGATTGTTCCATTAAAAAAATATATTAACGCACTAGCAGTTGCGGTAACACCCATCATAAAATTGCTAGTTGCTGTACTGACCTTTATTGGTAGCTTCATGTAATTATCTAAAGCTATAACTTTAAAAGCACCACTTCCTATTCCCAATAAGCCACTTGCAAAACCTGCCCCAAACATAACTAACGAGCCTTGTGGAACATTAGTCACATTGTAAGAAATATTTTCTCCAGTTGCTTTATCATAATACGTGGAATTTAATCTGTACATATCAGCATACTTATCATTTTCTACTATTTCTACTACTCTTTTTTTCGTTATTAAACCCGTTTTTTTCAACATTCCATAAAATGAATTAAGTAAAATTAATGAGAAAAATACATATAGTAATTTAGAAGAAAATACACCAGCCATAAGTGCACCTACCACACCTCCTGCTGTCGTAAATATTTCTAAAAGCATACCAACTCGCATATTGCTCACATGATCTTTTACAAAAGCTATTGCAGAACCACTACTTGTTGCAATTACCGCTACTATACTCGCCCCAATAGCGTATTTTATATCTATACCAAATAAAATTGTTAATGCTGGTGTTATAATAATACCTCCACCTAATCCTACCAATGAACCTAGAAAACCAGCAAAAACAGCTATTATTATAAATTGAATTATCTCAGTCATAATTCTCTCCTCTAATCTCTTGAATATATTACTAAAATATTTTTGTTAGTATTTATTTCTATATTTTTATTATCAGTAAATTCATTGCTCGTTGCATTCGGTCTATGTGATGTTAATTTCAAATCCTCAGCTTCATATTTTGCATTTTTAATTGTTATAACCGTATTTTCGTAAATTGGTACTATGGAAAAATATTTAAAATCATTTTTAGGTATGAATATATTTTTTCCTTTTTGAGCCAAAGTTATTATATTGTTATCATCAATAATTTTTAACACAATATTTCTGTATTGGTTATTATTCAATAATAATATATTTCCAAAAAAATGATCTAATCTATTCCCAGTTGCACCATATATATTTATCTCCTTCACGCTTGGAAATAATTTAATGATACACCTTAGTGAAAAATCTGTATCCGTTAAATATTGACTATGCTTTTCAAAAAAATATTGTGAATTATTTTTTATTTGTATCTTTTCTTTTTCTTCTACAGAATCAAAATCCCCACAACTTAAAATTGGATTTATGTTATTTTCTATTAGATATAATGCTCCTTTATCAACTCCACACCATAGTTTTCCTTTTGGAATTTTTTTCGGGAAACTCCCACCTAACATTACACTTACTTCATAAATATTTTTCATTATTTTAACAACTCATGTAATGTCTCTTTCTTATCACTTGCACCAAATAAGAAAGATCCGCAAACTAAAAGATCAGCACCTCTGTCACGACATAACTTTGAAGTCTCTACATTTATTCCACCATCAACTTCTATCAAATAATTGTATTTTTTTTCTTTTCTTATAACATCTAATTCTTCAATTTTCTCTAGCATTTCAGATATAAATTTTTGCCCTCCAAATCCTGGATTTACTGTCATAATTAATACATAGTCCACTTTAGGAAGTAAATACTTTATTTGTTCTAAAGAAGTTTGTGGATTTAAAACCACCCCTGCTTTTTTCCCGGCCGCTTTTATAATTTGGATAACTCTATCAGCATGATTAGTCGCTTCTATATGAAATGATACCATATCACAACCACACTTACAAAATTTCTCCACATAATTTTCTGGATTTGCAATCATTAGGTGACAGTCGAATATTTTAGTTGTTTTATTTCTAATTGATTCGATAATAGGAAAACCAAATGAAATATTTGGTACAAAATTTCCATCCATTACATCGATATGAAACATATCTATCCCTATATTTTCTAATTCTTTTATATCTCTTTCCAAATTTCCAAAATCTGCTGATAAAATTGATGGTAAAATTCTTTTCATTTTTTTTATCTCCTAATCTTTTTTTAATATTTTTTCTTTTGATTTTCTTTTTCTTTAAAAAAGGACTTATAATCTTCATATCTACTTTGAAGTATTTCTCCACCTTCTACGGCATCCTTTACACCACATCTCATTTCCTCAATATGATTACATGGCTTAAATTTACAATCGTACTCTATAAATTCTCTAAATAAATATTGCAAATCTTCTTTTTCTACAAAAGTAATATCTAGTGAAGAAAATCCAGGGGTATCCGCTACATAAAAATCTTCTATTTTATAAAACTCTGTGTGTCTTGTTGTATGTCTTCCACGACCTAAGTGTTTTGATATTTCGCCAGTTTCTATATCTAAGCCTACAGACAATTTATTTATAAATGATGATTTCCCTGCACCAGATTGACCAGATATTGCAATGTATTTTTTAGATAATATTTTCTTTAGTTTTTCTATATCGTTCTTAGAATTATCAAAAACTTTATATCCAACTTCTCTATAATAATCCATTATATCACATATATTTTTCTTCTCATCTGTAGTTAATAAATCCAATTTTGTAAAAATAATTATAATATCAACATTACTATTTTCATTTAAACAAATAATTTTATTTAATAACTTTGTTGAGAAGTCTGGATCTTTTACTGATGCTACTATAATACTATAATTAATATTAGACACTCTAGGTCTAAGTAACTCATTTTCTCTATCAAAAATTTCAACTATATAACCTGTATTATCATCACTAAGTTGAACCTTAACATTATCTCCTACCAATGGTGTTATATTATCGTTCCTAAAATTCCCTCTAGCACGACAGGTTATAAGTTCTTCACCATTTTGTACATAGTAAAAACCACTTAATGCTTTTAAAATTTTTCCTTCTATTATCATGGGCCTCCTTTAATAAATTCTAATTTTAATAATAAAATTTATATATATATTCTTAATATTATAGTTATTAATTTCCAACTTGTAATTTCTTATTTTTTATTTCTTCTCTCGTCGTTGCTGCTAATTTCAGCATTTCTACAGCATGTTCTTCCGATAATTTTGTCTTAGAATCACCTGAAATCATCCTTGCTACTTCTTGAATTTTTTGTTTTTCATCTAATTCCTTTATTAAAGTTAGTGTTCGCTTATCATAAATTTCTTTACTTATTAAAAGATTTGTATCTGCTAAAGCAGTAGTCTGAGGAAGATGTGATATACACAAAACCTGTGAATTAATTCCTAACTGATACATTTTTTCTGCCATTTTTTGAGATACTCTTCCACTAACTCCTGTATCAATCTCATCAAAAATAATTGATGTTGCTTCTATACTTCTTGAAAAAATTATCTTAAGTGCTAACATTACTCTCGATAATTCTCCACCTGAGGCTACTTTTGATAATGATTTTAATGGCTCTCCAAGATTGGCACTTATAAGTATTTTAACTTCGTCTTTCCCATCAGGTGAATATTCTTTGTCTTTAAAATCAATTTTAATTGTACTTTTATCCATGTACAAGAATTTTAATTCTTCTTGAATCAATTTTTCCAATTTCAACGCTGTATTTTTTCGTATTTCAGTTAATTTTTGAGCTAGTACTTCTAAATCTTCTTCTAGTTTATCTTTCTCCAACAGATAATTTTCGTAATTTTCCTCATAGTTTTCTAATTCTTCAAGTTTTTCTTTTATTTCTTCTCTGAAATTTATAAGTTCATTTAGTGGTTTTGAATATTTTTTCTCAAGTTTTCTTATTCTATCCATTCTAAAAATTAATCTATCTAATTTTTCTTCATCATATTCTATATCATCCGTATAACTAGATACTTCATACTTCAAATCTTCTAAAATATAATAAAGGTTTGTTATCTCATCATATTTCTCTTCAAAATTCGAATTATATTTAGTTAATTCTCCAAGATTCGAACGAATTTTCGATAACTTTGATAAAACTCCATATTCTCCGTCAATATCATCAGCCACACCATATGCTAATGTATTAACTCTTTCATAATTTCCTAGATAGTCAATATCTTTTTCTAACTCAACATCTTCATTTTTCTTTAATTTCATTTCTGTTAGTTCTTCATATTGAAATTTTAAAAAATCTATTTTTTGAAGCACATCGCTCTCTTGTTTTTTTAAATTTTCTATTTTTTCTATCGCTGACTTATATTCATAATACTTATTTTTGTACTCTCTGTAGATTGGCGAGATTTTTTCTTTATTAAATGTATCCACTAAATTTAAATGATTTTTTTCTACAAGCAATATTTGATTATCATGTTGCTCATGGACATCCAATAAATACACAGACACTTTCTTTAGCGTAGATAAATTCACTATTGTTCCATTTATACGACAGACACTTTTTCCGCTACTATATATATCACGGCGTATTATAATAGTTTCATCTTCTAATTCCAAATCAAGATCTTCAAAAATTTTTAATACTTCCTTACTTTTTGGAAAGTCAAAAACACCCTCCACGCTTGCCTTTTCTTCTCCATATCTTATATATGAAGTTGATGTTCTTTGTCCAGAAAGTTGTGAAATAGCAGCAAGAATCATAGATTTACCTGCACCAGTTTCTCCACTTAAAACAGTTAATCCATCTTTTAATTCTATCGTAGCTTTTTCAATTATTCCAAATTGTTTTATGTTTAACTGTATTAACATCTATCCACCTCTTTACTTAAAATGATTATGTGCATTATTAACTATATGTTCAATATTAATATTTTTATTTGCTATCTTCATGTTATTACTATATTTTAGAATCATAAGAAACTCTATATTCCCCTCACCTCCAGTTATCGGGGAATAAGAAAAATTAATCATACTAAAACCAACACTATTAGCCAAAAGTAATACTTTTTCTATAACTTCAAGTTGTGTATTTTTATCTCGAACTACTCCCCCTTTACCTACCTTAGCTTTACCTGCTTCAAATTGTGGTTTAACTAAGGCACAAACTTCTCCGCCATCTTTAATAATGGTTGCAAGGTTAGGTAAAATTAAAGATAATGAAATGAAGGAAACATCTATTGAAGTAATATCTATATCAAAAGTATTAAAATCTTCTTTAACTGAATAACGAAAATTAGTTTGCTCCATAACTTTTACTCTTTCATCATTTCTAAGTTTCCAAACAAGTTGATTAGTTCCAACGTCTAGTGCATATACAAATTTCGCACCATTTTGCAAAGCACAATCTGTAAAACCTCCAGTAGAAGATCCAATATCTAACATAACCTTACCTTTCACATTGAATCCTAGTTCAGTGATTGCTTTTTCTAATTTCAACCCTCCTCGACTCACATAAGGCATCTGTTTACCTTTTATTCTAAGGGTCGCTGTCTTATCGACTTTTTCACCAGCTTTATCTATTCTAATATTATCATTAAAAACTATGCCTGCCATAATGGCTCTTTTGGCTTTTTCTCTTGATTCAAACAATCCTTGACTTACACAAAGGATATCTGCTCTTTCTTTTGTCATAATTACCTCTTAATCAATATTCCTCTAACAATTTCATATGAATATTTAATCTACATTATTAAAAAACTATTCAAAACTTTTCAATTTATAGTAAATATTTTTTAGTTTTCAACTTATCTATTAATCATTTTACCATATTAATAATTTTTTATCTATGTGTTAATTTATTTTCATAAAAAAGAAGTAGAAAATCAACATTTTTTACTATCCTGATTTCCTACTTTTTATTATTTACTTTTTTTGGAATATTTTTTATAAATTTCTTGTGCATAACTTATTCTTTCATTCATAGCTACAACACCCGCTCTTTCAAAGTGCTGTTCAAAAATTTCAGTAGCTAGTTTTACATCTTTTATTTTTTTAAACTCTTCTAAGTTATATTTTCCAAATTTCATTTTTTTCATCTCATGCATACTAAAATTAAGCTGTCCTTCTAAACTTGAAACTAAAAAATTATTTTGTTTAGACCAATTTTCTAAATCTGTTCTTCTTGTAAAACTCCATTGGGCTATTCCATACCCAATATTGTTTCCCTTTTCTTCTACAGTTGGGTCCATCCCGCTTTCTCTCATATAATTTCCAAGTATTCCTGCTATTGACTCCTCACTAAAGCCTTCTACTTGATAAAAATTCCATGCTTTTTCTATATTATTATTCCCAGATAACTGTCTTTGAATTATATTCGTTTTATTAGAGCAATATCCTATTATAACAGCTAATCCAACTGTACCAAACAATAGAGATACTAATTTTATTATTCTTTCTTTTTTATTATTTGCAATAATCTCCTCCCTTAAAATTAATCTTCTTAATTATAATAGTTGAAACTTATATCAACTATAAAATAAAATTTAAACATAGCTAAAACATGAAAAGTAGTTAGTATAAAAAATTAAATTTATACTAACTACTTTAATTATGAGAATTAAAAATAAACTTTTTTATCCTGAATTTCTAAGTCCTGTAGCTATTCCATTAATTGTAATGTGAATAGTATTGACTTGTGATTCTAATAATTCTCCTTCTCTTGCTCTTTTTATTAATTCAATTTGTAAATAATTAAGTGCATTAAAATATTGTAACCTGTTATCTAAACTTTTTGTTAAATATGGATTATCTTCTAAAAATTCACTATGTCCTGAAATTTTTAATACTACTTCTTTAGTTAAATTCCATTCTTTGCAGATTTCTTCATAGACTTTTTGAGTATTTTCATTTTTACAAAGTTTTGCATACTCTTTGGCTATTTCCATGTCTGATTTTGACATAACCATATCTACGTTTGATAATAATGATCTGAAAAATGCCCATCCTTTGTAAATTTGTTGCAGTATTTCTAAATTCTTTTCATCTTTATTTATATAATTAGAAAATGCAGTGCCAACACCATACCAACCTGGAAGCATTATTCTACTTTGTGACCACGAAAATACCCAAGGAATTGCTCGAAGGCCCCCAATATCAGTAATTTTTTTGCGTGAAGCAGGGCGTGAACCTATATTAAGACTAGAAACTTCTTTTATAGGTGTAGCTTCAAAAAAATAATTATAAAATTCTTCATTTTCAAAAACTAACTTTCTATATGCTTTATAACTATCTTCAACAATTTCGTCCATCATTTTTGGAATTTCTTCATATTCTCTTATATCAATATTAATCTTATCTTTATTCATTCTTTCAATAACCGCTGAAAGTAGTGCCTCTAAATTATAATAAGCTGCATCTTTATTTCCATATTTTGCAGCAATTATTTCTCCTTGTTCAGTAAGTCTAATTCTGTCCTGTAAACTTCCAAGTGGTTGCGACACTATAGCTTCATAACTTGGTCCTCCACCACGTTCAACAGTTCCTCCTCTTCCATGGAAAAATGTAATTCTTATTCCGTATTTTTCACCTAATGATGACAACTCTTGTTGTGCCTTATATAGTGCCCAACCAGAAGATAAATAACCTCCATCTTTGTTACTATCAGAATACCCTAGCATAATCTCTTGATAGTTTTTATTATCACTTACCCACTCTCTCACTATATCAAGACTTAAATAATTATTCATTATATCATAAGAATTTTCTAAATCCTCAATAGTTTCAAACAATGGTACTAGTTGAAGTCTTGCGTAATCTTTTCCTGCAAGGCCTACTTCTTTTAGCATAATAGCAAGCTCCAACAAATCTGAAATACTAGTTGTATGAGAAATAATATTTTGTTTAATAATATTATCACCTAACTTATCTTTCAACAGCCTAGCTGTTCTAAAAATTTCAAGTTCTTTTTTTAATTCATCAGATTGTTTATTTTCATCACCTATACTTAACGGTCTTGGATCATCTTTTAATTGTTTTAACAAGACTCTGCATTTTTCTTCTTCACTTAAGGAACTATAATCATCTATTATATTAGCACTTTTTAACAATTCAGCCACACACGTTTCATGCACACTGGAATCTTGACGCATATCAATACTAGCAAGATAGAAACCAAAAATTTTTACAATGCTTAATAGTTCTTCAAATTCACCATTTACCAAAATTTCTCCATTATTATTTAATAATGATTGTTCTATAGTTTTTAAATCGTCTAAAAACTCTTCTGATGATAAATAAATATCTTCTTCTTTCTTATCACTCAATAAATATTTTTGTGTATTTTCTAATTTTTCTTTAATATAAAATATTGATTTCCTATAAAATTCTTTTTCTCTATACTCTGAAACATCTTTTGATTTATCTGCTAAATTTCTTAATTTTTCACTCTCACCTATTAGTTGAGATGACATTGAAAATGTTCTATATAAATCATCTAAACATTCTATATAGTAATTTGTTATTAATTCACATTGTTTCATTGCTGAAAGCTTTAATGTCTCAGCAGTAACATAAGGATTCCCATCACGATCGCCACCTATCCACATACCCATGGTTATAGGTGTTTCATTTTTTAATTCTATATTATATTCTTTTAATAATGATTTATATTCTGACATTAATTTTGAAATAGCTTTTAAAAATGATAAATTATAATACTCTAGAACATTAGTAATTTCATTAGCTACTTTTAATTTTTTCTCTCGTATAATATCGCTTTGTAATAGGATTTCAATATGTTTTTGAAGATTATTTTTCCATTTCTTTTCATTAACCAAACCCTTTTTCGCATCTCTATGCTTTCTTAATAAAAAATGTAATTTTTCAGTTAAATCTAATGTGGTTTTTCTTTGAACTTGTGTAGGATGTGCTGTTAAAACAGGGACTACATTAATATTTTCTAAAATATCTATATCTCTAATATTTTTTATTGATTCGGATAATTTACCAACATAAGTCTCACCCGAATTATTTTTATAATTAACCTCGAATGCTAAATCTACATCTTCAGAAATATTAATTAAAAGCGGCAAAGTTGAAAAGAAATTTGCCACAATTTCCATTTCATCCTGTGATAGATTTTTTATAATAGCATTTAATTCATCATATTTTTTATTATCAGCTAAATTTTTCAATTCTACTATTTTTCGAAAAGTTTCTTTTGAAGTCATTTTCTCTGTAGCCTTAAGCAACATGTCTGTCAATAATTGTATTTCTTCATGCACAATATTTTCATTTATATTACTTTCTAATCTTTTATTTTGCATTAAGTTACTCCTTATCAAAATTTTTAATTATTTTAATTTACAACTATATAAAAATTCAATCTTTAATAAATAATCATACATATGAAAAAATTTTTTTCAAACTGTTAAATCCATTATAAAGCTTTTTTCAAAATAAAACAATTAATTTTTTAGATTTCTTTGATTTTTTTACGAATTTACAAACTATTAAAAATAATTCAAATAAAATGTTCATATTTTATAAAAATGATTATTGTACAAAAAACCGGTAAAACTGCAAACACAATTCTTACCGGTTTTTAAATTTTATACAATATTATTCTTCATAATTTTCTTCTTTTTCAGCTAATGTTACTGTTGCTACTTTTTGATCATCAACCAAATTAATCACTTTAACTCCCGTTGCAGTTCTACTTAAAGTATTAATTGTGGATATATCTATTCTGATAATTATTCCTTGATCTGTCATAATCATCAAATCTTCATTTCCTGTTATAGATTTTACAGCAACTATCTTACCTGTTTTTTTAGTAATTTTTGCTACTTTAACACCTTTACCACCACGATTAATTACATTAAATTCTGTAGATTTAGAAATTTTTCCAATTCCGTTTTCTGTTACTGTTAAAATTTTCTTAGTTTCATCCACTACTTCCATTCCGACTACGTAATCATCTGGCGCTAATGTAATACCTTTAACACCTCTACTTACTCGGCCCATTTGACGAACTTTTTCAGCATTGATTCTAATCGCTTGACCATTTGCTGTAACAATCATAATATCTTGCTCATCAGTAATACGTTGAACATCAATTAATGAGTCCCCATCATCAAGTTTAAGTGCAATTTTTCCTTTTTTTAGAATACTTGCATAATCACCAAGCTTAGATTTTTTAATTATTCCAAATTTAGTTGAGAAAATCAAACTTGTGTCTTCTTCTTGAAGATCTGAAATAGCAATAATAGAATTTACTTTTTCTTCTTTTTCAATTTCAAGAAGGTTTATTATAGGTATACCTTTTGATTGTCTGCTCATTTGATTAATTTCGTAACCTTTAAGTGTATAAACTTTACCTTTGTCTGTGAAGAATAATATATGATCATGAGTTGAGCAACTTAACATATATGCTATATTATCTTCATCATTAGTAGTCATTCCATTGACTCCGCGACCACCACGACCTTGAGATTTATACGTGCTTGCTGCTAGGCGTTTAATATATTGATTATGTGATAGTGTAATAATAATTTGTTCTTTTTCAATTAAATCTTCATTTTCAATTTGATCTACTTGACCTTCAATTATGATGCTTCGACGTTTGTCACCAAATTTTTCTTTTACTTCAAGTAACTCTTCTTTCACAATTTCACGTACTCTTTCTGGTTTGGCTAAGATATCTTCTAAATCAGCAATAAGTTCCATAAGTTTATTATATTCTTCTTCAATTTTATCACGTTCTAAACCTGTTAATCTTTGAAGACGCATGTCTAGAATTGCTTGTGCTTGAATATCTGTAAGTGAAAATTGCTCAATTAAACCTGTTTTAGCCTCTTCTGTAGTCTGAGAACCACGAATTAAGCTGATAATTCTATCAATATTATCTAATGCAATTCTTAAACCTTCTAAAATATGTGCACGTGCTTTTGCCTTGTTAAGATCAAACCTT
Source organism: Gemella cuniculi DSM 15828 (assembly GCF_000425665.1). Lineage (GTDB taxonomy): Bacteria > Bacillota > Bacilli > Staphylococcales > Gemellaceae > Gemella > Gemella cuniculi. The sequence continues at coordinate 53,760 of NZ_AUDW01000006.1, forward strand.
GTTCTTCTAATAACTACTTCTTTTTGGTGTTCTAAGTAATGATACAAAACTTCTTTCAAATTAAGCAGTTTTGGTACTCCATTAACTAATGCAATCATATTAACACCAAATGAACTTTGAAGTGGTGTTAATTTATAAAGATTATTTAAAATTACATTGCTATTTACATCACGACGTAATTCGATTACTATTCTAATACCTTTTAAATTACTTTCATCACGTAAATCTGTAAGTCCTTCTATTTTTTTATCACGTGCTAATTCCGCAATTTTTTCTACTAATTTAGCTTTATTTACTTGGTAAGGAATTTCAGTAATAATGATTCTTTCTTTACCATTTTTCATTTGCTCTATTTCAGTTTTACCACGCATTATAATGGAACCACGTCCAGTCGTATATGCTTTAACTATTCCACTTCTTCCAAGTAATTGTGCTCCAGTTGGAAAATCTGGTCCTTTAATTTTTGTCATAAGTTCCGCGATAGTTATATCAGGATTATCAGATAAAGCTATAACTCCATCAATTACTTCTCCTAAATTATGCGGAGGGATATTAGTTGCCATACCTACTGCAATTCCACTACTACCATTAACCAATAGATTAGGTATTCTCGCTGGTAATACGGTCGGTTCTTTTTTGGTACCATCATAGTTGTCTTGCATATCAACAGTATCTTTGTTAATATCACGAAGTAATTCTGAAGCAATTTTACTCATTCTTGCTTCTGTGTAACGCATTGCTGCTGCACCATCACCATCAATAGATCCAAAGTTTCCTTGACCATCAACTAAAGGATATCTACTGTTAAAATCCTGAGCTAAACGAACTATAGTTCCGTATGTTGCAGAATCCCCATGTGGGTGATACTTCGCCATAACTTCCCCAACTACAAACGCACTTTTTTTATACGGTTTGTCATAAGTTAATCCTAAATCATTAAAAGCGTAAAGTATTCTTCTGTGAACAGGTTTCAAACCGTCTCTTACATCAGGTAATGCACGAGATACGATAACACTCATCGAATAATCTAAGAAAGAATTTTCGATTTCAGTTGTTATATTTCTTAGGGTAATATTATTTCTATTATCTTCCATGTTCTATCCTTTCTCAATTAAATATCCAAGTTAATTACATTCAATGCATTTTCTTCGATAAATTTACGTCTTGGTTCTACTTTTTCACCCATTAATGTATCAAAAGCTGCATCTGCCCTTTGTGCATCATCTATACTAACTTTATACATTAGGCGATGTTCTGGATCCATTGTTGTATCCCAAAGTTCTTCTGCATTCATTTCTCCAAGACCTTTATAACGTTGTACTGTATATTTTTTATCACTGGCATGATCTTCTATACTTTGGCGTAATTCTTCATCCGTATGACAATAATATTCTTTTTTACCTACTTTTAAGCCATATAGAGGTGGTCTCGCTATATAAACATATCCTGCATCTATTAATTCCCTCATGTATCTAAAAAAGAATGTTAGCAATAATGTACGAATATGACTTCCATCAACATCAGCATCAGTCATAATTACAATTTTATGATAACGTAATTTATCAATATTCAACGTTTCACCAATTCCCATTCCTACTGCCGTAATCAATGAACGAACTTCATCATTTGATAAAACCTTATCTATTCTAACTTTCTCTACGTTTAAAATTTTCCCTTTAAGTGGTAAAATTGCTTGGAATTTACTATTACGTCCAAGTTTTGCACTACCTCCCGCAGAATCTCCTTCGACTAGGAACAATTCACATTCTGAAGCATCTTTACTAGAACAATCTGCCAATTTACCAGGTAAGTTAGTAAATTCAAGTGCATTTTTACGACGTGTAGATTCACGAGCTTTTTTAGCTGCAATTCTAGCTCGGGAAGCTTGAAGACCTTTTTCCACAATAATTTTCGCTATTTTTGGATTTTCTAGTAAAAATCTATCTAACTCTTCAGAAAAAAGTTTGTTAGTTATTGTACTCATTTCTGAATTTCCTAATTTAGTCTTAGTTTGCCCTTCAAACTGTGGATTAGGATGTTTAATAGAAATAATAGCTACTAACCCTTCCCTAACATCATCACCTGTTAATGATTCTTTTTCTTTTATAAGTTTATTTTTTTTACCATACGAATTTATTATTCTCGTAAGAGCAGTCTTAAATCCAGATTCGTGTGTCCCACCTTCATGCGTATTAATGTTGTTTGCATAACTCAATACATTACTAGAATATCCTGTATTGTACTGCATGGAAATTTCTACTTCTTTTCCATCCATTTCTCCTTGAACATAAATCGCTTCATGTAGAGCATCCTTATTTTCATTTAACATTTCTACATACTCCAGCAATCCACCTTCATAATAAAATGTTTCTTCTTTTTCTTGCTCTTCTCTTTCATCTTTTAAAATTATAGTGATTCCTTTATTCAAAAAGGCAAGTTCTCTTATACGTGTTCTCAAAATATCGTATTCATATACTGTTGTTTCTTGGAATATTTCTGGATCAGCTTTAAATCGAATAGTTGTCCCTGTTCTATCAGTTTCTCCAATAACAGTTATATCTTGCACAACCTCTCCACATTGGAATTTCATAGAATGAACTTTTCCATCACGATGAACATATGCTTCTAAATCTGTTGACAACGCATTAACTACACTAGCACCAACTCCATGAAGTCCCCCAGATACTTTGTATCCTCCTCCTCCAAATTTACCACCAGCATGTAGTACTGTAAGAATTACTTCTAAAGCGGGCTTCCCTGTTTGTTCTTGAATATCTATTGGAATACCACGTCCATTATCTTCAACTCTTATCCAATTATCTTTCTCAATAGCGACTGTAATTGTATCACAATATCCAGCTAACGCTTCATCAATCGAGTTATCCACTATTTCCCAAACTAAATGATGTAATCCTTTACTTGATGTAGAACCGATATACATACCAGGTCTAACCCTAACAGCTTCAAGTCCTTCAAGAACCTGAATCTGATCTGCATTATATTCTTGCATTTGTTTTTTTTCTACCATGATTTTTCCTTTCATTTTAGTAAATTTATCCTAAATAAATATTTAATTATAAAATTTCATTAACATTTCCATTATTTATTTGGAATACTTTTGATTTTTTTAAAAGATCTTCTTTTATGTCTGTAATTGAAGGTGTAGTTATAAATGTTTGTACATTTTCATTAATCGCATCTAATAGTTTTAGTTGCCTACTTTTATCAAGTTCACTCAGCACATCATCTAATAACAATATAGGGTAGTTATTTGTCTTTTCTTTTAAATAATTTATTTCAGAAAGTTTTAACGAAAGCACTATACTTCTTTGTTGCCCCTGAGAGGCATACACTTTAGCTTCTAAATTATTTATATAAAACCCTAAATCATCGTGATGTGGACCAATTCTTGTGCTTCCTCTCATGATATCATCAAAAGACTTGTCCATCATAAGTTTCACTATATTTTTTTCAGTAAATTTTATATCAGTAATATCTTTAATATTAAGCGCTTCAAAAATCGAACTTTTATATCTTATATCCAATTTTTCTTTTCCATCAGAAATATTAAGCATATTTTTATAAGTCAATTCGGCAATTTCTTTTATAAAACTTACTCTTTCTTTCGTGATATACATCGCCACCTTTACAAGTTGACTAGTTAAAGTTTCAAGATATGTAAGTGCTATTTTATCTTTAGGATTTTTTCTCATGTCTTTTAAATAAGAATTACGTTGTTTTAAAAGATGTTGATACATTAAATGATATTTATGGTAAATACGAGAAAATTGATAAAATTCCCTATTAATAAATTCTCTTCTAAGACTAGGGGAACCTTTCACTATTTGCAAATCTTCTGGAGAAAATAAAACTACATTTAATTCTCCTACAAAGTCGGTCAATTTATTTTTTTTAATACCAGAAACTTTTGCACTCTTTCCTTTACTGTTAATCGCCAACATAATATCCAAATTTTTGTTATTCTTATTTAAAACACATGACATTGCAGTAGCACTTTCTCCAAACATAATGCACTCACTATCACTTTTTGTACGATAACTTTTGCCAAGTGCCAAACAAAAAATTGATTCTATAATATTAGTTTTTCCATTTGCATTATTGCCAACTAAAACATTAAGAGAGGGGTGCAATTTTATATTTAAAGATGTATAATTTCTAAAATAAAGTAATTTTAAGTCTTTAATTTTCATTAACAATTACAAATACTTGATCTTGAAATTTTATTACATCATTAGAATATAATTTTTTTCCCCTTCTATTCTCAAATTCATCATTCAAAAAAAGAGGATTTTCTTGTAAAAAATACTTTGCTTCCCCTCCAGAACCTATAAAACCTTCCATTTTTAAAAATTGTGATAATGTTATGTACTCGCTATTAATTAAAATTTTTTTCATTTTACACCTCCTAATAAATTTAAAATGAAAACTTCTTGTATATAAATATATTTTATACCTTATAATTATACCAAAAAACTTGTTTTTTTTCAAGAACAGCTGCATTTATATATGTTTTTTTATAACTCATAAATTATTTAATTACAATAATATCAAGTATTTTTCTAAAATTAAAAATAAAAAGTAATTATTTTATTTTCTCTTCATATTCAATTAAAAACACACTAAAACATTCTAAATAAAAAAAAGAAAAAATAGTATTTTAATATTAAATTTTATAATTTATACTAATTCTTGAAAACTTTTTCAATTTACAATAAAAATTTTCTATTGTATAATGTAAATGAAATATGATATATTTTATAATTATACTATTGGGAGGTCATGTTTATGTATAGAAAAGAAAAATTGGAAAAAATTCTCAATGAAAAAATAATTTCTATAGAAGAAACTAGTTATGGTATTACAAACAAAAACTATATAATATATACAGAAAAAAATAAATATTTCTATAGAACATCAAAGGATTCAACAAAACTAGTTGATAAAGACAATGAAAAAGAAGCATTAGAACTGTTAAAACATGAAAATTTTTTTCTTATCCCAAAATATTACAATAATGATAATTTAATAACTGCTTACCAAAAAAATTCTAAAACTTTCATATCTCAAAGAAATTTATCAAACATTGTTAAAATTGCAAAGTTATTAAAACAATTTCATGAAAAAAAATTTCAAGCGGAAAATATATTTAATCCAATAGTAACTTTTGAGAAGTATCTTTCTCAAGTTGAAGAATTTAAGATGGATGTTAGTCATTTTCTCTACATTGTGGATGAAATAAAAAAAATATATAAACCCGATAGACTTTGTCATAATGATTTGGTAGAAGGCAATTTCTTATTTACAAAAGAAAAATTATTTTTAATAGATTTTGAATATGCTGGTCAAAATGATTATTATTTTGATGTTGCAAGTTTTATCTCAGAAAATGAACTTGACTACCAAGAAACTATAACTTTCTTAAAAGCATATTTTACAAACGAAAATTGTGATTTTAAAAAGTTAGATATTTATCTTCGTTTTTGTGATTTACTATGGTACACTTGGGCAACCCTTTTATTCGAAAAACGTCATGAAGAAATTTATAATGAAATTGCCCAAAAAAAATATTTTAGTCTTAAAAATCCTAGATCTATTAAATATTAATATAAAAAGTAAAAAGCAGTTATTGAAATAACTGCTTTTTACTTTTTATTCATTATTTATTTAAAGCTGCTTTAGCTTGTTCACAAATATTTGCAAATGCTGCTGCATCGTGAATAGCAATCTCTGATAACATTTTTCTGTTAATATCAATTCCTGCAACTTTTAATCCGTTCATAAGACGGCTATAAGATAACCCGTTCAATCTTGCTGCTGCATTAATACGAACGATCCATAATCTTCTGAAATTACGTTTAGTTTGACGACGGTCTCTAAATGCATACATTCCAGATTTCATTACTTGTTGTTTAGCAACTTTGAATAATGTATGTTTAGAACCAAAATATCCTTTAGCTAGTTTTAAAACTTTTTTACGGCGACGACGAGTCACAGTTCCACCTTTAACACGTGGCATATCAAATTCCTCCTTATGTATAACTTAAATAAGTATTTACGCTATAATCTTCTATAATTATTTAACTAATAAAGTTCTAATACGTTTGTAATCACCACGAGATACTAATGAAGCTTTACGTAAGTGACGTTTTTGTTTAGTAGTTTTTCTTGAAAACCAGTGAGAAGTATAAGCACGGCTACGTTTTAATTTTCCGCTAGCTGTTTTTTTCACACGTTTTGCTAAACCACGGTGAGATTTCATTTTTGGCATTATCAAATTCCTCCTATATTAAACCTTTATTTCTCTTTTTTTGGTGCTAGAACTAAAAACATACTGCGACCTTCCATTTTAGGTTTTTGTTCGACAGTTGCTATATCGCTAGCTTCGTTAGAAAAGTTTTCTAAAACTTTCTGTCCTATTTCTTTATGGGTAATTGCTCTTCCCTTAAAACGAATAGAAACTTTAACTTTATCTTCTTTAGCTAAAAATTTTCTAGCATTTTTCAACTTAGTCTCAAAATCGTGCTTTTCAATTGTTGGAGATAATCTTATCTCTTTTGTTGTTACGATTTTTTGTTTCTTACGAGCTTCCTTTTCCTTTTTCTGTTGCTCAAATTTGAATTTTCCATAATTCATAATTTTTGCAACTGGTGTTTTAGCATTTGGAGCAACTAAAACTACATCCAAATTCATACGTTCTGCAATTTGCATAGCTTCCATTTTAGTTTTTACTCCTAACTGCTCTCCATTTTGGCTAATTAAAAGAAACTCTTTCGCTTTAATACCTTCATTTACTTGTGCAGTATCTTTACTAATGATCAGCACCTCCTATTTATAAATTCATTAAATACTAAAAGCAATAAAAAAGCTGAGTGCAAAACACCCAGCATAAAATTCTACATTTCATCTACATAAACCTGAACAATCAAAACTGGCAGGTGAGAAACGGGTGCTTCTACTTTTGTATTCAACATTATCTATTGTACATATTTATTTTCTTTTTGTCAATAGAAATATAGAAAAAATTCTATATTTCTATTGACTATATTTTTATTAAATAGTTCCTAATTCTTCTTGCAATTCTTCTTCAATAGGTCTATTTAATTCATTTTCCATTTCTTGTTCCAAACTATCTTCATGCTTAACCTCGATGTTATTGTATTTAGCCATCCCTGTACCTGCAGGAATTAACTTACCAATAATAACATTTTCTTTAAGTCCCATAAGTTTATCAACTTTACCTTTAACTGCTGCATCTGTTAGAACTCTTGTTGTTTCTTGGAATGATGCTGCTGATAAGAAACTTTCTGTTTCTAACGATGCTTTTGTAATACCTAATATTACCGGTTTAGCAGTAGCCATGTTTCCTCGATGTTCAAGAATTTTTTTATTTTCATCTGTAAATCTATGAATATCTACTAATGAACCTGGAAGTAAATCTGTATCACCTGCATTGATAACGCGTACTTTTCTCAACATTTGTCGTACCATTACCTCAACGTGCTTATCACTGATTTCAACCCCTTGCATACGATATACTTTTTGAACTTCTGTTAATAAATAACTTTGAACTGCTTCAAGCCCTGCAATAGAAAGTAGTTCTTTAGGTTCAATAGAACCTTCCGTTAGAGCTTGACCACGTTTTACTCGATCATCCTCTTTAACAAGCATACGGCTTGAACCATAGTCTTGATACTCTCTTTCTTCTCCAATATCACTTAAAACATAAATTCTACGAACATGATTAGTATCAATCTCTACTTTTGTAACAGTTCCATCTACCTCAGAAATCAATGCCTTACCTTTTGGATTTCTTGCTTCAAATAATTCTTGAATACGTGGTAACCCTTGAGTAATATCCGCACCAGCAACTCCCCCTGTATGGAAAGTACGCATAGTAAGCTGTGTTCCTGGTTCTCCGATAGATTGTGCTGCAATTGTACCTACAGCTTCTCCAACTTCTACTTTTTCTCCAGTAGCTAAATTTTTACCATAGCATTTCTCACATACTCCATGTCGACTATTACAAGTGAAAGCTGAACGAATTACTACACTTTCTATTCCGGCATTTTCAATCTCTTTTGCCATATCTAATGTAATTAATTGCCCTTCTTCTACAATCACTTTTCCTGTTTCAGGGTGAACCACAGTTTCTTTACTGTATCTACCTTCTAATCTCTCTTGTAAACTTTCTATTTCGTCAGTACCATTCTTCAATGCTGCAACTCTTAAACCACGTGATGTTCCGCAATCATTTTCACGAACAATAACATCTTGTGCAACATCAACTAAACGACGAGTTAAGTAACCGGAGTCAGCAGTTTTAAGTGCTGTATCTGCAAGTCCTTTACGAGCACCGTGCGAAGAAATAAAGTACTCTAATACTGTAAGACCTTCTTTAAACGATGAACGAACAGGCATTTCCATAATTCTACCTGATGGTGAAGCCATAAGTCCACGCATACCTGCAAGTTGAGTAAAGTTCGAAGCATTACCACGGGCACCTGAATCACTCATCATGTAAATTGGGTTAGTTGCTGGTAGTGAGTCCATAAGTTGGTCTTGAATGATATCCTTTGCTTTTGCCCATTGTGCAATAACATTTTGATATCTTTCTTCTTCTGTCAATAAACCACGTCTAAATAGGTTAGTAATCTTATCAACATTTTCTTGTGATTCAGCAAGAATCTCATATTTATTTGGTAAAACAAATACATCACTTACTCCTACTGTAATACCGGCTCTTGAAGAATATTTAAATCCTAAATCCTTCATTCTATCAAGCATCATTGATGTTTCAGTAATATGGAATCTATTAAAAATTTCTGAGATAATTTTTGATAAGAAACCTTTTTTAAATGGTGAAGCTGTTTCTTTGTTAGCAATGTATTCTTTTAATCCTCCCTCAGAAAGTTCAGATGATGCTACAAAATATTTATTTGGAGTAGCATTTTCTAAGTTTTCTTTAGTAGGTTCATTTAGGAAAGGAAATCCTTCTGGTAAAATATCATTAAATATAACCTTACCTATAGTTGTTATAAGTAATTTTTGATTTTGTTCTTGTGTAAATGTTGGATTATTAAATGATTTTGCCGCTATTCCTACTCTAGTATGTAGGTGAATATATCCATTTTGATATGCTATTCTTGCTTCATCAGCATCTTTAAATATCATACCCTCTCCTACAGCATTCGGTCTTTCTAATGTCAAATAGTAATTACCAAGTACCATATCTTGTGATGGAGTAACAACTGGTTTCCCATCTTTGGGGTTAAGTATGTTTTGAGCAGCCAACATTAGCATTCTTGCTTCCGCTTGCGCTTCTTTTGACAACGGAACGTGAACAGCCATTTGGTCTCCATCAAAGTCAGCGTTAAATGCTGTTGTTACCAAAGGATGTAATCTTATAGCACGACCTTCTACTAAAATTGGTTCAAATGCTTGAATTCCCAATCTATGAAGGGTAGGTGCTCGGTTAAGCAATACAGGATGTTCTTTTATAATATCTTCTAAAATATCCCATACGTGATCTTCCATTCTCTCAATTTGATTTTTAGCATTTTTAATATTATTTGCTAATTCACGTTTTACCAATTCGCGCATTACAAATGGTTTAAATAATTCAAGTGCCATTTCTTTTGGTAACCCACATTGATACATTTTTAAATTTGGTCCAACAACGATTACCGAACGACCAGAATAGTCAACACGCTTACCTAATAAGTTTTGACGGAAACGTCCATGTTTCCCTTTTAACATATTAGATAATGATTTCAATGTTCTATTCCCTGGTCCAGTTACTGGACGTCCACGACGTCCATTATCTATCAAAGCATCAACTGCTTCTTGTAACATACGCTTTTCATTTTGAACAATTAAACCTGGTGCTTTCAATTCAATAAGTTTTTTAAGTCGATTATTACGATTGATAACACGTCTATATAAATCGTTAAGGTCACTCGTCGCAAATCTTCCTCCATCCAATTGAACCATTGGTCTCAATTCTGGTGGAATAACAGGCAACACAGTCATAATCATCCATTCAGGTTTATTACCAGAATTTTTGAACGCTTCAAATACTTCTACACGTTTAATGATTTTTACGACTTTTTGACCAGATTTATAGTTACTCTCACTTAATTCTTTAAGTTCATTTTTTAAATCTCTAAGTTCTTTTTCTATATCTAACTCAGCTAGTAAGTCACGAATTGCCTCCGCTCCCATTTTAGCAACAAATGAGTTAGTTCCAAATGTACTACGTGCTTCACGAACTTCTCGCTCAGAAACAATTTGCTTTTTCATGAAGTCAGTTTCACCTGGATCAATTACAATGTAAGAGGCAAAGTAAATAACTTCCTCTAATTGTCTAGGACTAAGATCAAGTAGTAATCCCATTCTACTCGGAATACCTTTAAAGTACCAAATGTGGCTGACTGGGGCAGCTAAATCTAAATGCCCCATTCTCTCACGACGGACTTTCGCTAAAGTAACATCTACTCCACATTTATCACATTTAATATTTTTATACCTTACCCTTTTATACTTTCCACAAGCACATTCCCAATCTTTCGTTGGACCAAAAATTCTTTCACAGAACAATCCATCATTTTCTGGTTTTAAAGTTCTATAATTTATTGTCTCTGGTTTTTTAACCTCTCCATATGACCAACTTCTTATTTTATCTGGAGAAGCTAAACTAATTTTCATATATGCAAAATTATTTACGTCTATCAAGGAGCATACCTCCTTTATTATTTTGTATAATAGCCTTGAATAGTTTTCTATGATTAATTGTAAACTTTATTTTATTCTTCATCTATATCTTCTTTTTCAACATCTTCATATTCTTCAGTATCTGATAATAACAAATTCGCTAATGATTGGTAACCAACATTTTCATCAACTTCATTATCATTTTCTTCAACCTCATTCGAAATTTCTTTTTCATCTTCTGTATCTGTCAATAACATATTCACTAAAGTCTGATATCCACTGCTCTCCCCATCTTGTTGTTGAACATTTTCAGTTTGAGAAGTCTCAGTTATATCTTCACTGTTTTCTTCATTTCTTGAAGAATGAAATTCTATTGTATCACCCAAATCTATATCACCCATATCGACTTCATTATCATTCTTATCCATTACTCTAAAGTCCATTCCTAAAGCCTGTAATTCTTTCATAAGAACTCTAAATGATTCTGGAACTCCTGGGCGTGGAATATTTTCACCTTTTACAATAGCTTCATAAGTTTTAACACGACCATTAGTATCATCAGATTTATATGTTAAGATTTCTTGAAGAGTATATGCCGCACCATAAGCTTCTAGTGCCCATACTTCCATCTCACCAAATCTTTGACCACCAAATTGTGCTTTACCACCCAATGGTTGTTGTGTAACCAACGAATATGGTCCAATTGAACGTGCATGAAGTTTGTCATCTACCATGTGAGCAAGTTTTATCATGTACATAACCCCTACAGATACACGGCTATCAAACGGTTCTCCTGTTCGCCCATCATAAAGGACTGTTTTTGCATCTTTTGCCATACCTGCCTCAGCAACAGTTGACCATACATCATCATCAGTTGCACCATCAAATACAGGTGTTGCTACATGGATACCTAACTGTTTTGCAGCCATACCTAAATGAAGTTCTAGCACTTGCCCAATATTCATACGTGACGGAACACCCAATGGATTTAACATTACATCAACAGGTGTACCATCTGGTAAATATGGCATATCCTCTTCTGGTAAAATATTCGAAATAACCCCTTTATTACCATGACGTCCCGCCATTTTATCCCCAACACGAATTTTACGTTTTTGAACTATAAATACTCGTACTAGTTCATTAACACCATTTGCAAGCTCTGCTCCATCTTCTCGTTTAAATATTTTTACATCAGCAACCACTCCATCTGCTCCGTGCGGTACACGAAGTGAAGTGTCTCTAACTTCTTTAGATTTAGCTCCAAAGATTGCATACAATAACTTTTCTTCTGGTGTCTGTTCTGTTAATCCTTTAGGAGTTACTTTACCTACCAAGATATCACCATCTTTAACTTCAGCACCAATACGAATAATACCACGTGCATCTAAATTTTTAAGTGCATTCTCACCTACATTTGGAATTTCTCTAGTGATTTCTTCAGGTCCAAGTTTTGTATCACGTGCTTCTGTTTCATATTCTTCTAGATGTATAGAAGTATAAACATCATCTTTAACAAGACGTTCGCTCATAATGACTGCATCTTCATAGTTATATCCATCCCAGTTTACGAATGCTACAACCAAATTCTTCCCTAGTGCCAATTCACCTTTATCCATAGATGGTCCATCTGCTAAAATATCTTTTGATTCTACTCTATCTCCAACTTTTACGATAGGTTTTTGATTATATGACGTACTATGGTTAGAACGAACAAATTTATGAACTACATAAGTATCAATATCACCTTTTATTTCTTTACCGTCAAGCATTTCAATACGACGAACTTTAATTTTCGCCCCGTCTACATACTCTACTATCCCTGGATGTTTTGCAATTATTGCAGCACCTGAATCGCGTGCTGCTAAATGTTCCATACCAGTTCCAACAAATGGTGCTTCTGTTACCATAAGTGGTACTGCCTGACGTTGCATGTTTGCTCCCATTAACGCACGGTTCGAGTCATCGTTTTCTAAAAATGGTATACAAGCTGTTGCCGCAGAAACTACTTGCTTTGGTGATACATCCATATAATTCATCATTTCTTTTGATTTTACAGTATTATCTCCTCTAAAACGACACACCACTTCATCATCCAAGAAATATCCATTTTCATCTACATTAGAATTAGATTGTGCAACTACATATTTATCCTCTTGATCTGCGGTTAAATATTGTACATTTTCTGTTACATAAGGACGCCCGTCTTCATCAACTTCTACCTTTCTATATGGAGTCATAATAAATCCAAACTCGTTAATTCTTGCGAATGAAGATAGTGAATTAATAAGTCCTATATTGGGACCTTCAGGAGTTTCAATGGGACACATTCTTCCATAATGAGAATAGTGTACGTCACGAACTTCCATACCTGCACGCTCCCTTGTTAGACCTCCTGGTCCAAGTGCAGACAATCTACGTTTATGGGTAAGCTCACTAAGCGGGTTAGTTTGATCCATAAACTGTGAAAGTTGCGAGCTTCCAAAAAATTCTTTTATAATCGCAGTAACTGGTCTTACATTTATCAGTTGTTGAGGAGTAATTTCGTTAGTATCTTGAATACTCATACGTTCACGTACCACACGCTCCATACGAGAAATACCTACACGAATTTGATTTTGTAATAATTCACCTATACAACGCAAACGACGATTACCTAAATGATCAATATCATCTACACGACCGATTAGCTCATATTCAAATCCTTCGCTATTTCTTCTATTTCTTATTAACAATAGGTAATAATTAATACTGGCAACTATATCAGCAATAGTTAATGTTAAAATGTCTTTATTAGGTGCTCCATTCCCTATTACGTGAAGTATCTGATCATCAGTAAGTTCATCTATATCATAATCATTTCCAACTCTCATTTGGTTAACGACTTTAAACAATTGTAATTTCAAACTATCACTACCATCTAGTGATTCGTTCATATCAAATTCTCTTACATTTGCAGTTGTACCTAACTCATCATAAATATTATCAAGAATATTTCTAGTTAGTTTAGTTCCTTTCTCTACTAAAATTTCCCCTGTTTCTGTATCAACTATAGGTTCAACTAAAATTTGATTTTCCAGTCTCTCTGCAACATGAAGTTTATTATTAATTTTATATCGTCCTACCTTGGCAAGATCATATCTCCTAGGGTCAAAAAATCTTCCATGCAATGTTGCTTTAGCAGTTTCAACATTTGCTGGTTCTCCTGGACGCAATTTATCATAAATAACTTTTAGGGCAGTTCCTGTGTCTAGGTTCTCATCTTTTTCTAATGTGTTCAATAGTTCATTATCTTCACCAAATAATCTTACTATCTCCTCATCAGATTCAAAACCTAGTGCTCTAATAAGGGTTGTTAAAGGAATTTTTCTCGTTCTATCTATTCTAGCATATACCAACCCTTTTATATCTTTCTCAAATTCTAACCAAGCCCCTCTGTTAGGAATAACAGTTGTCTTATAAGCATTAGGTATATTTTTAACTTTCAATTTATCATCCTCTGTAAAATATACAGAAGGTGAACGAACTAACTGTGATACTATTACACGTTCTGCACCATTGATGATAAACGTTCCAGTTTCAGTCATCAGTGGTAATTCACCCATAAATACTTCTTGCTCTTTAATCTCATCACGTTCTTTATTTATTAAACGTACACGCACTCTTAAGGGTGCTGAATATGTAGCATCACGTTCTTTGGATTCATCAACATCGTACTTAGGAGTCCCAAGTTTATAATCAATAAACTCCAAACTCAATTTATCATTGTTTCCCTCTATAGGAGAGACATCTTTAAAAACATCTTTAAGACCTGTTTTCAAAAATTTCTCATAAGACAATGTCTGAATTTCTATCAAATCAGGTAAATCAATTACCTCTGATATTCTTGCATAGCTACGTCTTTGTCTGTGCTTACCAAATTTAACTTTTTGCAACTGTGTCACCTCTCAGCTTTTCTCTCATAAAACTAAAAAGAAAATATAACATTTTCTTTTACTTACTTATATAATTTTTTGTAACTCTATTAAGAAAAAAATAGAATTACTTGCAATTTATCATTTTATCATAATTATAGCAAATTGTCAATCACTTTATAGCTTTCAAAATATAGTATCCCTTATTTTTAGAAACTACTTCTATTTCTGCAAACAATTCCTCAAGAAATTTTTTACAACTTGCCATACCTTGTTTTTTTTGTATAACTACCCATAGTTCTCCACCATTATTTAAATACCTGTAACTATCTTTCATAATTTGATGTACAATTTTTTTACCAGCACGAATTGGTGGATTAGTTAAAACTATGTCAAACATACCAGTTACGTTATCAAACGAACTGCTTTCTACAATATCAATTTTGTTTCTCACTTTATTAAGTTCAATATTTTTTTTTGTCAATTCAAGACTTCGAGTATTAACATCAACCATGGTAAATGAATAGTTTGGATGTTGTTTTGCCAAAAATATTGAAATAACTCCATATCCACAACCTATATCAGCCACATTTGCTATTTTTTTTTCAGTATAAAAACTCTCAAGAAGAGTTTTTGTTCCAAAATCAACACTTTCTTTTGAAAAAACTCCATTATCTGTGTAAAATTTAAAATTTTCACCTGAAATGCTAGAATTTATAATTCTTTCATGACTTTTTGTTGTTGGATTATTTGTGTAATAATGCTCCATATAAAGACACCTCTTATAAATAGAAGAAAATAGTATACCCCTTAGTCAAACACTTGAGATATACTATTTTGTTATTATCATCGTATCAAATATTCTCAAATAGAATATTGTTGTTTATTTACATCTATCTTTTATCTATCTACTTAGATCAGAAATTATTTAACTTCTACAGAAGCTCCAACTTCTTCTAATTTAGCTTTAATTTCTTCAGCTTCTTCTTTAGAAACTCCTTCTTTAAGAGTTGATGGTGCTCCATCAACTTTTTCTTTAGCTTCTTTTAGTCCATCACCAGTTATTTCACGAACAACTTTGATTACTTTAATTTTTGAATCTCCAGCTGATGCTAATACTACATCAAATTCAGTTTTTTCTTCAGCAGCTCCAGCAGCAGCTCCACCTACTACAGCTACAGGTGCAGCAGCAGTTACTCCAAATTCTTCTTCAATTGCTTTTACTAAGTCGTTTAATTCTAAAACTGACATTTCTTTAATAGCGTCTAAAATTTGTTCTTTAGTCATTATAAATTTCCTCCGATTTTTAAGTTATATTTTAATATTTTTTACTAAGCTTCTTGTTCAGCTTTTTGATCTGCTACAGCCTTAACAGCTAGAGCAGTGTTGCGCATTGGCGCTGTTAATACAGATAGTAACATTGAAAGTAATCCTTCGCGACTTGGTAATGACGCAATAGCTTTAATTTCATTTTGATCTGCAACTTTTCCTTCTATAACACCAGCTTTTAGTTCCAAGTTTTCATGTTCTTTAGCGAAATCGTTTAGAACTCTGGCAGGCGCTACAGCATCGTCTGTTGAAAAAGCAAAAGCATTAGGTCCAGTTAGAACTTCATCTAATCCTTCAATCCCTGCTTGCTCCATCGCACGACGAACTAGTGAGTTTTTATAAACTTTAAATGTTAAACCTTCGTTACGCATGTTATTACGTAGCTCTGTTACTTCAGCAACATTTAGTCCACGATAATCAGCAATAACAACTGAAGAACTAGCTTTGATCTCTTCAGCAATTTGGTTTACCAACTCTTGTTTTCTCTCAATAGCTTTTGACATTGAACTTCCTCCTAAGTAGATTTATCAATCTCAGTACCAATAAAAAACCTTTTTGCATGCGAGAACACACAAAAAGGCACATAAGTTTCTTTTCGAATTTTGTCCTCGGTAGGTTAATTAAGGATTTCTCCCCCTACTGTCTACGGTACACTTTCAACTGACTTATATATTTTAGTATATTATTTTAATTTTGTCAAGAGTTTTTTATTACTTTCTTAAGTTAGGGAATCATTTAATCTACCCTTCACTTCCATTTTAAACTCACTACCTAGTTAATATTTTAAAAATATAAAGAAGTAGTTAAAAATTCTCACTACTTCTTTACGAATTATATTTCAAAAACTTTTTTTAGATATATCGCTTTATTTAATGCCTCTGTTATTATAATACCAAGTATCATAACAATAATTTGTGATAGTAATAATGAACTATAAATAGTAGCAAAAGTGCCAAATTCAAATGAAACTCTTGCTGAATTTTCGCCACTAAAAATAGTTATTTCATAAGCGATAATCGGCATGCAAATTATCAAGTATAAAACTATATTAACTATGTGCCTTACTATTCTAGCTTTGATATATTTAAAAACAAAAACGCTGATTGCTAATGCTAGACCAGTACCCAATGTTCCAAAAAATACATCTACAATTCCTAGTGGACTAAAAATATTCGCAATAGCAACTCCTAATGTAATTGGAAACCAGTATTTTTTACTAAAAACAACCAATTGTGATAAAGACTCACTAATACGAAATTGAATTGCACCGTATGAAAAGGGTGCGATAGCAACTGTTAATACAACATATATTGCAGCTATCAACGCTTGAACTGTTAAAACTTTAATTGTGTTATTTCTCATATAAAATCTCCTTGTCCTGCTTAAGAGAAAATAAGCACTGAAATGAGAGATCAGTGCTTACCACAGTTTTTTTTATAGATGGATCTCTCAAACATCTTTATTATAATAAAGTCAGAAGACAAATAACCTTACCCTTGTAAAATTAAATATCAACGTATCTTATAGTACCACTTTATCTAATTTTAGTCAATATTTTTTCTAAAAATAAAACCAACATATAAATTAACCTATAGATACCATTAATACCACCTAAAAATAAAGATAAAATTATATAAAGTATATAAAGAAAAAATTTGAAAAAATACCTTGCATTTAAATTTTTATTATGTTAAAATTAGATAGTTGCATTTAGCAACACTTAATTCATAGTAATTAAGAATATTAATTAATATTTCTTAGTAATAAAAATAAATGTTGGAGGTGAATCGAATGCCAAATATTAAATCATCAGTACTAAGCGTAAGAAAAGATGCTAAAACTAATGCAAGTAATACATCTAAAAAATCTGAAATGCGTACAGCTATTAAAAATGCTAAACTAGCTAAAACTGAAGGTGCTGCTAACGCTGCAGAGTTAGTAAACCTTGCTTACAAAAAAATTGATAAAGCTGCTAAAACTAATTTGATCCATAAAAATGCAGCAGCAAGATATAAATCAAACTTAGCTAAATAATTATAAAGAACATCTTATATAATATAAAATTCTCCTCTATATTTGTTTGATAAGAATTATATATTTCTATAAGATGTTTTTTTATTTATCGATAAATATATAGATGTCTGTTTCCCATTTAAAATTCAATTTTTCGTTCAATAAAAGTAGAAGCAACTTTAAAAATTGATTTTTACAAAATCATTTCTTCATCATTTCTTCAAGTTACTTCATATGAAAAGTTACTTCATATGAATTTTTATTGCTTTTATAACAATAAAAAATGTATAAAGTTACATAGGATAAATTCTCAAGGAAATAAATTAATCTTGTATTTTTTATTCCTACTGAAAATATCTTAAAAATTTTATTTGATTGGAATCCCCCTCTAAATTATTAATGTAAAATTTTGACTTCTACATTAACTTCTCTTCTACTTTAAATTCTCTTTGATTTTTTCTAACTGAAAATTATTTTTCAATCCTAACTCTCGTGGTTCTTTCAATTTCATCAGCTGAAACTACTATTTCTCCAAATGGCATTTGTGCCCTTAATACCCAATCGCTTGAAATATTCCACTCTTTCGCTACTGCTTCATCTATAAGTGGATTATAATGTTGAATATTAGCACCCACACCTGCCTCCGCCAATGCATTCCACACAGCAAATGATGTAATTCCTGTTGATTGTTCAGACCAAATCGGGAAATTTTCTGCGTATAATGGAAATTTTTCTTGAAGTCCTTTTACCACATTATGATTTTCATAAAATAAAATTGTACCATAAGCATTTGTAAAACTATTTATTTTTTCTTTTGTAGCCAATTTTGCTTCATCAGTCGTCAATAGTTTTTCTAGCTCTGAATAAGTTATATCCCATACCTTATTGTGATTGTCTCCTAGCAACACGAGTACTTGAGCTGTTTGTGAGTGAAATGCACTTGGAGAATATTTAACAGCATTTTCTATTATTCTTAATACTTTTTCTTCTGATATCGGAAGATTTTTTCCTAATCCATAAATACTTCTTCTCTTTTGATATAGTTTATCCGCATTTGTCATTTTATTTTTCCTCCATTTCTTTCTAGCTACTTGCTAAAAAGACTATTTTATTTTATAATTTATATATTATTATATACTGTATCTAAATATTATCAAGTACGTTTTTTTATAATAGTTAGTATCTTTTATGATAGAATTTGAAAAATTAGCTAGGAGATTTCAAATGGAAAATAAAGAATTATTTGGTGTTTGTCCATTTTTTACAACCCAAAAAATTTTAACAGGTAAATGGACTATTTTAATACTACATATTTTAAGTAATAAGGAAAAAAGATTTAACGAGTTACAACGTGAACTAGGAAATATTACACAAGCAACACTAACAAAACAATTAAAACAATTGGAACGCGATGGGCTAATTAATAGAAAAGTTTACGCACAAATCCCACCAAAAGTAGAATATAGTTTAACCGATATTGGAAAAAAATTTCAAAAAGTATTAAATGAATTAGAAAATTGGGGAACCGATTATATTGAGCATCTAAGAAAAAGTAAAGATGCTATGTAGTGAAAAGGAGACTCTATATGTCAAAAATTGAAGAAATAAAAAATAAAATTTCTCTTCTATCTGATGGACAATTAGACATTATTCTTGATATCATCAATTCATGGAACATAAATTTAAAAAAAGTTCAAACTGATGAAGAAATTGTTAAAGATATATATGAAACAAAAATTGCAACTATCAAAGATCCATTAAAAAACTATTCTTCTGAAAAACTTTTGGAAGAATATGGGATCTTGTTTTATAACCCATGTGAAAAGAATAACTTTGATGGTACAAAAAATCTTGATATTAATCATAACTTTTTTACAGAAACTCAAAATGTTAATTCTATTTCTCAAAATTTATATTCATCCTCTCAAAAAAATAGTGAGATAAATTTTGAAAGTAATTATTCTGGTGAAAATTTAGAAAAAAATCTCAACGATTTTGATCCACTTTTTCCAGACAGCGATTTCGATTCTCTTTCAAACTTATCTAATTCAAAGTATGATGATTTAGATTTTTCCACACTTATATCCAAAAAACCACAATAAAAACTAAGATGTTCTCTTGAGGTAATTCAAGCTAACATCTTAGTTTTTAAATTCTTTCAGTAAATTCCTTTTTTATTTTTTCAAGATAGTTACTATATCGTTCTTCTAATATTTTTGCACAGTGTTTTATTTATAATTTTCATACATTTTTTATTTATTCTATTATATTGACTGTAAGTTGTTCTAAATATTTTTTCAATGAATTATCAATTTCACTATCCATTCCTTTTGTGGCATTTAAATCTAGCTTAATCTCAACTTTCTCATTAAAGTTTTGAACCATAACTATATTACTTAAAACACAAATATTAGAAACTAAACCACAGAATTCTACTTCCTCATAGTCGCTTCGTGAAATATACTTAGCCAAACCAATGCTTGCAAACGAAGTTTTTGTAAAAATCTTTTTAGCATCTTTCTCATACTCTGCTATTTTTCCATATAATTTATGTCCCGAAGTATCAACTATACAATGTTCTACTGGAATATACTTCCCTTCACGTGTACTCAAGTAATTAGTATAATGTGTATCTTTTGTGAAAATTACATCTTGATCATTTTTTAAATATTCTTCAATTTTTTTTGAAATTATATGCTCAATTTTTTCAGCATCTTTTAGGCCTAGGGAACCATCAACAAAATCTTTTTGATAATCAACGACAACTAATGCTTTCTTACTAGTATTATTTTTTAAAGTAATTCTTATATAATAGAATACCACAATAATTAATAACATAATTGAAACGTAAAATATTAATGTACTTACAAATTTAGGATGAATTCTGGGCACAGTTATTAATTTATAAATAAATATAATAATTGCCAAAATAAAAGGAACTGATAAAAATTTAAGCTGTTTTTTAAAATAAATAGAAAAGTCTTTTTTGCCTAACTTTTTATAAATTAAATATACAAATAATCCTACTAAACCTATTATAACTGCTAAAGTTCCATACTTATGCATTAAATGAAATACACGGTGTGCACTTGGTCCCAATACATATCCAAGAGTAATAAACGTTCCTACCCACAATATTCCTCCAAATGTTGAGTAAAGATGAAATCTTTTTGCATCTACTTTTGTTATTCCAGAAAAATATCCAAGAATATGTCTAACACCTGGAAGATAATACGCAATTATTATCACTATATTACCATACTTATTAAAAAATTCTGAAGCTTTTGTCATTCTGTAAGGCGTTAGCCCAACATAACCGCCATATTTATCAATAGCCTTTGTTCCTAATCTTCTTCCAACTTCATAAGAAAATTGCATTCCTATTATCGTTCCCAATGCACTTGCAATTATCATTCCAATATAACTTGCATGTCCTCCATAAGCCATAATTCCTGCAAAAAGCATCATTGTTTCACCAGGAAGTGGGAGTGCTGCAAATTCAAGTATAAGAGAAATGAATAATATTAAGTAAACATGTTCAGCTAATAGTTTAAATAGCATTTCCATATATAAACTATTCTCCTTTGCATATAAATATTTTAAATTATACCATATTTAATCTTTGTCCGCAAACTGTAAATTATATGTACTTATACTACCACATTTAATTAATCGTTACTTAAAATTAAAATTAAAAAATCAAAACTTTGAAATTCATTATTTATTTCAAAGTTTTGATTAAATTTATTTTTTATTAAACTAATACTTTATCGTTTTCTTTTCTTTCTTTTTGTGATTGACGTACTTTTATTTCTATCTTTCCTTTTTTATTTAACTCACGAACTTTCAATACTGCCCATAATTGTGCTGCAACAAATAATGATGAGTAAAGTCCAAAAACTAATCCTATTAACAATGCAACATTAAATGTATAAATTGAACTACTTCCTACTAACAACATTACAACTACAGTAATTATAACTGTTAAAACTGTATTAATAGATCTTGTCAATGTTTGTCTCAATGAAACATCAACTAGTTTATAAATTTGCTCTTTCGAGGTTAAAACCTTTTCGTGACGCATATGTTCTCTTATTCTATCAAATGTAACAATTGTATCGTTTATAGAATAACCAACAATAGTAAGAATTGCTGCAATAAATGTTATATCAACTTCTAAACGAAGTATACTCGTCATAAATATAATAACTGCCACATCATGTAGAAGTGCAATAACACTTGTCAATCCCATTCTCCATTCAAATCTAAATGCAACATACAATATAATACCTATCGAAGCATAAATTAAGGCATACATCGCATTTTTAGCAAGCTCTTTACCTATAATTGGTGATACCACACTAAGATTAGCATCTTTCTCATATTTTTTAGAGAAAAATTCTTTTATTTCAATTGATTTGTCTTGACCAAAGCTATCTTTTGAATGTACTGTAGCTTGTTTTTTATCTGGAGATAAAACTATCTTATCATCTTTTATATTAAGCTCACCTAAATCTTGTTTTACCTGCTCTATATTTAACTCTGAATTAGATGAAATATCGATACGTGTCCCACTAGAAAAATCTATCCCAAGATTTAATTTAAATATTCCTAAAGAAATACTTCCTGCTACCATTATTGCAATACTAAATGCAAAGAATTTTTTCATATGTTTAGTAAAGCTTATTCCCTCAAATTTAGTGTGCAAACTAAGTGAATTTACACCAAATTTATTTTCACTAATATCTTTTTTATTAACACCAAAATAGCCAGGTTTGTTATTAAAGAAATTAGAATTAACTAGTAAACTAAGAAGTAATCTTGTTCCAAATACTGCAGTTATAAAGCTGACAAGTATTGACAGTAGCAGCATAGTTGCAAAACCTTTAACACTACTTGTTCCAAAAATAAATAACACTATCGCTGCAATTACTGTTGTAAATTGTGAATCGAATATTGTCCATAATGATTGCTTAGCACCATCAAGATAAGCTTTTTTTAGTGGATATCCAGCACGTACTTCTTCTTTTATTCTTTCATACATTATGATATTAGCATCAACTGCCATACCGACTCCCAAAATCAATGCGGCAATACCAGGAAGTGTAAGTACCCCTGAAATCATATTAAAGAAGACGACTGTAATGTATACATAAGCTACCATCATAACACTTGCAACAAAACCTGGAACTCTGTAAATTACTAACATGAATAAACAAATTATTCCAAGTGCGATTGCCCCAGCTAAAACAGTTTGATTCAATGCATCAGTACCAAATTGTGCACCAACTGAATTTGAATAAACTTCAGTAAGTTTAACAGGAAGTGCCCCTGAATTTAACAAAGCAGCCATATTCTTTGCTTCTTTCACAGTAAAGTTTCCTGTGATTTGAACATCTTTTGAATTAATAGTTTGTGTTACTTGAGGTGCCGATATATATTTAGGATTAGCTTTTGCTGATTCAGCTTTAAATGAATCACCTTCATTGTAATCCATCCAAATTACCATTAAGTTTTTTCCAGTTCCACGCTTACTAACATCAGCAGTAATATTCCCAAATTTATCCCCGTCTTTTAATTTCAAATTAACAATAGGCTTAGAATTTTGATCAAAACCTTGTGATGCACCATTTTCTTGAAGATCAGAACCATCAAGAAGTATTTTGTCATCAACATCTCTAATTGTCAAGTTCGCCTGAGTTGATAAAACTTTTCGTGCTGATTCTTGATCCTTAACACCAGCTAATTCAACTCGTATTCTGTTACCTGATTCAACAGTAATAACTGGTTCACTTACACCTAATATATTAATACGCCTACCAATAGTATCAGCAGTTGCTTTTACTGCTGTTTCATCTATTGTTTGTCCATCTCTTAAAGGTTCTACCTGGTAAAGAACCTCAAATCCACCTTGAAGATCTAATCCCAAATTTACTTTTTTTGCATTAGATTGAGCAGTTAACCCTATTGATGTTAGGATTATAACAACTAATGATAAAAAAGCTAATATTCTACTTGATTTTCTCTTCTCGCTTTTTCTTCCTCTCATGAAAGTTCTCCTTTATTTTTTAATAGTATATAAATAGTAAAATTATCAATCAATTACACTATTTTCTTATAATTAATACGCTATCTTCTAATTTATCAAATTTTTGTAAAGTTAGCAAGAGTTTATTTTATTTTTTTATAATATTTTTCAACATATTCTATAACGGAAAAATTATTATTATTCCCTATAACTTCATCACACATACTTTGAATCATTTGACTTGCATTATTAGGACAAACACTCCAACCAGCCACATCGAACATTTCCTTATCATTAAAATTATCTCCAAAAACCACACAATTTTCTAGCGAATAACCATAATGTGCTGCTAATTTTTCAATTGCAGTTCCTTTATTGCATCCTTTAGGCATCATATCAAAAAAATCAGTTGCCGAAAAAGTACCATCCGCTTCTATTTTTTGAGTTACCTTTTTGTAAAAGCTTTCAACTTTACTATGATCTTTAGAAATCATCATAATTTTTTGGCAATTTTCATTATTTTTTTTTATTTCACCTATAATATCCTCATGTATGTACATTGGAGTTTTTAAGTCATTCGGCATATTTTCTTCTAACTTCTTCATTCGTGCCATACTAAATGATAATCTATCACAATAAATATAATTAAGAGTATAAATGTGAAATTCAATAGAATTATCATTTAGTTCTTGAAACATATCATAAATAATTTCTACTTGTTCAATAGAAAAACTTTTTTGATAAATTATTTCCCCTGTTTTTAAGTTTCTTATTAAACTTCCATTATTTGAAATTACAACGTCATTCATTCCTAGATTATGATAGTAATGTTTTACTGCTATATCAGGCCTTCCAGTCGCTATAATAAATTTACTACCTTTATCCTGTAATTTTGTAATTACATCTTTTGCATTAGAGGCAACCTCTTTCTTATCGTTCAGAAAAGTCCCATCCATATCTGTAATAAACCACTTCATAAATTACTTTTTCTCCTTTGTAAAAACTAAAAATTTACTAATAACATAATTGGCAACAAGTACTACAAATTGAATAATAAATTTTGATAAATATGCATTCATTCCTAGATAAATAAATAATTCAACTCCAAATACTTCTATTACCAATGTAGATAATCTTGCTGTAAAAAATTTTGTAAGTTCATAAAAAACTTTTTTTAATCCTGTAGCTTTCGAATTAAATACATATTTTGCATTAACAAAATAAGCAAATAAAATTGATAACGTTATTGATATTAAATTTGCTGGACGTACTTCCATCCCATAATAATATAAAATAAAATATGTAATTACATTAACTAATGTCGTACAGACTCCAAAGAAAATATAATTAACTACACTTTTGTATTTAGGTTGCTTGTATAGCTCTAGCATTTTAGTTATTAAATTTTTCATATCATCCTCTTTAATATTAAATTTTGCTAACATCTAATTATATACCTAGAAAATCTTTTTTTCAACTTATTATATGCTTAAGTAATAAAAAGAGAAGGAGCTAGCCAAATTCAAACTCTATCTTCCTTCCCTTTTTTTATTTTATAACTTACTAAATAATTTTATTTCTGGATATTTATCATTAAACCAATTCATTGCAAAATCATTTTCAAATAAAAACACATAATTATCTTGCAAATCTTTTACCAATATACTTCTAGAACTAGACATGTTTTCGTTTATCGCCTCTTCGTTTTCAATCCAACGTGTAGTTTTTTGTCCAATTCTTTCCATTATAACTTCTGTATTATATTCATTTTTCATACGATGTTCAAAAACTTCAAATTGAAGTTGACCTACTGCACCTAAAATAATTTGATTAGTATGTAATGTTTTATAATATTGAATCGCTCCTTCTTGAACTAACTGTTCAATACCTTTATGAAAATGTTTTTGCTTAAGAACATTTTTCGCAGAAACTTTCACAAAAATTTCTGGTGTAAATGATGGTAATGCTTCAAATTCTACTTTTTTATTTTGATAAAGAGTATCTCCAATTTGATAATTCCCACTATCATAAAGTCCAATTATATCTCCAGCATAAGCAACATCAACCGTCTCTTTATCATCAGCCATAAAGTTAGTAGAACGAGAAATCTTTAGTTTTTTTCCTGTTCTGGCTAAATTTACATCCATACCTCGGTTAAATTCTCCCGAACATACACGTAAGAATGCTATTCTATCTCTATGCTTAGGGTCCATATTAGCTTGAATTTTAAAGATAAATCCTGAAAAATCACGATCTGTTGGTTCAATACTTTCTTCATGAATACCACGGCGACCTTTTGGTGTTGGTGCATTGTCAACATAATAGTTTAAAAAGCTTTCAACTCCAAATGATGATAATGCCGAACCAAAGAAGACTGGTGTTTGCTCTCCGTTTAATTGTTTTGCGTAATCATATTCCACCCCTGCTTCTGTAATTAATATCATATCTTCTACACATTTTTGATACATAGAATCACTAGATAATGGATTATTATCTACTATATTGTAATTTTCATCTAATTCTACAAAGTCACTATCTTCCTTAAATGGTTCTATATAATGATTTTTTCTATCCATTATCCCAAAAAAGTTTTGCCCCATTCCTACTGGTAAATTCATAGGATATGTTTCTATTTCTAGTTTTTCTTCTATTTCTTCTAATAATTCTAATGGATCTTTTATTTCTCTATCCAATTTATTGATAAAAGTAAAAATTGGTATTCCTCTCATTTTACAAACTTTAAAAAGTTTTAAAGTTTGTGCCTCTATACCTTTTGCTCCATCAATAACCATAACTGCACTATCAACAGCCATAAGCGTCCTATATGTATCTTCAGAAAAATCTTCATGTCCTGGAGTATCAAGAATATTTATAATTTTATTATCGTAATCAAACTGCATCACTGAGGAAGTGACAGAGATTCCTCTTTGTTTTTCAATGTCCATCCAATCACTTTTTGCATACTTACCTGTTTTTTTTCCCTTAACTGTCCCCGCTTCTCTTATAGCTCCACCAAAAAGTAGAAGTTTTTCTGTCAAAGTAGTCTTTCCTGCATCAGGGTGTGAAATAATTGCGAATGTTCTTCTTTTTTCTACCTGTTCTCTTATCTTTTCTAACACTGTCTTATCCTTTCATCTATAAATTTATAAAATATTGTAATTAAAAATTTGTCATTAATTTTTTCCAAATTTTTTATACGCTTCTTCTAGTGCAACTATTGGATCTGAATGCCAAACTTTTTTTCCACCTTGAAGTATCTCATAATCTTCTCTTCCTTTTGATGCTAAAATTACAACATCTCCTGGTTTTGAAAGTTCTATCACTCTTTTTACAGCATCCGTTCTAAACCAAACTTTTTCATAATTTTTATGTGTCATTCCTTTTTCGATTGACCCCATAAGAAGCTCTACATCTTCATCACGTGGACTGTCGGTCGTAATTACAACATAATCAGCTTCTGAAATAATTTCTCCAATTAAAGGTCCCTTAGAAATATCGCGTCCTCCTCCCATTCCTGTTACCAAAAGGGTACGTCTATTTTTCCTAATGTTCCTTGTTGCCTCAAGAAGTTTTTTATAACCATCTGGTGTATGTGCAAAATCACTAATTATATCTATTGGAAGATCATCACCCAAAATTTCCATACGACCATACAAAGCACCTAGCTTCGGTAATATGGATATTATTTCTTTCATACTGTATCCTTTTAACCAAACTGAAATAATAGCAGCAAGAATATTACTTACCATAAAATCTCCAATATAATTAATAACACAGTCAAAAGTTCCTTCAGGAGAACTTAAAGAAAAAGATGTTTTATAATTTTTATTTTCTTTATATTGTTTTATGTTATATGCATAAAAATCCGCTTTTTCATTTTTTATTGAATAAGTTATTTCTTGATGGTATAAGCATTTAGACATAATAGGATAATACAAATCATCCATATTTAAAACACCATACTTAGCTTCGTCCAAATTATTTCCTAATGTTGAAAACAGTAAACTTTTATCATAAGCATAAGTTTGCATATCACCATGAAAATCTAAGTGTTCATGAGTTAGATTGGTAAAAATTGCAACATTAATATCTACATTATAGATGCGACCGAGTACCATTGCATGTGATGAAGCCTCAAATGCAAAATTTTTTATTTTATTTTTTCGTACATCACCCATTTTATTGTGTAATGTAACCACATCCGGAGTCGTATTTCCTAAATAAAGTGGTTTCTCATCATTTTTTCCAAAGCCATTTGTTCCCAAATATGCACTACTTTCTCCAAATTCGCGAAGCATATTATGGATCAAAGTTGAAATACTAGTTTTCCCATTTGTACCAGTTACTGCTACTGTATGAATTTTTTCACCTTTATTTATATTTTTAGCAATTGTACTTGCAATTTTTTCAATCTCACTTTCCTTCACAACAACCATAGCACAATCACACAAATCATAATTTTCATAATGGCTCGCAATAATCAGTGCCGCACCTTGTTTAATCGCTTTTTCTATGTAATCATGTCCATCTACAGTATAACCTTTTATTGCAACAAATACATCTCCTTCTCCAATCTTCCTAGAATCTTGAGAAATATTTTTTATATTTTTTGGCAATGTACCATAAATAGTTTTAATTTTTATATTATTTATAATATCTAATATATTCATACTATCTACCTTTTTTCAAATTTTCTAACTCTTAAATTATAACACGCATATGATTAATAAACAACAAAATAAAAATAAAAATCGTTTAATGAGTTGCACTGAAACTAAAACTAGTGTAATATATTAGAAAATAAATTATAAATAACTATCACACAAATTTAAAAAGGAGATTTTTATGGAATACAAAATAATTTTAGAGTTATTGAATCAAATATCTTCTCATAATATTTCTAAAATGACTTTTGCTAATATAAGAAACAAAGAATTAGAACTTGACAAAGTAATAGCAAAACCTGTCAAAATAAAAAATAAAATACATATCCAATTTGAATATCATTTCAAACGAATTATAAAACATAAAAACATATTAGCTAGTGATACTGAAAATATAAAAATTATTTTAGAAGAGCTATTTTCTCTCGCTAAAGATATTAATTTACAAACTAGCGATGAAATTATTAATGTGAAAATTTCTAAAAAATTTAAAATTAGTATCAACAGAAAAAAAATACAAAAAAGAGAAATTTCCTTTGAACACAATGTTAAAAAAGAATATTTCCTTGATGAAAATAAAATCTATCCTTTTCTAGTTGAATTAGGTATTCAAAGCAATAGTGGAAAGATTATAAAAAGTAAATTTAACAAATTCAGACAGATTAACAAATATTTAGAATTTATTAAACAAGCCATCTCCATACTTGACACAAAAAAGGAAATTACAATATTAGATTTTGGAAGTGGAAAAAGCTATTTAACATTTTCTTCATACTACTATCTTAGTAACGTTTTAAATTTAGATATAAACATTATAGGAATTGACTTGAAGAAAGAAGTTATTGAACATTGTAATAAAATAGCAAAAAAATTAAATTTTGAAAAACTCAAATTTGTATATGGTGATGTTATCGATTATAAAAATGCAAATGAAATTGACATGGTAATCAGTCTTCATGCATGTAATACGGCAACTGATGTTGCGATTCTAAAAGCACTAGATTGGCAAGCTAAAGTATTTTTTGCTGTACCATGTTGTCAAAAAGAAATCAATAGTCAATTAAATTCAAACTATCTTCCAATTATGACAAAACACGGTATTGTAAAAGAAAAACTTTCGGCACTGTTAACTGATTCCATACGTAGTGAAGTCCTTGAAGCATACGGTTATAAGTCGGATATAGTGGAATTTATTTCAGAAGAAAATACTCCAAAAAACCAACTTATTCGTGCATATAAGATCAATAAGAATATTAATTACAAAAAGATTGAAGATATTGAAAATTTCTTAAACGCACTTAATGTAAAAATGTTTTTAATTAATGAAATTAAACGTAAATTTTAACAAACTAAAACTCAGTTGAATCTACTTCAACTGAGCTTTTTATTACAATTCACCAAAATCGTAAATTTTTCCTTTTTGTCTGTTTGGTAATACTAATGAAATTATTATACAAATTAATACAGGTACTAACCATTCTAAACTTTGTGCTGCTAGCGGAAGTTTTGAAATAATATTAGTCAATAAAGAAATTTCTAGTGTGCTGCCCACTACTGATAAAATAGAAATTAAAGTTACTACCCCCATAGTAAGTTGCATTCCAATTTTTGATAACGCTACATATTTATTAACAATTACTATAATTACTAAAGTTATCGTTATTGGATATAGGAATAATAACATAGGAATCGAAAATTTAATTACATCTTGCAATCCTATATTAGCTATCGCAAAACCTACTAATGTAAAAATGATAGTATATATTTTATAAGAAAATTGTGGAAATTTCTTGTTGAAAAATTCCGAAGTAGCAACTATTAAACCTACTGTCGTTGTAAAACAAGTAAGTATAACCATTATTCCTAAAAATATCCCTCCAAAGTTGCCAAATATTCCACGTGCAGCTTCTGATAAAACATAAGCACCTTTATTAACTTTTGTATTTTCTAATACTTCTGTTGAAATTGAAAATTTATTCCCTAAAAGTCCAAGCCCTACATAAAGAATACTAAATCCGATTGCCGTTACTAATCCTGCTATCCAAACACTAGATAAAAATTCTTTTTTATCCTTAAAACCTAATTGTTTCAGAGCACTCATAGCAATAATACAAAATGCAACAGATGCTAGTGCATCTAAAGTATTGTATCCTTCAATAAAACCTGTTCCAAAAGCAAGTGATGGTGTTAAATATGTATCAGCTACTGGATTACTTCCGTTAAATTTCATTACTCCAAAAATAATAAGCACAATAATTAATACTGCAAAAATTGGAGTTAGTATTTTCCCAACCCTATCTAAAATTTTAGTAGGATTAATTGCTAGTAAAAATGCACAACCAAAATAAATTATAGTAAAAATAAGTAACCATGGTAATGTACTATTTTTTACTAATGGTTCCACTCCAATATCAAAAGCTGTTGCAGCAGTTCTTGGAATTGCAAATAACGGTCCAATAGATGCATAAAGTAAAACTAAATATACTGTTGAATATAGAGGAGAAACTTTTTCATCTAACTCTGCTCCATATCCATTTGGATTTAATGTTCCTACTATCAAGGTAATAATCGCAATACCTACCCCAGAAACTACAAATCCTAAAATTGCAGGCCAAAAATTTTCTCCTGAATTAACTCCTAATGCAGGAGGAAAAATCAAATTACCTGCACCAAAAAATATACCAAATAACAAAATACCTGTTAATATACCTTTTTTCATACAACTTTTCCTTTCTCTAATTATATTAATATAATATACTATATTCTCTTATTAATATCAATACATTTTTATAAATTATCTAACTTCTTCAAATATTATACGCAATATTGTTCTTAATACTAATTCAATAAGTATGGAATATTTTATATTTTCATTCAAAAATTCAACTTATAGCTATAAAAAATCTTAAATCTTATACATATAATATAGTTTGAAAACAAAAATGACTAATGTTCTATTGAACTGCATAAAATAATGACCACCCCACAAAAGGAATGGTCATTATTTTATATTAGGAAGAAATAATTTTATAATTATTTCTTTTTGCCTTCCACCTGCATAGCAGGAGGTATTAGTATTCTTCCTCTTCAACTGAAACAAAACATACTCATGCTACTACAAAACACTATACTAGCTTCTGAGCAATAATATAAATCAGGTACATCTATAGGTGATTTAGGAAAAATCGAGGGAATTCTTTTTCATCCTATGTTACTCCAAAGAATCAAAATTCATTATTCCTTATTTCCCTAAAAAATTAAAGTATAACATAATAAATTGACAATGATATTTGAAAGAATAGATAATTCCAAAGAATCAGATAATATGTATATAATTGCAAAACATGTAGCTATCACAAAGTTTATTATTAATTCTCCACTTAATATACCAAACAATATTGCAGAAATAATAACATATAATCCTCTGTATTTTTTCGAAATATTTATAATGATATATCTATAAAATACACCCTCTGTTACTGGAGAAATAATAACTTTTAGTAATCCTAATATTATTACAGGTACAGGAATTGCTTTATATGCTAAAATTATATCTTCATATCTACTATAAAATTGAGATATTATGTAAATAAAAATAAATAAAAGGATAGATACCAATATTGAATAACCTATTCGCTTTAAAGTTAAGCCTTTAAATGAAAATACTCTAACCTTATTTTTGTTTAAAAATATAATTACTCCTAAGGTCAAAATCACCTCACATGTATATCCTACTAATAGTGTTGATACATCTGTGAAATTTTCTAAAAATAATTGAGAAAATACATATGTACCTATTAATATCAAAATATAAAAAATTAATATTTTAAGCCTTTTTTTATAATCCAATTTTAACATTTAACACACCCTCTTCCAATTTCCACTATGTTGTCTGCAATACTTCTACTAGATTCTTTATGAGATATTAATATTACAGTTTTCTCATTTGATAATTCTTTAAGAAAGTTATTCACTATTATTTCATTTTCTGTATCTAAATTTGCAGTTGGTTCATCTAGTATTAATATTTCCGATTCTCTCATAATCCCACGTAATATAGATAATCTCTGCATCTCTCCTGATGACAATTTAGACATAATTGTTCCTATTTTGCTATTTAAGCCCTCCTCTAAAGAATCAATACATTCTCTAAGGTTCAACCTAGTTAATAAATAATTTATGTATTCTATCTTGTAATCTTTTCCTAAGGTAATAGATTCATAAATAGTATCTCCCCACTCAACTACCTCTTGAGGAATATAGCTTATCATTTTTGTTCTTAAGTACTCTACTGAATAGTTGTCTACATCTATTCCCTTTATAAAAATTTTTCCACTATTTATCGTATATAATTTTACCATTAATCTAGCCAACGTCGTTTTCCCTACTCCAGATTCCCCTACTATAAGATTCACTTTATTTTTACAAAAATTAGCACTAAAATTACGAAATATACATTTTTCTCTGTAAAAAAAATTTATCTTTTCTATTTTAACACTATACTCTTTATCTTCTAAAAAGATCCCCTTTTTTGTATCAGTCTTTTCGGAAAAATCAAGCAAATCATATGCTTTAAAAATTCTTTCTTCTGCCGCTAAAATGATATTAATAGATACAAGTGTATTGGCTATTATAGAAATGGGCGTTACTAAAAATGAAGAATATAGTACAAATTGTGCTAAATCAGACAAACTCATAACATTATTATTAACATCAATACCAGCCAATAATACAATTATTATTATACCAAATTGAAAAATCAAATTGTTTACAGACATAATTATTGATTTTATTTTTGAATTTTTAAGACCTGTTGTATAAATTTTTTTTGATGATTTTTCAAAACTTTCTTGTGATTTATCAACTAGCCAAAATACTTTTATCAGTACCATATTTTTCAAAAAATTCTCTACGAATTCTATAAAATGTGATAAACTTTCTTGTTGCTCTAAAACTACTTTCTTCAATATACTAGAGCCAATAAAACTAAGTAATATTATCAAGATAAATAATATTAATGTATAGATAAATAACTTATAGTTTATTGTTATTAAAAAATAAATAGACCCAAACAGCAATATTACAGCTCCTATTACATCAAAAAAGTCTGCACCTATAGAATCTCTAAGCAAATTAATATCATTGGATAATACAGATATAATACTTCCACTTTTTTCTTCTGATACGCTTTCTAAAGATGTATATAATAATTTTCCAAATACTTTTTTTCTTATGTTATATGCTACACCTTCTGCTATAGATTTTGCTATGTAAAATTTAACAGAACTCGTTACTAAAAGTGAAATTGTTAATATTAAAAAATAAGCAACTGTTTTTTGAGAAATATTGGAATAGTTTGTCAATATGTTGCCAATATATTGTGGTTGATATAACATTAATATTGAAACAATTACCCCAAGTACACTTACCAATAATACCTTCCATATATAACCTTTAAAATAATGTATAATATTATATACTCTCAATAAATAATTCATACAAACTCCTATCCTTTAAGACTAGATGATGCCATAATTTTAAAGTCCTAAATTATCTTTCGCAATGAGTAAAACTTAATGAACTACAGAAACATATACTATGAATTGAACGTTCTTGATTTACTCCATTTGTTTCTTTTGTTGCTATTTTTAGTTTTTGCAACATTAATATACTACTTATCATACCAACACCACCTTTTTACCAAGAATTTAAACACTAATGTATAGAACTGAAAAAAATAAAATTAGAATAAGGAGTTATCCTTCCATTTTGAAACTGTCTTTTTTACATTTCTATTTTTTTAACAATAAAATCTTTCCCTGTATTTAAATTATAACCTCCTTATTAAAAATTTAACATCACCTAGCCTATTTAGAACTTTTGCTATAACTTAAACAATTCTTTTTGATTAATGGTTGGTAACCATAAAAATTTTGATGAATTGTTTTCACCTATAGACGATAATAAACCTGCTAATCCAGTAGCTATATCAAAAGATAATCTTAATGAATAGTTCCCTGGAAAATAAATTCTTTCTTCTTTATCATATTGTAAATATTGATTTAAATTTTTCAAAACCTTTTTCTCACAGAAGAGTTTCTCACCTTTTTTTAAAAAATATTTATCTATTTTTTTTGCTATGTATAACAATCCCACATACCCCTCGAATAAACCAGCACAAACACAAGGTTTTGCTAATAAAGTTCCTATAATATCTTTCAACAATTTATCAACTTTGTATTCTTCTAAATACTTTTCCATTAATAACAAAGGTATTACTAATCCTACTGAACCTATAGAAAAATAAGGCATTAATCTATTATCTTTTATTCTTAAAAGCAACATGTCTTCTATCTTTTGCAATTTTTCTATTTCATACTCTAATGTTTCTTTTGCGAATAGCAGGTACTCTTCTTTTTTTAAAATATTATACAATGCAAAAGCGTATAAACTAACGCCACTCCAACCGTATAACATACCATCACTTGTTAATCCTGAAGTTGTAATTATATTTTCTGGATTTTCTCTAAATACACTTCTAATTTTTTCATATATCTCTAAAGAAAATTCTAAGTACCTTTTATCATCTTCTGAAATAAACATATCTAACAACGACAAACCTAAACCACTTAAGCCGCTTTCCAAAGAAATATTACTTGTCTTTAATATTAAACTTTTATTTTTTAACATAAATTCATATATATTTTTTGCTTCCTTTTTTTCTCCTAGTTCGTAAAAAGAACCTGCAATACCTGATAAACCAGAAAATAGACCAATATCTAATGTATTTACATTAAGATTTATTTTTATTTCATTCAAAATATCTTTGGGTACATCTTCTTTTAGTCTATTAAGCAACAACACCACCCCTAAAGAACCATAGCCAAATGATGCTGAACCATATGGATATAAAAATTGTTTTATATCTCCATGAATACTTCCTCTATTAGATATTACTTCCTTATATAAACTATCTTTTACTTTATTATAAAAATTTTCATAATCTATATTTTCTTTTAAACTTAACTTCTTATTTTTTGAATATCTGATATCATATTTAGCATTTTTTGAATAGTCCAATATTAAATTTAATATATGAACTGCCTTTATTCCAAAGTTTTCTTTTATCCATTTACACTGAATATCAAAAACATTATTAGCAAGTGTTTCTAACGATATTACGGGTATTAGAGCATTTTTAAATATTCTAAGTAGCCCTGTCCAATCTCTTTGTTCATTAAAATCTTCTAAACTGTCAAAATATCCTGGAGTACCTAAACTCTTATTCCCTTTTTTTCCAACTTCTCCTGAAGTTTCAAAATCTATAAATTTTACAGAATACACACCTGAATCTTCTTTTATCAATATATTTTTTGGTTGAATATCTCCATGAGTAACTCCTAGTTCATGAATCGTTTTTAACGCTTTACAACAACTATTTGCAATGGTATATAATTTATCTATATATTCAGGTGTTCTTGAATTTTTTGATAATGGATAATTCCTTACTATCCAAGAGGCTAAACTTTCACCCTCAACATATTCCATTACCAAAAAATAGTGTTCCCAAGCCTTGAATAATTTGTAAACATTCGCTACCGATTCTATATTATCTAGTTTTTTCATAGTAGAATATTCTTTTTTTAACCTATATACCGAATCATTAAGATTCCCATCTAATCCTGCTCCACTTCTTGCCTCTTTCAGTATATATTTCTTTAAATCTTCGCCTTCTACTTCATATATGCCACCTGAATTACTAAAATGCAAAGCAGAATTCACTTTATATTTACTTAATTCTGTTTCTTGTTCTTCTTCTATCTCATTATCTTTTATAAAATCAGGAATCTCTATCCAATCTGGAACATTATAATAAGGTAATCTTAAATCTTCCACTAACTTTCCTTGTTCATTTACAATAGCTAACGCTCCATTCTCTAATCTCTTCTCCTTGAATCCACCGTACCTGTAATATATATTAGAATTTTTCCATCTTCTATCTGATAGTATGTACGCTCCCTTTTCCAAATCAACAAGTAACTTTTCTAATTTATCAATAATTTTTTTGAATTCTTTAATATCATTTGGATATATAGTTATAAATTTCCCTGAAGATTCTCTCGCTGCATTTTTTGAGTTTTTTATTGTCAACTGAAATTCATTTTTCACATACTTAAAAGCAATATTTTTATTAAATAAATATTCCGATACTATAGTAAGGCATTTCTGAGCTTCTCTTATCACCACACTAATATGAATTTTCCAACCTTGTTCAGGAAAATCATCTATCTTATTAGGAGAAACATTAATCCAATGTTGACTCACAATTTTACTCCAATCAGCTGGTAATTTTACTTTATACTGTTTTTCATTGTTAGCAACATGTGGACTATAATATTTACTATTTCCCATTAAATAATCATAATATCTAAAATCCATTTTATCACCTCCCCTTTTTAATATTTTTTATATTTATTTATATAATTAATCTTATCATGTTCCACATATTCCGTCAACAAATTATATTATTATATTTCCATTGCAATATATTTGAAATCTTGATTATATCAATAAAATTAAGAAAAAATAAACAATTTGAAATTTAAATATATAAAATATATATTTTTTTAAATAAAAAAATATTTAATTTAATATAATAATAATAAATAATAAAATTAAGTTATTTAATAAAATAATATTGGAAAAATATAAAAATATCAGGCAACAAAAATGTCGCCTGATATTTTTATATATGCAACCACAGTAATTGTATTACAAATAATATTGTAAATACATACATTAGTGGATGAATATCCTTCCATTGTCTTTTTGATAATTTTAATACAACATAAAAAATAAATCCAAATGCTATACCATCATTAATAGAACCTGTCAATGGTATCCCAATAATAGTAACAAAAGCTGGAAATGCTTCCGTTATATCTGACCATTCAATTTTTGCTATGCTTTCCATCATAAATGAACCAATAATTATTAGTGCTGGTGAAGTGATTGATGGAACTGAAGCTAAACTACTAGCTAATGGAAATAGGAATAAAGATATAATAACAAAGAAACTTGTCGATAATGCAGTTAATCCTGTACGACCACCATTAGCTACACCAGATGATGACTCAATGTAAGCTGTAGTTGGTGTACTTCCAAATAATGATGCAGCTAAAGATGCAAACGAATCCGCCATTAAAGCTTGCTTTGCTTTTTCAATTTTTCCATTTTTTGATAATCCAGCTTGCGAAGTCACTGCAACCATTGTTCCGGTTGTATCAAACAAAGTAACCATCAAAAAAGTAAATACTATTCCATACATTCCAAGCTGTATAGCATTGATGCTTTCTGTTACTGGATTATAAAGAAAACTTAAATCCATATGTGGAATTCCAAAAACTTTTTCAACTTTTAATAAACCTGTAAAATAACAAATGACTCCAGTAATAGCCATTCCTATGAAAATTGCTCCTTTAATTTCTAGAGCAAGCAATACTAGTATAATAAATATCCCTAAAATTGTCATATAAGTAACTGGATTTTTCAAATCACCTAATGACAAAATAGTATGCTCATTTGCAACAATTATAGCTGAATTTTTCAAACCTAAAAATGCAATAAATAAACCAATTGCTGCTGATATACCATATTTTAAATTATTAGGAATCGAATCAATAAGACTCTCTCTAAATTTAGTAGCTGATAAAATAACAAAGATTACGGATGCTATAAAACATGTTGCAAGTAATGTTTTATAGTTATAACCAGATGTAGCAGCAAGGGTTGCAAAATAAGAATTTATCCCCATACCTGGTGCTACAACAATTGGATAATTAGCACCAAAAGCCATTATAAGTGTACCTATTAAAATAGCAATAATTGTTGCTGTAAATACTCTATCAAGTGGTATTCCTGCTACAGATAACACTGCTGGATTAACTACCAAAATATAACTCATAGAAAAAAATGTTATAAGACCTGAAGAAACTTCAGTTCTAAGATTAGTTTTATGCTCTGATAATTTAAAAAGACGTTCTAACATATTAGAAAATTCTCCTCATTTTTATTTTATTGTTTGTTCAACTACATTATGATATACCTTTTTTTTATTTGTGTCAAGCATTTTCAAAATAAAAGTTCAGTTTTTTAAAAAAATTCACTTAATTATACATAAAAAAAATAAAATTATGCCAAAAAATAAAAAAATAGACTCACAAATTTATTGTTTGTAAATCTATTTCACGAACTTTTGTATTGTTGAATTATATTTTAAAATAGAAAAATATTAAAAAGTAGTTTATAATATTTTTGAGAAAAATTCCTTTGTTCTTTCTTCTTTCGGGTTGTCAAATATTTCTTCAGGCATCCCTTCCTCCAACACTATTCCACCATCCATAAATATAATTTTATCTGCAACTTCTTTTGCAAAATTCATCTCATGAGTAACAATTACCATAGTAAGCCCTTCATCAGACAATTCCCTTATAACATCAAGTACCTCTTTTACCATTTCTGGATCTAATGCACTAGTAGGTTCATCAAAAAGTAAAAGCTCAGGTGTATTAGCTAACGCACGTGCAATAGCAACACGCTGTTTTTGCCCACCTGATAAACTACTTGGAAAAGTATCTTTCTTATCTTTAAGACCAACACGCTCTAATAAATCTATTGCTTTTTTTTCTATATTTTCTTTAGTATCTATTCCAAATGTTTTAGGTGCTAAAGTAATATTATCAATAACACTCATATTGGGAAACAAGTTAAAATTTTGAAATACCATTCCTACCTTTTTTCTATAATCATTAATATTTTTTTTAGAAATGTCTTCTCCATTAAATAATATTTGACCTTGAGTAGGTTTTTCTAATAAATTTATACATCTCAATGCTGTACTTTTTCCACTACCACTAGAACCTAGTATAACAATTTTTTCACCTTTTTTTACTTTTATATTTACCCCTTTTAATACTTCTTCTTTACCAAATTTTTTATGTAAATTTTTTATTTCTAATAACAAACTATTCACCTACTTCTCTAATTTTTTTTCTAATTTTTTAACTAATAAAGATAAAATTGATGTGATTATAAAGTATATTGCTGCTGCTACTAAATAAGGTCCAAAAGTTTCATATGTAGCATTTTTTACAGTATTGGCAGCAAACATAATATCTGCAACACCTACAAAATATACTATTGAAGATTCTTTCACTAAAGAAATGAATTCATTTCCTAAAGCTGGTAAACTATTTTTTAATGCTTGTGGTAAAATTATTAACTTCATTGTTTGGAAATAACTAAGACCTAAAGATCTCCCTGCTTCCATTTGTCCTTTGTCAATAGCAAGTATTCCCGAACGAAAAATTTCACTAACATACGCTCCTGAATTTATTGACAATGCTATTATTGCTGACATGAATGGTGTAAACGATATACCTATTTCAGGTAGTGCAAAATATATTATCATAATTTGTACAAGAATTGGTGTATTTCTAATCACTTCTACATAAATAGTTGCTAATCCTTTAAATATTTTTAATGTACTAATTTTTGCTAAGCAAATTATTATTCCTAATAATAAACCTACTAATAATGCTATAAGCGAGATTTTTAGTGTAGTTATGGTCGCATCTATATAAGTTGTATAATATTTCGGAAGAAAATCAAACATTTATTTATTACCTCTCTATTCGCTTTCTGCAGCAAGTTTGGCATATTTATCCAATTCTTGCTCAAATAAATTTTTCTCTTTTATTTCTTTTATAACTGCGTTTACTTGTTCTAATAATTCTTTATTATTATCATCTTTGGCTTTTTTAAATGCTATTGCCATACCTGTAGCTTCTGGATCATTTTCTGCGCTAAAACTACTAATTTTTATATCATTACTTTTATTAATCGCAATTTTTGCCACATCGTCTGGTATCAAAACTACATCAATTTTTTTGTTTTTTAAATCTTGTAATAAACTAGGAACATCAGTTAGTGATTGCAAATCTTTGTCATCAACTTTTAACTGCTCTTTAGCGTATGTTTCATATGTTGAGCCTTTTTGAACCCCTATTTTTTTCCCTTTTAAATCCACAGCTGATTTAATTTCTTCACTATCTTTATTTACAACAAATATTCCTTTACTCGTGTAATAAACATCTGAAAAATCTACTGCTTTTCTTCTTTCTTCGGTTGGATTAATTCCTGAAATAACCATATCAACTTTATTAGCATTTAATGCCGCTATTAATGAATCAAATGCCATTTCTTGAATTTCTACTTTAACACCTAATTTCTCAGAAATTTTTTCTGCTAAATAAATATCAGCACCCACTACTTTTTTCTGACCATTTTCCGATGTTAAAAATTCATAAGGGGGATAATCAGGTGATACACCTAAAACTATTTTACCTTTCTCTTTTATATCATCCATCATTGATTTATTATTTGATTTATTTGAACATGCTGTTAATGTAAATACTGTAGTTATTGCTATTAAAAATAATACTAATTTCTTCATTGTCTTATATCTCCTTAAAAATTTTTATCATTTTAGAAAAGTTAGTAATATAAAAAATCTCTTTGTAATTTATTTTCTAATTACAAAGAGACGAATTATCGTGGTACCACTCTTTTTGATATACTTATTCCTAAAATTTCAGCATAGAAAATAATAAAAAAAGTCTTTTTACAATTCAACAAATATGAACTGTAAAAAGACGAATAAATTTTCCGCGTTGCCACTTTTCTTGGTATTAGCATACCCACTCAAACTCTTTAAGGCAGAGCAACCAATTACTTTCAT
This sequence comes from Gemella cuniculi DSM 15828, assembly GCF_000425665.1. GTDB lineage: Bacteria > Bacillota > Bacilli > Staphylococcales > Gemellaceae > Gemella > Gemella cuniculi. The sequence continues at coordinate 95,238 of NZ_AUDW01000006.1, forward strand.
AATTCCTAAAAAGTGCGTTCATTAAGAAACTAATTGCTAACCTTTCACCTACGTTAACTCGCTAAAAATCGTTTTCTAAACTACTATTCTCTTCTATGGTTTATTTTATTTAAAACCTATTGTACACTTAAAATTTATTTTTGTCAAGAATAAATTTTAATTTTTATTTAAGAGATTATAAAGTGTTTTTACATGAACACCTGTTGCTCCCTTTGGTAAATATTTTTCAGGCCCTGATAAATAAGCTGTTCCTGCTATATCTAAATGAACCCATGGAACATCATTAGCAACAAAGTTTTCAATAAATAATCCTGCTGTAATTGTTCCACCTAAACGTCCCCCAGTATTTTTCACATCCGCCACTGATGATTTATTTAACTCTCTAAAACTATCATCAACTGGCAGTTGCCATACTCTTTCACCTGCTTCTTTTGCTGCAACACTTAATTCATTGTAGAATTTTTCATTATTTGTGATAGCTCCAGTGTAAAATTCCCCAAGTGCCACCAAACATGCACCCGTTAATGTTGCTAAATCAATAACCTTACTTACTTTTAATTTTTCAGTTGCATAGTAGACTGAATCGGCTAGCGTAATTCTTCCTTCTGCATCAGTATTTAAAACTTCTATAGTTTTTCCTGATAAGGTAGAAATAATATCTCCTGGTTTATATGAACTTCCTGAAACTGTATTCTCACACGCACCTACTATCGCTATAACATTTGTTTTTAATTTTCTTGTTGCCACAAGGTTCATCGTACCTATTACAGTTCCTGCTCCTCCCATATCACAATACATTGTATCCATACTATTTGCAGTCGGTTTTAATGAATATCCCCCAGTATCGTAAGTCACACCTTTACCTACAAGTCCAATTACTTCTTCAGATTGTTTATTATTTAAGTATTTCATAACAATAAATCTAGGTTTTCTAACTGATGAACGACCTACTGCTAAAAGTCCTTTTAGTCCCAATTCCTCACATTGTTTTTCATCATAAATTTCTACTTCTACACCCAATGGACTTAATTTTTCTTTTGCAATGTTAGCTAAAGTTTCAGGATATAGGTATTCAGCTCGTTCGTTTACTAAATCTCTTGCGAAGAATATTGATTTCATTATATCTTCAGCTTCCTTAATATCTTCTTCTAATGTTGGCAATAATTCTTCTGTAGAAATATTTATTGTTATTTCGGGAAATTCTTTTTTATCACTTTTATACTTGTCAAATTTATACGTTGCATGCAAACTACCTTCTACCAGAGCTTTTACAAAATCACTAGTAAGAATTTTTTCTACTTTTGGAAGTTCAATAGCTACTTCGTACTCTTTATTTTCAACTAGTTTTTTTATTAACTTAAAGAAAATTTCTCTTACTTTATCTTCTGATAAGTCATCTTTATTACCAAAACCTAATAAAATTTCTTTTTGTCCATCAAATGGTAAGTGACAATAAACTTCTTTTAGTTTTCCAGAAAAAAGTTCTTTTTCTTTTGTATAACTTAATAACTCACTATTATAATTTTCATTTTCAAAAATCGGGGTTACTCTCACTCCATCTTTCTTATTTAAAACAAATTTCATTTTTTTCACCTTGTACGACCACGTACACCTTTCTTAATTAATAATTTATCTTATTTTTTCTAGTAATTCTTTTGATGTTTCCTTAGCCTCTAATATTGTATTTTCTAAATTAGTTGCTTTTTTAGAGCTTCCTATTATGTATAAATTAGGATATTTTTCTTCAAGATATTCTGAAAACTTATTAATTTTTTTATTATATTTCTTATCACAATAACGATAATTATCCTCTATTCTACTAATATAACAGCGTTCTACATCACCTACAAAGCCATGAACATCACGTATTTCCTCTTCTATTATTTTTCTTATTTCATCATCCCCCCTACTACTCAATCTCCTTACAGATTCTTGCCTACTAATGTATGCTCGAACTATCTGAATACCGCTCATTTTTATATCAATCCATTTATTACTAACATATTCTAATTTAGTTACAAATTTTTCACTTTCCTCAGGGAAAATTACTTCACCTATTTCTTTATTAATATGCAAATTTTCTCTCTTATATACAAATGTTGCAACTATATTAGAAACATATTCTATATCATTAAAAAAATTTTGAATTTCTTCATCTTCTTTAAACCAAGATATAAAATTTTTATGATTCAATGCTAAAATTACATAATCATATTTATATATACTACCATTAGAATGAACAAGGTATTTTTCACCTTTTCTTTCTATTTTTTCTACTTTTCTATTGAATTCTAAAAATACTTTATCTGAAAAGTTTGACTCTAACGTTTCTACAAATGATTTTAGTGTGAATTTTAACCTATGTTCTGTTCCAATACTTATATTATCAATCACTTTTCTATTATACATCTCTTCCAAAATTTCATTTATATACTCTTTTTGTATGGTAAGAAATGAAAGTTCGGGCATTATACTAACCATATTTTGTTTGGAAACATCACTTCCGTAATGACTAGTTAAAAGTGGCTCAATTAATTTATAATATATATTATTGTTCACATTTTCTGTAAAAAAATCTTCTACAGTCATATTTTGAACATTTTCATCTTCCATTGTCTTATGCATATTATAAACTATTGATAATTTTTCTTTAAAAGTAAATATATCTGAAAGTAATAATTCTTTTTTATCCAAAGGATAACCATATAACAATTTTTCTGGCAAATACTTTATCCCTTCTTTTGTAAAAAAGACCTTTTTAGTACTACTACTTTCTATTAAATATCGATGCAATCCTAATTCTATCATCAAATAAAACAATATTCCCTGATCATATATTGAACTATGCCAGCCGTTATCATAAATTTCTTGACCATATTGAAACTTGCCAAATTTATCTTTAGCAAATTCCAAATCTTTTTCAATCAAATCTATATTAAATTTTTTCGAATCTATTCCAGAAAATTTATCTAAAAAATATGCACAACTAACTCCAGATAAATCTCCTCCTATAATTGCTATATTTTTCATATAATTACCCCTATTTTACCTTGGAAATAAATACACTCGCAAGTAAGTTTGCAACAATTAACGCTACTATATTTATTCCTATATATGTAAGCGTAATTTGTCCTAAAACAATACTTACCACTGTCAGTATTAGTGTTGTCATTCCTATAACTAAAGTCAATAACTTTTTAAAACTATTAATTTTTATTTCTTCATCTACAGGTAGTACATTATGCCAAATATTATTTCTTATTTGATTGTATAAAGGTACCAGTTGAATTATTGTTAAATAACTATATGATATTATAGTTACCGCACTAACGTATTGATTTTTAAAACTAAAAATAAATACTATTGCAACAAGCATCAGTCGTACCGCCAAAAATATAGTGTTTTCTTGTCGTAAAAATACTCTATAATAATAGTATTTAAAACTGTTTTCCTTGTTGAAGTTTTTTTGTGTTAACTTCGGAAGAAGTATATCAAAATACTTTCTTCTTGCAACTTTTACATTATTTAAAGGAACATCAACAAACATATTAATAAATTTCAAATAACTCTCCTGACGATTTTTATCATAATCTGCCGCTTCATTCCATCTTAATAAATAATAATTTCCGTTTTCAAATTTTATTCCTTTATTTTTATAATTGTACTCCTTAACAAAAATTGTAACAAGTATCGCAATAATAACCAAAGATAGAAATACTACATAAGGTGGATTTAAAAATAAAACAATTAACTGAGTAAAAATACTAAAAAATAATAAAACTTTTGTTGATAACTTTTGCCCAAAATACACAACTTCTTGCAACCTATATCCAATATTACAGAAGATAATTACTATAAGTGTTAATATCGTTACCTTATCAATATTCCCTATTCTATCTAATATAGGTTTCGCAACTATGTAAAAAATAATAAGAGTTATTAAATGTTTTATAGTACTTGCTAGAACAGTTTTTAAAATTTCCTTACCATAATATTTCTCAATAGGTAATAAAAATATTGAATCTGCCTCTTTTATAAAGGTTTTCACTCGCAGTGAAACCAAAATATAACTCAAAATCGCTGTACTAGATACAAAAACTACTCTTAATTCAAAATCACTTGCATTGTCCAACCATTTCGAATAATTTATCATCGCCGCTCCAAGCACTATAATAAGAAACATAATCAGGTGCGAATTAAATATATACTTACTATAAGTTACTCGTTGTTCACGTTCTCGTTTTCTTCTATCAGAGAAAATATTTTTTATGTTATTCATTACTACCTCTAGTTGTTAAAGCTAAATAAATTTCATCTAATGATGCACCTATCATATTAAACTCAGCTCTTAATTGCTCAAGATTACCTTCTGCTAAAATTTTTCCTTCATGAATAATAACAAAATTATCACAATACTTTTCCGCAGTTGCAAGTATGTGAGTAGACATTAATATACTCGCTCCCTTACTTCTTCTTTCACACATAAGATTAATTAGATCATTAATTGCTATAGGATCCAACCCCAAGAATGGTTCATCTATAATGTATAAACTAGGTTCTACTAAAAAAGCACAAATAATCATAACTTTTTGTTTCATTCCCTTTGAAAAATGTATCGGGAAAAATTTCTTTTTATCTTGTAGTTTAAACAAAGTAAGTAACTTATCTGCTCTTTCCCAAGTTTCATCCATTTTTAAATTATATGCCATAGCAGTCAAATTTATATGCTCTTCCAAAGTTAGTTCATCATATAAAACTGGTGATTCTGGAATATAGCTTATACTTTTTCTATATTTTTCATTATTATTGGTAATAGTAGTATTATTAACCTTAACTTCACCTTGCATAGCATGAAGAAGTCCTAAAATATGTTTTATTGTAGTACTTTTCCCCGCTCCATTTAATCCAATTAATGCTGTAATACTACCTTTTGTAATTTTTAAATTTATATTTTCTATAACTTTTTTTCTATTATACCCACCTGTTAAATTTTTTATCTCTAAAATATTTTCCATTATTTATTTTCCCCTTCCGATAATTTTATCAAAATTTCTTCAAGTTGATTATAAGTATTTTCTAATGTTGAACTGTTGTCAATAACATAATCTCCTAATTTCGATTTTTCTTCAGAACTTATTTGACTATTAATTCTTTTTAGTGCTTCTTTTTCTGAAAGTGAACTTCTCTTCATTAACCTTTCTAGCTGAATATCAAAATTAGAATGAACTACGATAATCTTATCTACTAAATCATTAAATTTAGCCTCAAAAAGTAATGCTACATCTAAAAATACTAATTTCTCTCTTTTATATTTTTTTTGTTCTCTCAAAACTTGCTTTCTTATTTCTGGGTGAATAATATCATTTAATAAAGTTAATTGCTTCTTATTTCCAAAAACAATTTTTCCCAATTCAACACGATCTACTTCATTATTTTTAATTATTTTTGAACCAAAATTTAAAACTAATCTCTTTTTTACTTCTTCATTAAACAATATATCATGTCCAACTTTATCAGCATCTATAACTATATATCCTCTTTTTTTCAAAAAATTAGATACTGTACTTTTTCCACACGCTATACTTCCTGTAATTCCTACATTCAAATTATCATCTCCAAAAAATTACTTAAGTATAATTTTATCACATTAACTATATATTTACTATAGAAAACATAGTTAGTTTATTAAAAGAATATAAACTCATAATAAATATTTTAATTTAAAAAAATAATTAAAATAACTAAAAAAAATCAAATATATATTTATAATCTAATATTTTTACAACATCATTTAAATTAGTGAGTAATTAAAAATAGAATATTAATCACTATAAATATTAATTTTTACATAATATTTAAAATGATTAATACTCCATACAAAATTTATTTTTCTTCATTAAATGGATTAATATCCATCTCTTCTAATTTTACAAATTTTTTCTTGGTTACTAATTTAAAACTCAAATATAAGATTAAACCAATAGCTGGACATACTAAATTATAAGACATCTGAACAAAACCACCTGTCAAATAATCTGAAATCAGTTGCAAAATAATTATTAAAATAAAAACTATTAATGCAATATACGAACCAACAATTCCTGTTTTTGCAGTATACGGTAATACATCTTCTGCTTTTTTGCCCTGTATTATTATGGCCTTTCTTAATCTAATTTGGGATATTAATGATACTATCCAAATTAACATAACAATAATTCCAACCATTGATAACAACATGTAATATCCACTAGAATTATACTTTTCAAATGCAAAACATAATATCATAAATATTGCTGAAAAAGTTAATGCTATAGTAGGAGTTGAATTTGAATTTAATTTTTTAAACGCTTTAGGCCCATAATTACTCAAACTTAATGAGAATAACTGTCTACTTGAAACATACATTCCCGAATTTGCTGCTGATAAAACTGAGGTCAAAATAACTATATTCATAATTACCGCAGCTATCGACAATCCTATATTTTGAAATACAATAGTAAATGGAGAAGCTGTAACATTACTCGTATCTAACAATCTTGTATCTTCTGCTGATACTATTGATGAAATAATAAACATCGTTGCTATGTAAAAAATCAAAATTCTCCAAAAAACTTGTTTTACAGCTTTCGGCATTGTTTCTTTAGGATTAGGTGACTCTCCTGCTGTCACTGCAACAACTTCTGTTCCTCCAAATGAGAATGCCGCTGTAGAAAATACTCCAAACAATCCTAGCATCCCTGCACTGGAAGTCTTTTCGCCATTTTTTACAAACATTGTTATTCCTGCATCAGGGTTATTCGTTATTCCAAAAATAATAGCAATACCTACTATTAAAAATACTACTACTGTTATCACTTTTATAATAGTTATCCAATATTCTACTTCACCAAATACTTTAACACTTACCAAATTTAAAACATACAATAACAATAAAAATACGATACAAATAGAAAATGTAGAAAATTTTCTAAAATATTCCCAATAATGAAGTATTTTTGATAATGTTATAATATCTACACTTGCAACCAATATCCATAATATCCAATATAACCACCCTATACCAAATCCCAATCCTGGATCTATAAATCTAGTTGCATACGAACCAAAAGATCCCGAAACTGGATAAAATGTCGCCAATTCTCCTATTGATGCCATTAAAAAATAAATAATAATTCCAATAAGTGCATAAGTAAATACTGCTCCATATGAACCTGCTTTACTTACAACAGCTCCACTTGCCATAAACAATCCTGTCCCTATGCACCCACCAATTGCAATCATACTTATGTGCCGTGCTTGCAAATTTCTTTCCATTTTAGGGTTTGCCATATAATCACGCCCTTTCCTAGTATTTAATAATAAATTATACTAGAATTTTTTTTATTTGTAAATAATTTTTCAGAAAACTTTTTATAAAATTATTTTTTATTACTTTATTTACAACTAATCTAATTTAATCATAATATTTCTTTACAATATTCATATCTAATGATAATTTTTTTTAATTATTTTATAATAACAATCACATTAAAATTTATAATTAAATATGTTGTGATTATACTTTAGATGATGCTGTTTATAATTTACTTACACAAAACAGAAAAATTATTTAAGTCTCAAATATTAAAAGAAAAACTTATATAACAAAAAAAAATTTTAACGATATAAAAAATAAAACATGATATAACACTTTCTCAATATACTTATACTCAACAAAAAAGTATATTGAGATTAATATATCATTACTAAAAAACAGCTGAGTTTATTATTTTTTAATAATTTAGATTCAGAAAATTTTTTCCAAAATTGTTAAATATGTACGACATTAAACTAACTCAACTTAATACACAATATACCTAAAGTAATAAATAAAAAAGATAGAGGTTAAAATCTCTATCTTTTTTATTTATTAAATTTCTCTTCTTGTTCTTCTTCTTGGTCTTGGATACATTTCTTGTTCTACTTCATTTTTTCCATAACCACTTGTAAACGAACTTGCCTCTGGTTGCTGTGGACGTTGGCTAAGAATGTCTCTTTCTACACTAACACCATCTTCTTCAAAACCAGTTGCGATAACTGTAACGATAATTTCGTCTGTTTTTTCTAAATCTTCATTAAACACTGTACCAAAAATCATATTTACTTCATCATCACTAGCTTCTTGCACTATACTTGCTGCAGCCTGTGCTTCAAATAAACTTAACGATGGTCCACCAGTAATATTTAATAATACACCTTTTGCTCCTACAATTGAAGTTTCAAGTAATGGAGATGAAATAGCTTTCTTAGCCGCTTCAATGGCTCTATTTTCTCCAGAAGCAACACCTATTCCCATTAAAGCAGAACCTTGATCTGCCATAATAGCCTTAACATCTGCAAAATCTAAATTCACTGTACCTGATACGTTAATTAAATCTGAAATACCTTGAACACCTTGACGAAGTACATTATCTGCTTCAACAAATGCTTGCATCATTGGAGTTGATTTATCAACAATATCTAATAATCTATCATTAGGAATTACGATTAATGTATCTACGGCACCTTTCAGTGAATTAATTCCAGCAGTAGACTGCACTTGACGTTTTTTTCCTTCAAAATTAAATGGACGAGTAACAACTCCCACTGTTAATGCACCTAATTCTTTAGCGATACTTGCCACTATTGGTGCTGCTCCAGTTCCAGTTCCACCACCCATTCCTGAAGTAACGAATACCATATCTGCACCCTCAAGTGCCTCTTCAATTTTATCTTTAGTTTCTTCTGCAGCTTTACGTCCTACTTCTGGATTTGCACCTGCTCCTAAACCTTTTGTCAATTTTTCTCCAATTTGAATTCTTACATCAGCTTTAGAACGTCTTAATGCTTGTGCATCTGTATTAACTGCGATAAACTCGACATTTTGAATTCCACTTTCTATCATTCGGTCAACAGCGTTTCCGCCTCCGCCACCGACTCCTACTACTTTAATTACTGCTGATTGATCAAATGCTTCTAACATAACTTTAAAATCCTCCTAATTATTATTCAAAAAATGAATTATACTTCTTACTTAATTTTGCGAAAAATCCTTGCTCTTTATCTTCTTTTTTCGTAATTTCTTCTTGATAAACTTCATTCAGCTCATTTTCATGTGAGCTTGTATCAATCATTGAAGTTTTTTGATTATTATTCGAAACAGGAATTTCCTCTACTGCCGTTACATTCTCGAATGTAGTATTGGTATTTTTTACAGTAGCTACTTCTTCTGTTATTTGGTATCCAAATAATGATTCTATTTTATAACTACTTGTTAAAGTTCCCACTACAACTGACAATTCTGGAGAGTTAGCTCCTATAATTTTAGGAGAACCAATTCTTACATTCATCTTTCTTAACATATCTTTAGCCAATTCTAATACACCTGGCATAAGAGTTGTTCCCCCTGTTAAAACTACATTACCCTTTACTCTATTTATTCCTGCTTTTCTCAACGTGTCAAAAGCACGTAAAATTATTTCTTCTACTATTTCTTCTATGTAGTCTGCTAATTCTTTCTGAGTATATGGCTCTTCTTCTGGCTCTAAATTATCTAATTCTATTATAATTTGTGATGAAGCTGTATCATAAAAAGCATGCCCCTGAGTAAGTTTTATTTCCTCAGCTCTTTTCATTGTAACATTTAAAACATCAGAAATAGTTCTTGTTATATCTTCTCCAGCTAATTCTATAGATTGTGATAATTGGAGGATCCCATCCTCAAAATAACTTACAGTCGTAAGTCCTGCTCCAATATCAATAATCACAGAACCATAATCTTTTTCCTCATCATTTAATAATAATTCTCCTAGAGAATGAGATGTACAAAATGTTTCATTACAGTCTAGCCTCAAGTTTTCTATACTTTTATATATCGTATGAAGATGTGTTCTTGAGGTTAAGACTCTATTACCTGTAACCTCAAAAGTGTTATGCACTGTCATCCCTTTAGGTTTTTTAATATTTTCTATATCGTCCAATCTGTAATAATCAGGAATAACCTGAACTACTTCTCTTTCTCTAGGTAATGGTAAAATTTTAGCTTCCTCTATAACTTCTTCTATATCTCTACCATCTATATCATGTTTAGTATCAAATTGAATTTCCGCTACACTTTTTTTTATATGAGTGTGTATACTTGGAACTGCTACATATAACGATCTTATATCCTTATTAGCTTCACTTTTTGCAATATCTATCGCCTTTTGAATATCTCTAGATGCGGATTCTACATCTATTATATTGCCTCTTTTTATAGCTGTAGTTTTTACAATACCTACACCCAGTATATTCAACTTTTCATATACTACATCCGCAATAATCACCTTAATACTTGATGATCCAAGATCAATTGAAGTATATAATTGTGAACTCAAGTCAAACACTCCTTCCTTTTTATTTTCTAGTATTATAATAAAATTGTAAATACCAACAAATTCTATTTACACATACTAAATTATATCATAAATTTTAAAAAAAAAATATGAAAAACACCAAAAAAATTTAAATTTTATTAAATTATTTGTCAATTCTATTATAAAAATTTAAAATTTAAATTTTTTATAACAATACTGCCTAAAATATAAAACTCTAGACAGTATTTTTCTATGGTGTGTTTCTTTTTTTCTGTGTCGTAGCACTTTTTTGTTTTTGACTATTATTTAAATTTTTTTCTGAAGTTTGATTTTTTTGTTCCTTATTAGTACTTTCATCAGAAACAACATTATTTTTATTATTCTGATTCCCTACACCACTTTTGTTTAAAAGAGCATTGATTTTTTTAGATTTTTCTTTATCTGTTTTTTCTGTTTCAAGATATGTGCCATTTATCAAGTTTAATGTAGTTTTATTCTTGTCTTTAATGTACTTAGAAATTTCGTCATAATAGTTTAATTTTTCTGCAAAGGATGAACTAAGTGCTTTCACTTTTTGTCCATCTTTCATATATATTATTATAGTATTATCTTTATCATTTATTATTTCAGAAATTTGTGATAAGACCTCCGTTTTTAATTCTGATAAATTTTTATAAATCTCTCTTAATTTGCCGTTATCATCTTTGAATTTTTCCAAAATTGGGAGATTATAATTATTTCTAATTTTACCACTATACACATCTCCATTTTCCATGATAGCTTGATAATTACCATCTTCTAGTTTATTTTGTGCGATAAGTTTATATTCTTCTACACTTATAACAATAGAGGATAACATTTTTGATTTTACGCTTACATTTTTCAAGATGTTATATTTATCTTTTATCTTTTTTTCAACATCTGTATCCTTAATAGACCATGTTTTAAGATTTGTATTTATTCCCCCAGCTTCTAAAATTTCTTCTTTAGAAATTTGACTATAACCTGAAACTTCAATATTTTTTAATTTTACATAAGGACTGAACATAAAAGCGATAAATAAAATTACAACTGAAAATAAACCTATTATAAAAGTTAGCTCTCTTCTTTTTCTCTTTTTTATTTTTGATAATGAAGTTTGCTTTTGATTATCAATTATTTTTGAAAGTAATTTTTTATTTTTACTATTCATAGCTAACTATCCTTTATTTTTAATTTTATTAAATGTTTCTATAAATTCATCTCCACGCTCTTCAAAACATTTATATTGATCCCAAGAAGCACAAGCTGGCGACAATAATATTATGTCCCCAATCTCAGCAAGTTCACTCGCTAAGGCTGTCGCATCAGCTATTTTTAATGCTCTTTGGCAATTTATATTATTTTTGGTAGCTAATTCATATAAAATTTCTTTACTCTCTCCCACAACTACCATAGTTTTTATCCTATCAAAGTATGGTACTAACTCTTTAAAATCAACTCCTCTATCTTTACCACCGCAAATTAAAATAATATTTTCTTTAAATCCAGCCAGTGCAGTTGTTGTTGCAACAGGATTAGTTGCTTTAGAATCGTTATAATATTTTACTCCATTAGCATCCCCTACATATTGAAGTCTATGCTTTACTCCATTAAACGTGTAAATAACAGCTCTTATATTTTCTACACTTGCACCTTTCATATAAGAAATTACAGCTGCATTTATAGCATTCTCGACATTATGTAATCCTGGAAGTTTTAATTTTCTTATATCAAACAATTCCTTATTTCTAAAAACCACCATATTATTTTTTACAAAAACGTCCGCATCTGTGTTATCTTTTGTATCATAAAAAATTATTGTTGAATTTATTTGATTAAGATTATACTTTTCTCTCTCTTTTATATTCAAAATTAGAACATCTTCTTCTGTTTGATTTTTATAAATTTTTCGCTTAGCATTTTGGTAATTTTCTACACTTCCATGGTAATCTAAATGACCAGTTCCCAAATTAGTTATCACTGCAATACTGGGTTTAAAATATTTTGTCCCTTCCAACTGAAATGATGAAACCTCTGTTACTATCAAAGAATTTTGGTGTTCATACGCTACTTCTATTGATGGATATCCTATATTCCCTGCTAAAAAAGTATTTTTTGGATTATCTTTCTTTAAAATTTCATAAGTCATTTGAGTAGTTGTTGTTTTACCGTTCGTACCAGTTATAGCGACCATATCAACATTGAATAGAGTGTTAGTTAACTCTATTTCGGTTATTATATCAATATCTTTTTCAATAGCTTTCTGTAATATTTCTATCCCATATGATATTCCTGGATTTTTTACTATTAAATCTATTTCCTCTAATAACGACAATGGATGACTCTTATCAACAATCTTCACACCAAGTTCTCGAAGTTCTCTAGCATGAGCATTATTACTTAAATCATCTGCTGCATTTAAAGTTACATCAAAATTTAATTTTTTTAAAATTTTTGCTGTAGAATATCCACTTCTCGCAAAACCTAAAATCAATATTTTTTTATTTTTTAAATTTATCATTTTATTTTACCCCTATAAAATATCCTATAATTGAAGAAATAATCGCTATAGCCACAAATAAATAAACTGTTTTTACTTCACCATATCCTGATAATTCAAAGTGATGATGTAAAGGAGACATTTTAAATATTCTTTTCCCAGTTTTCTTGAAATAAGTAACCTGAATAATTACTGATAAGGTTTCTAATATATAAACTAATCCAATAAATAAAAATGCAATTTCTTTATGCAAAATTATGGATATTGCTGCTAATATTCCCCCGAGAGCTAGTGAACCAGTGTCACCCATAAATATCTTTGCTGGTTTTTTATTAAATAGTAAAAAACCAATCAATGAACCTATTATTACTAAACAAAATACTAAAATTGGAAAATTATTTTCTCTGTATGCTATTAGTGCAAAAGTTCCTGTAGTTATTATAGTAACACTGGTAGCAAGTCCATCTAATCCATCTGTAAGATTTACTGCGTTTGAAAATCCTGTTTGCCAAAACACTACAAATATTATATATAAATAAGAAATATTTAAATGATATCCAATAAATGGTATCTCTATATAATTTACATCAACATATATAATTTTAATTAAAATATAAAAAATTACCGAAAATAAAATTTGTAATATCAATTTTTTTCTTGGTGATAGACCATCATTTTTTTTCTTAACTACTATTAACATATCATCAATGTACCCAATTAAAGAAAATGATAATGTCGTATAAATAAATAAGAAATAATATTTTGCATTACTACCATCTAAAAACATAGCTATAACTAAAGCTATCACTATAGCAACAATAAAGGAAATTCCTCCCATAGTGGGAGTTCCTTTTTTATGCATATGACTTTGTGGTCCTTCCATTCTAATTTCTTGACCAAACTTCAAGTAATGTAAATATTTTATTAACTTTGGTAGCATTAATACCGTTAATAAGAAAGCCATAATTAACAACGATACAGCAATCGTCACAGTTGAATTACTCATCTTTTTCTCCTAACTAAATTTTATTTTGATACTATCCCCTTTTTTAACTATTTTTCTTGATGCTACTGACTGATTTGTTGCATATCCATTGCCTTCAGTTTCTACATTTAATCCCGCTAATTTAGCATAAGTTAAAACTTCTGTCTTAGACCATCCAACAAAGTTAGGAAGCTCAATATTACTCTGCGATAAAACTAGAAATACCTTGTCATCTTTTTTGAATGTATTATTTTCTGATGGAAATTGCTCTATTATATTATTTCCTTGTCCTATGGTAATAACATTTTTAGTTTTTGTAGATAAACTTGATACTGCAGTATCGGCATTAGCACCTATAAGATTTTCCATCTTATAAACTTGTGTTTCATCACTACCATTACTTTTTTGAACATTTAAATAATTTAATGTATTTTCCATAATTGGTTTAAATATTTCAGAAGACGCTTTTGCCGAACTTTCTGCTAAGTTTTTTGTTGGCACTTTCATTCCTACATAAACTATTACCTCTGGATTTTCACTAGGTGCATATCCTATAAATGAATGCATAACTTTATATGGACTCTTATAGTATGTTCCTGTTTTTGGATCAACAACTTCAGCAGTACCTGTTTTTCCAGAAACACTGTAGTTATCTAATGAATATCTTTTACCACCTTGTGCCCATTGTCCATTTACTACACCATAAAGTTCTTCTTTCATCCTATCAGCCGTAGCTTTTGAAATTGGTGTTCCCACTATTTTTTTCTCTCCAATATTGACATCTTTATTCAAAGTCTTATCATGAACTCTTTTTAAAAAGTATGGTGCAAGCATTTGTCCATCATTTAGAATAGCTGTTTCTGCTTGAACCATTTGCATTGCAGTTACCGTACTTCCCTGTCCAAACACAGTAGTTGAGGCTGAAACTTTGTTATTAAATACTAAATCCCCAGCTGCCTCATTTCCAAATAAAGAATTAGTAGATTTCCCAAAACCAAAATTTTCTAACCCAGTTTTCAATTTCTCAGTCCCTAAACTTTGAAGCAATGTTAACATTAATGTATTAGAAGATTGTTGAAATCCGTGGCGTTGTGTAATTGTTCCCCAACCAACTCTATTCCAGTCATAAATTGTTGCATCTTCTACTTTATATGAACCTGATCTGTAATATGCATTAGGATTATAAACATTATTCTCCATCATTACCGACATTGTAAATGTCTTAAGTGTAGACCCTGGCTCATATGCAGAGTTATAAAATATATTTGACCATGCACTTTCTAAATTTTCTTGTGTATTAGGATTAAATGCTGGAGTTTGTCCTAATCCTAATATTTCTCCAGTTTTCGCACTTACTGCAATTGCGAAAGCACTCTCTGGTTGATATTTATCATGAATATCCTTCAACGTATTATCAATAAAACCTTGGATATTTTTATCAATTGTTAGATGTATATCTGCACCATCTACTGGTTTAATTTCTACCTTAGGTATGTTAGAAACAACTTTACCCCAAGCATCTTTAGCATATGTTATATGACCTTCTTTTCCTCGTAGATAATAATCAAAAGTTTTTTCAATTCCTAGTCTTCCTGTTATCAAATCACTGTCCGGAGAATTTTGAGCAAATCCTAAGAAATTTCCCAACATACTTCCATTTGGATAATATCTTTTTGTCGTAGCAATAAATTGTATACCTGGAAGATTCAACTCTTCAATTTTTTTCTTAACTTCTACACTAATATCTTTCCCAGCTGTTCCAAATTCTACCTGATAGACTCCTTGCTTTTGTAAAATTTCCTTAATTTTACTTTTATCCAATTTTATAAATTTTGACAATTCTTCTGCCGTTTTATCAACATCTTTCACATGTCTAGGATGTTCATCATCTTCTGTTGCTTTTTCTGATACTACCGCAACCAGTTTATATGATTCAATATTATCTGCTAAAATATTCCCATTTCTATCATAAATTTTTCCTCTATTAGGTTGCAAACTTGAATCAATTTTATATTTTTTATCAGCTAATTCAGATAAATTTTGACCACGAACTGTACCGATCAACATCATTTGTCCAATATTTATAACTAAAATCCATACAAAGAAAAAAACAAAAATTATAAAAAATACGATTTTTGTTCTTTCCCTCGAGATATAATCTTTCTTTTTCAAACTTTTTTTATCTTCTAAAAACCTCAAAGTAAATATTTTTCTAAAAAGTTTTTTCAATTATCTCACTACCTTTATGTTATCTTTTTGAGTCTTCATCCCTAAACTCTCAGCAATTTTCTTCACTCTTTCATATGAAGACAAATTATTAATGATAACCTTCTGTTCGTTATTATCTTTTTGTTTTTCTGAAATAACTACATCATTTTTCTGCTGAGTACTTTTTAAAGAATATAACTCACCTTTATAGTTTAACATAACTATGTTCGCAAGTAAAATAACTCCTACAAAAATTCCATATCCAGCTTTTTCAAATAAATTAAACTTTACTTTTTCTTGTACTTTCCTTACACCATATTCTCTACTATATACTTTTAATGTTGCCATTTTTATTTCCCCTAATCATCTTTTTTCTGTACCTCTGCTATCCTTAATTTTGCACTATGAGAACGATTATTTTCTTCTAATTCTCTGTTACTAGGATAAATAGGTTTTTTTGTAATAACTTTTAATTTTGATAAACTCTCCTGTGGCATTATTGGAAGATTTTTAGGTAAATCTTCTTTTTTAGAATATGCATTAAAAATCTGCTTGCAAATTCGATCTTCTAATGAATGAAAGGTAATAACCGAAATTCTTCCTCCCACACAAACCATGTCTATAGCTTGTTCTAGTGATTTTTCAAAAACAGATAATTCATTATTAACTGCAATCCTTATTGCTTGAAAAACCCGTTTAGCAGGATGCCCCCCTGTTCTTCTTTTGGCAGCAGGGATTGATTCCTTAATTATATCTACCAATTCAAATGTTGTTTCTATGGGTTTTTGTTCTCTTTTTCTTTCAATATTTCTCGCTATTTGTTTTGAAAATTTTTCTTCTCCATACCGATAAAATATCTTCACTAAATCATGATAACTACAATTATTCACTATATCGTATGCACTTAATTCAGCATCTGTATCCATGCGCATGTCTAATCGAGTGTTATAATTATAACTAAATCCTCTCTCTGGAGTATCAAACTGAGGTGATGATACACCTAAATCATACAAAACACCATCAACCTCAACTACACCATATTCTAATAATTTTTTCTGTAAATTTTCAAAATTTGATTTTATAAAAACAACTTTGTCACTATATTCAATCAACTTTTCCTTAGCATGTTCTATAGCAACACTATCTTGATCAAACGCATATAATTTTCCATTTTTTAACCTTTTCAAAATTTCCAAACTATGCCCTGCACCACCCAAAGTGCAATCAACATAAATTCCATCTTCTTTAATATTTAAGCCGTCTACAGCTTCTTCTAATAAAACACTATAATGTTTAAACATCTTCTTCCACCCTAAAAATCAAAATCTTCTAGTTCTTCTGCAATTTCTTCTACACTTGCTTCACTTTCAACAAGTAAGTTTTCCCAACGTGATTTATCCCATATCTCTATTCTATTTGATAAACCATTTACTACACACTCTTTAGCTAAAAAAGCATGCTCTATTAAAGAGTTGGGTATGTTGATTCTTCCTTGCTTATCAATTTCTACCTCGGTTGCACCAGAAAAGAAAAAGCGTTGGAAAGTACGTGCATTCTTTTTAGTAATAGGTAGTGATTTTATTTTACTTTCTACTTTTTGCCACTCTTGTAGTGAATAGCCAAATAAACAAGAGTCTAAACCTCTTGTTATAATAAATTTTTCTCCTAACTCCTCCCTAAATTTTATAGGGATACTAAGCCGTCCTTTGGAATCCATTTTATTATTATATTGACCAATAAACACTACTTTCACCACCTTACTTTTATAATTTACCACATTTCCCCACTTTTTTCCACTATTTTGCGGAAAATTTATTAATTATTTTTAAATTTTATTAATAAATGCTAATTTATCAAAAAAATAGGCATATAAAATTATTAATAATTTTATATGCCTATTTTCATTTTTATTATTTTATAAATATTTTTTAACCACACACAAAATAGCTATTATGCTGTGCTATTAACTTATTAAGTTAGAATCAATAACTGTAGATTTCTTTATAAAACTTAATTGATAGCTACTATAATTATTGAACCTATAGTTCTGATTTCAAACAGTACTAATATTTTCAATTTTTAAATTTATATCTACTATTTCAAACTAAAAAATATTCAGTGTGAATAAATTTTTAATTCACACTGAATATTAATAATACTCTAATTATTTTGCATCGCTTTTTTCAAAACAATTCAATTGTAGTATTCTCTCTCATTCTCTCCATCAAGAAAATACTCTGTACTCAATGACTTTATTCTTTCTACTATTCTTAATGCCTTTGTATAATCTACAGCATTTTTAGAATTTGATAAAAGTATTACCAAATCTTCAAAACTTAAATTTGATGAAAAAAATGTCGGAAGATTCTCTGCCTCTCTAAAATTAATTATTGGTCCTAAAATTTCATCACGTATAAATTCTGTTATATTTTCAGCACCAATATCATCAATTATAAGTATTTCTTCAGAACGTACAATATCAATATATTGATTATATTCATTTGTACTAATCTTTGTTTTTATCTTTCTTATAAATTCTGGATAATAAATAATTGTTGGTTCCTTACCTTGTTCTCTAAAATAATTATATATACATCCCATAAGATATGTTTTCCCTACACCAGTTGGTCCATAAACATATATACCTTTTTGTTTTTGATTGTTTATAATATTTTTGCAAGTTTTTATAATTTCTACTGCTAGTAGTCCTTTTTGTTTTCTCTTTGATAAATTTTCAAAATTGTAAGTAAGTATTTTAGACGGAACAAACTCCGTTTTAATTCTATTATTTAGTTGAAGGCTAAGTCTATAATCGCGATATTCTTCTGTTTCTGAATACAAAATATAAACTTCACCATTATTATAAATCAAATTCGGAATGTGATTTATATTTAAGTTATTATCCTTAGAAATATAATATTGATAAAATTTTTCTAAATTTTCCTCAATTTCATTTTTATTTAAATTGTTATCTTTTATGAATTTAATTACTTCATAATCTCTTAATACTTTTTCTGATATAAATTTTTTATAGGTTTCTTCTGTATCCATGGTTACTAAGCTAGCTAATTTTTTCATTAATTATTCCTTTTATTATTTAATTCATTTAACATTTTATTATATATTTCTTCATCTTCTACCATAATCTTGCTCTGTTCTGAGGATTTTTTCACAGATAATTTTTTCATTCGTTCTTCTAAATATTCGGGAAATGGAGCTTGATAAACATTTCTCTTACTTATAGTAGAATTTTTATTTGATACTTTTTTTAACTTATCTGTACTTTTTGCATTTTGTCTATTATTACGAATTTTACGTATATAGTCAATAGCATCTTGTGCTCCTAGTAACTTCTGTCCTGACCATGAACTCGCAATTTTATCAATATAATTTTTATGTGGCAATCCATGTGAATTACTAATATTTATAGAATATTCTAATAAGATATTCAACACCCCTGTAGGAAAATTATACTTATCTTGTAATTCAGCTATAGCCCTAGCGTCAACACTTGAAATTACTAGACCTTTTTGCTTATTCAAATAAGAAATATAGTTGGTATTATCCGCCTCTCGTACAAATTTATCTTCTTCTGAAAGTTCTTCACCAGCCTCCTCAACTAGCTTCTTGCTTACCATATTATCAAGAGTTGGCACCTCTTGTTTTCTAACATTAACATATAATTGAACAAAATAATTCTTTAAAGAGTCAATATTTAATATAGAATTTCCATTAGAAATTTCTACACTTTTCTCAATTCCCTTAGCCATATCCTGTGGTGTAATCTTATACAAATGTGCTAATCCCAAAATATTATTTTTTGTAACTTTATTATCTAAAATATCACTTAAATAACTACTTGCCAAAAAATAATTTAATTTTGAAAAATCAAAATAATATTCATCAAAATTTGGTCCTTCAATTATTTTATCTACACTACTTTCTATATTATAATCTGTAACATTTTCTAAGCGATAAATATCTGAAAATTTCACAGTAAGATCTTCAAAACTATTAAAATTCACCTTATTATATGAAAAATTATCTTTTAATTCAGCATATTGTCTACTTCCTATCGTATTTTCTAAAAGTTGTGCCAATACTGCCGTGTTAAAAAACTCATTAAAACTAAGAACTCTTTTTATCTTGTAAACATATTGTCCAACTCCATCATTATTAATATAATATGTCTGAAGTAAACCCATAGCCTCCAATTTCTTTCTAGCTATAGTAAATTTATTAATATCAAAAAGTAAATTATCAAATATATCATAATGCAAAAAATTGCTAGACAGATTTTTTTCTCCTAATATTTTTGTTCCCAAGAATTGATATAGTTTTATTGCATCACTACCCACTAAAGGCAGATATAATAAATTCAATTCTTTTACACAAAAAGAAAGATCAAAATCATTATAGACACAATAAAAATCCTTTTGCGAAAAATTACTTACCATTATTTTCATCCATCACTTCTATAATAATTTGTGTATACTCCAATGCATAGATAAAATCTGGATTATAATCGTATTTTATTTTATCATCATTTTTCAAAGGAGCATAAAATGATTTAACTAAGATAGGGTAAATATTATCCAACAACAATTTTGAATTATCATTTTCATATAATTCTCTAAGAAAGACAAATACTTTCCTCACACTATTAAGAAACTCATCTTTAGTAGGTGTATTTATATTAGTATAACTTTCTATCTTAGTAGAAAAATTTAAAATATTTTTCTTATCTTTTTTCGCAACAAATGTTCTCAAATCATCTATTAATTCGTACATATAATTGAAGAAGTTCTCAAAATTTTCTAAGTACTCATTATCAATTATTTTAGATTCATTTTTTAGTAATAGTTGATTTATATTATAATCTGTTACAAATAAATAAATTTTATATAAATCTGAAAACTCAATATCATTTAAATTACAATAATCTGAAACTATGGATTTTAGGCTATTCCCTTCTTTATAAATATTGTAAAGAGTATTCAACCAAATAAACTCTTCCAATTTTTTATCATTTATTAGTGTAATAAGATAATTATTGAAACTATATTCCTTTTCATCTTCAAAGATAATGGCTGTTCTACTCTCAATACGTGATAAAATCAAATTAAATTGATTTTCTATCTCTCTATCATAATTTTCTTTATCAAAATTTGGTTTTAAATCTGCTTTTATTCTTATATCTAAATTATCAATTCTTTCTTTATAAATCTCATTAAATTCAGGTTTTTGAGAATGGTAATAAGATTCTATAGCTTTATTAAACTCCAAAACTTTTCCTAATATTTTTATATATGCAACTTTTATATTTTTATTGTTAGTTATTTCGTTTATTATTTTTAAGGCACTCAATATATCTTTTTTATTTTCATTTGTTAAAACTAATGTCTTTTCATCTTCCAAATAAAACATTTCTACGCCCTCCTAAAAATTCTATTTATATAATATAATACTCCATTTTAAAAATAAAATCAAAATAAAAGTCATGAATTTTATCGACAAATCTTTTTGCCCTTTTTATAATTGGTATACAAAAATAAAAAAAGTATCGATTTTTTTCGGTACTTCTTTCTTCTTTCTTCCTTATAGAAAATAAAAAAAAAGAACCTCCCCAAAAGGAAGCCCTCCTCAAAAGCCTGGCAACGTTCTAGTCTCACAGGGCGTAAACCCAACTACATTCGACGCTAAAGAGCTTAACTTCTGTGTTCGGTATGGGTACAGGTGTGTCCTCTTCGCTATCGCCACCAGACGAAAACTTCATACATATATTATCTCTTCTTCTTCTACAGCTCGAACTTCACTTGAT
>NZ_AUDW01000006.1:117155-134701 GCF_000425665.1 Gemella cuniculi DSM 15828
ATAAAGTTATTACTTATGTTTATGAAGAAGTAAAAGGTGGCTCTGTCATTGTTAGGTATGAAAATACTAATGGTGAAGAAATTAAAGATCCTCAGACTTCTCAACCTAAAGATACTCCAGTCGGTACTCCTTATGACACCACTACACCTGACTTTAAACCTCTAACTATTGTTAAAGATGGAAAAACTTATCGTCTTGTTGAAAAAGATAACGGAGTTAAATCTGGTTCTGATCTCCCTTCCGGTGATGTCGAAGAAAATAAAGATAAAGTTATTACTTATGTTTATGAAGAAGTAAAACCTGAACCAAATGAACCTATTCAACCTCAACCAAATGAGCCAAATGAACCTGTTCAACCTCAACCGGATGAGCCAAACGAGCCTGTTCAACCTCAACCGAATGAACCAAGTGAACCTGTTAACCCTCAACCGAATGAACCAAATGAGCCTGTTAATCCTCAACCGAATGAACCAAACGAGCCTGTTAACCCTCAACCGAACGTGCCGAATGAACCAAGTGAACCTGTTCAACCTCAACCGAATGAACCAAGTGAACCTGTTCAACCTCAACCGGATGAGCCGAATAAACCTGTTCAACCTCAACCGAATGAACCTGTTCAACTAGATTCTAATAAATCTTCTAGTTCAATTAATCAAAATATTTCGAAATTACCAAATACAGGTGCCGAGTCAAACGCTGGAACTACAGCAGGAGTTTTGGGTATTATAGGAAGTATCTTCCTTTCTATTAAAAAAAGAAAAGAAGATTAAACTAATAGTTTAATATCTTTACTTAAAATTGTGAAAGGTCAACTTTTACTAGAATCACATAATATCCATTCAATATCGTCAATTATCAAAATAAAAAATCAGTTGATGAACAGCTAATTCCTTGAGAGAACCTAATAGGTTCTCTCTTTTGTATATATCTGATGGTAATTTCATTTAAATATGTTTTAAAAATAACAAAAAGGTATATAATATCCATAGATACTATATACCTTATAAAAGGAGAAAAGCTCATCTAAGTGATGAGCCTTATATTATGAAAAAAATATTATTAAAAGTTTTGTTCTGATTATTATTATAATTGTTTCAACTTAAAAAAAGTTAAAATTATAATTAAATTTAAATTAAAATTTTTATTTTTTCTTTTTTATTATACTTAATCAACATATACCCAAAATTTATTTTTTATACCATCAAATATCTGTTAAAAAAGAAATTTGTTCAAATCATTTTTAGAATAAAAAACATCTACTTTCTGTTGTTTTTTCTATGTACTCTTTTTTAAAAGGAGAAAAGCTCATCTAAGTGATGAGCCTTATATTATGAAAAAAATATTATTAAAAGTTTTGTTCTGATTATCATTATAGTTGTTCCAACTTAAAAAAAGTTAAAATTATAATTAAATTTAAATTAAAATTTTTCTTTTAATAAAATTCTCTATTTTCATAAAAAATTATAGTAATAAGTATTAAAAACTCCATAAACTACTTAAATTCAAGTAGCACTAATTTTTTATAACTTTTTTTACAGATATATAAATATATAAAAAGTACTTCGAATTTTCGAAGTACTTTTTGGATTTATTATGAATATCAATTTGGCAATTTTTATTTAAATGTTACTCTTAATATATATTTTTTAGTATATATTCTATCCTATCAACAAGAATAAGTAATGTGCCACTACTCCTGCGATTATCCCACCTATGGTGTGAGAAACTATTGCTTTTGAAGATAATTTTCTAACTCCAAGAGCATCCATCATTCCTATATGAGTACTCAAATATCCACTCCAACACATTCCCATTGCTGTAAACACTGCAATCTCGTTCGCTCCAATAAGTCCACTTTTTAGGAATTCTGGCACTAGAGAAATTGCTCCTCCTACTGCTCCCAGTGCTGTAATTGGGAATGCTATAGCTTCAGCTGATTTGAATCCGAATAATGGTTCTAAAATAAATGTTAATTTTTCTCCTAGCCAAGGTAAAAATCCTACTCCTTCATAAGCAGCTCCTGTATAACCTCCAGCTGGCATTTTGAATGTCAACATCATTACGAATGTACAGACTATAAGTACACCCGGAATAATAGCCATCCCCATTTCTACTCCAGTTTTTCCTCCTTCTAAAATAGTATCAAGAACACGTTGGAACATATTTCCTTCACGTATAATTCTTACTTTATCAGGAGTTTCTTCATCATCTTTTATTTCTACAACAGGATCATTTGCTTCGCTACCATAATATTTCTTAGTTTGTCTTAACATAAGGCGTACACTCACTATACTACCTACTATTGCCCCTACATTTCCTATTATTGCTGCTTTAGCAAATCCTGTTCCTTGCCCAATCATAAACATAGTTACGATTAACCCCATACCAAACGCTGTACCTAAATTACACAATGCTGGTACTTGGTATTTTTTAAAGAAACCAACGAAGCGTTTGTCTTTTGCAAAAGGAATAATAGCTGGATTATCGGATAAATAAGTCGCTATCGCTCCTGTTACACTCGCTCCCGGCATTCCCCATAATGGTTTCATTAATGGTGCAAATATTTTATTAATAAGTGCTATCGCTCCAAATTCTGATAATAAAGCACTAATTGCACCAGCTATAACTGCCATCGCCATTATAAAAAATACTGTATTTAATAACAAATCATGAGCTGTTGCCATCATTGTTTTAAACATAAGTGGCGTACCCATTTTTCGAGCCATTAATCCAAATATTAAGAAGAAAATAGCTAAAAATATAAATGTTTCTAAACTTATAGCTTTCTTAACTATTTTATTCTTTTTGGTCTTGTCTCCGTCCATAAAAATCATCCTTCCTTTAATTTTTATACTTGATCTTTTGTTAAATTTTTTCTTATTATTTAAATTTTATCCTATATTGTACTATTACAGTTCCTAATTATATTATAACATTTTTTTATTTTTTTGCAACTATTTTTGTAAAACGTTTCCTTAATTTTAATTAATATTTTAAAACTTTATTGTCTGTTAAATGTTTTTTTATTAATAAAAGTTGATAATATTAAGTTGTCTTGTTATAAGAAAAAATTTAACCATCCTTATTATTAATCTATTTTATAATTATTAACGAACTAGATATTTTAACTATTTTATTCGCCATATTTTTAGTACAGTCAACACTTTATTATAATAACTACTCCATTTTTTTGATTTTAAATTTATATTTTTTTATTTACTTTCTCTTATTTTATTAATAATATTAACTCTAATTAAAAATAAGAATACAACTGTTATGTTATATTCTTATTTTTATGTAGTTTATTATATTATTTCTACTTCTTTTTTGTATTGTTCTTTTACATTTTCATCGAGTGTATCGTCTGTTATTATTGCTGTAAGATCTTTTAATCTGTAAAAAGAATAAAATGCATGTGTTGAAAATTTACTATGATCTGCTAAGACATATCTTTTTGTTGCGTTATTTAATATAGTATCATTACAACGCCCTTCCTCTTCATCAGATATAGTAACTTTTTCTAAATCAATTCCGTTTACTCCAACAAATGCTTTGTTTACACTTATTTTACTAAGTGCATCTTGTGTAAAATATCCTATAAATCCTTTAGTTTTAGGACGATATCTTCCTCCTATGAAAATAAGATCACATGATGGATTATCTTTAAATTGTTCGAAAACTGTCATAGAATTTGTTACAATATTAATACTTTTATCTTGTAGATACTCTGCTAAATAACTCGTTGTACTTCCTGCACCTATAAATATAGTTTCATTATTTTTTATAATTTCTGAAACTTTTCTAGCTATTTGTTTTTTTTCTTCTACATTGACAGAGATTTTTTTATTATAATTATCTTCCTGATAAAAGTTTTTTGGTTTTAATTTTGCACCGCCGTGAATTCTTGTCAAATGTCCATAATCTTCCAATTCTTGAAGATCTCTTCTTATAGTCATCTCTGTTACATTCATATCAATGGCTAATTTACTTACCCTGACTAAATGTTTTTTCTTTAATTCTTCCAATATATAACTTTGTCTATCAATTTTCAACATTTTTCTCACCTTTATTTATTGTTTTTTCTTAGAAAAAAATATCTAATCTACTATATTTTTATAAAATTATATAGTCATCTAAATCTTCTTCTTTAGATTAATTTAGATAACTATATTTTATTTTTATTATTTTTCTGCTGCTACTACTCTTGTACTCATAAGTTTGTCATGTAGTAAGATTGGTTTGGTTTCTTTCGCTATAAATACCTGATAAATTGCATAAATTCCTACTACCGGCATACACAACCAACCTATTGTAATTTTCACCAAAAATTCCCTTATTAAATATTTAGCAAAGTCTATTTTTACTCCATTTGTAGGCACAACTCTTATTTTAAGTACTTTTTTCCCTAAAGTTTGACCTTTCCATCTATTAGGTAGATAACCAAATAACAATAATGCATATATTATTATTGATACTGTCATATAAATTGCATTTCTTTCATTTTCTGCACCACCTACCGCTCTTAATACACGTGTTGTATATTGAAACAAATATGCTATTGGTAGATACGTCGCTAAATCAAACATATATGCTAAAAATCTTCTTGTATATGCTGCATCTTTTCCTGTTAAATCTGGTTGACTTTCTTCTAATTTTTTCGGAGTATCACTTGAACTCGGTTTTATATTTCTATCATTATAACTGTACGAACTATTTTTCTTTATCTTTTTTACCATTTTTTTAGTCCTAATCTAAATTTACATTATGATATACTTGTTGAACATCATCACAATCATCTAGCATATCTAACATTCTTTCGAATTTCACCTTATCATCATCGCTTAAAGTCACTTCATTTTGTGGAATCATAGAAATTTCTGCAACTGCAAACTCTTCAATACCAGCAACTTTTAATGCTTCTTGTATTTCATGGAAGTGTTCTGGATCTCCATAGACTAACGATAATTCATCCTCTTCGATAATATCACGGGCATCTATATCTGCTTCCATTAAGATTTCTAACAACTCTTCTGCTGTTTTTCCTTCTACCCCTATAACTGCCGTATTATCAAACATATAATTAACTGACCCTGTTACACCAAGATTACCACCATTTTTCCCAAGTGCCGTTCTTACTTCAGCAGCTGTACGATTAACGTTATTAGTTAATGTATCAATAATAACCATAGTTCCACTAACACCAAACCCTTCATAACGAAGCTCATCATAGTTTTCTTCACTTCCACCTTTAGCCTTCTCTATAGCTCTATCGATAATATTTTTCGGTACTCTATAAGTCTTTGCTCTCTCCAAAACAACTTTTAGATTTCTATTACTTTCCGGATCTGGTTCCCCACTTTTTGCCGCTTGATAAATCTCACGACCAAATTTTGCATAAATCTTACTAGTATTAGCATCCTTTGCCGCTTTTTTCTCTTTTATATTATTCCATTTACGACCCATAATTAAATCTCTCTTTCTTTTTTAAAAAATTTTACTTAAGTTCTTTATAGATTCACATAAAAAACAATTATATTACATTATAAAAATTTCGCAACAAGTAGCTATAAACAATGCATTCCACCAAAACTAAACTCAAAAAATTAAATTTAGTTTCCTACCCATTACAAAATGTTATATACCATATTATCTTACAATATTTAGCGTAGTTTTTCAATACTCAAGGTGAGAAAATTAAGAATAACTAAAAAGTTTAATTCATAACTTTTACAAACTAAAAGATTAAGCTGTATACATGAAAAAAATAGCTAAAAACAACTGAGTTATTGTAGCCCATCTGCGTATATCTTCTATAAAAGAATAAAATATAAATATAAACACACTCACTAACACCACTAAAAAAACATATTTCCTTCTAGTAATTTTCCTCACTTTTACCTACTAAATTGTTCCCCCAGAAAAAGTTAGACCAAAAAATCTAACGATAGGAGGTCGGTTTTTGAATGACGAAATATAGCTATAAAAATAAATACGGTTACTTTTTTCATCAACCGTATTTATTATATGACAAAAATTTCGAGTGATAAAAAATATCACTCGAAATAATATAATTGTAGTTTAATGTCATTTGAATTGTAATATAATATCACATTGTGTTAAGCAGAGTTCTATTATTTTAATAACAATAAACTTACTTCAATTATGTAATTATATTATAAGCATTATTTAATCAGCTATTGTAATTCTTGGTCTACTTCCACCACCACTAGAAAAAACAAAACCATAGTTTTTGTCTAATTCTTCTGAATTTATCAATTCTAATTCTATCTCATCTAATTCATTCAATAATTCTCGAATATCTGTATTCTCTACGTCTAAATTTAAGATATTTTCATTCATCTTTATCACCTCCTTCAGAACCCTACTTGTAACTATGAACCCGTGCTTTGATATTTCTTCAAGCCAAAATTCCATATTGTTTTATATACTATAATAAGTAATAGCGGACCAAAAAATATTAAAAGTAATGATTCTAAGTTTAAACTATCCTGTGAGTTTATTAAATTTACTACTGGAAAATATCCCACAAATGAAAAAGGAATAATTATTAGTATTATTTTAATAAAAAATGGATAAATATTAACAGGGTAATTTGCTAATTGATATAATTGCCACAAAACAGATTTTATTCCATCATTTGTTATTGAAAAGAAACTGAATGATACTAATGTTAAATATATTGCTTCTCTTACTAAAACTGCCGATATTGTAAATAAAATAAATTTTATTATAAATAAATAATTTACATCAATATCTAAATTATGTACTGAAAAAATAATAAGTATTATACCTGTTATCAACTCAAATAAAGATTCTTCATCTAATTGAAAAATAATAAATTGATAAAGTATATTAAGAGGTCTTAATAAAAACAAATCTAGCTCCCCTGTTTGAATCAGATATGGAACTTCTAGTGTTGTAACAAAGAAAAATTCCCATAAAGCCGATGTTAATGTTAAAAAGCCATACAAAAATAATAATTGATATAAAGAAAAGCCGCCGATTAATTCTGTATAATTTAGCGTAATAAGTAAGATAAATAATGTTGTAAAAGTATCAAGTAAATACCCCATATTCCCTATCAAAAAATCAAGTTTATAGCTTAATATTCTTTTTACATCCATTTTAAAAAACTCTACATATAAATATAAATGTTTTTTCATTCTAACCTCCCATTATATCAAATTTCTTAAATACGTGCTGTGATAATTTTTTTGAAATTATCCATAGTGTAATCAGCCAAAATATTTGCATACCGAGAATAAATAATATTTTTCTATAATCGTTATCACGTACTATAATAGAAATAGGTGCATACATTGTGGAATAAAACGGAGTAACTTGCGATATTTTTAATAATAATTTTGGATATAAATCTAATGGTAGTAACCCGCCTCCGAAAATAATAAGAAGAGCATTTACTAATTCAGAAATACCATTTATTCTTATAAATACTGTTGACAATAGTGCAACAATATAGCCTAATAAAAATGCAATAATATAACTTAAAAAATACACTAATATAAAAAGCATAAATCTTTCAAAAGATATAATTTTAAATATTAAATTATAGAAAAGCAATATATAAATAACTAAAATAGGTAATACTTGAAACTTTAATCTATAAAGAAAGTTACCTAGAGTAGTGAAAAATGTTATGACAAGTAGTCCATTAGGTCTATTCAAATAATTAATAATATTACCTTTTAAAATTTTTTCAGATACAAAATTGGTAGTTATTTTTATAGGTAGTACTATTTGTAAAATAATAGCTAATAGAACATAAGTTATTATTTCATCAATATTAGTAGAATTGTATTTTTCAACATAAATCCATATACTGTACTGTATTAATACCATAGAAAGTGATGCTATTATTTGCATCATTGTATTAAATTTATATTGTAATAAATTTTTATACTGATATAAAGTATAAGCGAAAAATCTATTCATAGTCATCACCTGTCTTATCCTTCACAAGCAATACTTCTTGAAGACTTAAATCTAATACTTCTGTTTGAGTAATGATACTTTCATTCGGTATTAATTTTATTATATCTAACACATTGAATTTAGTTTCATTAAAAACAAATTCTTTAGAATCAATATTTGTGCGTAACAACAATATTCCTTCTTCTTCTAAATCTACTATATTTTCCCCATACATTTTTAATTTTTTATATTTATTAAAAATTTTTTTAAAACTTTTCACTTCCCCATCATAGCTTATTTCTCCATCACTTATCAAAATCATTCTTTTACATATTTTTTCTATATCCGAAATTTCATGTGTTGTTAATATAATAGTTGTATTATATTTTTCATTTATTTTTAGTATAAGTTCCATAATTTTTTTCTTTGTTTCTATATCTAAACCATTGTCGGTTCATCCAAGAAAACCAATTTTGGCTTATGTATTATACTGGCTATAAACTCTCCACGCATTCGTTGCCCTAAAGAAAGTTGTCTAACTGGCTGATATAAGTATTCTTTTATATTTAATTCTGTTATCAAGTAATCTAACCATTCTTTATTATCTGCATCATAAATTTTTGATAAAAATTCGAAGGAATCTATTAATGGTAAATCCCACCATAGATGTGATTTTTGCCCAAAAAGTGCACCTATATATCTAGCATTTTTTTGTCTATTAATAAAAGGATCTTTACCGAATACTTTTATACAACCTTTTGTGCTAGTTAATATTCCCAGCAATAATTTTATAGTTGTAGATTTCCCCGCTCCATTATTTCCTATATATCCTACAATCTCTCCTTCTTTTATACTAAAATTTATATTCTTCAATGCCCTCTTAATTTTCTTTTCTGTATTAAAAAAACTAATTCTATTTTTAATTATGTAGTCTTTACTAAGACTATCAACACTTATTATCTCTTTCATATATTTCCTCATATTTTTAAAATTTTTTTATCAACTATTAAGTATTCGTTATATTTTTCATAAAGATGAAATTTTCTAAAATTTGAAATTGTGTAGCTACCAAACCTAGGAAAAATAATTATATCACCTTTATTTTTTATTTCAAGCGTAAACTTCCCAAAACAATCGCCATAATACATAGTATTTCCCATGATTGTATATTTTTTTTAGGAACTCTAGAATTCAATATTATTGGATTTTCTATCCCCCATGGAGCTGAAACCCACATAGAAGAATCAGTGAATAATATATGTTGATCATTAACGATTTTTTTATTAACAACAGTTGTAAGTAGAAATCCACAATATTTTAATAGTGCATCACCAGGTTCAAAAATCAATTTAACCCCTTTAAAAAACTCATCATTATTTAATTGAATCAAAGTTTTTAAAAATTTTTTTCTATCTTTGTATAATGTTAATAAATCACCTCCCATATTTATTTCTCTAATTGTGGGATATTTTTTTATTAAGTACTTAGATAATTCAATTCTATGCAAGAATTCATCAATAGTAAAATTATTAGCGTGATAATGTATTCTAATAATTTTTTTATTTTTCTTCTTAACATATTCAAAAGCATGGTTATTCTTTACAGAGATACCATAATATTTATATTTAGAGTTGTCTAAACTTATTCTAATCCCAATATTTTCATTATGTATGTAATTAATTTGTTCTACATTGTCTATATCTATTATATTTTTTTTTGAAATTTCTTCAATTTCATCTGCACTTAAACATGGAGAAGTTATTGATATTTTATTAAAATTTAATTTCCTCACAAGATTATATTCTTCGTAACTTGCAACATCCACACCTAAATTAAGTCTCTTTAAAATTTTCAATATTTCTATATTATTATTGGCTTTTATCGCAAAATATAGATCTGAACCAGAAAATAACGATAAATCTCTTTTAAAATTTTCTATGGTTGTAATCAAAAAATTGTAATCGTAACAAACACACGGCGTTTTTAATTTCTTAACTATTTCAAAAAAATTTGAGCTAAACTTTGGGTAAATAAATTTACTAATTTGCATATGATTCTCCTTGTTATATATCATTTATTAATTTTATAATATCTTCTAAATTTTTATTACAATAACCAACTGCTATTTTAAAAAAACATTTTCTATCATCTACATCATATACAATTTTTTCAATTCTAGTTTTATAAAAACCAAAACTAGAACCATAATCAATTAAAGAATTTTCTTGTACTGTACTATCAAAAATTATTTTTATTAATTTATCATATTCACTCTCTATATCTATATTTAATTGAATTAAAATAAAAGGTGCTTGTGCATATGTAAAGGCAATATTGCTAAAAACAGGATGAACTACTTTTTTAAATTTTGTATTATTAATGTTTTTTGCAACATAACTATTGTTTTCATGAATTCTCTCTATATATGCCTTTAAATAAACTTCATTAAATAAAAATTTGTTAGTAAATATTCTTAAAGATGATAAATTTAAATTTGCACTATATAACATCCTATTTTCAATTAATGTATTTGTATATTTTTCAAATTCATTTTTAATATCTGTGCTGTTAAAATTATAAATTAGAATAGCCATACCGGAACTGGTTAATTCAAATCCAAACTGATATAATTTAATTAGAGATTGAACAACAATACAAAATATGTTCTCTTTATTTAATATTTCCCTTATTTTATCAATATCTATATTGAAATGACTAATTAATGTTATATCTATAATAATAATTTTTATTCTTTTATTATTAGTATTATCATTAAATACCTTCATAATATGATAAATATCAAAAATATTCATATTTAAAGAGTAAGTCACTGGTTCAATAAATAAAATATCTATATCATTTGAAACTATTTCGTTTATTAAATCTAATTCATTATTTACAGATTTATACATAACAGGAAAATTTAGTTTTTTTTAAAATTTATCAGTTTCAAAATATCCCACAGTACTTAATATATTTATCTTAGTTTTATTATATCCTTCTATATATGTCTTAATCAGTATTGTTATTGCAGCCATACCAGAGTTAAATAATAAAATTTTATCTGTATTATTTACTAATTTAGTATATTGTTTCTCTATATTATCATAAGTAATATTTCTTTCATAAACAAAAGTGTCTCCAAAAATTTTATTTTGATAAGAAGTATTTTGTAAGTCATATCTTGGAGATTTATATTTAAAATATAAATCTAAAAATAAACTATCCTTAATTAATTCTCTTCTAAAATCAAAAAAAGAATTAATATTTTCTTTTCTTACATTAGAATTATTTATTAAATTTTTTAGTTTCAATCATATCACCTCAATATTTTAAT
This sequence comes from Gemella cuniculi DSM 15828, assembly GCF_000425665.1. Classification (GTDB taxonomy): domain Bacteria; phylum Bacillota; class Bacilli; order Staphylococcales; family Gemellaceae; genus Gemella; species Gemella cuniculi. The sequence continues at coordinate 128,446 of NZ_AUDW01000006.1, forward strand.
AAAATCCAAAATAATCTTACATATGTTTAAACTATCTATTCTATTTTTATCATTCAATTCTACAATATCTAAAGCTATAATTTTTATATTATATTCATTTAATTTGTCAATAATATAATTTAATTCTCTATAGGTGGAGCCACCTGGAATAGGAGTTCCAGTTGATGTTACAAATTCTGTAGAGAGACAATCTATATCAAATGTTAAATAATATTCAATACTTTTATCCATATTTTCTAAAATTTTTTCTATATTAAATAAAACTTCTTTTGTGGTAAAACTATTAATCTTCTTATTTGTATATATTTTTGAATATTCATCTATTCCAAATTGATATAAACATTTTATTTCTTTATTACCTATAAGCCAATTAAAAAAATTACCATGATGTAAATCCTCTCGCCATCCTTCTTCTGAATTTAATTCTATTTGAAAGTCTTGATGAGAATCGAAATGAATAATTCCGAATTCTTTTTTTGAATTTATAACTCCTCTAATTGTAGAATAAGAAATAGAATGATCCCCACCTAAAATTATTGGTATTTTATTAGAAGAGATTAAATATTCTATAATATTAGATGAAAAATCAAATTCCTTACCGTTAGTTCTAAAAATTCTCCTATTTATATCTCCAATGTCGTAAGCTTTTAGCGGTAATTTAACAAAATTATTATTAAAATAATCATACAAAGAGCCACTATATTCTCTTAATAAACATGGGGCTCTTCTTGAACCTGAATAATTTGAGGAACCTAAATCATATGGAAAACCAAAAAACACTATTTCCTTATTTTCTGTGTTAATTTCATTTATGTTTATCTTTTTACTATTAAACATACTTATATTACTACTTATAACACTTTCTTTATTTAAACTGTTTTTACTAATTGATAAAATAGTATTTATTTTCTCTTGTATTAACTTATTACTTTTTGAATAATTTGATAACACTTTGTATAGATTACAACTAATTACAACTAATTTCAATTTTTAAATTATAATTAATAAAAAATATATAATACAACTTTGATTTATTATTTTTAAATAGTACAAAATTATTATCCATATAACACAACTCCTTCTTTTTCTTTAAAAAAAGAAAATATAATAATATCATTTGTTATTTGATAATACAATTTAATTATTCACTAAAACTTTATAAAACTATTTGAATAAAGTTTTATAAATAGTTGATAAGCTCTATATTGGCTATTATACGTTAACATTATACATTTGTAAATACTATTATGTGAGAAAATGTGAAAATTCTAAAAATTAATTTTAAAAGAATTAAATATTATAAAACATTTCAGACTTCTAAATACCAATGAAAGATTCCATCATTCCATTATCGGCACTATTTTCTTTTCTAAAAATGCATGGTAGTAATTATATTAATACTGTCAATCTTGATCTCTATGTAAAATTATGCCATTACTTAAATACTTTATTTAATATATCTTTTATTTGATTAAGATTAGGTAAACGAGAAATACTATAAGCCACCATTTCGCTATTATATCTATCTAGTATAGAAAAAAGATATACTTTTCCTGCGATTTTCGGTAAAGAAAATTCAGTTATATCTGTATATACTTCTTCATCGGCTCCTGTGAATTTAATTCTTGATTAATTAAATTATCAGCTTTTTTTGCCAATTCCTCTTTTTTATCTTATTCTAATACCTTCAGGATTCTTTGAACTTTCTTGTGGTTAATTATAAAACCTTTATTTTTAAGTTTTAATGTGATACAACGGTATCCCCATAGTTAACTTTATGTTCATCAAAAATATTGTGTATTTCCTCTTTTATTTTATTATCCGTATACTATAAAATTTCTCAAACAAATATTTATAAATAAAATCACTAACCAACATAACTCAAAAAACTATATTGTTCTTTCTATTAATTACTTTTTTCTATGAATTAAATCTAAATTTTTCTTTATTTAGGTTTTGATTTTTCTCTTCTTCTTTATATATTTTTTCTCTAAATTTTTTAATATAACACTCTAAATTTTTAAATTCTTTTTGATGAAATATATCTAAATAATTTACTTCTATTTTTTTTATAAATTCCCTATAAATTAATTTTGGAAACTTTTATTTTTCTACTTTACAAATATACTTTTTCTATGTTAACATTATGATAAAGAATATTTAACACATTAAATTTAACTGGAATTTTTATATAGAAAAAAATTGTTTATATTATAAAGAGTTTTAAGATATTGTAGATTTACATTTTAATATAATTCAATAAAAATATATAATATTTAGTTATCCACTAAATATTATATTGTAGATATATTATTATATTACTGTTTTAAAAAATTTTTTAAGAAATAAAATAAATGAGGTGTATTTATTATGCTTATAAGAAGTAAAAAAGTCTGGTCTAGCGGCCAATTTCTTCCTCTTATCATCGAAATAAAAGATAAAAAAATTATTGCTGTTTACGCTTATGATGAATTTGAAAATGTAGATTATGATTTTGGTAATAATCGTATTTTACCAGGGTTTATTGATATTCATACTCATGGTGCTTACGGTTATGATACGAATGATGTTGATGAAAAAGGTCTTCGTAATTGGACAAAAAATATTCCGAGTGAGGGAGTTACCTCATTTTTACCTACAACTATTACCCAAACCGAAGAAGTTCTTTTAAAAGCAGTCAGCAATGTTGCTAAAGTCTACGAAGAAGGCTATGAAGGTGCTGAAATTTTAGGTATCCATTTTGAAGGTCCGTACTTAGATAAAGATAAACGTGGTGCTCAACCTCTTAATTGTATTCAAACTCCTAGTGTTGAACAATTTAAAAAATTTCAAAAGGCTAGTAATAATTTAATAAAACTTATTACTATTGCTTGTGAAAAAGATGTTGATTATAAACTTACAAAATACCTAGTAGAACAAGGTGTTCGAGTTAGTCTTGGACATTCCGCATGCAACTACAAGGAAAGTTATTTAGCTTTTGCTAATGGTGCAACTTCTCAAACACACGTCTATAACGGCATGGTAGGATTTCATCATCGTGATGGAGGACAAGTTGGATTCGCTCTTCGTGCAAAAGATGCTTATGGAGAAATTATTTGTGATGGTATTCATTCAACTACTGATGCTCTAAATACATATTTTAACGCTAAAGGACGTGATCACGGTATTATGATTACAGATTCACTTTGTGCAAAAGGTTGTGGTCGAGGTAATTATATCTTTGGTGGAGAAAATATGGAAATTTATGAAGATGGTAGTGCACATCGTGATGATGGTCGTCTTGCTGGATCTACCCTACGTATTATTGATGGTCTTCGTATTTTAATAGAAGATGCATTAGTTCCTGTTGATGCTGCAATAAATTCTTGCACAAAAAATCCTGCTGAAATGTTAGGTTTTTCTAATAGAAAAGGTAAAATAAAAGTTGGATTCGATGCTGATTTAGTAGTAATTAGTCCTACTTACGAAGTACTTAATACTTTTGCACGAGGGAAAGAAGTTTATAAAAAATAACTTTTACCAGTAAGTTTCTAAATTAAGTTTTTAGCACCCATTATTAATACAAAAATTTATAAATTATCTTTGAAAATTACCAAAATAAAATATAGATTTACTTGCAAATCACTGGATTTTAATATTCTTTAATCAAATACTATAAATTTTGAAATTAAAAAATTATTAACTTCAATTTTACTTACCAGAAATTTTAAATTTTGTAAAATATAATTATTTTAAAGGAGAATTATGATGAAATTTTTAACATTTGAAACTAAAAAAGAGGCTTCTAAAGAAGCGTACAAAATCTTAAAAGAATTAATTGATGAAAATTCTACATTAGGTCTTGCTACTGGTTCAACGCCTACAGATCTTTATGAAGAAATGATATCCGACTATAAAAAAGGAAATTTTAGCTATAAAAATATAAAATCTTATAATCTTGATGAATATGTAGGGATTAGTTATAATCATCCTGAAAGTTATCACAAATTCATGGATACTTATCTTTTTGATCATATCGATATTGATAAAAAAAATACCCATGTACCTGATGCTAGTGCTGAAAATTTACAAGAAGCCCTTAAAGACTATCAAAACAAGTTAGACCACTCAACAATAGATGTTCAAATTCTTGGAATTGGTGGTAATGGACATATAGGTTTTAACGAACCAGGAACATCTTTCGAATCTGGCGTTCATGTTGTAGATTTGAAAGAAGAAACAATTAAAGCAAATTCAAGATTTTTTGACAACGATATTAACCTAGTACCAAAACAAGCAGTAACCATGGGAATAAAAGATATAATGAAAGCAAAAAACATTATTCTTCTTGCCTTTGGTAAAGAAAAGCAAAATGCGATTAAAAATCTAATAGCTAGTGATATTGTTGATGAAAATATACCATGTACAATACTGAAAAAACATCCAAATGTATATGTGTTGATTGATAAAGACGCTGATTATAGATAATTAATAAAGAGTTAGCAATTTCTAACAATATGGAATTGCAGCTCTTTTTTTAAACTTTTTAGAGGAGAAGTTTAAAAATAAATAATCAACTTTTATGGAAAAAATTAGGTGAAGTAGCACCTCAAAATGGCTATGAAAAAAATATCGGAACCGCTGGTCTTCTTAAAGGTGTAATTAGTAATAATATTATTATTGGAGGTGGGGCTAATTTTCCTGATGGATTACCTGTAGATGGAGGAATAAAAGTAAATCATAAAGATATATTCCTTTATCAGGAAAAAGAAGATTCTTTGGTTTTAATTGATCAAATCCAGTTTAATTATCCTCTTGCTTATGGAGCTACTGCACAAGCTGACAATAAGCTTTATTATATTACAACGAAAAACGAAAATTCATCTGAAATACTAGAAATTACAATACCAAATAATAAACTAAGTATATCTATTGTAGCCACACTCCCATTCACAGTGGAAAATATTATTGCAGAAATTAGCAATAACATTCTCTATTTTGGTGTAGGTACTATAAATGGTAATAACACTAATGAACTATACTCTTATAACTTAAATAATAAGAAATTTGATGTTATTGGAGAATTTCCTGGGAAATTACGTTCTCAAGCTCTTTCTCACATAAATAATAATTCCTTAATTATTTATGGCGGTGGAGCAGAAGTTACCTATAATGATGGCTATGAATTTAATCTTGAAACAGAAAGTTGGAAACAGTTGGCTGACGCTATCATTGACCAAGAAGAACTTTCTTTATTAGGTGCTGATTGGACTACTCTTAATAAAGATGAATTACTCGTTGTTGGTGGTTTTAATAAAGACGTTTGGAAAGAGGCTACATTTAATCTTACAGCATTAACAGGGGAAGAAAAAGAAAAATACAGAGATTCATACTTCCGTCGTTCTATTGATGAATTTAACTGGAATAAAAAAGAACTAGTTTATAATTTAAAAGAAAATAGTTGGCGTACTATCGGTGATATAAATTTTGATGCAGCTTGTGGTCATACACTTCTTTCCACGAACAAGTATATTTATTCAGTAATGGGGGAGATAAAACCTGCTGTTAGATCTCCTTTTATACACCAAAGAAGAAAATAAAAATAACATAAAATCTTAACAAACACAAAATTATAAATTAGAGAGTACAAAACTATTATTACTACCTTTATTGCTATTATTATGTTACTAAATACCGTATATAGGCAAATAATGTCAATTTTAGATAATAAAAACATGAAGTTTTATGTTAATAATTATCCATAGCATCTATTGTAGTAAAAGTTAGAACTAAATTAGAAGCCATAAATTTCATCGACAAATCTTTTTGCCCTTTTTATAATTGGTATACAAAAATAAAAAAGTATCGATTTTTTTCGGTACTTCTTTCTTCTTTCTTCCTTATAGAAAATAAAAAAAAAGAACCTCCCCAAAAGGAAGCCCTCCTCAAAAGCCTGGCAACGTTCTAGTCTCACAGGGCGTAAACCCAACTACATTCGACGCTAAAGAGCTTAACTTCTGTGTTCGGTATGGGTACAGGTGTGTCCTCTTCGCTATCGCCACCAGACGAAAACTTCATACATATATTATCTCTTCTTCTTCTACAGCTCGAACTTCACTTGATTAAGTCCTCGACCTATTAGTTTTAGTCAGCTCAATACGTTACCGCACTTCCACTCCTAACCTATTCTCCTTGTCGTCTTCAAGGGGTCTTACTTATTGGGAAATCTCATCTCGAGGGGGGCTTCATGCTTAGATGCTTTCAGCTCTTATCCCTT
>NZ_AUDW01000007.1 GCF_000425665.1 Gemella cuniculi DSM 15828
TAATAAAGCTTTAAAGTCCTTTACCTCTGATAGAGGAAAAGAATTTTCTTGCTATAAAGATGTAGAAAAGATGGGAATAGATTTTTACTTTGCAGATCCATATTCTTCTTGGCAACGAGGTTCTAATGAGAATAGTAATGGTCTTTTTAGGGAGTATTACCCTAAAAAGACTAATTTGAATAATATTAATTTGACTGAACTAATTGAAAATTTAGTCCAATTGAATAATAGACCAAGAAAATGTCTAAATTTTTCAACACCATTCGAAGCATTATTACACGAGATTAATTTATTGAGTTAGGTGTTGCACTTTTATTTGCAATTCACCATATTAATAAACATATTTACAATTAATGTCAATACAGCTACTACTAAGGTTACCATCATACTTATCTCCATCTTCCTCTACATCTCCCTTTCTTCTATTATTTTTACCCCATCAAGTTGACTTCCCAACCACATTTTTATACCATCTCCGTAGCACTCCGCTTCTATTATATGCACATTATCTTTTGACTCTAATATTTTTGCTGTTGGTAGTCTATCTAAGGCAGCTTCTAATGAAGATCCACTAAATTCAAATATAATTTTTTTTAGTTTTCCTCCGTACATAAACTGGATTCTTTTTCTAAATTCTCCTTCATCAAATTTATTTCTATAAGGTATATAAAATGTTTTATCCGTATATTCTATATTACTCATTCTATCTATACGGAATACTAATGGTATATCTTCTTCACTTTTTAAACTATACGCTATTAAATAAAAGTAATATTCAGAGAACATTATAGCAACTGGCTTAACTTCTTTTTTAGTTTCCTTTTTATCCATTCTCACATAATCGTATTTTATAATGCAATTTTCTTTAATTGCGGCTGATAAGTCCCAAATTACATCTAATAAATCTTTCCCGTGCTGTAATTCAGTATAAGAATATTCTTCTCCTTGTAACAACCTACTAACAATCACCTTTGATTCTCTACTTAACTGGTTGAATAATTTCTTTAATAATGTAGACAACTCTTTTTTATTAAATGCTCTGCTTTCTAATAGTATTTTACTCACTGCCAAAATATCTTGTTGGGTTAGATTATTTTGATTTTTATCTATTGATACATATTTATATACTTTTTTGTCATAGTCATAATCTATCTTGTATTCACCTATTTCGTTTTTCTTTTCATAAAGATACATACGAAGCTCATCAATATCTCTTTGAATGGTTTTTTGTGATACACGATATTCTTTTGCTAAATCACCCTTTACTAATTTTTCTCCACGCCTGAATCTGTCATATATTTCTAAAGCACGAAATTTTTTATCACGTAATTTTTTGTTAACATTTACCTTTTCCATTTTATCTCCTAAAAACTTTTAATAAATTTTCAATTTTATATTTATATATTAAAAATAATCTTTGCACAATTATTTTGCTGTATAACAACAAAGCATTAAAATATTTTTTATAATTTTATATTATCCAACGCAAATTCCAAGTCAAACTTTAAATTTTTCAACTTGGAATCTGCTCTAATTATAAACTTCAAAAGTATAACCCTTTTCTATTCTTTATTATAACATATGCAGTAGACGTTATATGTCTATTGGACAAAATTTTTAATTTTTTTATAAAATTTTTTCTATCTATTTTTTCTTTACGTGATTAATAATAAAAAAACTATATTAATTTCTTTGATATTATAAACATTTTCATATGAAAATACCTTTTATTAAGTAAAATTTTTATAATTTTTCTAAGCCTTTTAAATTATATGGCGTTAATTGATAAACTTGGTTTAACCAATTATGGTAAAATAGATATGCTACACCACGCCATCTATTTTTTACTTCTTTTGTATCATCATCTTCTGGATAATAATTAAACGGAACTTTTATATCTAAACCATTATCCTTATCTCTTACATATTCATTATGCAAAGTATTAGCTTCATATTCAATGTGACCCGTTATAAATATTTTTCTAAGATCTTTTGAAGAAATTAATAATGTTCCTGCTTCCTCTGACTTAGCTAAAATATCAATCTCCGAAATTTTCTTCAGCTTTTCTTCTTCTATTATAGTATGTCTAGAATGTGGGGCTAAAAATGTATCGGTAAATCCTCTTGTCAAAGAATGATTTTCTATTAAAGTACTATGTTCGAAAATTCCAAAGATTTTTTCCGAAACTTTTTCTTTTTTTATTCCATATTCGTAATAAAGATTTGCTTGTGCTGCCCAACATATATTTATTGTAGAAAATATATGTGTCTTACTCCATTTGAAGATTTGTTTTAATTCTTCCCAATAATTTACCTCTTCATATTCTAAATGTTCTACAGGCGCACCTGTTATTATAAGTCCATCATAATATTCATCTTTTACTTCTTCAAATGTTTTGTAAAATTTTTCTAAATATGAATTTTCTGTATTTTTTGAAACATGGGTTGCCATGTGAAGAAATTCTATTTTTATCTGCAACGGTGAGTTCCCCAACAATCTTAAAAGCTGTCGTTCTGTTTCTTCTTTTTTAGGCATTAGATTTAAAATTAAAATTTTCAGTGGTCTTATATCCTGATTTTTCGCCCTAACCTCCTCTATTACTATAACTCCTTCTTCTATTAAAGTATTTTTTACTGGTAAATCATTCTCAATACATATTGGCATAAAACTATTCTCCTTTTCTACTTTTTTCTATATCACTAAGTCAAAAAATATATTATGACAAAATTAGCTATGTTTATTTTTTAGGTTTTGTTTTATAGTGTGGATAATCTACACTACTAAGAGTAATAATCTGACTTTTTTCAAATAAAAAACTCGCCACTATTGTATAAAAATACAATAGGGACGAGTATATCGTGTTACCACCCTTGTTTATGTCTATCTCTCAATAAACATCTCTATCAGTACGTATTCATACTGTCTGCTATATCGTGCATAGACGTGCCTACCTATTAGATAAACAAAAACTCCAAGACCATTTTCAATTAGCCGTTACATTATTTTCTCACACCACCCGAAAACTCTCTGTACATAACCTAACTAATTTACTTATCTTTTCTACGTTAATTATATTAAATTAACTATAAGTATAAATAATATAAATAACTTTGTCAAGAAAATTACATAATCATTTTTTTATAAAATTTTACAAATTGTATGCTTCTAATTCAAAATCTTCACCATTGTAATTAAGAATATTTACGCTAGTATTTTTTACATGTTCTTCACTAGGGCGTAAGTTTTTACTATCTAAAAAGATTCTTATACATGCACCGTGACAAACTACTATAATTTTTTCATCTTTGTGCTGTTGATATTTTTCTTTTAGAAAATTCTCAACTCTTTTTGCGATATTCTCATCTTCTTCAACGGTATCAAATCTTCTGCATCACGCCCAGCATGCCACTCTTCATAGGTAGCACCTTCAAACTTGCCGTAATGCTTTTCAATAACACGTTCATCTTTTTCAATTAAAAGTTCGCTGTTATTTGAACCATCTAGCATGTATCGGCATGTATCATAAGCTCTATCCATTGTACTACTAAATGCTGCATCCAACTTCACTCCTTGAAGTTTTTTAGCAGCTTCTTTTGCTTGTTTGATCCCAGTTTCATTAAGTGGAATATTAGTATGACCTTGTACTAAAAAGTTTTTATTATAGTCAGTTTCTCCATGTCTTACTAAATATATTTTCATCTCTATCTCCTATTCAAAAATAAAATCTTCGTCTTCAATTGACTCTACATTCATACTAACTACATAACCATCACCTTTTACACTGAAGAAATCGTGGTTTTTTGTAGTGGTATTCATTGCATTTTCGATAATAGGATTTATTTCTTTATCTTCAAAATATCCAGGATATCCTAGATTTGCTAAAGCACGATTGGCATTATATTCGACATAATCTTTTACCTCTTCGTATAAACCAATTTCTCCATAAATATCTTTTGTATACTTCAATTCATTTTCGTATAAATCTAATAATAATTTATACATTTCTTTATTTGCTCTTTCTTGTTCTTCTTTAGTTAAGGTTTTAAAAATTTCTTGAGCATCAAATCCAGTAAAACTTCCATGAATCGTTTCGTCTAACAAAATTTTACGAATAATTTCTCCTGATGTTGTAACTTTTCCTTGTCCTGCTAAATATAATGGGTAGAAAAATCCACTATAAAAAATGTAACTTTCTAAAAATACAGAAGCTACTCTTGCCATATATAAGTCGTAAGTTTCTACTTCAGGTTTAAATAATTTCATATAATAATTTTCAATAAGTTTAGCTTTGAATTGAAGCTCACTATTATTCGGAACCCATTCATCAAGTAAATAATCTGTTTCTTGACTTGAAATTAAAGATGTGAAGATAGTTGAATAACTTTTAGCATGTATTTGTTCCATCATCCCCATAAAACTATAGACAGCTTGTTTACGCATATCTTCAGTATGAAGTGACACCAAAGGCATACCTATATCCCCTTGTTGAGTATCAAGACCAGTTAGCCCTGCAAGAACCTTTTTATATGCTTCACGTTCTTTTTCATTTAAATCTTCATTCCAACTTTTTATATCCTTTGATACTTTAAATTCAGTATCAACCCAAAATTGTGCAATATTTTGACGCCAATACATAAATGTCAAGTCGTCTTGTTTATTCCAGTTTACTGCTTTCATTTATAAATATCCTCTCTTTATTATATTGCACATGAAGTACATTCTTCTACTGAAAGAAGTTTATTTCTTGTATAATACAACGATTTCAGTCCTTTGTGGTGTGCGTAAATATAGTATCTTGCAAGCTCTCTTGTTGTGATATCCGAATTTACGTATAAAATTACAGAAATACCTTGGTCAACATGTTCTTGAATCACTGACATTAAGTCTATTAATTTCATTTGATCCATAGTAAATGCAGATTTATAGTACCACTGAGTTTTTGGACTTAAGTACGGCATTGGATAAAATGTTTCTGCATTCCCATAAGTTCTACGTTCTATTTTATCAACTATAGGTAGTACACTTGATGTTGAATTTTGAACATAAGAAATACTTTGAGTTGGTGCTATTGCCATTCTATATGCATGGTACAATCCATTTTCTTTAATCCTATTTTTCAAACTATGCCAATCTTCTTTTGTTGGAATATATATTCCTTCAAATAATTCCTTAACTTTTTCTGATTTTGGCATATAGTCTTTTTCTATGTATTTTGTGAAGTAACTTCCATTATAATAATCAGATTTTTTGAAGTCTTTAAATGTTTCTCCACGTTCTTTAGCAATTTGCATCGAGCGTTCCAATGTATAGTAATTCATCATCATAAAGAATACGTTAGCAAAATCTTTTGCATCTTCACTATCATAAGCAATTAAATTTTTTGCTAAATAACCATTTAAGTTCATCGCACCCAACCCAATCGAATGAAATTCTTCATTTGCTTTTACAACACCAGGTGCATTTTTTATTTTTGTTGAGTCACTTACAAAAGTTAGAGCATCCATTCCAGAATAAATTGATTCTTTTATTTTTTTACTTTCCATAACATTAACAATATTTAATGAAGCAAGATTACAAGAAATATCACGTTTTATAATATCTCCTTCACCATAATCTTTAATTATAGAAGTCTCCTGAAGTTGGAAAATCTCCGTACATAAATTACTCATCTTAACTTGACCAATTTCACGTAATGCATGATTTTTATTGGCATTATCCTTAAACATTAAGTATGGATAACCAGATTGCAACTGAGTTTGAGCAATAAGATTTAACATATCACGAGCATCATATTTACGTTTTAGAATATTCTCATTAGCTACAAATTCATCATAATATTTAGCTAAATCTATATCATCCAATACTAAACCATATTCTTCATAAATAGAATGTGGACCAAACATGTAAAAATCTTTATTTTCTCTTGCTAAATCAAAAAATAATGAAGGAACGATAATTCCTGTAGAAATAGTAGGAAGACGAAGCTCTTCATCAGCATTAACTTTTTTAGTATCCAAAAATTCCAAAACATCATAGTGGAAAATATTCAGATAAACAGCTCCTGCTCCAGGACGTTGACCTAGTTGATCAGCATAAGCAAAGCCTTGTTCTAAGGATTTAGCCACAGGAATAACACCTTTAGCCACTCCTTTTATACCTTTAATACTTTCTCCACGAGCACGAAGTTTTGATAAGTTAATTGCAACTCCTCCACCAATTTTTGAAAGTTGTTTTGCAGTTGAATCGATATAGTTAATAGAATTTAGCGAGTCTCCAACTTCTAATAAGAAACATGAGACAAGTTCACCACGACGACTTCTTCCAGAATTTAAAAATGTTGGTGTAGCTGGTTGAATTCTTTGTTCAAGCATGGCAATCATAAGTTCTTTTGCCAAAGTTACATCACCATCAGCTAAGTACATAGCTACTATAAATACATGTTGGTTAAAATTTTCTAAATATTGTTTTTTATCATTAGTTTTTAATGCATAATCTTTATAAAATTTACTCGCCGCCATATAACTCTTAAATTCAAATTTAAAATTGGCCGCAAGTTCTAAACATTCTAAAATTTCATCTTCTATATATTTATCAAATATATTATAGTAAAAATTCTCTTCTACTAGATATTTTAATCTTTTTATTTCTGAACTAAACTTTACAGTTTTATAATCAACCTCACGAAGAAATTCAGCAATAGCTTCTTGATCTTTTTCTAATTTAAAAAAACCATTATCTCCTCTTTTAGTTACTTCATTATTTAGTTCAATATGGTTAAATTTTTCCATTCTTTATACTCTCCAAGTAAATTTTCTTAAATTTTATTAAATCTTTTGTATTTCCATGTAATTCTATTTTCATAAGAAGCGGCACATTATATTGTTCGCTTATAGTTTCAGCAGCCTTTGCAAATCTATTACCCCAATTTCTATTACCACTTCCCACCACACCTTTAAGATGGTTGTGATTTTTTTCTAAAAAACTTTCAACATCTTCGGGAATTTTACCAAAACCAATCGTCGGGGTTACTAGTATATAATCAAAATCTACATCATAATCTATTTCCCATAAATCAACAACATCCTCTTCAGGGATTTTGCACATATCAACAAATCTTTTACAATTACCTGTTAATGAAAATACAATCACTTTCACCTTTCTCACGCTCCCAGTAAAAAAATATTTCCGATATTTCCCGGAAATTTAAAACTTAATATTTATTATACACTTTATTAAATCTTTTTTCAACAGTAAAACTTTGGAATTTATTACAAAAAAAATTTATAAAAAATTTTTACTTTATTTAATATTTAAATCATTATTTATCTCTTACTTCTTGTTTTTATTAAAGAAAATATTTTTTTGGATTAATTTAAAATAAAAAACCACTTCAAAAATAAAGTAGTTTTCTCTAGTATCAGGATAAAAACTAAAATTTCAAATTTCTTAATCTTTTATCTACCCTTTATTAAAATATGCTAATTACTTTTATTGCTCGTCCTTCTAGCAAACTCTGAAAAATAAAATTTATCTACCCTATGACGGCTTTCTGTATAATGAAGAAAATCTGTTCCTTCTGTATAAACATCACTTCTAAGAACTGCTATGTGTTCATTTCCGTTTAAGTCTATGTACCTGATATCTTCCTCACTTACACGCTCTATTTTAAAATCTTTGTTACCGTAAGAAATTTTAATACCAAGATCTTTTTCTAAATATTCATACAACGATTCTTCAACACGTGCTGTTGGTAAATTACCTATGATATTCTTTTTAATATAATCTTTATCTAAAATTACGGCTTCCCCTTCTATTATCCTTTGTCGTAAAAGATAAATCAATCTCTCCCCTTTTTTAACAAAACCCAACTTTATTAAAAATTCTGGAGCTTCAACTTCTTCATTTATTAAAACTTTAGTTTCAGTTTCTAAATTTTGAAGTTCTTGTCTTTCTTTAAAACTTATTAAGCCCGTAACAGGAACTCTATATTTATGCACATCCAAAACTATTGAACCTTTACCTTGAATCTTATGAATATATCCATTTTCTAGTAATAATAGTAAAGCTTTTCTTATAGTTTCCCTAGATACATCATACTCTTTTGCTAAGTCATTTTCGCTTGGCAGCAAACTATTAGACCTATACTCTCTACTTTCTATTTTTTCTTTTAACTCTAAATAGATCTTAAAAAACTTATTCATGATTTCCCCCAAATAAATATATCTGTAAACATTTTAACACAATTTTATATAATTATAAATATTTTTTACTCAAAAATTAGATTTTCAATCAATTTTTTGTTAAAAACTACAAATATGTAAACCAAAAATTTTTATTTCTATTCTCTGTAAGGTTGAACAAAATAAAAATTTTAATTTTAGATCCTACGTTCCTAACTTTTCTATGTTATAATTAAAAAGTATGGAGGAAATTAAATGAAAAAAACTATTATATATTTTCTTATAACAATTCAAAATATTACTTTATTTATTAGTTCTATACTAGCTATAATTTTTTATAATTGTTTTAATATTGAATTTTATAAAAAATTTTACCAACAAGAAAATTTAGCTAGCTTTATAGGAACTAATTATGATGAACTATTAAAAAACACAACCAATCTTTTGGATTATTTAAATGGAAAAAATTCTTTAAATAAAAACTGGTTTACCGATAAGGACATTTTACACATGATAGATGTAAAAGATTTATATGACACCAGCTTTAAGTTTATGATTTTTGGATTTATTATTTTTTCTATAACTACTACACTAATAATATTTCTTAGTCGTTCAAAAACTTTAAACTACATAACTGCGTTATTTAATAAAATTTTATTATGTTTTATTCTTTTAATTGGTTTACTGGCTGGTATTATTTCCACTAATTTCAATTCTTTCTGGATTAAATTTCATACAACATTATTTTCTAATGATCTTTGGTTACTTAGCCCAGATGAATCTAATTTAATAAAAATGGTACCTGAAGAATTTTTTATTAGTTTAATCGAAAAAATAATTATTCAAGTCCTACTATTATTTATTTTATTATTTATTCTAAATTTAGTTGTTAAAAAAAAGGTTAATAAACACTAGGGTGTATAACTTCAAAAGATTCATTTTGCCTCGATATTTATTATTAAACCTTTGTTAATTTTATTAAGTATGGATTAAAAATTTTATTTAAGTTTAGAATGTGTTATAATTAATTCTAACTTATTTAAAAATTTATGAAAGGATATTCTAATGGCAGATAAAGATAAAAATGTTATTACTGAAGATAAAGTAACTTTTAGATTGTGCGATGCTTGCTTGGGTGTTAATTTAAAAACATTAATCCCAAAACTAAAGAAAAAAGCACCTAATGCAGAATTTATAATTGGCTGTCAATCTTATTGTGGACCTGGTCGAACTCAAACTTTTACCCTTGTTAATAGTAGAATTTGTATTGCTGATACCGAAGTGGAACTTATGCCTCTTGTTGATGAAAAACTTCGTGATCGTATGAGTGCAGAAGATGAGGAAAAATATAGAAAACGTCTAGAAAGAAGACTTGAACGTACATTCTACTTTATTGTTCCTGAAAATGTTACGGTGAATATTGGAGAAGATGTTGCTATTGATAAAGAAGGAGTTATAGCACGAAAAGCTGGAAAATCTTACCTTGATATGCTTACGATAGAAAGTAATTTCAACAAAAATATCCCTGGAACTTACGAAGTAGTTTATAAAGTTGATATTGATGGAAAAGAACATAAAAGAACTAGAACTATTGTCGTGAAAAATGAAAGCGAATAATAATTTTAATCTATAAAATATAATAACTATAAAAGCTTTTAACCTTGTACATTTAGTCATTGTTTATTTTAATATATTTTTGTTAATAAAAATAATATTATCCTTAAATAATGAAAACAAACCCCTGATTTTTTTGAAATACATTTTATTTTTTATTAAAGTGTGTTATAATATAAGTAAAGACATACTAAGTCGGGAGGTTTTGACTATGGAAAACAAATATTCTAAAATATTGGTCGCAGTTGACGGTTCTAAACAGGCTGAGTGGGCCTTTAAAAACGCTGTAGCTATAGCACGAAGAAATGAAGATGCTGAACTTTATATTGCTTCTGTTATTGATGCAACAATCGCTACTTCTGGTTTATCAGATCCTTATATTTTTAATTCTTTCTACAAACGTACTAAAGAATTAGTTGATAGCTATGTTGAATCTGCTAAAGAAGATGGTCTTACTAAAGTTTATGGAATCGTTGAACAAGGTATTCCTAAAATTGTTTTAAGTGAAGATATTGTTGATGAAAAAGGTATAGACCTTGTAGTTTGTGGTTCTTCAGGATTAACAGGGTTCAAACGTATGCTTATGGGGTCAGTATCTGAAGGTATCGTAAGATATGCTAAATCAGATGTTATTATTATTAAACAACGCTCTATTCCAGAAGGATTCGAAGCTACAATAGCTAAAAAATTCCAGGAAGAACAAGATAAATAAAAAACACTAACAGCTTCTAGATGAGTTTTATCTAGAAGCTGTTATTAAGTTTTTTATCAACTGTCTTTATTATAAAATTAATTTTTCTATTCTAGTATATTTTCTTTACATTTAAACTATCATAATTTAATGCTGCTAATTGAACTGAACTCGGACCAAAATATTTTACATAGTCGTGAAGTTGTTGAATTTCATTATAAACATATACTCTATCACCTAATCTTATATTTTCATCAATTTCTACTACCAAATGACTCATCATAGTTGAATATATATTTTTCTCTTTATTGTTTATTATACAAGTATTGTTTTTTAATCTGTCTCTTAATATTCCATCACCATATCCTATATTAACTATACCAACTTTTTTATTTGTATCAGCTATGTAAGAATTAGAATAACCTATACACTCTCCTTTTTTCAAAGAAACTATATTGATTATTTCTCCATAAACTGTAATCGGTGGAAATATTTTTAGTCCTTCTAACCTAACTGGATATTTTTTAATATTATATGGCATTGCTCCATAAAGAATTATCCCTAGACGAACATGAGTAGCTTCTTTGAATACTCCATCTCTCAAAAATGACGCGCTATTTTGTAAATGAATAACTTCAAAATCATGTTTTTTTGTAGCTTCTTTTAGTATCTCTAAAACAAGTTGTTTTTCTTTCTCGTATAATCCATTAAATTCATCAGCAAATGCAAAATGCGACCAAAATCCTTTTAATTTCAATTTATTGTCCTGGCAAAATTTTATTATTTCTAAAACTTCTTCTAAATTTTTCGCTCCCGCTCTACGCATACTTCCAGCAAATTCTAACTGTAGTGTTAGGTCTCTTATACTATCTAAATTTTGCTCTAAATATTTTAAACTTGGTATATTTATTTCGATATTATATTTTTTTGCAACGGTAAAATCATACATAGGATTTAATAAAAAAATTTGTGCTTCTTGTCCTAACTCATTTCTTATTATTTTGCATTCTTCAATTTTTGTTGTTGCAAAATAATTTATTCCTACTTCCGAAAAAACTTTTACACACTCTTTAAGATTAAGATTATAAGCATTATTTTTCACTACTGCTACAATATTTTTTGCCTGTTCTTTTAAATTAAATGCATTTTTTTTAATATTATTA
Organism: Gemella cuniculi DSM 15828; assembly: GCF_000425665.1. GTDB lineage: Bacteria > Bacillota > Bacilli > Staphylococcales > Gemellaceae > Gemella > Gemella cuniculi. Next base: position 11,649 of record NZ_AUDW01000007.1, read on the forward strand.
TAATTTATTTCTAATGTCGCCATAACTCTCCTTTAAATTTTAAAAATGATGGACTCAAAAATCATGATTTTTTTAATGATATTCTAATACAAACTTATATCCATTTTTTATATCACTTTGCTCCTTTAAGGCTCACAAGAGAACTTATCAAAGAAACTCTAATCAATATGCCTTCAATACAAATAGATTAGTAAGTTTCTACTAATTTTATTAAGTTAAGAGAAAAACTCTGAACATAACAAATAAAAGATTACATTATTTCTACTGGGAAATAGCTTACAAGCCTGATTATTTAGGATATATTTTTTGTTCTGAAAATTAATATCACCCTAGGTTAAAAATTTCGAATTTTTGAGAAATTCTTACCTATGTCTGTTTATTATAGTTCTCTATTATACCCAAATAATATTTTACTCCAATTTTTAGAATCTTCTCATCAAAATTAAATGTAGGAGTATGCAACCCAGAAATAAAGTTCTTCTTTTCATTTTTTAAACCTAAAAAACTGTAATTAATTGGAGAAAGTCTACTAAAGAACGAGAAATCTTCTCCATATAAATAGGCTTCTTCTAATTCTATATAGTTTATATTTTTTTCTTCTACTACTTTTCTTATAACTTCATAAGGTTTTTTATCATTTATAACTGCTGGATAACCTTCTGCAAATTCTACTTTTATCTCTGCTCTTGTCAAATATTCTAAACCCTTTTTAGTATCTAGTATAGCTTTTTTTATAATTTCTAAATCACTCATACTATATGTACGAATTGTGCCTTCTAGGTAAGCATTTTCTGCGACCACATTCATGGCATCTCCTCCATACATTTTCCCAATATGAATTATGTTAGTGTTTTTCGCTTTGGTATGAAGTGAATTTAACTTTAACATTTCTCGATAAAACATAGTCGCTACATTTAAAGCATCTACTCCATTATTTTTTAAACCTACATGAGCAGCTTTACCTTTGATATAAATTCTATACTCATTAGCACTTGCCATAATTTCATTTGGTTTAGAAACAATATATTCTTCAGGATAATCTGGATTCATATGAAGCGCATAGCTTGCTAATATATTATAATTTGAAAAGTCGAAATCATTTATTAAAAGATTACCACCTCCAAAAGTTTCTTCTGCTGGTTGAAATACAAAAATACTATTTACTTTTGTTTTATTATTTTTATAGTACTCAGCTGCTTCTATAACGCTTCCCAACAGCATTGTAGTATGACCATCATGACCACATGCATGCATCACTCCATTATTTTTTGATTTAAAATCCACATCATTTTCTTCTAAAATGGGCAATGCATCAATATCTGCTCTGAAAAGCACAGCATCTTTTGTTTGTTCGCTAGCACTTAATATAACTACTAGACCTGTTTCTAAAGTTTCATTATATTTTATATTGTAATCATTTAAAACATTTACAATATACTTTTTTGTTTCATATTCTTTTAGCGATAATTCTGGATATTCATGTAAATATCTACGCCAATTTTTTAAATTTTCTTCAGTTATTACTTTCATTTTTCTAACCTAATTTTTGATATATTATAAATTTCTAAGTTCTGCAATAATATCTACTTTTTCTTCTGCTACTTCATCTCTTGTTTTAATAACTTTTGCTGGAATACCTGCCACTACATCTCCACTCGCTACATCTTTTGTTACAACACTTCCCGCCGCAACTACAGCATTATCTCCAATCTGAACGCCTTCTAAAATCACAGCATTAGCACCGATAAGGACATTATTCCCAACTCTTACTGGTATTGCATTAGCCGGCTCAATAACGCCTGACAAAACAGAGCCTGCACCAATATGGGAATTTTCTCCAACTTCAGCACGTCCACCCAAAATTGCATTCATATCAATCATAGTATTTTTTCCAATTTTAGCACCAATATTTATGACTGCTCCCATCATGATAACAGCATTATCTCCAATACTTACATGATCACGAATAGAACAACCAGGCTCAATGCGTGCATTGAATCGTGTAAAATCTATCATTGGTACACCACTATTACGACGATCGTTTTCTAAACGGAAATTTTTAATCATTTTTTTATTAGATTCTAAAAATTCATTCCAATCCTCTAAATCAGCAAAAATAATTTTTGAATTTCCTTCTCCAAAAACTTCCAAGTTTTTTGGGAATTCTACTTGATTATTAAAATTCACATAAACTTTTACTGGTGTTTTCTTTTTTGACGTTGCTATAAATTTGATTATTTCTTCTGTTGATTTCATTCAATTCTCCTAATCTTCCTCAAATATTTTTATTATAAATTTTATATTACACTACAAGTAAAGTCAAGTTACCATTTTTCAAAAAAGTAAGGAAATAAGTAATTCTTTTGACAATCATGGCGAGTTTATCTTCTGCCTATTTCCCCATTTTTTATTAAACTACTCTATTCCCAAAACATCTTTCATTGAATATAAATTTGGTGTTTTTTGATTCACTAACCATTTGGCCGCAGTTACAGATCCTTTTGCAAACATTTTCTTACTGAGGGCGGTATGTTTGATTTCGATCATCTCATCTTCTCCTGCAAAAATTACTTCATGTTCACCTACTATAGTTCCACCACGTACCGCATGAATTCCTATTTCTTTTTCTGTTCGTTTCATATCTCCATGTCGCCCGTAAACACGATTATATTGCTCTGCATCTTTAACTGCATCTACTAACATCTTAGCTGTTCCACTTGGTGCATCAATCTTTTTATTATGATGTTTTTCTATTACTTCTATATCGTAGCCAAGCAATAACTCACTGGCTTTTTTTACTAATTCAACTAGAACATTTACACCTAAACTATAATTCCCTGCATAAACTACTCCAACTTCTTTTGCTAATTTTCTAATTAAATCTAATTCTTCTAAAGTATGACCAGTTGTCGCTATTACAACTTTTGTCTTTGTTCTAATTGAATACTCTACTAATTCATTCGTTCCTGTATGATGTGAAAAATCAATAATTACATCAGCTATTTCATTCACATCACTATACGAAATATAAGTAGGAAATTTTTCCTTTAACAGTTCACGTCCGACTCCTGCCACAATTTCTAAATCTGTACTTTCTTCAATATAATTTTTTAAAACTTGGCCCATTGTGCCATTATATCCACTTAAAATTACTTTCATACTATTCTCCTTTTTACGAATTAAGTCTTGTAATCTCTTGTTCAAGTTTTGTTGCTAAAGTTGGTGCAACATGTGTCATAGGCAAACGATAGTTACAGGCAGATTTTCCTATTAACTCTACACATTTTTTCACTGGCATTGGGTTTGGTTCAGCAAATAATAAATGAATAAAATCTAAATATTTCAACTGTAAATCCATTGCTTTATCAACTTGTCTTTCTAATGCATATTTGCACATTAAGTGAGTTGCTCTTGGATAAACATTCGCAAGAACTGAAATAGTCCCTTTCCCTCCCGCCAAAATAATCGGCACATTAATATCATCATTTCCTGAGTAAATATCTATACTATCCCCACACAACTTTCTTACAGCTAGCGTGTGCGAAATATCTCCAACTGCATCTTTATATGCTACTATATTTTTATGTTTTGATAAATGAAGAATTGTTTCAGGTGTCATTACTTGGCCAGTTCTTCCTGGGACATTATATAAAACTATTGGAGTATTAACACTGTTTGCAATTTTTTCAAAATGCTCAATTAAACCTTGTTGACTTGTTTTTATATAATAAGGTGTTACTACTAATAATCCATCTGGTCCAAGCTTTTCTATTTCCTTACTTAGTCTTATGGAGTGATTTGTATCATTAACTCCACTTCCTGCAATAACTGGTACACGCCCATTTATTTGTTTTATCGCAAAGTCTATTACCGCTATTTGTTCATCATCTGGCATCGTTGAGCTTTCACCAGTTGTCCCTGCCACAACTATCGCATCAGTTCCTTCACTAATTTGAAATTCTATTAATTCTCCAAAAGTTTTATAATCCACACTTCCATCTTCAAAAAATGGTGTTACTATCGCTACCGCACTTCCTGTATAAATTGTCATAATTTTTTCTCCTTGTTCTATATTTTTACTAATATTATTGACATTACAAAATTAAATATCATTCCTTAATAAATCTTCAACCGTTTCACCTTTAACTACTAGTCTACTACTTCCATTTTTTACAAACACAACTGGTAATTTTGGTAATCTATTATAGTTACTACTCATACTATAATTATATGCTCCTGTTGATGATATTAATAATAAGTCTCCTGATTCCACCTTTGGTAATTTCACATCCATCACTAACATGTCTCCTGATTCACAACATTTTCCTGCTATCGTATAAACAGTATCTTTTTCTTTATCCATTTTATTTACAATAGCAGCTTCATACTCAGCTTTATAAAGCGCATAGCGTGGATTATCTGCCATTCCTCCATCTACAAAAACGTACTCTCTTCCAGCAAAAGTTTTCTTCACTCCACCTACAGTGTAAAGTGTACTACCTGCATTACAAACTAAACTACGTCCTGGTTCAATAATAACTTTATTAAGATTTAAATCAAAATTTTCACTTTCTTCTTCGATAACTTTTATAAATCTTTGTAAAAATTCAGCGAGTTCAAACGGTTTATCTGCATCTGTATAATAAACTCCAAATCCACCACCAAAGTTTAAAACTTTAATAACTATGTTTAATTTATCTTGAACCTTTTTACTAAATTCCATAACTACTTTGACAGCTTCAAAGAAGGAAGATTCTTCAAAAATTTGCGAACCTATATGGGAATGAAAACCTAAAAAATTCAAATGACTTTGACGATTAATATCATCAATTAAATCAAAGATTGTATCATCATAAACTGAATATCCAAATTTTGAATCGTCTTTAGCTGTTTTTATATATTCATGGGTATGAGCGTCTATACCTGTGTTAATTCGCAAAATTACATCAATAATTTTATTATTTTTTTTCGCAATTTCATTAATTATTTCATATTCGTAGTCATTGTCAAGAACGATTGTTCCTACACCAACTTCTATTGCATATGCCAGTTCTTCAAGGGTTTTATTATTTCCATGAAAATATGCTTTTGACATATCAAATCCTGATTTTATAGCAGTATAAATTTCACCTAAAGATACTACATCAACACCCAATCCCTCTCTACTTGCAATACGCAATACTTCTAAACAGCTAAATGCCTTCGATGCATAAAGGATTTCTGTTTTAAATTTACTACTTTTAAAATTATTTATAAAAATTCTACATTGTTTTTCTAACAAATTTTCATCATAAATATATAGCGGTGTTCTATATTTTTTCTTTAAATCTCCTACCCTGACACCAGAAATTGATAATTCTCCATTCAAAACATTCATTCCATTAAAAAGTTTCACTTACATTCTCTCCTTTTAAATACATATATAAAAATAGACTACAAGAACAAAAGGTTCCTGTAGTCTAGTCTATAACTATTCTATATCCTCTTGCCCTTATTATAAAAAGCTCACCATAAAGAAAATGGGCATTTTCTAATGACAGTGTTATACCTATTCGATATAACCCCAGTGAAAAAATCACTTCGGCGATGCTACCTTTTAAATTAGTCATCGCGGCCTCTTTTTATAATACTTAATCTATTTACTTAAGAAAGATGATAACATATATAATTATTAATGTCAATTATTTTTTTGCTAATTTTTAAAAGTTTTCTGAAAATATATAATAAAAGTAATTGTGTATTTATATGATTTCACTTAGTTATGATTAAAACCAAAAATTTTATAATAAAATTTGTTTTCCTCATGAATTCGAATTATATGATTTTTCTCTAAGGAATTATTCGACTGTCCGTCTATAAATAATAATTTTATATACTAGTAAAATAAGAAGTAATAAATCAACAAAAAGACTGGCAAAATAATATATAGCTGCATTAGTATTACTCCTTACACCACTTTCATCTTCATAAAGATGTCCCTGAGAACTAAAAACTTCTATTTTATCACCCATACTATATGAAAATCCTCTTTTAACATTTTCTAATTCTTTGCTAACTCCCTTATCAAGAACGGTAATTTTATATTGTATTCCAGCTCTTGTAAGTTCAGACTCGACATTACTTACAATAACCTCTACTTTTTCATAATTTATGGCAGTCTGATTAACATTACACCAGAGACATACACTAAAAATAATACCAGCTAACAATAGTATTGTGCGAACAACAATACTTCTTCTGATCTCTTCTTTCATTTTTTATCTCCTATAATACCTATACTATATTTACTCTCAATTACTTATCTAATATACTATTTCATACCCAATAGTTCACTTTCTTCTATTTCCTTTAATGTTATACCATTCTTATTTTTCCGATCTACTTTTCCATTTGTATACCCACCCAATACAAATGCTCCTGCATAAGATGAACTACTTAATAATTGATTACTCATCAATACACTATTTTTAATAATATTTTTACCCTTTGTCATAACATCTCCTATAAGATCATACAATATATTACTCTTAATTATAACATATAGCTATAATAATTGAAAAATACAATCAGTTAAAAGTAAGGTTAAATAAAATTTACTGAGTTAAACGCAGTCAAATCTCCACATTTAATATTAAAAAGTACATTCGTTATCTAGATAAAATTCTACTTCAATAATAGTTTAATATTTTTACACATTTTTTGAGAAAATAAGAAGCAAAGTTTTCTTGTTTCAATACATTCAAAATTTACATATTAAGGGTATCTCCGTCCCAAGCCTCAAAAAGTATTTCCAAATAAATTTTGTTTGAACTTAACTATTTAAAATAGTTTCTTAAGACAAAGATCTTTTTAATGTTAACTTATACTAATTACAAAATTACATATTTAATTTTGACTGCAAAAAAACAAGATACAAAAATTCAATCTTGTATCTTGTTTAAAAAATTAAAAATAAAGTTTTTTCAATTAATTATTTTCTTTTAAGAAATCAACAACTTTTTGAATTGATAATTCCGCACGTAGATCTTCTATACTAATACGTTCTCTTACACCATCATCTGTCATTGAGTACATTTCAGCTAGTTTTTTAACCTCAGCATCTATTTCTTCATCTGTTACTTCAACTTTTTCAGTTTCAGAAATTTCTCCTAATACAAACGAAGTTTTTATTTTATTTTCTGCATCTGCTCTCATTTCAGATTTTAATTCATCCGAAGACTTACCTGTGAATTGCTCATATAAATCAAATGATAATCCTTGACGAGATAAGTTTCCTGTAAATTGTTCAAACATGGAATCTACTTCTTGATCAATTAATTTTGCAGGTACTGATAATTTTGCATTTTCCACTACTGTAGAAATTACTTTATCTGAGTAAGTTTTTTCTGCCAAATCTTCTTTTTCTAATTTGATTTCTTCTTTTAATTTTTCTTTGTATTCTGCTACAGTTGATGCTGATTCTTTTGAAAATTCTTTAACAAATTCATCTGTTAATTCTGGTAAAACTTTTTCTTTTACATCATGAATAGTAACTTCAAATCTTGCTTCTTTTCCTGCAAGATCAGCAACTTGGTAATTTTCTGGGAATGTTACATTAACCTCAGTATCAACTGGTGCAACTTTTCCTTCTAATTGTTCCTCAAATCCTGGGATAAATGAACCTGATCCAAGTTCTAATTCATAACCTTTAGCTTCTCCACCATCAAATGCTTTATCACCAATATATCCTTTAAAGTCGATTACAACAGTATCACCTTTTTTAGATTCTTCTTCTTTTACTTGCCATTCAGCTTCACGACTTAAAATACCATTAACTCTTTCTTCCACATCTGTTTCAGATACTTCCACAACTTCTTTTTCTATTCCTAAGTTTTTATATTCTCCAAGTTCAACATTAGGTTTTACAGTTATTGTTGCCTCAAATTGAACACCAGTTTCTTTGCTAATTTCTTTAACATCAACATCAGGCATAGCAAGTGGTGAAATTTCTAATTCACTAATCGCTTTAGTATATGCTGTTGGTAATACAAAATCGACAGCTTCTTGGAATAATGACTCTTCTCCATACATTTTGTTAAAAACAGTTCTTGGTAATTTTCCTTTCCTAAATCCTGGTGCATTTACTCTTTTAACCACTCTTGCAAATGCTCTATCTAATCCTTTACCAAAATCTTCTTTCGATGCTGAAAAAGAGATAACTACTTTTCCATCTTCTTTGTTTAAAATTTGTGACATTTATTCTTCCTCCAAAACACTTCTAAGTATCATAAAAATATTAGTATAAAATACTAAAAACTCTTGATTTATTATATAGTAAATGCTCTAAAAAGTCAATCATTAGTATTATAAACATCATATTTCTATAAAGTTTTTTAATAAAATTTATTTTATTCTTTTTTAAAGAATTATAAGTATATAAAAACTAATTTTTTTAGTAATTTATAAAATAAGGGTCGTTCAAAAAGCAAAATTCTCATAAAATCACATCAATTATACACAGAGATAATAACTCACCTGTCTTCAAGTTTACTTCATCAAGAGTTTCTTTTAACCAAATAAAACCAATAGATTCTTGTTGACTTGTTTATTCTAAAATTTATATAGATTAGAGTTCTCTTGAGTATTTTTCTCAGAAGATACTGTCCACATTTTTTCTCCGCAGGAAAAGTTTGCATGTAATGATTTTTAAAATCTTATTATCAAGAAATTATGTTTTTCAAATCAATCCTCACCTATCTTCCATTTAAAAATTGTGTGAATTCTTTTATTAATTTATCATTTTCTCTATGAAGTAGGAAAATATGTTTCTAATAAGCTATAAAATCTCTTTGTATGATTTGTCTCCAAAAGATGTGTTAATTCATGCACAACTATATGCTCTAGACATTCTATAGGATATTTTATTAATTCTTCATTTATCCAAATTCTTTTTTTTATTGTATTACAAGTACCCCATCTTGTTTTCATTTTTTTGATTCTAAGTTCTTCTACTCTTATATTCATGAGAACTTCATACTTCTTTACAAAATCTAAACTTTTGTTATACAAAATTTCTCTTAAGTTTTTACGGAAAATTTTTTCCAAATCTTGCATGGGATTCCTAGTACCCAAAAGTATTTTATTGTCTTTAACTAAAAAATAATCTTTATTACTTTTTAAAATAACTAGTTCTTTTTCTTCCCCAAAAATAAAGTATTTCTCCCCTGTTTTATATTCTCTTTTTTTCGGTATAGTGTTTAAAATATTACTTCTTCGTTTTTTTATTTCTAATATATTATCGAAAACTAATTTTTTTATAATATAATTTTGAGTTCGAAGTGGTGCGCTTACTACTACATCACCATTTTTTTCTACTTTTAGATATATATTTTTCATATTTTTTCTGTATTTTATTGTTATATCCAAATCTTTCACTTTTATAATTTTTTTCAAATTAACCTCCTCTATATTTTCATTGTTCAAGAAATATTTTTTCTAGCACCCTAAAAATATTATTTCAATTCAGCACCTACTAAGGCTGTACCTATTCTTATATGAGTCGCTCCTTCTTCTATAGCTATTTTATAATCATTACTCATCCCCATTGACAAAAATTCACATGGTGCATAAATTAATTCTAAATTTTTGATATCATCTTGCAATTCTTTTAATTTTTTGAAACAATTCCTTATAGTTTCTTCATCGTCAACAAAAGGTGCCATAGTCATAAGTCCTACTACTTTTATTTTTGGATACTTTTCTAGTGATTTTATAAAATCAACTACTTCTTCAACTTTTAGTCCATGCTTACTTTCTTCTCCTGAAACATTTACCTGTACAAAACATTTAATTACTTTTTCAGCTCTTTTATTTATTTCTTGTGCTAAACTTTGTCTATCAAGTGCATGGAAATAGTCTACCTTATCTATAACATCTTTTACTTTTCTAGTCTGTAAACTTCCAATCAAATGCCAAATTTGATTAGGAAATTTTGCTTTTCTTTCTAAATAATTCACTGATCTATTTTCCGCAAAATTTGTTAATCCTACTTTTTGAGCTTGTTCAACACGTTCATCGCTCACGTACTTAGTAACTGCTATTAATTTTATATCTTCAAAATTTCGATTACTTTTTTTGCAAATCTGTAAAATATCTTTATTTATTTTTTCAAAATTTTCTTTAACATCCACTTTTTTCAATACCTCTTCTCTTTTATTCATTACTATACTCTACTAGTTTTATATTATCATATTTTTATTAAAAATAATTAAAAAAAGAAAATTTTCCCATAAAAAATAAGTAAAGATTAATTCAAAAGATAGTAAATTTTTTTCAACTTCGAATTAATCCTTACCCATTTTATTTAAATTTATTTTCTAGCAACCAACTCTAGAGTTTTCTCTGCTTCAATTTTTGTGATAGTTTCACTGTTATATGTTCCCTCTATCCAATCTTGAACTTGGTTATCATAATATGGGCTCATAAAATGTCCACTCTGTCCTGGTCCTACAATATGATGACCTGTCTGATTTTCAAAATCATAAACAAATCTCCAAGATGCACCATGATTCACCAAACCTTCTTCATTTTGCTTCGCTGCTTGAACGGTTACCTTAGAACCTGAAATCGGAGATTCTTTTGGGTTTAAGAAATATGCTAGTATATCAGACGATTTTGATAGCGGATGTCTAAAACCTAATTTATGCTCTTCTCCCCATTTCCAAGAAGAAATATTTTCTCCGTATTTATTTTTTAGTTCAGATATTGTATCATTTAGACTATTTTGTAAAATAGTGTTTAAACCGCCCTTTTCTTCTATAAGATTTACTTTTTTACCATTTATAGCATCTCTCAATATCTTATCTACATAACTCTCTTTGTGAGGCATAAACTTGTATACTTCTTCACTCATTTTATCCTTAAGAATAGTTTCTCTTATTTTTTTCATCCATGTATCATAAATTAATGGAGCTGCTTCATTTTTATCATCAATATAATTCCACGATTTTAAAGTTTCATACACATCTTTTTTTGAAATTTTATTTTCGTCTACATTTTTTAATAAATCTGAAAGAAAGTCTACTGCATACAGATTTTTAGTATCCATCTGCAATTTTTTCATATCGTCAACTGTTAAATTATTTTTCTCTGATAAAAATTCATCTATTCTTGCTTTTCTATATGGTTGAGCCCAAACATTAGAAGTATGATACGATGTTTTAATAGTTTCCGTATTTGCTGTTGATATAAACCCTTCCTTAGGATTTACAACTTTTGGTAATTCATTATAAGGAACATAGCCATTCCAACCATATTCACTACTGTATCCTGGTACAGGTAGATTCCCATCTCCTTTTTTACGAATTGGCACATTCCCATTTGATTTATATGCAATATTTCCGTTATTATCTGCAAAGACAAAATTTTGAGCTGGTGCTTTAAAATCTTCCAATGCTTTTTCAAATTCTTCCCAGTTTTTTGCTTTATCAATTTTTAAAATTGCTTCTAATTCTTGAGTAGATTCTAAAGCTGTCCACTGCATTGAAAAACTTTTATCATTTTGTCCCAATGGTTTTAACAATTCATCAATTATAGGTCCATGTTTTGTCCTCACAACTTCAAAATCTTCCTCATTTTCACCTTTGACTTTAATTTTATATTTATCAACCTGTGCATTATAATACTCTCCATCATATTCAAATCTATGAGGGTTATTCTTATCCTTTTTTTCTATATATAAATCTTGGACATCAGGTCCAAAATTAGTAACGCCCCATGCTATATTTTCATTATGACCTAGTATAATTCCTGGAATCCCCGGAAAAATTACCCCTGATACTTTGTGCTCTGGTGTTCTAAGACTCATCTGATACCAAACCGATGGTGTTGATAAACCCAAGTGAGGATCATCTGCAAGAAGAGGTTTCCCCGATTTTGTTTTTTTACCAGATACAACCCAGTTGTTACTACCATTCTCCATCGGAGGGCGTGGAATTTCTGACAATTTTTTATCAATTTTTACATCTAACCCTAAGTTCGCATTGATAATATCTTCATTATCTTTATTTTTAGAAAAACTTTCTGGCAGTAATTGTTTTAAATTTTCTTTACCTAAATTATTTAAAACCCAATTATTAAAACCCAAATGATCCCAATGTCCACCTAAATCATATGCCATATATTTTCCTATCGTCAACGAATCAATAGGAGTCCAATGCTCTGGCTTATATCCTAAAAGTGAAAATTCATAAGGCAGTTTGTTATTTTTTATTGCTTCATCTATATATGCATTAACACCTTCTGCATAATAATCTAAAATTTTCTTCGCTTCATCTGAATAACCTTCATAAGAATCCTCAGCTGCTCGTCTTAAAGAAAATATTAAAAACTTTTTATCATTTTCTAGTGCTGCCTTACCAACGACTTCTGATAATCTACCACTAGCCTGTCTTCTTGCTAGATCCATCTGGAATAATCTATCTTGTGCATGTACGTACCCTTGTGCTTTGTACAAATCTTTTTCATTTTTTGCTTCTACTGTTGGAATTCCTTTTGCATTTCGATAAATTTTTACATTCTCATCTAAAACACTAACATTTACTTTCCCTTCTACTGTTGGTAATGATTTATTAAGAAAATAATATCCGTAACCAACACCTATCATAATCAAAGCTAATAAAAATATTAATGATCTTCTTATAATCCTAAAAATTTTCTTTTTCATAATACCTCCTAGTAACTTATGAATAAATATATTTTAAATTATATTCCTATTATAATATTTTTGCAAACCATGTTTTATTAAAAATATTGGTATTTATTTGTCGTAAATCCTTTAATAATTAATTATATATCATAAAATCTACTTTGATTATCTTTAATTATTTAAATAAATATTTTAAAATATCAATCTAAGATTTATATATTCATAATTATCTTTATTATCTTTTTTTATAATTTAGTAAAAATAATTTTATTAATCTTCTTTAGTTAATTTATATTTTTTTAAAAATTTTTTCTTCCAAACTAAAAAATAGAATTAGAAATTTTTATTCTCTAACTCTATTTTTTATCATATTCTTTTCTGCATTCCTAGTTAATATAATTCTTAAACCTAGGAAGAAGTATATTATACAACTTATAAACAAAATTCCTAAACTAAAAATAAGTAACAAGATACTATAAACTAAAAGTAAAAATGCAACAATGTTATGATTTATACCTTTTTTAAGCATAACAAATGTTAATAACAAAAATAAAAATATTAATAATGCAAAATATAACCATGCTAATTGTCCCATTACTTGAAAAATAAAATGCATGTCTTTTGTAGAAACATTAGCACTATCTTGTGTAAGTTTTGTTTGTTCACGTATTTGGTCTACAATCTTCGTTCTTAAGTATTCATTTCCCACATAACTTTTAAATAACTTTACAGTTGTTCCTAAAAAAATTATATACGCAATATACACCACATTTGCAACAAGTAGTAAAATTTTTTCCAGTTTATCAAAAACCATCTATTTGTCACCTTTTCCTCTGCATTTAGAACAGGTTCCATAAAACGAGAAAGAATTATCTTGAACTTCAAATGAATATTCTTTCTTCATGTATTCTATAAGTTTATTAAATATAGGATTTGAAACTTTCTCTATAGCATTACATTTTGTACATATCAAATGGTGATGAAGCTCTCCATCAATAGATTGCCTCAAATGATATTTAGAGACACCATTACTAAATGATATTTTTTCCAAAACATTTAGCTCATAAAAAATATCTAAAGTTCTATATACAGTTGCTATCCCAATATCTGGAGTTTTTTCTTTCAAAATAAAATATAATTCTTCAGCACTAAGGTGCAAATCATTATTTTCTACTAAAATTTCTACTATTTTCTCTCGTTGCGGTGTCAACTTATACGGAGATTTTTGAATGGTTTTAATTATCTCATCGTAAATACTCATATATTAATCTTTACCCTTCCTTGTTTTCAAATAAGCCAGTGCCAACATAGTTTTACTATCTGTTATTTCATTGTTGTCTAAAAGTCTAAAAGCATCTTGCAATTTATATTTTTTTAAATTAATAAATTCATCTTCATCTGGACTTTGTTCACCTGCATATTCTAATTTATCCACATAATAAATAGTAATAAGCTCTGAGCTATACCCTACAGCAACATGAACATCACAAAGTTTTTCCAATCTACTTTCATCCACTACATAACCAGTCTCTTCCTGGAGCTCTCTTATTGCCGAAGCTTTTTTGTCCTCTCCAGCTTCCAGTTTCCCAGCAGGAATTTCCAAAGTTACTGCTTCTATCGCTTTTCTGTATTGTTCTACAAAAATAATCTCATCATCTTTAGTAAGAGCGAGAATAGCAACAGCCCCACGATGATTAATCAACTCACGCTTAGAGGTTTCTCCATTTGGTAAACTTACGGTATGAACTTCTACATCAAGAACTTTACCTTTAAAAATCTTTTCTACACTAATAGTTTTTTCTTCCAAATTTTTTCCCATAATTTCCTCCAAATTATAATTTATATTCAGCTAAATCATGTGCAATATGAACTTCTATGTTAGTTGATAGACTATTACAGGCTTCCAATTCATCTTTTTTATCATATCTTGCACTTATATGTGTTAAAAATAACCTTTTTACTTTACTTTTAGAAACCAATTTTTCAATATCCAAAATGCTTAAATGAAAATAATTACTCGCAAGTTTTGAATCTTTCTTACTAAGATATGTACACTCCGAAATAATTATATCACTGTCTTTAACAAAACTTTCTAATTCTAAAAAATATTTTGTATCAGGAATTATAACAATTTCTTTTCTTGGTTTATCCTCAGCCAAAAAATCTCTTGAATTATATAAGATACCATCAAACTCAAAAGAATCTTCATTCTTAATGATTTTATAAAACGGTCCTGGCATAATTCCAAGTTTTTTTAATTTTTCTGCATTCAAACTGCCTTTTTGGGTTTTAAAAACAATTTTATAACCATAACATTTTACATTATGTTTCAGAGGATAAGTATGCACTTCTACAGTTTTATTATCTATTATACACTGTTCAGTAGAAAATTCAACGTATTTGATACTATAAGTTAGTGAACAATATGTGAACTTTAAATTTTCCTCAACAAACTCTTTTATTCCCACTGGACCATAAATTGTTATATCCGAATTTTTATTATCTAAAAGAAAACTTCGTGATGACAAGAAGCCTATAAGCCCCAAAATATGATCTGCGTGGAGATGACTTATAAATATTTTTGAAATTTTTGTAGGTCTAATATTTGTTTTTAAAATTTGATGTTGTGTTGCTTCTCCGCAGTCAAACATCCAACACTCCTTTAATTCTTGCATAAAATTAAAAACAAAACTCTGTGTATTCCTAAATTTAGCAGGTAGCCCTGCCCCTGTTCCTAAAAATTGTAATTCCATCGAACTTCCTCAAAATTAATAAAATTATTTTATGTAGCAATTTAAATATATATTTAAAATTTTGTTGCAATGATAGTTGTTATTTCTACAATTTAACTACAAAAATTTGTGCATCTTGCAAACAAGTAATAACGTGTTCTACTCCTGCTGGAATTTCTAAAAGTTCAAACTCTGAAAGTGATTCTACTTCTTCTTCAAAAGTAACAGTAATTTTTCCACTAACATTGAACAACAAAATATTTTTATCATTACTATAAGAATCTGTTTGATTCCCTACCTTCAAATTCATATGTACTACTTGGTACTTTTCATTTTCTAAAATTATTCCACCTAACAATGTATTTTTATCCAATTTTATTTTTTTCATTTTTTATCTTCCTTTACGTTTATATATTCCATCTTCTTCAATCATAATTAACTTATTTTTGAATAATCTTCCTACAGCACGTTTAAAACTACCTTTACTCATTCCAAATACAGCCTTGATATCTTCAGGAGAAGATTTATCTGTAAAATCACAATAACCATTATTTTCAATGTAATCTAAAATTGCTTGTCCATCACTATCCATTCTCTCATGTGCTCGTGGTAAAAACGAACCATTAATTTCACCATTATCTTTAAAACCAATTACCCTAAGAGTGGTTTTCTCTCCAAGGCGTGGTTCACGCTCTCTTTCAGATTCATGAACAAAAATTTTATACCCCTCTTTTGATAATAAAAACGTTCCAACTCTCATAAGACGATATGGATATGCTTCAATATCCTGATTTTTCAAATCTTTAGTTGCCTTTGAATACAATGAAGCTACAATAGTTTCAGTTGCAAGTCGTGCAAAAAGTTGACCACTATAATCACGTCTTAGAGTTATAAACAACTCATCGCCTTCCTTTGGCCAAACACTTCTAAGCTTTGGTAAGTCTTCTGCCAAGAGTGGAATTTCACGAGAAAATCCTATATCTAATCCTACTTTATCCTCTTCTACTTTTACTACCTTACTAAAAGCATAATCCCCATATATAACCTCTGGGATATTTGGTGTAGCAAAGAGTTTTCCACTACGTGATGGATAGATAAACATTGAATACTCCTCACCAATTTCAAAATCATCCAAACTCTCAACATCAGATTCATTACAATTTACTTCTTCCTCATTAGGTCCTTTAAAAACTAAAGAAGAACTCTTCTTTTCAACTAACTCTAAGAAATGAATCTCTCCTGTTATAAATTTATTATTTCCTTTTTCCATCTAATACCTCTTTCTTAATAATGTAATTTAAAATTAATTCAAGTAGTGCACTCATAAAAAAAGGTTGATACCTAATATCAACCTTATAACTCTCGGTAAAAGCAGTATCAGGGCGTACTTACTTAACCATATTCTTTATTTGTTTCAACTGATTTACTCTTATTTCCTTAGGAAGAAACCTTCTTATTTCATCCTCATTATACCCTACTTGTAATCTTTTATCGTCTACGATGATAGGTCTTCTTAGCATTCCTGGATTGTCTTGAATAATTTTATACAATTCTTGTATTGACATACTATCTATATCTAAATTTAATTTTTGAAATGTTTTAGATCTAAAAGAAATTATATCCTCCGTCCCATGCTCTGTGATAGATAAAATATTCTTTATCTCATCAGTTGTTAATGCTTCAGAAAAAATATTTCTCTCGACAAATTCTATATCATTTTCTATAAGCCAAGCCTTTGCTTTCCTACAAGAAGTACAACTAGGCGATGTAAACAATGTAACTACCACCAGCACTCACACTCCTTTATAAAAATAACATTAATATTTTTATAATTCTATATACCATTATATTATACTACATATATCGTACTTTGGCAACATTATATCGAAGAAATATTTAGCAAAGATTAATAAAATATCTCTACACTTTTTTATAACAAAATTTTTCTTACTTAACTAAAAGCAATGCCCTTATAAAAAAATCCTAATAAAAAACAAATTCAAAATCCTTACAATCAAAATTATAAAAACAAATTTCGATAAAATAATATCACGAATAGTAGTAAAACATAATATTAAGTTTAATATCTTAATTTTTCACGACTACTATTATAACTTTTTTAATTAAAATTTAAATAAAATTTATTTATAAATTAGAAAAATTTTAAAATTACTTTAAAAATTTAATTAATACATGAGAAGATACTTGACATAATATTATAAGCTCAAATTTTTTAATTGAAAATTTTTTTCAGAAAAAATTGACAACAAGATAAGTTTTATGTTATTATATATTTTGTAATGCCAGCATGGCGGAATTGGCAGACGCACTGGACTCAAAATCCAGCGATGGTAACATCGTGCCGGTTCGACCCCGGCTGCTGGTATCTCTTAAAAGGCTTCAATAACTTGAAGCTTTTTTATTTTTAGCATATTCCCATAATTATCTTTTTGAAAAATCCATTTTATTTATATTCTTAAAAAGGATCAATCTTTTCATATCATAAATCATTTTCAAATAAATTCAAAGTTATTTCTTGACATTCAATATATTTTATAATACTATCATGTTAAACAAGATAGTTGAAAATATTTTCTTCACTTTACCCTATATAAAAATTATTGAAAGGACAGTTTAAGTATGAAAGTAAATTCTTCTCAAATTCTAAAAGGAACGTTAGAAGCGTGTATCTTAAAATTAATTAAACACAAAGATATGTACGGTTATGAGATAACAGAAAATTTATCAAAATATGGTTTAAGCATGGTGGCAAAAGGGACAATATATCCTCTTCTTTTAAAACTAGAAAAAGAACATTTACTAGATAGTTATTTAAAAGAAAGTTTTGATGGTCCACCTAGAAAGTATTATAAAATATCAGATAATGGCATAAAATTTATCATAGACTTCGAAAAAACTTGGAATGAAATAAAAAATTCCATTGATACTATTTTAAATTTACAAGGAGAGTCCTATGGAAACGAAAAAAATAATTAAATTTAACAACACACTAAAAAAAACAATTAAACAAGGAAAATAAAAAATATTATGATGAACTTTTGTTAAGCCTTAGAAGTAAATCTTTTTTAAAAGATGAAACCAAACTAGAAATTATTACACTTGAAATTTTGCAAGATTTAGTTAGCTATCAAGAGCAAGGAAAAAAATTTACTGAAGTTTATGGAGATGATATAGATAAATTCGCAAATTCTATTTTTGAAAATTTACCTAATGAAAATAAAAAGCAAATGTTAAGTCTCTTGTTAGTATCAATATTAATGTTTATTACATCATCAACATTTTTTTACGTTTTCAACTCCAATATCGAACCATATATTATACTACTTAATGTTATTACATCTGGAATTTTCGGCATGATTTTATTATATATTTTGGTTTATAGAAAGACTAAACAAAATAAAATTTTTATCTACACACTAGCATTTATTTCATATAATCTTTCCATATTTTTAATACCGATTTTAAAAACATTTGACGTTTTTAAATCCCCACTAATATTATCAGTAGAAAATTCAATTTATATTAAACTAGCATACCTTTGTTTTGCACTGTTTTCTATAATTTACACTGTCAATTTCTTTAAAAAAAATTAACGCAATAAGTTCGCTTAAGGAAAAGAATTTTATTTTAAAAATAATTAATTTTCTCTTGATTAATTTTTTTAAACTTGATATAATAATCAAACACACAATTTAGGAGTTGATTATTGTGAATAATTCTATTTTTGAAAATTTAAAAAAAGCTGAGCAAGGTGCAAAACTTAGTATTTTTTCTTATTTATTTCTAACATTATTAAAGTTAGGAGCTGGAGTTTTCTTTAAATCCTCAGCATTAGTTGCTGATGGTATTAATAACGCTACTGATGTTATCTCATCTATTTGCGTTTTAATCGGATTAAAAATTTCAAGAAAACCTGCCGACGAAGATCACCTTTATGGTCACTTTAGAGCTGAGCTTATTTCTACTCTTGTCGCATCTTTTATTATGTTATATGCTGGTATTGAGGTTATAATTTATGCTATAAAAAAAATTCTTACCCACAGTTATGAACAACCTAATATACTTTCTGCTGCCGTTGCATTTATTGCAAGTTTCTTAATGTTTGGTGTTTATTTTTATAATATAAGACTTTCAAAAAAGCTCGGAAGTAAATCCCTTAAAGCTGCCGCTTTGGATAATCTCAGTGATGCACTAGTTTCAGTTGGTACCGTAGTTGGTATTATAGCTACCTATTTAGGATTTCCTATTGCAGATTCTATTGTTGCTATTATTGTAGGTTTTCTTATCGTTTGGACTGCTGTTAGTATTTTTAAAGAATCTACTCATGTTCTTACAGATGGAGTAGAAACTGAAACTATTGAAAAAATTAATGATATTGTTGAAAGTACTCCCGACGTTATTTCTATCATTGATATTAAAGGTCGAACACATGGACTTTTGTATTTTATTGATATAACTATAACCGTAAACCCAAAATTAAACGTTAAACAAAGCCACGATATTACAATAAAAATAGAAAAAGCTCTAGCTAAAGAATTCTATTACTGTGAAACTTTAATTCACCTAGAACCACATGGAATAGAATGTCATCCATCTAAAACTAATCTTTGAAAAATTTAAGATTAGTTTTTTTCTTTATAATATTCTTGTTAACTAACTATCTAACTCAAAATTTCTTTATTCTACCATATTTGACAAAAACATCTACTAAAAGTATAATTATAATGCATATAGATGTATTTTTATCAAAGTTTATATATACTAATTTATTTTAAGTTATTTTTGCTAAAATAAGTACTAATTTTAATTGGAGTTAGATGATTATGACACACGCTAAGGCTATTTTTTTTGGTGAGCATGCTGTTGTTTATGGATACAAAGGGATAACTATTCCCCTTCCTGAGATGAGAGTTGATGTTACACTAAATCAAACCAACACCATTCAACAAAGAGATGAAATTTTAGATTACATTGCTAAAACTTGTGGTATTGATGATAAAACCGAAATCAATATTACTAGCACGATCCCAGTTGGGCGTGGTTTAGGATCTTCTGCTGCACTTAGCATTGCTGTTGCAAGAGCAAAAAAATTAGAGAATGTTAGAGAAATTGCCAATAAGTGTGAAAAATTTATTCATGGAAATCCGAGTGGGATTGATGTCAATCAGGTATTAAGTGATACCCCCCTTCTTTTTTCAAAAAAGAAAGGTGCAAGTGAACTTAACTTTTCTTTAGATAGCTATCTTCTTATTATTGATACTGGTGTTATCGGTATTACTAAAGAAACTTTAGAGCATATTGGAAAAAATTATGAGAAGTATAAGAAATATATTTCTGAACTTGGAAATATTACAGAAAAAGTTATTGAACCACTAAAAAATAAAAATATTAATCTTATTGGAGAGTATATGTATATGGCACATTCTCTTCTTCAAAAAATTGGTGTTAGCCACAAGAGTAATGATGACGTGGTCGAAATTTGTAAAAAAAACAATGCAAAGGGCGCTAAACTAACTGGTGGTGGTGCTGGCGGTTGTTGCATTTGTCTTAATGATACACTAGAAAATACTCTAAAAATTCAAGCCGCATTAAAAGAGAAAGGATATTCATCATGGATAGTTACAGTTTAGGTTATGCAAATATTGCCTTAGTTAAATATTGGGGGAAAAAATCTAAGAATCCTGTTCTTCCTTATAACCCAAATATTTCATTAAGATTAGACAAATTATTATCAAAAACTAAAATCGAAAAAAGCATATCTGATGAAGATGAATTTTATATAAATGATGAAAAACAAAGCAAAGATGAAGTTGAAAAAATAATTAATTTTATTTCAAAATTCACACCAAAAGAACGTGAAAAAATTTGTATAAAAAGTTATAACACTGTTCCTACTGCAGCTGGACTTTCTTCTAGTTCAAGCGGTACTATGGCTTTAGTTTTAGCTTGCAATAAGTATTTCAATCTCAATAAAACTACAAGCGAGCTAATTGAAATTTCTAAAGAAGGATCTGGATCATCTTGCCGTAGTTTTTATAAACTCGCCTCTTGGTTAGAAGACGGAAGTGTAGAAGAACTTTCTTGTGATTTAAATTTAGCCATGATGGTTCTTGTTGTTAATGAAGAAAGAAAAAAAATCTCTAGTAGAGTAGCTATGGAACGATGTGTCCAAACTTCCTCTACTTTTAATTCTTGGATAAAAAAAGCTAAAGATGATTTTAACCTTATGAAAAAAGCACTTAATAATAATGACTTTAAACAAATTGGTGAAATCGCAGAAAGTAACGCCCTTGCTATGCATGATACTACAAGAACTTCAACTCCCAGTTTTAGCTTTTTAACTGAAGAAAGTTATAGAGCTATGGAGATTGTAAAAGAACTTCGTAAAAATGGATATAATTGTTATTTCACCATGGATGCTGGTCCTAATGTTAAAGTTCTTTATTTAAAAGAAAATCAAGAAAAAATATATAAGGAAATTTCTAAATTATGGAAGAAAAAAATAATTTTGTGTATGGAGTAGCTTATGGAAAATTGTATCTAGCTGGTGAATATGCAATTTTAGAAAATTATTCTAAAGCACTTTTAACAAGTGTCCCTAAAAAAATAATGGCAATAATAGAACCTAGCAAAAAGATAACTATTTTTGATACAGTTCATAAAGACGAGGTCACACTCAATGATAATAATAAAAATTTTACCTTAATTCAAAAATTTATTATTTTTATACAAAAATATCTGAACAGCTCAAAAACTTTTTCTTTAACAATTTACAATGAACTTCATGGCGAAGGGAAAAAATATGGACTTGGTTCATCTGGAGCCGTTTTAGTAGCTATTGCAAAAGCAATATTAAATTTTGAAAAAATAAATTTTGATAATATTACTATATTTAAAATAGTTTCTCTTTTCAATATTACACATAATCTTGGTGGATCTATGGGTGATATTGCAGCTAGCCTTAATGATGGACTTACCTACTACAAAAAATTTAATAATTCATTTGTAGAAAAACTAATTTCGGCGAAAAAATCTACCCAAGACATAGTTAATACTGATTGGGATGGTTTAATTATTAAAAGTATCGTTCCCAATATAGATATTGATATTTTTGCAAAATGGACTGGAGAAGTTGTTGATACTAAAGAACATGTAAAACTTTGGCATCAACATAAAAATAATTTTGTTACAGAATACTCAAACTTCGTCAACACTTCTAATTTATTAACTGAAAGATTAATACATTCATTAGAAAATAATGACGCTGAGAAGTTTTTAAATACTATAAGATGTTTACGCTCCAATTTATTATTTTTGGAAAGTTTTTCGAAAATTCCAATGGAAACTCTAGCGATGAAAGATTATATTAAAAAGTATTCTGCTGGAAAACAGAGTGGTTCTGGTAGTGGTGATATCGTGCTTGGCTTTAATAAGAGCAAAGGTAATTTTAATTTACATCTAAATCTTGAAAAATTATAACTATTTTAGAAAGGACAACTATGAGAAAAGAAGATCATATTCGTTTAGCACTAGCAGACAAAACCAAATTAACTAGTTTAGACGCCTATGCTATTGATTATAATAGTATCCCTCGTTTTGGACTTAGTGATATTAATACTTCAACCTCTGTTTGTGGAAAAACTTGGGACTATCCATTTTTTATAAACGCAATAACTGCTGGTGGTAAGGAATGTAATAAAATTAATAAAGATTTTATGGAAGTAAGTAAAGTTTGTGATATTGAATTTTTTCCTGGTTCATATTCTCCAGCTTTAAAAAATAAAGAAGACGCACTCTCTTATCCTAAAGGGTATTCTGTTAATTTAGGGTTGGACAAAAAGCCACAAGCAATATTAACTGCAATAAAAAACACAAATGCTCAGTATCTACAACTTCATACTAACCCTTTGCAAGAAATAGTTATGCCAGAAGGAGATCATAATTTTGAAACTTGGGAAAGTACTTTAAGAGAAGTCAGTAAAAAATCTTATATTCCCATAATTCTTAAAGAAACTGGTTTTGGAATGAATGAAGACACTATAAAATTAGCTTGCGAATTAAACCTAGCCGCTATTGATGTGAGTGGTATGGGAGGAACTAATTTCGCACGTATTGAAAATGGTCGAAGAAAAGATAAATCAAGTTATTTGGAAAATATTGGTTATACAACTGCAGAAAGTCTAGAAATCGCAAAAAAATACCGTGATAAAATTGATGTTATTGCAAGTGGTGGAATCAGAAACCCACTAGATGTCATTAAGTGCCTGGCCTTAGGCGCAAAAGCTGTAGGTGTTTCAAAAATTTTTCTTGAGATTTTATTAAATAATGGAAAAGAAGCATTAATTTCCGAAATCGAAAAATGGAAAAAAGAAATAAAATTTTTGATGATACTTATGAATTCAAAAAATATAGAAGAATTATATGGAAAAATTAGAAAAATAGATTAAAGTGATAAGTAGGAATTGAGTGAATATCACCAATTCCTACTTATAGTTTATTTTATTTCCAAATCTGCTATTCTCTTAATAACTTTTTTCAAATCATCTTCGATTTTATTAATCTTCACCTTATTTTTTTGATTCTCTGCTATTAAATACCAACAAGAAATGAGTAACATTATATTTAAACAAATTATTGCGAACATCTTTTTCTCCAATCTTATTTAAATTTTCAAAAATAAATATAGTATTACAATGAAACATACTAATATTTATAAAAAACCTCATCTAGGTTAAAGATGAGGCTTTTTGTATTCTAAATAAATCTAAAAGAGGGAAATCTCTAGATTTTTATAAATAAATCTTTATAATTTACCAATTAATATTTACGTTTTCTTGCCGCTTCTGATTTTTTCTTACGACGAACGCTTGGTTTTTCATAAAACTCACGTTTACGAACTTCTTGGATAGTTCCGTTTTTAGAAACAGCACGTTTGAAACGACGTAGTGCATCTTCTAGTGATTCATTTTTACGAACTACAGTTTTTGACATTGGATTTCCCTCCCTCCGATACTAAAAAAATCTTAATCTAATTTAAATTAAATGCTTATAACTAAAAATAAATACATTAAAGCAATTTAATTATAGTTAAAATTGCCTGTGTAGACAATCTACTTACATATTGTATTATATTCTCAGGGTATTGTCAACCTTAAACGCTATTTTATTCAATATATTTTTTGAATTTTTATAATTTACCAAGTTTAAAATTTCTTATCTTTGATAAAACTTCCTATATACTAATTTCAAACTCTGGGCTATTTATATCAACATATCCTATTTGAGTTTTACAATTAAATATTTCTTTTAGGTAGTATTCTAATTCTTTTTGTGCTTTTAGCACCTTATTTTTATTAAAATTTGTAAACCCATCAATTGGGAAAAATATATATTCTGTGTTTTCCTCAAATTTTTCCATATTCACTTTGTCGCCAAGTCCAGCGTCTTGTTCTAACTTGATTTCCCACTGTATAAACTACTTCATTTTCTGTTAACTGCTCTACTTCATTACCTCCAAATGGAAGAAAAGTGTCTTCTTTTTTTGACATTCTTACTTCTATATTTTTATCATCTATATTTCCCAAATCATGCGCTCCCATTGGCAATGTGTATTTTAAAGATATAGCATTACCTAAATCCACTATAGGATTAATAGATGGCATACCTTTTCCTTTTGATATTCTAGTAAACAGTGCTTCAATTGAGCACATATATTTATTAGGATTAATTCCTAATTTTTTGAACGCTTCTCGATAAGGAATAATTTCTGCTTCTTCTTTTACTTTTTTTCATTAAAACGATTTGTAGCTTCTTTAATATTATTATCTAAAAGTTCGGTTATTTTTGAGTAAACTTTTTTATTATCAACACCACTAGCAACCACTACCCCAAAACATACTGTAGGCATTTTTTTCAAAAATTTCTTTTTCAACTATAAATTTCATTTTGATCCCTCCAAGCAAATCTATATTTGATTGAAAATCAACTCTTTTAAAATTTTATTTTTCCTCTATCCATTCCCTAAACTCTTCTATGAAGTTTGCATATTGTTTCTTGTTTTGATAACTTGGAATTTGTGCTAAAAATACTTGATTCGGCAATTTGGTTTGCTCTTTTTTTGTAATCAATATAATTGCTTTAGCTTGTGAAGAATTTTTAAACATCTCTTCTGGCAAGGTAATTACTGCATTAAGATTAATATCATCTTCTAAAAATTTCTTAAAATTGTCCTCTAATTCTAATATTTTTTTGGGAACAACTAAAATTCCAACTCCATTATCTTTTAAATAATTTGATGCTTGTTCAACAAACAATAACGAGTTAATACTATAACCCTCACTACTACACAATTTATAATTTAAGCTATTATTCTCATCTGCATAATATCCAAATGGAGTATCACTAATAATAATATCTTGTTTTTTTATATTAAGTGGCTTCAATACATCTTGATTAATTATTTCTACATTGGTTTCTAAAAGATTAAAAATATTTTGTTGCAATTTCACATAATTACTATCCACATCAATCGAAGTTAATTCTTTATCGCTATTTGACAGGGCAGAAATATTTATTAAAAAATTTCCACTTCCACTAGCAAAATCAGCAATAGAAATTTTTTCATTTGGATACAAGCAATCTATTAAATGCGTTACATACATTGTTATAATCTCCGGCGTAATATCATAACTGGGATTATTCAACTCTTTCAACGCCTTTAATAATAAAAATTGATAAACTTTTCTTATATCCTCTTTTGAATAATTATCAACAATATCAAAATAATCATCATCTTTTTCTAACGCTAAGTATTTAATCAAGGCTTCAAAATATAAATTCTCTTTTTTTATCTCTTCTACCTCTTTATCTATCTTAAAAAATAATTTTTCTAAATCTGACAATTTTATTCCTCCATACTGAAATTTTACTAAAATTATTAATATATCATTCTATAATTATACAAGAAAAAAATATTTTTAAAAAGCGATTTTATAAGTCAAATATAAAAAATATCAATAAAAATTATTTTTTCAATTTATCACTCTTTCTATCGCATAAATTTTTAATCTAATTCGCTGTAACTCACAACAATACTTTTTCTGTATTATTAAATTTTGTTAAAATTTTCTGCTCCTACCTTATCAATAACTCTAATTCGGTTGTATTTATTTCAAAATTAAATAAATAATAAATTCTCCCATGTATCCTCCTATCTTCCCCTAACATTTAAGAAGAGAAATAAAATTTTTAAATTTTATAATTCTCTTCTCTCTTATACTATTTATTTCAAATTTCCTCCGATAATTAAATTTACATCGAACTTTCCCAACCACCTTTTACAAAGACACCAGTATTTTCTGCAATTTTTTCCAACATAAGAATTTCTTCTTCAGTTAGTTCGATATTTGATGCTAATTCTGCATCTACTACTTGCTCTACTTTTGTTACTCCGATAATTGGTATTGTTCCTTTTCCTATAGCCCACGCTGTAGGTATTATCGCTTCTCCTACATTATATTTTTCAGCAAGGCGTCTTTGTTCAGCAAATAATGGTTCCAATTTTTCTAAGATTTCTACCGGGAATGCTTCTCCACGGCGTGTTCTAGCAGGTAGTGGATTTTTCGCTGTATATTTTCCTGACAATGCACCTTGTTCTAACACCATATATGAAAATACTGCAATATTTTCTTCTTTACAATATTCTAATATTCCTGTTGTTTCGATAGTTCTATATATTAAGCTATAATGATTTTGAATAGCATCTAATCTATATCCCGCCGCTTTTAATGCTTCATGAACATATTTTACTTGTTCAAGATTATGATTTGATACACCTACTTTTTTCACTCTCCCTGTTTTTAATAAATCTATAAGTTTATTTGTCCAACCTATAACATCTTGAGTATTATGAATCCAATAAATTTCAATTTCATTACGATACAGTCTTTCGCAGCTCTCATCAAATAATTTCTGCATTGCATCCTCACCGCGACCTTCTGCTAAATTCGGTGTAAACTTAGTTGAAATAATTGCATCTTTTCTATCTTTTACGAAGTTTCCTAAAATAGTTTCTGATGCTCCGCTAGCGTAAACTGTTGCTGTATCCCAAAGTGTAAGTCCTAAACTCATAGCTTTGTCAAACACAGGTTTTAAATCTTCTTCCCCAAGTTTATTTCCGAATATACTATCTCCACCTGCGATTCCTCCAAACCCCCATGACCAAGTTCCTAGTGCTACATTTGGTACTTTCATTTCTTGAATATTTGTTTTTCTCATTAATGTTACCTCGCTATTTTATTATGTAAATTTATTATAACACTTGGAGTGGACTTCGAGTCAAGAGATTTTTTTACTGAATTTTTATTAAAAATAGCCCTCCAAAACTTGAATAAGTTTTGGAGGCTAGTACAACTCTTCTGTTACATATTTCTTTTTAGATTTTCTATTACTTTATTTAAAGTATATTTCTCCATTTCTTTTTGTGTTGCTTCTTCTACATTATTATAAAATTCATCCATTATTAATGGTACATTCTTTCCTATTGGGCAATTTATATTTGTATCGTAATATCTATAAAATATATTTTCTTCTGAAACTGCCTGAAAAATATCCAAAAATGTTATATCTTCAGGCTTTTTTAAAATTTTTACTTTAGCACTTCCTCTAACAGTTTCAATAAATCCTGCTGCCTTTAAATTCCCCATAATTTGGCGAACAGTAATAGGTGTAACATTCAAGCTTGCAGCCATTTTTTCACTAGAGATTTTTTCTTCATTATGCCGTTCGTTAATAATATAAATATAACTTAAAATGTGAACTGCATAACTAAGTCTATTCGAATTTCTCAATAATTCTCTCCTTATTTTTTAATTAATTCTCTAATAGAATCATCCAAATTAGTAACTGGTCTTCCTAATAGTTTTTCAAAATCTTCAGAAACAACATCCACCGCTCCATTTCTAATAGCTACACTAGTTTGTGTTAATAATGTTGCTGCTTCTGTAGGAAGAAATTGCTCTAAACTATTTTTATATTCTTCATCTGTAATATTCTCAAGTTTAACTTCACGATCTAATACTTTAGAAAGTGAAGATGAAAATTCTTTATAATCTACCACATTAGCTGATAAATCATATACTCTATTAACTGGAAAATCTTTGATTAAACTATTAACAGCTGCTTGTGCATACTCTTTGCGTAGAACTAAACCAAAACGCCCATCAGCTATGTTAGACGAAATAGTTCTACCTTCCAAAATACTTTGTATATCACTTTCTTTTGCTTCAATATAATAATTATTTCTTAGTATAATATAGTTTAATCCTGAATTTTTCAAAACTTCTTCTGTTTTGATATGCGCCAAGCCCAATGGACTTTTATCTGGATTTATTGCACTAGTATATGCTATCGTTTTTACACCTGCTTCTTTGGCAGCTTTAATTGCATTTGTATGTTGTTCTATTCTTTTCACTGGATTTATTTCTGGTGTTGACACCAAAAGAAGTTTCTCTACTCCTTGTAACGCTAATAATAATTGTTTATAGTTATTAAAATCACCTTCTCTTATATCAAATCCCTGTGTTGCAAGTTCTTTGACCTTACTCTTATCACGAACTATTAAAACAATATTGTCTTTCGAATAATTTTCTTTCAATAAATACTCTAATGCTGCACGTCCAAAGTTTCCTGTAACTCCTGTAATCGCTAATTTCATTTTTTATCCTCCAGAAATCTAAAATTTACTTTTTTATGATAAAATTATTATAATATACCTTCTACAAGTTGTAAAGTATTTTTTTACAACTTTTTCCGGAATTTTATTGGAGTATCTTAATAAATCCCTTTAAATCAATAAAAGATCTACTAAAATTTTTTAGTAAATCCTTTATTTTTTAATTTTTACTTTGTTACTTCTTCTAGAGCTGCTTTTACTATGTCAAACTCACGTGTACGAAGTGTCCTCATATCTAAAATAATGCTGTTATCTTTTATACGTGTAATTATTGGAATATCTACTTCTAACAAACGTCGTTCGACTTCTGTTGAACTAAGTGTACTATGAGTAAGTTTCACAACAACGCTTTCTAAATAGCTAGCTGGATAACTTCCCCCACCAACTTCAGCCTTATCATCTTCTATTTTTATGTCAAAATCTAAATCAATTAATTTTCTTTTTAGAACATCCGCTTTACCAAATAAACGCTCTTTTGATAATGAGATCATATGTAATGTTGGGATATGTTCTAAGGCCTCTTTTTCATCTAAATACAATTTCAATGTTGCTTCTAAAGCTGCTAAAGTCATTTTATCGACACGAAGTGTGCGAGTAAGTTGATTTTTTTTCATTTTTTCTATGTATTCTTTTTTACCAACTATTACTCCTGCTTGTGGTCCTCCAAGAAGTTTATCTCCACTAAAAGTTACCACATCAATTCCACTATCGAGTACCTCTTTTACAGTCGGCTCATAGGGTAGTCCATATTTTGAAAAATCTAAGAACTGCCCACTTCCTAAATCATTTATCGATACAAGATTATTCTCGCGAGCTAGGTACGAAATCTCTTCATTAGATACATCTTTAGTAAATCCTAAAATCTTATAATTACTAGTATGAACTTTTAACAAAGCACCCGTTTGCTCATTAATAGCATTCTCATAATCTTTTAAATGTGTTTTATTTGTTGTTCCTACTTCTATTGGAACTCCACCACTTAACTTTATAATTTCTGGAATTCTAAATGCTCCACCAATTTCAACTAATTCTCCACGAGAAACTACTATTTCTTTATCTTTTACCAAAGTATTTAAAGTAAGCAATACTGCAGCAGCATTATTATTTACTACAAGTACATCTTCTGCACCTGTTAATTTTTTTATAATGTCTGTAAGGTGGACATATCTACTACCACGTTTTTTATTTTCTATATCAAACTCTAAGTTTGAATAATTGAATGCAACACTTTCAATATTCTCTTTTATCTTTTGACTAAGTAAGCTACGACCCAAATTTGTGTGCAAAATAGTTCCTGTTGCATTTATTATTCTTCTTAATGAATTTTTATCTTCTTGCTCTACTATTTTTGTTACTTCATCTAGTATTTCTTCCAAAGTAGGCACTTCTTTTAATTCTTCATTAAGAATATCTTGTTTTATACTATCAATATAATTTTTAATAGCTGATTTTACCGCTACTTCTGAATAAGAATTTATCAATTCTTTTGTTTTACCTAACAATAATATTTTATTTATTGCCGGAATCTTAGAAAGTAATTGTTTCGCCATAATACTTCTCCTATTTATTTTTCTAAATTTGCTCAGCTAATGTTTTTATTGCCTTTATAGCATAATCTATTTCTTCTTCTGTATTCATACTTGAAAAAGAAAATCTTACTATTCCCTGATTTACAGTTCCAAGTACTTCATGCATAAGTGGTGCACAGTGGACACCAGCACGAACAGCAATATTATATTCTTCTGATAATATCTCCGCTATATCCGAAGCTGACACTTCTTTAAAATTAAGTGACACTACTGCTGTTTTTTCCTTTTCGAAATCTCCATAAAACTCTAGACAATCTAAATCTTTTAACTCATTATAAAATTTATTTGCAAAACTCATTTGCTTGTTATAAAGATATTCTATCCCCTGTTTTTTTATATATTTTATCCCCTCACAAAGACCTAATATTCCTGATGTATTCAAAGTTCCCGCTTCAAGACGCAATGGATATTCTCCTGGATGAATCTTGTCAAAAGTCCTTACTCCACTTCCACCAACTTTATATCTTTTTATCTTTGGCGTTTTCAAATTCACACACAATCCACCGATACCTTGAGGCCCATAAAGACTTTTATGACCAGTAAAGCATAAAATATCTATTCCAATATCCTCTACATTAATAGGAATTATCCCTGCTGTCTGAGAAGCATCCACTACTAAAATTAAGTTATGTTTTTTACAAATACTAGATACTTTTTTCAAGTCAACAATATTTCCAGTAACATTTGAACCATGTGTAATAACTATCATTTTCGTATTTGACTTTATAACTTTTTCTAAATCTTTATAATCTATTAAACCTTTACTATTCCCTCTAACGATAGTAAATTCACTACCTATAGTTTCATGTGCTAAATAAATAGGTCTTAGTACAGAATTGTGTTCCATCGTTGTAGTAATAACATGGTCTTCTTTATTAAGGAGTCCTAATATCGCAATATTTAAACTTTCTGTTGAGTTACTAGTAAAGACTAACCTACTCTCATCGCTAAGTCCAAAAAAGTTTGCAATTTCTTTTCTTGCTACATATACTTCTCGAAAGGCGTTATTAGCTTCATAATAACTTCCGCGTGAAGCGTTCGCATATTTAGCTGAAGATAAAACTTCATATACTTTATCAGCAACTTCTTTAGGTTTTTTCAATGAAGTTGCACCATAATCAAAATAATAACTCATATGTATGTTTTCTAATCTAAAAGTTTAAAAATAAATTCACTGATTTTTACAGCACATTTTACACCTTAGATTATTTTCCCCCTCTCCTACTTATTTTTTTGCTAGAATACGATAGTTTTCTACTCTTCTTGTTACTCCAAGTTTATCTATATATTCCAAAATTGCCATTGAATATTTTCTACTAGAACCCGTCATATCTCTAAATTCTGCTAGAGTCAATTTTTCTGATGAAATAAAATGTTCTTCAATTTTTTTTATTGCTTCATCCAAGATATCCATATGAAGAACAAGCTCTGCATCCAAACGAATTATAGTATTGTCTACTAAAGAATCTAAAAGTTCTATATTCGATTTAATTCCATTAGTTAATTCTTTAATAGTAGGTGGTGTAAAAGCACCTTTTAATAATTCTCTTTCTATTCTTTCTTTTTCCGCGATTTGCTTCTTGTCATAATTTACTTCAAAATCTTTTTCTGCTACTAAGTTCCCCTCAAGTCGTACTTCATTATTCTTAATAAACAACTCAAAAATTTCCAAAAATTCTTTTTGAGATAACTTAAACTTAGACATTAATTCTATTTTAGGAATCCCTACTTTTAACTTATAGCGTTTATGATAGTCGCTTAAAATAGTTTTTAATTTTTCCAAAAGCTCTTCATATTTTTTTATATGAATATAGCCCAATTTGGTTTTAAAAATAATTCTATCACTTAATAATTCTTCTAAATCATTTTCAAGATCCAATTCCACAAGTTGAAGATCTTTTTTTATCTCATCTCTTAAAACTAAATAATTGTTATGTGATAATAGATAATTTGAAATTAATTCTTTCGAATTTCCTTCAAGTTGAACTTTTAATTTTGCTAAAATTTCTTCATTAAATCTACTATGTTTTTTCGGATTAGCATCTAATATAACACCACCACCAATAGTAATCATCGGAGAATAAGTTCGAATTATAAATTTATCATAATTTTTTACGGCAACTTCTTCTTCTAGACGAAGTTGAACAAAACCACTTTCTCCCTTAGTAATACCATCTGTTCCAAGAGGAACTACCCTTGCCATGACTTCAACCGTTCCCACATAAACACGTACTCTATCCCAAAGTTCAAGATTAGCACGCTCATCGTTTATAAGTTTAATTTCACTATCAAGCATATAAGTTTTTATTAAACTACCCGTCGTCGCTAAAGTATCTCCTCTTCTGATTTCATCAAATTTTATATTTGATAAATTAATTGCAGTCCTTTGTCCCGCATATGCTTTTTCAACATCGGTAGAGTGTACTTGAATATTTCTTACCTTAGTACGTATTTCACGTGGATAAATTGTTAATTCATCACCTACATTAACTGCACCTTCAATTAAAGTTCCAGTAACTACCGTTCCAAAACCTTTAACTTGGAATGCACGATCTACATTAAGCCTTGCATTCTTTTCTACATTCTTCGCCTCTATGTCTTCTGTCTTTTTATCAATAATCTCCAGCAGAGTGCCAATTCCTTTTTTACTAATTGAATCTACTTCCACTATTGGAGAACTTTCTAAAACAGTTCCTTTTATAAATTCTTTAATATCTTCTTTTACCAGCTCACGATACTCTTCTTCAACAAGATCTATTTTAGTCATAACTATAATATAATTTTCTATACCTAGCAATGAAAGTATATCTATATGTTCTTTCGTTTGTGGCATAATTCCTTCACGTGAATCTACAAGAAGTAATACTAAATTTATTCCACTTACTCCTGCCAACATATTTTTTATAAATCTTTCATGTCCTGGAACATCAACGACCCCACATCGTTTTCCACTAGGCAAGTCAAAATAAGCAAAACCTAAATTTATTGACATTCCTCTTTCTTTTTCTTCTGTTGTTGTATCAGTTTCTATACCACTAAGTGCCTTTATTAAAGTTGTTTTACCGTGGTCAATATGCCCTGCTGTTCCTATTATTACATTACTATTCATCAAATTCCACCTTATAAACTTATTATGTTAAGAGTAGAAAAAGATAAAATTTTTATATCCTTCTCTACTCTAAAAATTTTATTTTAGTTTGTAGTCTTCTAACTCCACTACCATTCTTTTAATTCCCGCTTTTTTTGAATAGTACAAACTTTTATACTCTATTTTTTCATCATTCAATAATTTTACAAGCTCATCAAATTTTTCCCAAGAAATTTTTAACATAAATCCACATCCTGCCGATATGCTAGGATGAGTTGGAATAAGTGCAGTTCCCATATTTTTTTCAGCACAAATATTATCTGCCTTTATTGAATCATGTGTACTATTAAAGATGATTAAGCCTTCTTCTATCATACTACCTCCTATGGTTGAACAACTTTATTGGCCTTTCTCATATCTTCTACTATGAAATACATATTAGTTGGATTTCCTACTGCTAAATCTATTTTATTATAATCAATACAAGCACCACAACACACTATCTCTACACCATTATCTTCCAATTGTCTAAGTTCATCAAGAACATGACTACGCTCTTTATCTACAAGTATTGAACCATCATTATAGAAAATGATTTTTTTGGGAAGTACTTCTTGCTCACCTAATGCATACAAAAATCCTTTTATCAGTCTTTTTCCTAATTCTTCACTACTATGCCCCATAATTTTTTTATTAATAACCACTATATAGCTGTCATCTTTTACTATTGGAAGTTTTTCTTCTTGCTCTTCTACCTCTTCTCTTTGAATTTCCACCTTAAAACCTTCTTCTAAATTAGAAACTTTAAACACATAATTATTTTTCTCAGCAAATCTTCTAAGATTTTCTACATTTTCTTCTGCTCTTACTAATAGAATCACTCGAGTTTCAGTTTCCAAGGTTCTTCTAGCTTGAGTCACAGGTACCACACATTTATCACTTAAAGTATCTATTACTACTCCATCCTCTTGTTTTTCTTTTGAAATAGTAACTACATATTTATTTTTATTTTCTTCCTTAACAGAATATTCATAACCTAACTGAGTTGCCATTTTTTCTAAATTTTGAGTCGCAATAAAGTTATCAACGATAGTTTCCACTACATCATTATCTACTAGTAATTTTTTTGTTTGAATTACTGGAAGTGGACATGCTAACCCTTGTGCATCTAATTGTTGTTTTTTCATATTTGAATATCTCCTTCAACTTTATTTTTTATCTAATGGTAGCGACTCAAAAATCGTAGTTCATAAAAATTCAGTTTTTAAAGTCGCTCTCACAAAACTATCAAGTTTTCAAAAAACTTCTACGAAGCAAATTTGAAAATGAATATATCATTGTATCTATTTATAATCCGTCAAATTTGTTAAAATTTTTTACTTTTATTTTGTTATTATTTTATAATAACAGATTTTTCTTGCTTTTCTATTACTCTTCCTACTATAGCACTTTTTATTTCTAATGTATTCAATTTTTCTAAAAGTTCAGTCGCATCTTTTTCAGGAACACTTATTAATAATCCACCTGAAGTTTGTGGGTCATACATTATTTCCTCCAATGCAAAATCTTTCACTTCGTATTTCACATTAGGTTCAACATGCGTTCTATTCAACTGGCCACCTGCCGTAATAATAAATTCGCTAGCACATTTATATGCTTCTTCTATATAGGGTATATTTTTTGAAAATACTTCTGCTGAATGTTTATTATCTAACATCTCTACTAGGTGACCTAAAAAACCAAATCCTGTTATGTCTGTACAACTATTAACATTATAATTCTTCATGATCTCCGCAGCATATTTATTCAAAGTAGTCATTTGTTTTATACATTGACTAAACGCTTCTTCTGAACATTCTTTTATCATATGTGCAGTATTAATAATACTAACACCAAGTGGTTTAGTTACAATAAGTACATCACCCACTTTACAACTATTGTTTTGTAAAATCTTATCAGGATGTACTATCCCCGTAACAGAAAGACCATATTTAGGTGTAGCATCATGAATTGAATGTCCACCTGCAAGAACACCCCCGGCTTCATGAACCTTTTCTGCTCCACCTTTTAGTATTTGATGAAGAATTTCTAAATCCATATTTTCTGGAAAAGCAACAATATTTAGTGCCGATATAACTTCTCCACCCATAGCATATACATCACTTAAGGCATTTGTTGCAGCAATTTGTCCATAGAGGTATGGATCGTTTATCATAGTTGTAAAGAAGTCTAATGTTTGGATTATTGCTTTATCATCTGAAATTTTATATACTGCGGCATCATCTGATGATTCATATCCTACTATTAAATTTTTATCTTCTTTTTTTGGAAGATCGCTCAAAATATCTGATAAAGCCCCCGGCCCTATTTTTGAGTTTCAACCTCCACAAACTATCATATTTAATTTTTTTTCTGACATAAATACCCTCCTGCTCTGTTATATATAATATAATTATACTATTTTAACAACTTTTTTAAAAGCCTTATCTATTTATTAATTTATATATATGAAAAAAAGTTAGCATAAATCCATATATGCTAACTTTTTTATTAAAATTTACTTATTAATGTCTTTTCCCATCTAAATAAACTGACGGAATTGGTTTTTTCCCTTGAAATGCTCCACTGTGATTTTGGTGCTGAACTATAGAAACTCTATTCCCTACTATTGTTACCCCTACTCCAACTTCCGTCGCACTTGGATCTAACAATGTATTTCTATGTCCATATGGAAAAGCAGTTGTAACATTGTTAATTTCAAAATACAATGCATCTATTAATCTTTGTGCAACTTGATCAGGAGTTCCACTATTAGTATTAACTGCTACGTTATATAAAATATGTTGTGCTCCTGGATACCCTGCTCTTGCAGCTGCTGCTTTCTCTAATGATCCACCTTTCCCATGAACACTAGCAGTTAATGGACTTTTAATAACAGTATTTGCTCTAGCTTTAGTCGAAGCATTTAAAGCAGCATTTTCACGTAATGGTGTTAATTTATTTGCAATACGAAGTTGATTAACTTTATTTAAAAATGCTTGTCTTATTTGCTCTTCTCTTGTTCCAGTCAGCGGTTTTGTTATTGTTGATTTTTGAACTTTTGTTGACACCTGCTGCGTTGTCGCTACTTTTTTAGATTCAGTTGTCGTCTCTAATCTTTGTACACCAGCTGATGCTACCTTATTATCCATAATAGTTGGTGCTTTAGTTGATCGTGTTATCATTGCAGGAACTTTAAGAAATGTCGTTCTTCCTACTGGAGTTTCTGCTGGTTTTACTACAGGAGTTGGTTTAACTTCTGCTTTAACCTCAGATTTTTTCTCTACTTGCACTGTAGTTTCCTTTTTATCACTTTGTACTTGTTCTTTTGACTCAGTAGATGTAGCCTTTTTCTCTTCTGTTGGTGCTTGTTTTGGTTTTGGTGTTTCTTGTTTTTGAGTTTCTTTAACACCATTTTCTTTAGATTTTTCTTTTTGTAGCTCTTTTACTTCAGGAGTTGCTACCTCATAAGTAACTGTAATATTAAATTTATGTCCACCAACCATACTAGTTTCTTTTACAGTTTCCTTTTTCACGGCTGTATGTGGTAACTTTTTCGTAGGAATTTCTGCTTTAATATTTAGCTCATACTCTACTACTTCACCAGCTTTAACAATATCTTTTTTTATTATAAATTCTGATTTATTATCTACTGTCACCCTTGCTACAACATTTGCCACCTCTTTATCTGCAACAAGTTTAGCATAATAATGACCATTTTTTTCATAAACACTAGCTTTAACATTTTTTACATTAATGTCTACTGCAGGATTCTTAACCTCTACTGCGTTGGTTGGAATAGCACCTACTCCAGTTAATAACACTAGTCCGGTCAATACTTTTCCAGTTACTTTCAAACTACTCTTTTTCATTCTGTATTCTCCTTATTTTTATTTTCGAAATTATTGTCCTCTTAATTATAAATATAGTTTGAATATAATTCAATAGTAGTCACTACTTTGTAATAAAAATTAAATTTTGTAATAAATCTGAAATATAATTCTATATACTTTTTACCATTATAAGATAAAATTAACTACACTTATCCACTCCCAAAAAACAATTTTACCCTTTAAAATTATAAATTCATTTTTTAAGTTCAATTTTAATTATATTTAAGGTTCAATGCTTATAATATAGTCATAACTAGTAGATAGTTATAAACTTCATAAACTTTCATTTTCTATAAAAGGCCGAGACGAAATATTCTCGGCTCTTTTTTTATTTTTAAATATCAAATTTCACATTTGTTTCAAATGCATAAATTTTTTATTATTTTTAATTTTTTTATTTAGTACTTAAATTATTATTTACTAATGACAACTCTTCAATTTTTTACATTTCAGAAGTCTAATCCATTGCTTCCATCATTTTTTTTGAAATCATCACAACTTCTGTAGTCAAATCTTTTGAACCAAAACTCTTATCAATACACTTTTCCCAATATTTTAAATGTTTTCTATCAACCTCATGTTCTGAAGTCTCAACATCTTGTCCATTCTCTCCTTGAACTGAATACCAATATAAATACTCATGTCCATCTAGCACTTCTCTAAAAATAGTTTCTACATACATTTTTTCTCTATCTAGCGTTAATAAAACGTCCTTCATATTATTATTTAAGAATTCAAGCCATTCATCCACCATTTCACTCATACCGTCTTTTACTCTAAACCTTGTTAGTTCAACTATCATCTTTTTTCCTCCAATTCTTTATAAATATCTTTTTCTAATATTCTACTTTGTTTTATTTCTATATTACTGTCTCCATCTATTACAACTATGTTTAATTTCCCATCATATACACAACCACCATCAATATTAATTCTATTTTCTTTTATATCATAATGCGGAACTTCTTTGACAGGTGTATGACCATGAAAAATTTTCTTGCTATATTTTTTTGTACTACTTAAATATGGTTCTCTTATCCAAATCATATCTCTATGTGTTTGATTCCAAAAATTTTTTTCAAAATCTACACCAGCATGAACAAAATAAAAATCCTGACTTTCATACCTAGTCTGTAATTTTTTTACCCACATTCTTATTTCTTTATATTCCTTTGCCATTTTTTTGAAATAATAACGTCTAGTTTCTTCTGTTGCATCTGGATAAAAAGATTTAAGCGTTGTTAGCCCTCCATTTCTAAAATAATGATTTTGTCTGCGATTATCATATTCATTGTACAATGCTTCTTTCATTGCCAGATTAAACATGTCTTCATGATTCCCCAAAAGAACAACATGCCCGCTATAATTTTTTTGTAGATTATAAAAATACTCCCACACCAATTTAGTATTCTTCCCTCTATCACACATATCTCCAAGACATATAAGTTTATCTTCGCTAGGATTAAACTTCACTTCTTCAAGTAATTTCTTCATTGTATAAAAACTTCCATGGATATCTGAAATAACTATTTTCCTCATCTAAACACCTGCTTATTTTTTAATTATATAAATTTTCTTCTTGGGAGTGACTCAAAAATCGTGATTTCGTAGAAATCGATTTTATCAAGTCGCTCCCGCATAGTTTATTAGATTTCGAAAAAGCTTCTGCTAAGCATACCTCGAAATCAATAAACCACTGCGCCTTATTATATTTTCAATAAATTTCTTGAAATTTTAGACTTTTGGGTCAGCACTTTCCTTCTCATTTATATCTTTTTGATACCAAACCACATCATACCAACGACTGAACTTATATCCTACTTTTTCAAAATGGGCTACTTTTCTAAAACCATGTTTTTCATGAAAAGAAACACTTCCTTCATCTGGATATGCTATACATGATGCTAAACGACATATTCCTCTTTCGTACAATCTTTTCTCCAATTCGTTGTAAAGGATATCTCCTATTCCTCGTCCTCGTTTATTTTCATCCAAATAAATTGTAATTTCCGCAGTCCATGAATATGCTATTTTAGAGTAAAATTCTCCTGCATATGCATAACCCAAAATTTTATTATCTTCTATGGCTACTAGAAATGGATATTTTTGTAAAGTTTTACTAATCTTCTCTTCAAACTCCATAACGTTTGGAGTTTCGTAATCAAAAGTTATCGCCGTAGTTTCTACATATGGTCGATAAATTTCAACTATTTTTCCTGCATCTTCTAAATTTACATCTCTTATTTCTATCATAATTTTACCTATCTTATACTTTCTTTTAAAAACTCATTAATATATTTTTGAGTTTCCTCCTGTTGCCTTGTATTAAATCCATGACCTGCTCCTAAAATTTCCTTTAATGTTGCATTAGAGAAAGTTTCAATAGCTCTTCTTGAGTAAGAAATTGGAGCTATATTATCATTTGTTCCATGAACGATAAGAACCTTTCCTTTGTAATCTTTCATATCTTTAAAGATATCATAGTCTAAAGATTTTTCAAAATACACTCGTCCTACATTGTTTCCCCTATGGTTATACACTTCTGGAATTTCCGCCACTGATTTAAATACATCACGTGCATCATCAAAAAGTACAAAGGCTGGAAAAACAAGTATTAAACCCTTGATTTCATCTTTTAATTTTGCTCCTTCCATAGTAGAAACTACACCACCCTGACTTTGACCTAATAAAAATATATTATTTTTATCTACAAAAATTTGTTCTTGTAAATTTTTTACAACAACATCCAAATCATCCATTTCCGTAAAGACAGACATAGCTAGAGTATTATTTCCACTTCTACTATTTCTATTACCACCCATAAAATCAAATGAATAAACAACGTATCCTTCCTTAGCTAAATTTTGAGCGTAATAATCACCACGTTCTGCAAGCCCTCCAAATCCATGAGAAATAATTATGGTTGGCAATTTATTTTCTTTATAATTTTTAGGAGCTGTTATGTATCCATAAATTCTTCTTCCATTACCTTCTGAATACAATTCTTCTTTTACAATATTACCAATATCAAGACTGCTCGTATCAGTCGAACTACTTTCTATCAAATCATTATTTTGTGATAAAGTTTGTTCTGTTTTACCTTTATTTAATACTCCCGTTATTGACAAAGCACTTACTCCTAAGACTAAGATGCTACTACCTAAAATCAATGCCAATCCTTTTTTATTCATTTAAATCTCCTACAAATTTTCCTTTTTTATTTTTTCCAACAATGCTATACACCCTTTGATAACATCATTATAAGTTTTTTCAAAATCCCTAGTATACCAAGGATCATCAATAATTCTATTCTCTCCTGCATACTCAAGAAGTTTTTTTATTTCTCCCGACTTCCTATTGTTCACAAAATTTTTGATATTTTCAATATTACTATTATCCATTCCTACTATGTAATCAAAAGTTAAGTCATTATCATTTAGTACTCGCGAATACATTCCTTCTACATCTATTCCAACTTTCGCTAGTTGTTTTCTCGTCCCAGAATGAACTGGATTCCCATGTTCCCAAGAACTTGTTGCTGCAGAATCGATTAATATTTTATCAGACAAACCTTCTTGTTCTACCATATTACGAAATACTGCTTCTGCCATTGGAGAACGACAAATATTTCCTAAACATACAAATAATACTTTTACCATTTTTCCACCTCTCTTACTTATCTTAAAATTATACCACAGCTTATTTATAGTTGGAAATATTAAAAATTAAAAGATTGGTTCTAACTTTGTTTATTACACAAAACTAAATTCCTTAGTAATTAATTAATCTTACTATAATTATTTAGATTTTATTTTTATTTTATTAACTATCATGATATAATATAGTTGACTTTATATTGAAGGAGAATTTTATGGAAAATAACTTAGTATGTTTTAAACGCACTCCTAATTGGACTGCTCTTTCTCTACCAAAAGAGTTTAGAGAAAAATATAGTACTAAGACAGGAGTTTGGTCTAAATTAATAATATTAAAGGGAAAATTAAAAATTGTCTTTCTTACTGAAACTGGAGAATCTATTAAAGATCATACTTTTAGTAAAAAAGATAATGAATTCTTTATTCAACCAAATAGTTTTTTTAGAATTATTCCCCTGACTACGGATTTAAACTTTTTCTTTGAATTTTATTGCGAGGTTAAAGATTATTTTTCTAATAAATATGATTTAAATCCTGCTCATCCTGAAATAGTTAAGGCGATGAATTTTATTTCTCCATGTAAGACTCTAGATCTTGGAGCTGGTCAAGGAAAAAATGCTCTTTATTTATCTACACTCGGTTTTAATGTTACAGCAGTTGATAACAATGCACAGTTTTTGCAATATTTAGCAAATATCTCGCTTGAAGAAAAATTAAATCTTAGTGTGTTTAAACATGATATTAATGAAGCAAATATTCGCAATACCTATGATTTCATTTTTTCAACAGATGTATTTATGTTTTTGAATCCAACTCGTATTACAAGTATTATTCACAATATACAAGAGCAAACAAATATTGGTGGTTATAATCTGATTGTAAGTGCTATGTCAATGCCTAATGATAAATTATCACAAATTCCATTTCCATTTACCTTTATTGAAAATGAACTGAAAAATTATTATAAAGGTTGGGATGTTGTAATATATAAAGAAGAACTAGACTCATTGAGCAAAGTAGATGATAATGAAAAATATACACCTCGTTTCGTCACACTACTAGCTAAAAAAATATAACTCCAAACTAAAAAAATATTAATCTAATTTTCAATCTATAAAATAAAAATGCATAGAGCAAAACATAATATGTTTTACACTCTTATGCATTTTTATTTTTTATTTATTTAAATACGCAATGCAATTTTTTGATAACAGTAGATAATATAGCCAAATAATTGCGTCTTTTATTTTTCTTCTTATGCTACTTTTAATTTAAATTGTCTTCTTACATATAAGGCAAGTAGTACACCTAATAAAGTAATACCGGCATTAAACAATACGATATTTACTGGTCCATTAGCTGGACTAGCTTTTGTGATATATCCTGCAATTTCTAAAATCACATAATTAGCAACACTTGATGCTATCATAACAATAGACGTAATTTTCCCTTTATTAGTTGGGAATAACTCATTAGCAGTCGAAACCGCAAGTTGAAGAACTCCTCCTGCTCCAGCATATCCAATAACAAATCCTGCAATCAAACAAATTGATGGTGTTTTAATAAAATAAGTTAATACTAACATTACAAATGAAATTGTTGGATAAAGAACCAGTACATCAACGGGTTTTAATTTTTTTAGAACTACTAATGCAGTGAATAATACTGCACAAATTGTTCCTGCTGCATACATTGTTTGTATCATACGTGGATTTTCCAGACCATACATTTTTCCTAATTCTTGGTTACAGTTTAACCATAATTGGAAAGTTGCTGTACAAGTTAATCCAATCAGAATTAAAGAAATAGCTGTTGCATCAAATTTCATTTTTGTCTCTTGTGCTTTTGTTGCTGAAACATCTGCATTTAATTTAGGGAATTTTAAGAAAATAATTAATAATCCATCAAGTGCAATTAAAATTCCTGCTAAATAAAACAATGTTGTATAAGGAAGATTCATTCCTGAAACTATACCTATGCAAAATGGTAAGACAAGTTGCCCAATAGAAATTGAGAATTTTGTAAACATGTTAGCAACTGCACCTTTTTCTTTGAAAATCTCTAAACATGAAGGTGTTACACAAGTATCTAAAAATGAGTTAGCAATACCACCCATAATGGCAAAACCATATGCCACCCACATAGATCCTGAGCTAGCTACTCCAACAAAATACAAAACATAAAACGCTATACCAATAAGTCCTGATGTTTTACGTCCAAATTTGTCCGATATTGCTCCAGAAAATGGTAACGAAATAAGTCTTCCTAGACCAAGTGCAGCACTAACACGAATAACTAAGCCTAAATTCGTTTCACCCCATGCTGCTACTAAATCACTTTTATATTGTGCTAGTATTGATACCCCAATACCATGAATAAAATACGTAAAATACAACGCTAAAGCTGTAAGTATAAATGGATTTTTTGCTTTTTGTACCATATTTTTTCTCCTAACCTAATTTTAATATTTCTAAAATTTTTCTGAGTTCTGCTACTGGAACTTGACCAGGTGCTGAAGATTTTTTGGCAGCTCCAAATGTTGCTGTTGAACCAAATACTTCCCCTGATACACGACTAATCATCCCTAACGCTCCCATTGACATAGTAATCAATGGTTTATTTATTTTCTCTTTTGCTATTCTTGTAGCATCTAATAAAGTCAACACATCTTCATTACTATTTGGCATTACAGCTATTTTACAAATATCTGCACCTTTTTCTTCCATCAACATCAAGCGTCTTATTATTTCATCACGTCCTGGTGTTGCATCAAAGTCATGGTTACACATAACAATTTTCACATTTCTTTTGTGTGCAGCTTTTACTAATTTAGAAACAGCATCTGCATCCATAAATAAT
Organism: Gemella cuniculi DSM 15828; assembly: GCF_000425665.1. Lineage (GTDB taxonomy): Bacteria > Bacillota > Bacilli > Staphylococcales > Gemellaceae > Gemella > Gemella cuniculi. The sequence continues at coordinate 55,943 of NZ_AUDW01000007.1, forward strand.
TCAACATCTAATAAATCTACATCACCATTTTCTATAATTTCATGATAAATTTCAAAATACTTATCATCTTCTAATTCTAGAACTCCACCTTCTTTTTTTGTTCTAAATGTCACTAAAAGTGGTCTTTTGATTATCTCTTTTATTTTTTTTGAAACTCTGGAAACTTCTCCTAGTCTCTCTACCTTATTAAAAAAATCTATTCTCCATTCTACCAAATCATAGTCTATTTCTTTAATATCATTTGCAATTTCTAATATTTCGTTTTCATCTACTCCAACAATAGGAACTATTATTTTAGGACGCCCTTCTCCAAAAACAACATTATCTACTACTAGCTTTGCCATAAAATTTCTCCTTATGTTTTTCCTTATATTAAGAAAAATCTTAATATTACTCTTATTTGCTATATGCTTAAAACTAATTTAAATTACTATTTTCCCCATATTAAATCATAAAACATAGAAGAAAAGCTTTTATTTCATTTCTAAAGTACTAACCAAAAAACTTTTCTTCTCATTTCTAATTATTACTCTTCATCAAACAATACACTTTTAACATGGTCTACTGGCATATCTTCTCCAGTAAACAACTTAAATGCTTCTGCTCCTTGATAAATCATCATGCCTAATCCATTAATTGCTTTTTTCGCTCCATGTGCTTTAGCAAATTTTAATAGTTCTGTTTCTCTTGGAGCATAAACCACATCAAATACAACTAAGTCTGGACGAATAACCTCAGGATCGTTAATTAATTTTTCTTTTTCTAAAGGCTTCATACCTACTCCTGTTGCGTCAATATAAATGCTACTTTCTGCAATAGATTTTTTGAACGCATCTTGATTTTCTAAATCAGTTAATGTAGCAATACAATCTGTATTTTCATTAATTTTTTTGACTGTCTGCTCTCCATTTTTATAAGCTGCATCATTTATATTGAAAATACGAATTTCTTTTGCACCATCCAATGCAGCCTGAATAGCAATAGCTGTTCCAGCACCACCACAACCTGTTAATGTAATAACTTGTCCTTTAATATCCACACCTTCTTCTGCTAAAGCACGAACAGCCCCAGTTCCATCAGTAACATGTCCTACTAAATGTCCTTTCCCATCTTTGTTTACTACAGTGTTAACTGCACCTACTAATCTTGCTGCTGGAGAAAGTTCATCCAATAATGGTAAGATAGCTTGTTTATTTGGCATTGATACGTTAGAACCACGGATACCTAAAGCACGAATTCCTTGAACAGCATCTGCTAATTCTTCATTTCCTACTTCAAATGCTAAGTATGCATAGTCTAACCCAAGTTTTTTGAAACTTTCATTATGCATTGTTGGAGACATGCTGTGTCTAATTGGTGTAGCTATTAAGCTAATTAATAATGTATGTCCTGTTAAACGTTCTGTAATTTTTGTCATTTTTCCTTACCTCTTTCTTTTTATCTTAATTATTTTTTAATGGTTTTAATACTTTATTATAACGATACAATACTACTAATAATAAAATTGCTCCTATAAACCCTAAGACCATATTATACGCAAATACAGATTTTATTGATTTTTCTGCAATTAATCCTGTTAAATATGGTGTTACCATCAATGAAATAGATGTAGATAGTGAGTACATTCCGGTGAACTTTCCTTTTTTCTCTGGGAAAAAGTTTAATAGAAGCGATACTCCTAATTGCCATATTCCTCCCGCTGCGAAAAATCCAACCACTAAACTAACTATAGTTATAGAAGTTAGAGATGTATTTACTAACATATTAATTTGAGAAAGTGCTGTGATTATACAACAAAACGCTATATACGCTGGCACATTTAGCCCTTTTTTCACCATAAATGATGTTACAAATACCGAAACTATTGAACACACACTATAAATGGTTACGAATGTCAAACTTTGAGTTTTTCCAATATTTATAGTTTGTTGAGCAAATGTTGGTATCCATATAATAAAAATATTAAATAACGAAGCTGATATGAATGAAAAAGCTAGTAATGCCGCTCCCTCAATACCTATTTTAGATTTTAATTTTGGAAGTTCTACCTTTTTTTCTTCCTCTTTATACATTGGCGGAAACTTCATTCTGGAAATTACCACAAAATTAAATATTATAAATATAGAAATAATTATAAACGGCCATCCAAAATATAAATCTCTTAGTAAAACGAATTGTGTCATCAATGGTAGTATGAATTGTCCACCTGAGATACCCGCTTTAACAAAGACGTTAAATGTGCTACTTTCTTCTTTATATGCATCTGATATAGCTGGGTAGGTTGCTGTATCTAAAAATGCATTTCCTATTCCTGCTATCATCGTTAAGATAAATGCAGCTATATAACTTGGAAATAGTAACAATCCTATGTAAAAAATCAAATAACAAGTTAAACCTATGTAAATTCCTTTTTTCCTACCATATTTATCTGAAAAATATCCTGCATAATTTATACTAATAATTCTACCTACACCCAATGCACTTATTACTAAAGCAACTTTACTAGCTTCAACTCCCCAAAACTCTTCAAATGTTGACATATTTTGAGAAATTATTATTTGATCCATTCCTTGGAAAATATAATTTATTAGTAAAAAAACAATAAGTGGAAGATAGTTTCTATTTTTATTCTCCATACACTATTCTCCATAAATTTTTTAACTACATTATAGATAGATAAGTGTTGTTCTAATTTTATTAGCTTATTACCACTTATCCATCTCGTACAAACATGACCTATTTTTCACTTATTCTTTTTAGGTATGCTTCGTGTTCTTTTATTGCAAACTCACGACGTCCACCAGGTTTTGGCGTTTGATCACCCATCATAATTCCAAATCCACCTTCAACTCTTAACTCATGTCCATTTGTATAATTAGAACGATCACTCGCTAAATAAAGAACAGCATTTGCAATATCAAAAGTGTTACCAATACGTTTGTTGGCTGTCAATGCTTTTCTTCCTTGTTCTACTTTTGGATCTGCATAAAACGACTCTGATAGTGGCGTTTTAACAAAACATGGCTGAATACAATTACTACGAACTCCAAACACTCCCCACTCTGCTGCAATTTGCCTTGATAACATGTTTACTCCTGCTTTACTTGGACTGTATGCTGCACTATAAGTTTCTGGAAATACTGACGCTATTGTAGAAATATGGACCATATTTCCATATTTTTGTTCAATCATAACACGTCCAAAACGTTGCGATACTAAGAAATATCCAGTTAAATTAACATCAATAGTTTGTCTCCATTCATCTAACGGAAGATCTTCTAATGGACATGCTCTAAGCATTGCCGCTGTATTTACTAAAATATCCACTCTACCAAATTTTTCTTTTACAGCTTTCACCGCCTTATCTACCGTTTCTTCTTTAGTAGTATTTACTGCTAAACTTAATGTTTCTACACTATAAGTGTCTTCCAAATATTTTGCATATTCGTCAGCTTTATCTTTAAACAGGTCTAATAGTACGATTTTAGCATTTTGTTTTGCCAATTCTTCGCAAATAGTTCTGCCCATGCCTCCTACTGCACCAGTTACAACTGCTACTTTACCTTCTAATCCTAACCATTTATCCATTTATATTTCCCCTTTGCTTATTTTTATTTATTTTCTGGAAGTTGTTCTTTCCACGCCTCTTTTAATACTTTTGCGGTATGTTCAAAATTGTATTTAGATGCTTCTTCTAATCCTTTTGCTAAAATATTATCTGAAATCACCTCTACTCCTATTACTTTTGGCGTGATACCTGATTCTTTGATCATTTTAACAAAACCTACCGTATCTTTAGCACCAGTTCCTGGTGCTAATCTATCATGCATACTCTCATCACGTAAAATTGATTTCGCATAAGGACGCTCATACGCATCATTTATTTGAATAGAAATTACTTTTTCCGCTTCTTCTTTTGTTAACGTTCTATATTCTTGATCTGCTCTTACCCAATGCCAAGAGTCTAAAATAATAGCCGCATTCTCCGCGCCAGATTCTTTTACTACCGCATATGCTTTGTCAAAATTAGGTATACCACTGTATGGCATTGGTTCTACACCTATTACGTATGGATATGATCTATGACAAAGTTCTTTTAATTTTCGTGCTGTATGTTCTACAGAATAATTTTCCATTAATCCGACGTTAATATGATTTACTCCAAATAATTTACACATATGAAAACACATTTGTTCTTTATATTTTTGTTCATATGAACGATGATTTTCTGCCCACTGTACTATATATTCAACCTCTGTTACTTTTATATCATATTTTTTTAAAATATTTAAAATATCCTCATCATGTAACCCTTCTGCTAAAGCATCAACATAAGTTTCTGCTCTTAAACCTATCCCTTCAAAACCAGCATCTTTTGCTGCTTTTACACGATCTTCAAACTTACATACATCTCCTAGTGTCCATGAACTTATTGTTATTGGTGATTGTTTACTCATTTTTATATCCCCCTTGAGCATAATTTTATTATTTGTATAATTATTTTTTATTTTTTTTATAAATTTAGTGAATTTTTATTTAATTAATGATAAAATATATTTATTAATTTTTTAAAGGAGTTTTATATGAATATATCTCAACTTGAAGCTTTTGTTCTTTTAGCAGAAACTGAACATATGACTCAGACTGCTAAAAAACTAAAAACTTCACAACCAAATCTTAGTTACACCATATCAGAACTTGAAAAAGAACTTGGTGTTCCACTTTTTAAAAAATCTGGCCGTAATATAAAATTAACGAAATACGGTCATATATTTTATGAACACGCCTCTAGTGCTTTAACAAAATTAAAGCAAGCCACAACTATAATTCAAGAAGAAGTCAATCCTAATTCTGGAACAATAAACTTTGGTTTCATCTATACCATAGGTTCTGAAATAGCCCCTATGCTTACTAGAACATTCTTAGAAAAAGAGGAAAATAAAAATATTAAATTCTCTTTTTCACAAGGAAACTCTTTCCAACTTCTTCAAAAACTTAATGATGAAGATATTGATATTGCTATTACATCTTTTGTAAAAGATGCAGACAATGTCAATTTCGAAAAACTACTACAACAAAATATTTATTTAGTAGTTCCTAAAAATCATCCACTTGCCGAAAAAGACGGCGTTTATTTGAAAGAAACTGCTAATTATCCTTATGTTTATTTTGATAAAAACAGCGGTTTACGTCCTTATCTTGATAATCTAATGCGTACTCTAGATTTCAGCCCAAATATCACTATTGAGGCCAATGAAGATCATACACTTTTAGGTTTTGTTTCTCAAAATCATGGAATTACTATTATGCCTAAAATAAGAAGTTTGAATTCTTATCCAGTAAAAGTTTTAGAAATTCTTGATAAACATGAACCTAGATGGCTTTATCTTGCAACTAGGAGTGATGGTTTTACTACTCCTACTGTACTTCGATTTAAAAATTTCTGTACAGATTATTTTAATAAATAATTTTATTTTTGTTAGGAGTGGATAAATATCCACATCCTAACTTTTTATATTTGCTATTTAATTATATTTTTTCTCAATTGATTCCGCTGCAAGTTTTCCTGAAGTTAATGCCCATGCATTATTTGCTCCAGATGGTGAGTCAGTTCCCATAACTCCACCTACTACTTCCCCAGCAGCATATAGACCATTAATTGTATTTCCTTTTTTATTAACAACTTCTAAGTTTTCATTAACCACTAATCCACCCATAGTTGTTGCAAATCTCGGTTTTTGTTCAACTAAGTAATACGGTCCGCTTCCTACTTCTTTCTGTAAGAATCTGTTTTCACGATTGAAGTCTTCATCAACACCAGCTTTAACAAAACCATTAAATCTTTCTACTGTATTCTTAAGACTATTTTCTTCCATATTAGCAACCTTAGCTAATTCTTCTAGAGTTTGTGCATGGAAGAAATGTGGTGTTTTTTCTCCATTATTTTCTAGCCAACGATCAATATCTTGACCAGAAATACCACCTTCTGCTACTGCTTCTCTAAATATATCAAAATGTTCTTTATCTAAAAGAATATACAAAGTCTGATCTTCTTCTTTCATCAGCACATCTAATATATCATGATTACTTGCTCTTTCATTTACTACACGACGACCTGATTTATTTACTAACAGTCCATTTTCACGAAGAACTGCAATATTTCCACCTATAGTTGATTTCGCATAACCATTCGAAACCTCAATACCGTTTGGATATATTTTTCCGTACTCCATCATACGAGTAGCTGCATCTACACCCTCTTTAGTGGCCATCACAAGACCTTCTCCATTAGAAGATTTAGTTCCATAAAACAATACTTTTCCTAATTCTTTACTCAATAATTGTTTATTATTACCATAACCACCAGTTGTAAGTATTACTGATTTTGCACGAATAATATGTTTTCTACCAGTCTCTTCACGAGCAACTAATCCAACCACATTTCCATCTTCATCTTGCAACAATTCTTTAGCTTTAGTTTGCATTAAAACTTTAACATTACTATTAGTAATTTTCTCTCTTGCTGCTCCAGCAAATCCATGCCCACCATGGTTATACGCTAATTCTCTATCTTTTCTATACTCAGCAAGAACATGTAATCCTTCGTTTACATCATATTCTACACCTACATAATCAGTCAACCAATCTGTAGTTTCTCCAACATTATGAGCCAATAGATTTAATAACTCTGGAACATTTTTCCCATTTCCATTTTTCATAAAATCTTCATACATAAGTTCTGGAGTATCGTCTTCAACACCTAATTGTTTTTGAAGTTTAGAGCCCAAAACAACCTGGTTACCTCCACTAATAGATATTGCCCCACCAATGAAGGCTTGTTTTTCAATCAAAGTAACTCTTAATCCAAGTTCATCTGCGCGAAGCGCTGAAGAAATTCCTGCAGCACCTCCACCGACTATAACAACATCTGTCTCTTCTTCAACTACTTCTTTAATCCATTTTACAACTGGTTTTGGTCTTACAAATAATACTTCTGGGTCTGCACCCGCAAGTTTTACAGCTTCCGCAACCCCATCAATAAGCCCTTGACTTGAACTTGAAGCGCCTGAAATAGCATCTACATTAAGTGTTTGTCCCTCAATAATTTGTTTCGGTAATCTTTCAAATACCTGTTCTGATAATCCTTCCGATTCTTCACTATTATCAACTTCAATTTTTTCTATTCTATCCTTGGAAAAAGTAACTTTCATAGGAAGACTATTATTATGACCCTTAGCTTCTACATCATAACTTCCTTCCTTAAACTCTAACTTAACTTCTAAAAGGCGTTTGATTTTTTCATGTTTTTGTCTTTCTACTTCTGGATCTGAAACCATATATGACATAAAATCCCATAACGGCATTGGAATAATAAGTTCTTCTCTTAAGTTCTTATCAGCAAAGTCAGAAACTTTTTTTCCTTCTTTAATCGCACTTACCCAATGTGGTTCAATTAAAAATCCTTTACCTACCGCTAAGATATCATACCCTAACTTCAATGCTTCTTCTGCATCTTCTTTTTGCAAAATTCCTCCAACACCTACTACAGGGATTTCAGCTAATCTACTACTTCTTCTTGCCAAAAATTGTGTAATAAGTTCTTCTGGATCATCTGTATCTACTATTGAACTTCTTGTATAAATTCCCATCGAAAAATGAACATAATCTAAATCATATTCTGCAAGTTGATTTAGTAAATACATTGTATCTTCAAATCTAATTCCTGGAATTTCTAATTCTTCAGGTGAAAATCTATAGCCAATAACAAAATTTTCTTTTCCTGATTCCTTTACTACTTCTTTAATCGCTTTAACTATCTCGATAGCAAAACGTGAACGATTTTCTCTATTTCCACCCCATTTATCTTCTCTACGATTTGAATGTGGTGAGAAAAATTGTTGAACTAAGAATGTATTAGCACCATGAATTTCTACTCCATCAAATCCTGCTTTAATAGCACGTTTCGCCCCATCAGCAAACAATTGTATCATATTTAAAATTTGCTCTTCTGACATTTCTCTTGGGACAGGAGCATTTGGTCTAAGTGCAGGAACTGGACTTGGTGCAATTGGTTCTGCTCCACCATTATATTCAGGCCAAGCCATTCTTCCTGCATGATACAACTGAGCAAAAGCTTTAGAACCAGTCTCTTTTATCGCTGAAGCTAATTTAGTTAAACCAAAAATTTTATCATCATTATCAATTCCAATTGCACCTGGGAAACCTCTACCATCTTTTTCTACAAAACAACTTTCAACTACTATTGCACCAGCTTCACCAGATCTATGCTTGTAATAATTTATAATTTCTTCTGTTATGCCACCATCATAAAATGCCGATTGAGTTGTCATAGGTGCCATAAAAATTCTATTTTTTAAAGTTACACCAGATTTTAGCTTCAATTCATCAAAAATCTTTTTCACCATTACGACCTCCATTATTTATAGATATATTTTATTAATAATTTATTATTGATAAATTTATTATATATCTTCTGTGACAATTTGTAAAGCATTATCTAAAAGAAAAATCACCAAAAACCATTGATACATCTGTGTTAATCTGTAATATATTAATTATAAAACAATAAAATAATAATATTATCCTTGTTAAAGCACCTTTTTTCGATATTCAATAAATACTGTTTTATTTTTTCGAGAATAAAACTTTAATTTTCAAATTTTTAAAACTATAAATACATAAAAAAATAAGGTTACACATATGTATATGTAACCTTATAAAATTTTATGAAAACATTTGGCGGGAATGTGTGGGAATCGAACCCACCCAAGAGGCTCCTAACCCCTCATACTAGTTTTGAAGACTAGAGAGCACACCAGAACTCATCCACTCCCACAGACAGAGAATATTATACAACAAAAACAAAAAAAAAGCAATAGTATCTTTTTAGATACTGTATGCTAGATTAATTTTCCAGTAATTTCTTTTGATAATTTTTTATATCTTTAGCAAACAATATTTAATAAATCTGTTTTTATTGTAATATTTTCTACCTCTTACTCACTTAATTAAACCACTTAGTAGAAAACTATTAATTTTCTATACAAAATATAGTATCATATAATATAGAAGGAGTTAAAAAGGAGATTCCTATGAAAATTACTATTGAGATAGATCCTAATTTAGTTAATATTGAGCTCGTAATTAGAACTAGCGGATTAAATGATAACGTTCAAAACATTAAAGCTACTCTTGAAAAAAGTTTGGCTAAAACAGAAAAAATTATTTTTTATAAAAATAACGTTGAATTCTTTATTCCCCTGAAGGATATTATTTTCTTTGAAACAGACAGCAATAAAATCTACGCTCATTCAATTGATGATTTCTATGAAGTAAAATTCAAACTTTATGAACTTGAAAAGATTGTTCCATTTTACTTCTGCCGTGTTTCTAAATCTACAATAGTTAATTTAAGAGCAATTTACTCCTTAGAAAAATCCTTTTCCGGTTCTAGTACTGCTTCATTTTTTGATAGTTATAAAAAAATTCACATATCACGGCATTACTATAAAATTGTAAAGGAAAAATTAAAAGAGACGAGGTAATTATTATGAGAAGAATAAATTTTGTTGGAGTATTTTTTATAATACTGGCAATTTTTACAACATTTAACGAGTTAAATTACTTTCCTACAGGTACTGTATTTTTATCGTTAAGTACTATTGTTTTGGGATATTTCATTGTTAGGGGACTAATGAATTTTGATTCTTTTGGAGTGGTACTGCCTTCAGTGTTATTACTTATTATTTATAATAAACATTTTCATTTTCTAAATATTTCTACTGGAAAAATAATTTGGATTGCTATACTTTTTAGTATCGGGTTTTCTATACTTATTCCAAAAAAAATAAAATATAAACATCATAAAAAAAATAAATTTAGAAATTACACAAAAAAAAACGATACAAAAGATTACTCTAACATTTTATTTGGCGAGAATGTTAGATATGTAAACATCAATGAAACTGATTATTTTAATGTTACCACAACATTTGGCGAATCTAATATTTATTTCAATAAACCTAGCACTTACGCTATCAAAGATATTCAAATAAATATTACTGCAACATTTGGTGAAGTCAAGTTATTTATTCCCAAAGAATGGCGAGTAAAAAATGAGATTAGTACTATATTCGGAGAAGTTTCAATTCCTATATTTAGCGATAATACCAATAATGATGTAAAAATTTTTCTTACTGGAAATCTAACTTTTGGTAAAGTAACTATAATACATATATAATAAAAAACTTGATTGATATATTATCAATCAAGTTTTTTTATAAGTAACAATATTATTATCTATTAAATTCTTCTAAAAAACAAACAATTTTAGCAAACGGAATTACATCTTTTTTATCATATAAATCAACGTGATTTGCATTTGGAATAATATATAATTCTTTATTATCTCCTTTTAATTTTTTAAAAGCATCTTCTGATAAATAACGTGAATGAGCTTTTTCTCCGTGAATCATTAAAACCGCATTTCTTATTTGGTCTGCATATTCTAATATTTTTGAATTTACTAAACTCGCACCACTCGTCTTAGTCCAACCACTTGCTGAATTTATAGAATTTTCATGATAACCACGAGGAGTAGCATAATAATTATAATAGTCTTGGAAAAACTGTGGCTCTTCCCCTGTTAATTCCTCTGGGAAACCATTTAATTGAAATTCTTGATAACCTTTTTCAAAATCTATAAAACGTTGAGCTGATATTCTCTCTAAATTACTATATCTTTCTTCCATGGTTCCACCATCAAAATATCCTACTGCTGCCACCCTCGTCATATCATACATTGTTGATGTTATAGTTGCTTTTATTCTTGGATCTTGACTTGCTGCATTAAGTGCAAATCCTCCAAAACCACAAATTCCTAATACACCAATTTTTTCTCTATTCACATACGATCTCGTCCCTAAAAAGTCAACAGCTGCACTAAAATCTTCCGTATTAATATCTGGACTCGCTATATTATGAACCTCTCCTCCACTTTCTCCCGTAAATGATGGATCAAACGCTAATGCTACAAAACCTTTTTTAGCCAGTTCCTGTGCATAAAGACCTGAACTTTGTTCTTTTACTGCTCCAAATGGCCCACTTATTCCTACCGCTCCTTTATTATTTTTTAAATCCGTTGGTAAATAAAGATGTCCTCTTAATTCTATTCCAAATCTATTTTTAAATCTTACTTCTTCTACTTTTATGTCTGAATATATTTCAAATACTCTTGTTTCTAATGTCATTATTTTTACCTCTTTTTATATTTCTATATATTTTTAATTACCTTTGCGGGAGAGCCTGCTACTATTGAATTTGCAGGAACGTCCTTTGTTACTATACTGCCCGCCGCTACTACTGAGTTTTCTCCAATAGTTACACCAGGAAGAATTGTAACATTAGCTCCTAACCATGCATTATTTTTTATCAAAATCGATTTTGTTACTAATCCTCTTCTTTTTTCTTTATCTAATATATGACTAACTGTAACTAACATAGATCTTGGTCCAATCAAAACATTATCTTCTAATTCAATCCCTCCTAAATCAACGAACATCACATCTTTATTTATAAATATATTTTTACCAAATGTTATATGTTGTCCATAATCTGTTTGAAATGGCAACGAAATTTCTACCGTATCATCTAGTTCGTTATCTATTATCTCAGAAATCAATCTATTTTTCTCTTTTTTCCCTACTAAAAAATTATAATTTAGTTTAGCTATTTTTATTTCATTTTCTTCTTTTATTTTATGAATTTCTAAAAATAATTTATCATCTTCCAAAATTTCATTTTTACTTTTTATTTTTTCTAATAGCCTATTCATTAGTTCCTCCTACTTTTAACTTTATATTTTCAGTATAATATATTACAATTAAGATAACAAATACTTATAAATTATATAAAAGCATAATAAATAGTTATACTGTAAAAATGAATATTTTATTTATAATATACATAAGAGAGGTCTACTATGGAACTTAGAGTTTTAAATTATTTCTTAACAGTAGCAACAGAAAAAAACATTACACGTGCTGCTGAAGTACTACATATCTCACAACCAGCACTATCAAAACAGCTTAAAGATTTAGAAGAAGAACTAGATGTATCTCTTTTTTCAAGAGGAGCAAGATCAATCACACTAACAGAAGATGGGATTTATTTCTTGGAAAAAACAAAAGAAATACTTTCTCTCGTTGATACTACAATTTCTAATATTTCTTCAAATAATTTTTCTAATGGAGAGTTGAATATTGGTGGAGGAGAAAGCATTCAATTTCAAAAAATATTAAAAATAATTTCTAAACTAAAAAAAGATAATATAAATATAAAAGTCAATATAACTAGTGCCAACGCTGATGATATATTGCCCAAACTTGATTCAGGTCTACTAGACTTTGCTTTAATAGTTGGTTTTATTGACAAAAATAAATATAATCATCTAACTCTTCCCTGGGCCCATACTTGGGGAATTCTTATTAATAAAGAGCATCCTCTAGCTAAAAAAAGATTTGTAACACCAAAAGATTTGAAAAATTCACCCCTTATTATATCTAAGCAGTCTCATGCTGATTCCTTTATTGCTAGTTGGTTAAACAGCAATATAGAAAATTTCAACATTGTAGGAACTTATAACCTTATCTACAATGCATCACTTATGGTGAAAGAAAATCTTGGTATCGCACTCACTTTGGATGGTCTAATTAACACAAATAATACAAACATAAAGTTTATTCCTTTAGAAACAAAGCTAGAAACTGAACTGAGTATTATATGGAAAAAGAATTATACACTTTCAAAAACAGCACAGAAATTTTTAAAAAAATTAAAGGAGGAACTGAATAACTATAAATAAAATTTAAATTTAAAAAAATACGAGGTTTTCTTTTAAACCTCGTATTTCTTTATTTTTTTTGTTCTCTTTTTTCTATTAGCTTTGATAAGTATATTGAACCTATTGTCAATAAAATAACTAATAATGATGCTATTAAAAATTCTTTACTAAAAATATTTGTACTAGTTGCACCAAAATTTAGAAACACAACAGTACCTGGAATTATTCCTAAAACACTTGCTACCATATATTTTGTTAATGAAATGTTAGTAAGCCCATATCCATAGTTAATCATATTATATGGCACTAACGGAATCAATCTTAGTATTACCAAACTCATCATTAGTTTTTCATCACTAACTCCAAAAATACGTGCATGATGCTCTGGCTTCATTTTTTTCTCTAAATAATTTCGGACATACTCACGACCAAAACGACGTGAGAGTATGAACATCAAATAACAATTTATAGATGCTCCTAAAAATGTAAGTAAACTACCTTCCACAAAACCAAAAGCTACTCCTCCCGCAACTGCCAAAATCGGTACTGGAAAGAAAAATATAGGAAGCAATGCAAACATCAAAATATAAATAATCGGTGCCGCTACACCAAAACCTTGAATAAACTCTGTCATAATATTCTCCTTATTTTCTACTCAAAATATTTTGAAATTTTTTCTAAAAACTCATAACTTATATAGGAAGATATTTTTCCAAAAGTAAAGTTATCCATAAGCATTTTTTCACTTTTAGAATACTCCACATATGCCATAGAACACCATGTAATGCCACGCAGGCAATTAAACACTAAATATCTATTAAATCTTTTTCTATCAAATTTACGATATTTACTATAATCTTCTAAAAATAAAGATATTTCTTCTTCATTGAAAATTTTATCTGTCTTCCAAAAGCTGGTTGTTGGTGCCAAAAAATGTGCAAGATCTTGTTCACATTCTCCGATGATAGCTTTCTCCCAATCAATAACATAACTATCTTCTTTTCCATTACCAATTATAAAATTACCAGAATTAAGTTCAGTATTAATAATACACGGATTATTAATTTCATATTTTTCTGGAATCAAATTCTTACAAATATTTAAAAATTTTTCAATAAATATTGCTACCTTCTTGTCACACTTAACCCAATTCAAATACTTCTGAGCCATACTCTCACACTCATCGTACATGAGTTGAAATGGATTTTCGGCTTTAATTAAATTATTTTCTTCAAATTTTGTGTTATGAACTGAACTTAATAAAAAACTGGCAATATTCATATCTTTATTATAGTCCAAAGCTCTTCCTTTTAAAAATTCCATAGTTAAATATTTGTAGGGAAGATAGTTAGTTTCAGTAATTAACTCATAAACCTTCGGAGTTACTCCACTTTTCTCAAGAAGTTTTAAAGTTTCATATTCATACTCAATTTGATTAGAAAGTTGCATCTGACTTTTCATATTAATGCGTAAAACTTTTTTTTCACTATTATAATTATCATTAAAGGTAAAATTAATATTGTATTCTCCAGCACCTAAAAGTTTAATATTTTTATAACCTGTTTCTGCATAAAGCAAATCTTCCTTAGTATCAATATCTAAACCTGTTTCTCCTAAAAAATAATTTAATTTATTATTATTTAAAATCTTTATTAAATTTTCTAAAACCGAGCTATCTCCATAGCGAGGAAGATCAAAAACTTCTTTAATACAATTTTTCATACCAATTAAAAAGTAACCACCATCTTCACTAGGATTTATTACTAAATCAAACTCATTTAATTTTTCAAATGCAGTATTAATCATCTTATTGTTAAGATTAAAAATATCAGATCCTAATAAAATAACCTTATCACTGCTATTTAACTCACTGCAAATAGCATTATACATTTTATCTCCTAATGTATTTCCTGTCTGATAATAAAAACTACTCTCAGAAATAATTTCTTTCATATAAGCATCATCACTTTTGGTTCCATCATGGTAAACTTTTAAATATTTTCCTGTGGATAAAAGAATATCATAATTTTTTTTCAACAATTTTTTTTGAATGTTTATGGCTTTTTGTGGTGTTAAAAAATCATAAAGTCTAGTCTTTGTCGTTCCAATTTTTGGTACTCTTGTAAATAATATAACTGTTTCTCTCATTTTTATAAAAAGGCTAACCTCAATTTTAATATATTAATGTTATTCTTTGTAGGTAGCTCTCCTTTCATTAAAAATTAATGGTTATGTCCTGAATGATCGTCCTTTTTGCCAGTATTATCATTATGATTTGAGTGATCATGGTTTGAATGATTGTGATTTTCATGATTATGACCATTTTTATCATTTTCATCAATACAACACTCTGCCATTTCAAACTTATAACTAAATTCTTTTGTTCCATCCATAGCATTGTACACATTTTTATAACCAAGATCTATTAATTTTTGTGCAACTACTGCTGATCTATTTCCACTATAACAATATGTATAAATTGGAATTTCTTTATTTTCTGGTAAAATATTTTGTAAATTATCTAGATTTTTAGAATCAACATTCTTCGCTCCTGCAACATGCTTTTCATCAAAATCTTTTTTCTCACGAGCATCTAAAAATACTTTATCTGTCTTAGTGTCAAAGATAGCATCTTGAAATTTTGCACTTGTTAAAGTTGAGAATTTTACTAAATCATAATTAAATTCTTTAATATTTTGTGCACTTGATACATCTTTAAACCCTTGTTTTGTTAATTTTTCTACAGCTTCTTTAGTTTTACTAGCGTCATCACTATAAACTACTACTTTTTTTTCTCTCCATGTTCTTATCTCTTCTACACTCTTATCAATATTTTCAAGAGAAATATTAATAGCATGCTTTAAATGCCCTTCTTTATAAGCAACTTCATTTCTAATATCTATAACAAGATAATTTTCTTTTTCTTTGTCATCTTTTTCTATTTTATTTAACTCCTCACCTTTTATTTCCTTTAAATTGCTTGCACCTGAACTTGCTGCACACCCCACCAGAGATAGCGACAAAAGTGCAACTATACTCCCAATTAATAATTTGTTATTTTTCATCTAAGCATTTTCTCCTTTTTCCCTCAATTAATAAAACAAGGTGCACGCTTTAAAGTCTAACTATAAGGCATGCACCATTTTTAATTTAAATTTAGACTATGTCATATCTTCCATAATCTTCTAAGAAAAGTTAAAAACTTCTCTCATTAAAATTTATATTCGTGTTCTTTTGTTCCATCCATAGCGTTATAAACATTAGTGTAACCTAACTCAACAGCTTTTTGTGCAACTTTAGAAGAACGATTTCCACTGTAGCAATAAGAATAAATCGGTGTAGATTTATCTTCTGGTAATAGAGAGGCTAAATTATCTAAGTTTTTAGCATCTACGTTATGTGCACCTTCTACATGTGAAGCATCAAAATCTTTTTTCTCACGAGCATCAAAGAAAACACCTTCTTTTTTAGTGATAGCTTCTTGGAACTCACCAGCTAGTAGTGTAGTATACTTAACTAATTCATAGTCTTTATATTCTTTAACCCCTTTAGCATCTGATACATCTTTGAATCCTGCTTTAATTAATTTATCAGCTGCTTCTTTACTTTTCTTACCAGTATTACAATAAACAACTACTGGTTTTTCTTTCCAAGAGTTAATTTTTTCTATATTTTTATCAATATCTCCTACTGAAATATTAATAGCGTGTTTTACATGCCCTTCTTTATATTCTTTTGCATCACGAACATCAATTACAAGATATTTTTCTTTTTCTTTATCATCTTTTTCTATTTTATTAAGATCTTCTCCTGACATAGCTTTAGCAACAGTATTACCATTATTGTCTGTCGCTGGTTTAGATGATGAAGAACATCCTGCTAATGTTAATGATAGAACAGCTGCCATACTCACAGCTAACAACTTACTTTGTTTCATAAAATATAATCTCCTTTTGGTATTGTTTTCAAAGTCATTATAACAAATTATTAAACTTTATTCAATACTACTAAATGAAATACTCAACAATTATTTTAATTTTATTTGCTTAAGCTATAGTTTAAAAAACAATTTTAACCATATAGAAAACAATAATATCGAACTTCTATTATTTAAAATATTTTTTTATTTTCTATATAGTTAGAAAAATAATTTTTATTTTCCTATATTATAATACTTTCTATCTTTTCTATAAATTCTTTTATACTTCTTACTTTGCACCCAGTATATTGTTTTTTTTCATCATCAAAATGCCATTGTACATCTATCAAACAAGTTTTTAATCCTAATCTTTCCGCTGGTTGAATATCATGAAAAATCGAATCTCCTACCATAATAGTTTCAGCTTCTTCAAAATTATTTTTCTCTAAAACATTTTTAAATGCCTCTAATTTTGGTTTACTCAGGTAAGTTTCTTCAGAAATATAAAGTTTAAACAAATTTTCCAAACCTAATTTTTTTATTTTCATTCTCTGCTCATAAGATTTACCGTTAGTCAAAATAACAAGATTATAATCTTTTTTTAATATCTTTAACTTTTCTATTAATTTTTTATCAGGGACTATTAATTCGATAATAAATTCAAACTGCTTCTTATAATATTTTTCACAATCTTCATTATTTAAGATGATATTATATTCTCTTAAAGTTAAAATTAATCTTTCGTTTCTTAAATGTATAAGACGTAATTCACCCGCATTTATTTTCTGCACCAACATATTATTTATTTTTTTATAAGTTTGAAAAAATTTTTTATATGTTGTTTTTTCGTTGTAATTAAAATAATTAAACGTAAGTTCGTTAGATTTTTTCCATACTGTACTAAAATCATATAATGTATTATCTAGATCGAATATTAAATTCTTAATTTTACTCATCACTTCTCAATCTCCTTATTGTATTCAATCTTAATAATTTTAATTCCAAATAATATATAATTTGCATTAAAAAATAAAATCCAAGTAGATTCATCTTGGATTTTATTTTTTTCCTTTTATCAAACTTGGGCTTAGTTAACACAAAAAACAAAAGAGAATTGCTTATATACTTATACTCTCAATTATAAATTTTCTGCTCAACTATCTTTTTATGATATTAGCAAGCTACTAATTTCAAAAGAGATATTAATCAGAATATTTTACCGTTGGGCGTGCTTCGTAAACCGTAGCTCCTGATGGAACATTATGCTTTACTACCGCATTAGCCCCTATTCTCACGTCATCTCCTATTGTAATATTTCCTAATACTTTAGCTCCTGCTCCAATCATAACATTATTTCCCACAGTCGGATGACGTTTTATCGGATCAAGCGTTGTTCCCCCTAAAGTTGTCCCGTGGTACAATGTAACATTATCACCTATTACTGCCGTTTCTCCAATTACAACTCCCATTCCGTGATCAATAAACAGTCCTTTCCCTATTTTAGCTCCAGGATGAATTTCTATTCCAGTCACTCTTCTAGCTCTTTTGGCCAAAATCCTTGCCCAAGTATGCCAACCTCTTTTATAAAGCTTATGAGCAAAAAAATGATAATTAAGAGCTTTTATATGTGGATATGTTAAATAGATCATTAATTTAGATTTTGCTGCTGGATCATCATTTAATACTCTATTTAAGTTATAACGTAAATTTTCACAAAATTTCATTATGCTTCTACGTATGTGATATCTTCAAACTCAAGCATAGATAAATATTTATCCACACCATCAGGTAAGATTGTTACTATTTTTTTGTTTGGATATTTTGCAGCAACTTTTTTCGCACCAACTATTGCAGCACCTGATGATATTCCAATACCAATTCCCGTTGTTCTCATAAAGTCCTTAGTTTCTTCAATGGCTTCTTCACTTGAAATCGTATATACTTCATCCATTAATTCTTTTTCAAAATTCCCTGGAATAAACCCAGTTCCTATACCCTGAATTTTATGAACACCCCCGTGTCCTTTACTTATTGCTGGTGATTCTTCAGGTTCGAGTGCTACTGCTAAAACCTCTGGTTTACTTTCTTTTAGGTATTTTGCAACACCTGAAAATGTTCCGCCAGTCCCAACACCAGCCACAAAAATGTCAATATCTGGAACTTGCTCTAAAATTTCTTCTCCAGTTGTTTTGTAGTGATAGTCTGGATTTGCAGGATTATCAAACTGACTTAATGAAATTGCATTAGAATATTTTTCTCGAATTTGCGCAGCTTTATCTATTGAACCTTTAATACCTAATTCTTTAGGAGTCAAAATTAACTGAGCACCATATGCTTTTATTAAGGTACGACGTTCTGCACTCATACTCTCTGGCATTATAATTACAGCTTTTAATCCTAATACCGAAGCTAAAATTGCCACAGCTATTCCTGTATTACCACTTGTTGGCTCAACAATAACTGTCTCCTCATTAATTGCTCCTTGTCGATTAGCTTCTTCCAACATACCAAGAACAGCTCTATCCTTAACACTTCCACCCAAATTGTATTTTTCTAATTTAACAAAAATATTTGTGTTATCTAATTGATAAATTGGTGTATTACCTACTAATTTTAGTGATGTTGCTAACATAATGCTCTCTCCTTTTTCTTTTGATTTAATAAAAATTATATCACAAATTATATCTATAAATAAAGTGGTTAGGTTTAATTTTCAAAAAATATTTCTTTTTACTTCAACTTAAATACATAATTCATCCTTAATACTAATTAGTGACACCTATTATAGAAAATTAAAAAAATATTTTTCTATTACAGTATTCATATCAAATGGTATTGGAGCCTTTACATCTATTTCTTCTTTTGTTATCGGGTGTGAAAATTTTAAATTATTACAATGCGGCGCCTGTCTATTTAAAAATTTCGAATTTCCTCCATAAAGTTCATCACCTAAAAGTGGATGTCCTAAATAACCCATATGAACTCTTATTTGATGTGTTCGTCCTGTAAACAATTTTAATTTAACTAAACTGATATTTTCTCTTGTAGAATATTTTTTGCACCAAAACTGAGTTTTCGCATAGTCTCCACTAGGATCAACATACCTAGTTATTATGCTATCCTCTTTTCTCTTTATATTTGCTTCAATAATCCCTAGATTTTCCAGCTTTCCTTCTACCAATGCTAAGTAATATTTTTCAATATTAATTTTACTAAATAAAGCATGAAGATGCCTGTGCTTTGCTATAAGAACAAGACCTGTTGTATTTTTATCAAGTCTTGTAACAATATGTGGAATTACTCCATAATTATTTTTTTTAAAATAAAAGTTTATTTCTTCTAAAAGCGAACTAGCCTCAAGATTCCTTGATGGAATAGTTGGTAAATTGTTAGTTTTGTTTACGATAAGAAAATACTCATCTTCATACACTATATCTAACTCAGCTCTTATAAATCTAACATTTGGGCTAAATTCTTCACCTGGTAATGTTAATTCGACAATATCATTTACTTTTAAATTATACCTAACATTTTCCTCTTTACCATTAACTTTAATACTCCCATCACTATCAAATTTTATTCTAGTCAAAGTTTTTCTAGAAATATTATTAACTAATAAAAAGTCCCTTAAAACTTGTTCTTTTTTCACAATATATTTTAAAATTAAACTACTCATTTTCTATAAACGATCTCTTAACTCTCTTCCAAAAATCCACATCGTTATAACGAATAAATGAAATTTTCTTATCTTTAGCCAAAGTTATCTTCAATTTTGACACAGTATCATAATTAAAATTCATATAATCAACACTAATCCTATGGCTATCATATTTAGTCGGCTTAATTACCAACTCATCTTGTTTTGATAAAATAATAGGATTCCCTAATGTCCTATAAACTAAGTTATTTAAAGCTGCAATTTCTGTAACTTGATAAAGATCCATTTGTGGATGAATTACGGCTCC
The DNA here is from genome assembly GCF_000425665.1 of Gemella cuniculi DSM 15828. Lineage (GTDB taxonomy): Bacteria > Bacillota > Bacilli > Staphylococcales > Gemellaceae > Gemella > Gemella cuniculi. The sequence goes on from NZ_AUDW01000007.1 coordinate 76,689, forward strand.
TCCTAAACTTTTATTATATGCTGTAGAACCAGTTGGTGTACTAATACAAAGCCCATCGCCTCTAAAATTTTCAAAATGTTCTCCATTTATAAAAACTTTGGCTGCATATGTAGATCCCGACATATTATTTACAGCTATTTCATTTAGTGAATAATAATCTGCAATCAAATTTCCTTCTTTACAATACGCTTTAAGCCTTAATAACGGATACTCGTCTACTTTAGGTTCAAGTGCTAACATATCAAAAAAAATTTTTTCAAAATTTTGAACAGAATAATCAGTATAAAATCCCAAATGTCCTGTATGAATAGATAAAAATTTCACACTATTTATTTTATTAACATACTTATTGAAAGTACGCAAAACTGTTCCATCACCACCAATTACGAACACATAATCGGGTGATAAACTATTCTCTTCCATTTCGTTAAATAAAAGAAATTCTTTTAACTTTTTTCCAATTCGTTCAGAAACTTCATCTTTTCTAGTCTCTATACTAAATCTTCCTTTTAACATCTTGTCCCTCATCTTTTATTTTTTCATAATTTTCTAACCAAACATTCGCAAAATCTGGTGACAATGCTCCTTGTTTATTATCAATCCACTCCTGCAATTTATTTACATTATATTTTAATATTTTATCAATTTTTTCTCCATAACGATAACGTGCTTTATTTTGATTATATTCTTCTTCATCTAATAAAAAATATTTCCCATCAGGATATTTCTTTATATCTAGGTCATAATCTATATACTTCACTCCATCTACATCATAAGCAAAAGGGCTACTTAAATTGGAATAATAATGTATACCATCTTCTCTAAACATACAAATTATATTAAACCAACATTCATTATGAAAATAGACTAGTGCTATTTCTTTTGTTACCCAAGTTCGCCCATCACTTTCTGTAACTAGCGTCCTATTATTTGCCAAAATTAAAACTTGTTCATCTGCTTCAAGAACAACATTTTTGTGCCAAATTCGATGTATAGAACCGTCATGCTTATAAGCAATTATTTTTACGACATCCCCTTTTTTGGGTTTTTCATCTCTATACATACCTTCTCCTTTCAACTTTCTATTAATAGATCTTTATAATTATAGCACATTTTTTATGACTCGTTCCACTATGATTGTTCATTTTTTCAAAAATATTTTTTATAAAACCATAAAAAACTAAAATACCTTAATTTTATTTTTTAGATGTTTTTTTTTTTATTTTTTCGTGGCTATCTTCATTTTACAATATACGATTTTTTATTTTTCTGTAATTTTTATATCAAATCTCGAATTTTTTATTGACAAATCTATTTTTTATTGTTAATATATAAGTGTATATACTAGGGCTCTTTATATTCAGTTTAACCGTCTAGGGGTATTATATGAAAAGAATTTTCACTAGAAAGTTTGTAGGGATTTAATAAATTTTCTTTTGAAGATAGCACCATTGAAGTAACATCGAACTGATATAATCTGCAAACTACACCTACTTTAATTTAAGTAGGTGTTCCTTTATTTGAATATTTGAACAACACTTTACTATAAAAATAAAGCTCAGAGTTAAATTAACTCCGAGTCTTATTTTTTATTCGTAATCTATAACTCCTAATGCTATTTTAGCATAACGGGACATTTTATCTTTTGTCCAAGCAGGTTCCCAAACAATATTAACATCAACTTTTTCTATCTCATCTACCCCAAGCATTGCAGTTTCTACTTGTTCAATAATAATCGGAGCTAACGGGCAGCCCATTGATGTTAATGTCATATCTACTATAGCGTGTTTATTATCATCACTCATTTTCACATCATAGACCAATCCTAAATTCATTATATCAATTCCCAACTCCGGATCTATTACATTTTCTAACGCTTCTATTACTCTATCTTTTAAATCATCCATATTAATCTCCTTATAAATTCATTAGAAATTATATATCACTGTTATTCCATAATTTTCTTCTAGTAATTTTCCTACCTTAACTACATAACGCTCAGGATTTTCTTTATGATTTCCTATACTTATATTATTAACTTTTTTCCCAGATTTATCTACTATATCGAATGAGAAATTCTTATCTCTACTCTTAGGAAGTATCTCTCTATTAAATGTTATAGTTTCAATATTATTTAAAATTTCAAAATTAAAAGTTTTATTGTATGCTATAAGTGCATCTTTATAAATTAATAATTTTAATTGTTCATCTATAAAACTAGCCTCTCTTACTAAAATATCTAAGTCATATTCAACCTCAGGATATTCTACAAATAAACTTTCATAATTTCTTTTAGCCTTGAAGACGTTCTTCAGTATAGAATAAATCAAAGTAATTGTTATCAAAATAAATATTATTGCTATGACTACCGTAGATATATAATAAGATTTTCCTGCCTTAACTACATACATATCAGTATAAAATGGACGCTCTGCCATTTTTTTTCTATACGTATCTTTACTAGCCTGATATCCTACTTCTTTTATAACTTCTGTCATTCTTTGCTTTATTAAATAGCTCTTTGTTGCTGAATCGGCGAATTTTTTCTGGAGTTCCTCAGGAATATTTATGTGAGTTCTATGTTTACTTCTTGTTACAGCTAGGACCTCTCCAGCTCTAAAGTATATATTTTCTCTTCCCAAATCTGTCAATTTTCCCGAAATCAATTCTCTGCCACCTAAAACGTTTGACAATTCTTCTTTCGTAGCCTTCAGCATAACAAATCCTTTTTCATGTTCAACTAGATAAAATTTTTCACCTTTTTCTAATTTTTCATCCTCTATACTTTGCTCTTCCACTCCTAAAACTTTTATGATCGGATAGTCCGAGTTACCAATCATATCATTTCCTTTCGCATACTGCCTTTCTAAATCGTCAAAACTGTTTAACGATGCACCTATTCCTCCAATACTAAGAATACACATAAAAAAGGTAATTAGTATACGTATTTTCAAGCCCTTTGTGTAACTTTTTTTCATGGACAAACTCCTTTTATTATTTTTTGTTTGGATTTTCTATTATGACTGCTCCATTCTCCGTTCCTTTTATACAAAATCTACACACATTTAAAAATAATCCATGTTCAACAACGCCGACAATAGTACTTAACTTTTCTTTTACTTCACTAATATTGAATCCATATCCTAAGTGCAAGTCTACTATATAGTTATGATTATCCGTTATTAATTTTTTTCCATCTTTAAGACGCAATACTGGATTCAATCCCACCTCAGTCATTTTTCTAATGGTATGGCTATATCCAAATGGCAAAATTTCTACTGGAAGATTAAATGCACCTAATTTTTCTACATCTTTGCTTTCATCAAAAATCCAAATAACTTCGCTTGCTATATCCGCAACAATTTTCTCTCTAAATAATGCCGCTCCCCCTCCTTTTATAGCATTAAAGTTTTTATCAATTTCATCTACACCATCAACAGCTAAATCTATATGATCTACATCTTCTAATTCTTTAATATTAAGTCCTAAACTTTTAGCGAGTTCTACTGTTTGAATAGATGTTGATACCATTTCAATATTCAATCCATCTTTTACTTTTCCAGCTATGGCATGCACAAAATAAAATACTGTAGAGCCTGTCCCAAGTCCGACGATCATTCCATCTTTCACAAATTCAACTGCCTTTTTTCCAACTATTTCTTTTAAATTCATTTCGTTTCCCTCTTTTTCGTATGTTATTTTACAAATAATATCTTAAAAAAATCAAACTCAAAATCCTTATTCTTTGTCTAATTTTCTCAACCTCTGTGTGATTTTTATTTATATTCTACTAATAAATATTTTTTCTTGCCTCGTCTTAATACTGTAAAACTATCTTCCAATCTATCTTTATTCTCAACTAGATACTCTAAATCTGTAATCTTGTCTCCATTGACATATATCGCTCCGTTATTTATATCTTCTCTAGCTTGCCGTTTTGATTGCACTAGATTACTTTCTACCAAAAAGTCTACAATACCATATTCTTGTTTTTCAAGTTTTACTTTCGGCATTCCTTTTACTGCGTATTCTAACTCTTTTGAAGTTAATTCTTTAATATTCCCTGAAAATAACGCTTTAGTAATATTTAACGCACTTTCTAATGCCGCTTCGCCATGTACTATTTTCACTAATTCTTCTGCTAAAGTTTTTTGAGCTAGTCTTAAATGCGGCTCTTTTTCTAAACTGACTGCCAATTTTTCAATTTCTTCTTTTTCCAAGAAAGTGAATTTTTTTATTGCAGGAATTACGTCACTATCTGCAGTATTAAACCAAAATTGATAAAATTCATAAGGTGTTGTTTTTTCTGGATCTAACCAAACTGCTCCTCCTGTTGATTTTCCAAACTTAGTTCCGTCAGATTTCAACATTAAAGGAATTGTAAAACCATAAGCCTCTACATCTCCACGTAGTTTTCTCATGATTTCTAATCCAGTTGTAATATTACCCCATTGATCTGACCCACCGATTTGCATTTTCACATTATGATGCTCATTTAGGTATGCATAGTCAATCCCTTGTAGAAGAGTATAACTAAATTCCGTAAATGATAAACCACTGTCTAAACGACTAGAAATAGAATCTTTCGCTAACATGTAGTTGACATTTACTAATTTCCCATAATCACGTAAAAATTCAATCATGGAAATTTTTCCTAACCAATCATGATTATTCACGAATTGTATATTATCATTTCCTCTAAAAATATTACGCAGTTGATTTTCTAGTTTTTTACTGTTTTCTGCAATAATTTCTAAATTTTGTAATTGGCGTTCTTCACTTCTTCCAGATGGATCACCAATAATACCTGTCCCTCCACCAACTAAAACAACTGGTTTATGTCCATATTGTTGAAATCTTTTTAATGTTAAAAATGGTAGCAAGTGTCCTATATGAAGTGAATCACCAGTTGGATCAGTTCCACAGTAAATTGATACACTTTCATTTTCTAATAACTTTTCTATTCCTTCTTCATCAGTTTGTTGGTAAACTAAATCTCTATATTTCAAGTCTTCTAATAACTTATTCATCAAAAACCTCCATAACATATTTTATTGTACATTTACTTATCCTTCATTATACCACAAGTTATCAATTTGTTTTATTTTTTTAAAAATATTTCTTGTGGAAGTTATAAAAATATACTAAAAATAATTCCTTATTTTTGCTCTTTGAATAAAAATACTTTAAAATTACTCGTTTCCCACCTTTCTACTACTTATAAAAATTTAATCTAGTTAGTTTATAACATCAAACCATCTTTAATTTATAATTTTTCATGAAAATATGGTATAATTAAATGAATATAAGTAAATCAAGGAGATTTCTATGAAAAAAAAGAAGAATAAAGTTTCAATTCTTGGAGTTATGTTACTCACAATTTCTCTTTGTGTAAGTTTAGGACTAGGAATTGCTATCGGCTTTGTTGGTGGTCTTGTTAAAAATCAACCTATTCTTAATCAAAAGGAAATGCAAGAACAAATTAATAATATCAGCCAAAATAGTGAAGTCTACTTTGGAAGCGGCGAAAGACTTGGAACTATTAACTCTGAATTAATTAGAAAAGTAATAAGTTATGATGAAATGGGAGATAATGTCAAAAATGCTATTGTAGCTAGTGAAGATGCAAATTTTTATTCTAACAATGGTGTTGAACCATTAGCAATACTTAAAGCTACATTTAGTGAAATCACAAAAAAATCTAGCCTTGGCGGAAGTACAATTACTCAACAACTTGTTAAAAATCAGATGTTAGATAATTCTCGTTCTTACGAAAGAAAGGCTAAAGAAATTTTACTGGCACTAAGAATGAACAATTATTTTTCAAAACGAGAAATTTTAGAAACCTATCTTAATGTTGCTCCCTTTGGAAAAAATAGTTTAGGTCAAAATATCAGTGGAATAGAAACTGCTGCTATGGGAATTTTTGGAATTCATGCAAAAGATTTAAATATTGCTCAAGCAGCATATTTAGTTGGGTTTGTTCAATCACCTTATAAATATACACCATTTGATTCCTCTGGAAACATTCGCAGTGATAAAGAATTACAGGCGGGGCTAAATCGTCAAAAGTATGTTCTTGAAAGGATGCTAGCTAACAATTATATAACTACCGAACAATATAATGATGCAAAAAAATTTAATATTAAAGGGGCATTTACTAAGCAAAGAGCTTCAGAATATACAGATTACCCTTATATAAGAGATGAAGTAACAACTTCTGTAGCAGAAATTTTGGCAGAACAAACCGCCAAAAAAAATAATAAAGAACAACAATTTAAAGAAGATAGTGCATATAGAGACGATTTAATAGAAAAAAGTAAAACCAAGTTTATTACTGGTGGTTATAAAGTCAAAACTACTTTAAATAAGAAACTTTATGATACACTTCAAGAAGTAAGAAAAGATTTTAAATCTTATCCAACCTCCACACAAAATGGGACTGTCTACCCATTAGAAATAGGAGCCTCTGTTATTGAAAATAATACTGGGAAAATTTTAGCATTTATTGGTGGAATGGATTATAATAAACAACAACTAAACCATGCAACACGTACTCATCGTTCACCTGGTTCTACCATAAAACCTTTATTGGTATATGGTCCTGCGATAGATAAAGGGTACATCACTCCTAATTCTACGCTTCTTGATAAAAGATTCAATTATAATGGTTGGAAACCAGAGAATTTCTCTCTTACTGAATATGGAAATCTATCTGCGAGACAAGCATTAGCACGTTCTCTTAACCTTGCGACCATAAGATTATATTCAGGATTCGTTAATGAAAATCCCGCCAAAGATTATTTAGAAAAAATGAACTTTAAAGGTATTACTCCTAACGATCAAAATAATTTAGCCGCTGCTATTGGCGGGATGGCTCATGGTGTATCTGTAACAGAAAACACAAATGCATTTGCTACTTTTGCTAACATGGGAGAATATAAAAAAGCATACATAATTGAAGAAATTCGTAACAATGAAAATGAGATTGTTTATAGAGCCACTCATACTCCAACCAGAGTATATAAAGATTCTACTAGCTATTTAATTTTAAATATGCTTAATGATGTCATCAATGCAAGTTATGGAACAGCACCTGATATAGCAAAAGAATTAAACTTTAATAACAAAAATCTATTTGTAAAAACAGGTACATCAGAGTATTATAAAGATTTGTGGGTTGTTGGTGGAACAAAAAACATAACAGTTGGCACTTGGACAGGGTATGATAAGCCAGCAACAGTTCCTAATTACATTTATGGTCATAAAACTTGGATACGTATAATGAATGCAATCTATTCACATGATAGCAACTTAGTATCACCTGATACTTCATTTACTAAACCAAAATCTGTAGTAGATTCAAAAATAAATCCATATAATAATTCTTCAGGAAGTATTTCTGATATGATTCCCGAAGACTTTAAGGAATTAAGTAAAGAAAAAACATTACAAAAGTTTGGGTATAACATTGATAAGAGCATTATGTTTGTTGAACCTAAAAAAGAAGTCAAATCCAAAGATACTGAAGATACTTCTAAGGAAAATAAAAAGGATAATTCATCACCTTCAAACAGAAGTGAAGATGATAACGATGAAGGCTACGAATAAGAATATATAAATAGGGATGAACCTAAAAAGTAAAAATTAAAAAATTTTTCACTTTTCAGTCATCCCTATTATTTTCTATTCATCTAAAACATCATACAACGCTGTTAAATCATGTGCATTTGCTATTTCTACCCAACCTTCAAGATCATCAAATTCTTTAACATGTACTAAAGTATAAATCGCTCTTATTAAAGTATAAAACTCTTGCAATGGTTTTAAAAGATTTTTTAAACTTTTTGCAGTTTCATTGTTCAAAACTTTTTCATATAAATTAGTTGCTTCTCTACTATTTTCACTTTTTATTATATCATCAGGAATAATCCCTGAATGTGCAAGATAGAGCATATAATTATAAAGTGCTTTGAATGACCTATAAGAGTCTTTTATATTGGAAGTACTTTTATTATCTTTGTTATTCCAATGACGAAGATTGGTTAACTGGGCCTGAATAGGATCTTTTATCTGTTCAATCAAATAATTTATGAACTCATCAGCAATTTCTTTTTGCTTTTCCTTCACAATATCAGGTGTGATGTGTTTTTTCAAAAGTTGATTATAAAAACCACCAAAAATTCTATCTAATTCATATGTATCTTCCTCCGTTAAATAATTTTTAGGATCTATAAATTTTGGTAAAACAGGTGGAAATTCTATTGTTTTCCCAACAGTAAATGTACCTACTGTCATATTTAAAGATTGGATAAAATCATTTTTTCTAATATAATTATAAATATGATGGGAGTTTTTTGCATAATAACTAGAAGTAAAGTTTTGCAATCTATTTGTCTCTTTTAAATCTTTTTCTAAAAAGTATTCACTAAGTTTTTTATTATATTTTTTGTCATACTTCCTAAGTTGTTTTAGTTGTGGCAAAGCTGTATTATATGTATATACTCTTTGAAATGTATTTTTTAATAATTCAATCGTAATTGCTAAATGTCCCCCTAAAGAATGACCTGTTGCAACTTTATAACAATTATCAAAATCGGGTAACTTTCTTCTTAAAAATCGTACAAAACTCAATCCTGAATCTAATTGACTCGTATTTTCTCCTGAAACTATCCCTGTATAATTGTACAACCAATCACTTATATCATCACGTTCACTTCCTCGAAAAATCACCAAAAGCTCATTATACTTTGGAACATAAATTGCGGTCGCCTGAAAACCATTTTTACTAAGTTTTGGGGTGGATAAGCCACTATTATAAACTTGAATATCTTTTATATCTTCTCCAGTTACTTGTTTTATAATTCTCTTTATTTTATATTCAATAGTTGTTTGCTTTTTATTATCTTTTATTAAATATTCATAATATGTTAACTTTGCAAGTAGCAAAGGATTATGAAAAAAACGTAAAAACATAACTTCACACTCCTACGAATTTTTATTAGTCCTATTATATCATAAAATTTTAAGAATTAAAAAACTAGAACAAAAACCTTAAAATAAAAATTTTAATTTTGTCCTAGTTTTTCATCTTATACGTTAAATCTAAATAACATTATGTCACCATCTTTTACTTCGTATTCTTTCCCTTCAAGGCGAACACGACCTGCTTCTTTAGCTTTTGGCATGCTTCCATACTCTACTAAATCATCATAGCTTACAGTTTCTGCACGAATAAATCCTCTCTCAAAATCTGAATGAATAATCCCTGCACATTCAGGAGCTAACATGCCTTTTTTAAATGTCCATGCTCTCACTTCTTGTACTCCTGCTGTAAAATAAGTTGCTAGACCTAATAAACTGTAACTTGCTTTAATAAGTTTATCAAGTCCACTTTCATCAATTCCAAGTTCTTCTAAAAACATCGTTTTTTCTTCATCTTCTAATGCTGCCATCTCTTCTTCAATTTTCGCACAAACCACGATTACTTCGCTTCCTTCACTTGCGGCAAATTCTCTTACTTTTGCTACATGCTCATTTGAATCAACTTCAAGAAGATCATCCTCACTAACATTTGCCACATAAAGCATCGGCTTCATAGTTAATAAGTGTAAATTTTTAGCAACTTTTTGCTCTTCTTTATCAAGTTCCAAAAGTCTTGCTGGCTTTTCTTCTTTTAAGATATCTCTCACTTTAGATAAAACTGCAAATTCTACCATCGCATCTTTATCTTTTTGTTTAGCTTGTTTCTCTACACGTCCAATACGTTTTTCCACACTTTCAAGATCTGCCAGTATTAATTCTAAATTAATTACTTCTATATCGTACAGAGGATCTACTCCACCTGCAACATGCGTAATATTTTCATCTTCGAAGCATCTAACAACTTGGCAAATTGCATCTACTTCTCTAATGTGACTTAAGAATTTATTTCCTAAACCTTCTCCTTTAGATGCACCTTTTACAATACCTGCAATATCTGTGAATTCGAATGATGTCGGTACTGTTTTTTTAGGTTCTACCAATTCTGTTAATTTATTCAATCTATGATCAGGAACTTCTACTATTCCTACATTTGGATCAATAGTAGCAAATGGATAGTTTGCTGCTAATGCCCCTGCTTTTGTAATTGCGTTAAAAAGTGTACTCTTTCCTACGTTTGGTAATCCAACTATTCCGGCTGTTAATGCCATAGTATTAATCACTCCTTCTATAAATTTTCTTAGTTAAAGCTTTAGTCTTTCTCAACTCTCCTATTATAACATAAAAAAAACTTATTAGCATTTAATATAGAATAATAAAACTATGAATATTAATTTTTTTGTCAATAAAATACTAATTTCAACATTTTCCTCCTAGCTTATAATATCTTATTTTTATCAAATAGTTTCTCAAAAGTAACTATATTACAATATTGTGCCTACTTTACAAAATTTAATGTACCTTATATTATATACTATAAGTTCAAAATATTATTTTAATTTAATAAAAACGAGGTGTACCTATGAATAATTATAATTCAAATATTAAATTTGGAATTGCTACTCTTAATGTTAAAAATTTAAATAAACAAATTGACTTTTATACAAATACTATGGGAATGACTGTCCTAGACGAAACTGATGATATTGTACTTCTAGGAACAAAAGATAATAATCCTTTGTTGAAACTTCAAAAAACAGAAAAAAAATTCGTTCACTCTTATGGTCTTTATCATATAGCATATTTAGTACCTAGTGAACAAGATTTAGCAAATATTTTAAAGCATTTTGTAACACATAAAACTTTATTGGATGGTGGAGCAGACCATGGATACTCTAATGCAATATATTTAGATGATGCTGAAGGAAATGGAATAGAAGTTTATTATGATAAAGATATGAGTTATTGGAATATTCAAGAAGATGGTCGTATTATTGGAATCACTGAAGAATTAGATGCTACTCATTTGTTAAATATTTCCGAGAATATTATTCCCTACGAGCTTCCTAATGGAACGATAATCGGTCATATTCATCTCACTGTAAAAGATTCGAGAGAATCTTCCACTTTTTACCAAAATACTTTGAATTTCTTAGATAAATTTACTGTACCTAATGCTAGTTGGATTGCACATGGTGACTATCATCACCATCTTGCAGTAAATAACTGGGCTGGTGCTAATTTAGCACTTAGAGAAAAAAATTTACCTGGATTAGCATACTTTGAACTTATTGTAACCAGTCAAAAAGAATATGCCAATTTGTTAAAAAATATAAAGGCAAACAATACAGCTATAATATCGGAAAATCCAAATAAAATTTCTATACTAGACCCGAATGGAATAGAAATACATTTGATCAATAAAAATTAAAAATTTTAAAACTTATATGATTTTTAATAAAAAATCATATAAGTTTTTTTTGAAAGATTCATAAACACTAAGCATATACTATCGTCTATAAAAAATTTTTCAAAAAAATATTTTATTTGCAAATTTTTATTATTTTTCTAATTTACTTCTCTCCTAAGGTGGTTGCACATTTTTTATTCTATAAATTTTAAATTAAATATAAATTATTAATTAAAATTTTAAGTTTCATTTATCTGATTACATTAAAAAATGAGTTGATTTTTCTGAAAATTCATGTTTTAATATTAAACAATACTTTAAATTTACTTAAAATAATAAGGAGCTGATTTTTATGAAATTTCCCAAGAAAACTGCCATTAGTGCTTTAACATTAACCTTCCTTTTAGGTAATTATTCTTCTATTAATTTAGAAAACTTAACTAAATCCAATGTTACTTTCGCTCAACAAGAAAGTAACTTAAACGTACTGTCTAATCTAAAAGAGAATGAAGAATATAAATTTAATGATAATGATATTGTCAAAGTTATCGTTAAACTTAAAGAAGCTGAAGTTAATCCTGCTATTATTGCTACTGAAGAAGGTCGAAAACAACGTGAAAAAGAAACAGAACCTGTTCGTAAATCTGCACTAGAACAAATAAAAAATAGTGGAATTAAATTTAACAAATTACTAGATTACAATTTATTATTTAATGGCTTTTCTTTAGAAACCTCTTATGCTAATGCTAAAAAAATACAGAAGTTAGATTTTGTTGATTCTGTTGAATTAAATGTTCAGTATGACAAACCAACTACCACTTCTACTACATCTGACTCAACACCTCAAGTAGATCCAGCCTATGGCCAAGCGATTGATAGTAACAATATTATTAATATTCAACCATTATGGAACAAAGGGATTAAAGGGCAAGGTCAGGTTGTTGCAATTATTGACTCTGGCTTAGATACTAATCATGATATTTTACGCATCACAGATCCCTCACTTGCAAGATATAAAAATAAAACTGAGTTAGAAGATGCTAAGAAAAAAGCTGGTATTAACTATGGACGTTGGTATAACGATAAACTTATTTTTGCATTTAATTACAATGATTGGAACGATGAAATTAAAGAAGAAGCTAATTCTTCTCATGGTATGCACGTAGCTGGGACAGCTGTTGGTAATCCGAGTATTAAAGCACAAAATGGAGATTACGTAGCTGGGGTGGCACCCGAAGCTCAACTTATGTTTATGCGTGTATTTTCTGATAAACAAGATAAAGGCACAACAGATTCATTTATTTATATTAAAGCAATAGAAGATGCTGTTAAACTTGGAGCTGATTCTATTAATATGAGTTTAGGATCAACTACTGGTTCTGTTTTAGAAGTCGGAAAAGGTATTTCTAATGCTATTGCTTTAGCAAAAAAAGCAGGTATTACTGTCTCTATTGCTGCTGGTAACTCAAACACATTTGGTAATGGTCACAGTACACCTATCGCCACTAATCCTGACTACGGCTTAGTAGGAAACCCATCTGTTGATTATGATTCTATTTCTGTCGCAGCTATTAGTAATACTGTTTTAAATACTGAAGTTGTAACTGTTAATCAGCTAAATGGAAATTCTGAATTCGACAATGGAAATATTGCTATCGGGACCTATAAAACTTTATTTGATTCTACTAAAGAGTATGAATATGTTTACGTTGAAAAAGGAACTGTAAGTGACTTTGAAGGAAAAGATTTGCAAGGAAAGGTAGCTTTAATTAAACGTGGTGATATTGCCTTCACCGAAAAAGTACAAAATGCCATTAATGCTGGTGCTGTTGGTGTTGTTATCTTCAACCATGAAAGCGGCGGTGAAGATCTTCCTGGCATGCTTTTAAACGATTTAGACAAACAAATTCCAATAGTTTCTATGGGAAATAAAGGCGGTATCGAATTATCTAAACACTCTGATAGCTATAAATTATCATTTTTAGGCACTTATGCGAAAAAACCAAATCCTAATATAGGAAAATTAACAAACTTCTCTAGTTGGGGATTATCTGCTGACGGAGAATTAAAACCTGATATCACCGCTCCAGGTGGAGATATCTTCTCATCATTTAATGATAATAAATATGGTCTTGAAAGTGGAACTAGTATGGCTTCCCCTCACGTAGCTGGAGCAACTGCACTTATTAAACAAGCACTCCTTCAAAGATTCCCAGAATTACGTGAAAATCCTGAAGAAATTCAAAGGCTTATAAAACATTTAGCTATGAGTACTGCAAACCCTAACTTTAATAGTGAAACTAATGCTTATACTTCTCCACGTCAACAAGGTGCTGGTGTCCTTGACACAAATAAAGCAGCTTTAGGTAATTTATATGTAACTGGAGAAAATGATTATGGAAGCATAAGTTTAGGTAATGTAGAAGATGAATTCACACTTAACTTAGTAGTTCACAATATTTCTAACGAAGATAAAAAATTAGTCTACACTACTTTCTTGAATACCGATGAAGTTAAAGATGGAAAAATTACACTTCTTCCTAGAAAATTAGCAGAAATATCTGGTGGTAAAGTAATAACTGTTCCTGCTAACGGAAAAGTGAAACTATCAATACAAGTTGACGCTACAAGATTTAAAAATGAACTTATCTCCCAAATGCCTAATGGATATTATCTTGAAGGATTCGTAAAATTCTTTGATGCTGATAACAATACAGAAGATATAGTAAGTATTCCTTTCGTTGGTTTTAGAGGAGAATTCCAAAATCTTGCCGTTGTAGAGAAACCTATCTATGACTTTACTGGATCTGATAAACCATTTTACTACAATTATCCTGGTACTGATGAAAGAGATGAAGATAATAACTTTACTTCCTTAGTATCTGCCACTACTCTGAACGGTAAAAATATCCTAAAAGTACTTGGTGAATTTACAGATCCCAAAACTGGAGAAAATTATTTTGGAAAATTAGCATTCTCTCCTAATGATGATGAAAACTATGATGAAATTGGATTCAAAGGTGTATTCCTTAGAAATTATGAAAACCTTAAAGTAAGTGTTTATGCTAAAGATGATGTAAATCGTGAACATCCATTATTCCAAAAAGGAAATGAAAATGGACGAAAAAATTATTATGATAATAATCCAAGTAATCCAAAATCCCAAATAATTGATGCAACTATTTGGCAAGGTCAAGATAACGATGGTAATCCACTTGCTGATGGTGAATACCAATATGTAGTAAGCTATAATCCTACTGCAACTGGTGCTAAAACACAAGAGCTAAGCTTTAACGTTACAATCGATCGAGTTGCACCAAAAATAGAAGGAACAGGTGGTGTTTATGATGAGACTACTAGAACATTCAAGCCATATCTTGTCACAGAATCTGGTAGCGGTGTTTTATACAAAAAATTAAGCTATATCGGAAAAGTAGATAATGGCGAGGGGACTCAAGTTGATTCTGAAATATTAGTTGATGTAAATCCTGACGGTTCTTACACTCTTCCTGAGGGAATAGATTTAGATATGTTTACTTACAGTGTAGAAGATTACGCTGGAAACAAAGATAGCATAAAACTTTCTAAAGTACACTCTTCTGAAAAAGGTACTATTGATGTTAATTTAACTTCTAAAGATGGAAAAGTTAGCTATACTTCATTTGGTCGTTATAAAGTTACTAATGAACAAGGAGAACTTGTTGGAGAAGATTTTATTAAAAATAACAAAACTCTTCGTGCTCTTCCGTTTGGAAAATATAAAGTTGAGTTAGTTCTTCTTGATGAATATCTTAAACTTACTACTCCTAAAGTTGTTGATATAGAAATCACTAAAGACAAACCTAGTGGAGAAGTTAATTTCCAATTCGAAGAATTAGAAGATAATACAATGATTGTAAGATTCGATAAAATTCTTCCTGAAGGAAGTGAAGTTTATGCTATTAATACTGACGGAGAAAAAACTAAACTTCCTAGAAGTAAATATAGCAATAATGAATTCCAAAAACGTCTAATTACTGGTGAATATACTTTCGAAATTATTTTACCTGAAGGATATAGTTCTTCTGAAAATAATTTTAAATTTGAAATAAAAAATGAACGAAATGTTAAAAACTTAAAACTTATTATGGCAGAAAAAGTTTCTACTCTTGCTACTGAGTTTGACGAAAAAACATTTACAGTAACATTCCCTAACAGCACCATTTACAGTGATACTAAATTAATCATTTCTAATAGTAGTAAAGAAAATATTCAATCAATTAGCAAAGAACTTACTGAGATGGGAGAAAACTTAAACGAGTATAATGCTTTATTCTATGATATTCACCTTGAAAAAGATGGCAAGGAAGTAAAATCAAACAAAACTCGTTTAGTTAGCCTAAACATCAATGCCGATAAAGTAAAAGTTTATCACAAAAAAGATAATACTGCTGTAGTCGCTCTTGATAGTAGCAAGGTTACTTTATCAGATGGAAAACTTACATTTGAAATAGATGAGTTTAGCAACTTTGTAATTCTTACTGAAAAAGGCATTTCTAATGAAGATGTTGCTGTTGACAAAACTACTCTTGAAGCTGAGTTGCGTGAACACGATAATATTGTAGCTTCAGATGTTTTCAAATTTGATACTCAAGAAAAACAAACTGCATACGAATTAGCAGCTCGTGAAGCAGAAAATGTTTTCAATAAAGAAAATGCTACTCAAGATGAAGTTAATAATGCTTTAAATACATTACAACAAGCACGCACTGCACTTTCTGGAAAAAAAGTAGAAGTTAATAAACAAAACTTAATTGCTGCCCTTGAAAAATACGAACAAGTAAAAACAACTGATAAATATACTTATGCTACCGAAAAACAAAAACAACAATACGATGTTGCTGTTGAAAAAGGGAAAGCTATTAATGAAAAAACTAACGTTACTCAAGATGAAGTCGACACTGCTCTACAAAATATTACGAATGCAGAAGCTACCTTGAGTGGTACAAAATCTTCTATTAATAGCAATAACCAAACTAATATTGACAATCAAAACGAAAATAACAATAATCAAACTAATACTGTAAATAAAAAAGAACTACAAGAAGAAGTAAATAAATCTAAAATTATTAAAGATGAAGAAAAATTTGCTAAAGCTAGTGATGAAGAAAAAACAAATTACGAAAATATGTTAAATGAAGCTAATCTCGTTCTTGCAAAAAAAGATGCAACACAAGAAGAAGTAGACACAGTACTAAACAAACTGAAATCTCTTAACAAAAAATTAGAAACAAAATCATCATTTATCTTCGGAAATAATTCAAAAGATAATAATAAAAAAGGATTAGCTGAATTTACAACAAATAACTTATCTAAAACCCAATCAGGTACTAGCTCTCTTAGCAAAACAGGTATTTCTTCAACTACAAACTTTACTATCTTAGGTGGACTAGTACTGCTTGTAACGTTCATGATAAGAAAAAGAGTAAAAAAATAACAACAAATAACAAATAATATTAAAAATCCAAGATTTTGAGTTTATTCATTATCTTGGATTTTATTTTTTATCGATTGAAATATTTAACTATTATTTACTTTGCACCAAACGCTACTCTTCAGTCTCAAAGACACTTTCATGTAAATATAAAATACTTTCTTGCCCTGGTAGTGGAGGTAACCCTAATGAATCTTTTCTCGTAAAAGCCTCTTGAAGACCTTTCGTCCAATAAGTATATTTTAACTGCTCAGGAGAAATTTTAGAAATTATTGTTTCACCTTTTCCATTTTTAATTTTTTGTCCAAAAAGTGGATCGATAAGAGTTCCTCTTCCTACTGCAATTAAGTCGGTATGATTTTCCACTGCATCCTTGGCATCTTTTTCATTAAAAACTGAACCAACAACGATAATTTTTGTTTCTTCTCCTACAATTTCTTTGAAAATTTGACCAAATGATTTTTCTTCATCTTTAGGCTTAGCATCATAACCACCCCAAATAGAAAGACTAATATAATCAAATTCATGTTTAATGACTTCTGCAATTAGTTGTGTAGATTCTTTGTATGTATATCCAACCGCTGATCCATGAATTTCCTCAGGAGAAATACGATAACCTACTATAAAATCTTTAGGTGCATATTCACTAATCACACGTTTTACCTCTTTTACTACTTCAAGAGCAAACGTCATACGCTTTTCAACTGATCCACCCCACTTATCCTCACGAATATTTGATGTAGCTGAAAAGAACTGTTGAATAAGATAATGGTTAGCTCCATGAATTTCTACACCATCAAAACCTGCATCAATCGCACGCTTTGTTGCTTTTCCAAAATCTTTAATAATATTCTCGATTTCAGCATCAGTCATTTCTCGGACTGGATAAGATAAAAATGAAAAATCTATACCACTCGGAGCAAGAACTTCTTTACCTTTTGCAGCTCGCCCCATAGCTTCACGTCCACCGTGATGAATTTGTAAAACAGCTTTATTTCCATCTTTTTTTAGGGCTTTTGCTATAGCTTTAATAGAGTCCAAATGTTCATCATCTTGAATTCCTAATTGTTCAGGATACCCAGGAACTGAACAAGGTCCACCTGTCGGTGTTACATAATGATATTCTGTTATTAAAAGGCTGGCTGCTTTTGAACGTGCCTCATAATATTTAATCGTATCTTCAGTCGCAAAACCATCCTCTGCTCCTGAAAAAGTTAACATTGGCGGCATTACTATACGACTGTCAATAGTTGCACCATGTCGAAAAGTTATTTTATCCGTTAAACGTTTAACCATAAATACACCTCACATATTCAATTTTTTAGATATGTTTATTGTATCATAGATCTTTGCATTTCACAATTATAAATTTAATTTTTTAGATATGTTTTTTTCAATTCTTTCTTTTTATAATAAAAAATATGATATTATTAAAATATTTTAATAATATCATATTCCTTTTATAGTTTATTTTACAATTTTTTATCCGTATATTTTTCATCTTTACTTAAACACCAAATGATGAATCAAATTTCCTAGCATATATGATATATATGGTGCCTCTCCTACTTCTCACCATTTATTTAGTAGCTTCTCATGCTATGAATCAATAACAATTCTACTCCTTTTATTTTTTGTAAACTCTTTAATTATTATCTTACATTTTATAATTTAGTAGATAAATATTCAGCAAGTTTTTGTACAACCTCATCATTTCGTTTAAAATACGTGTATTTTCCTATCCGTGTTGCTATAACAAGTCCTTCTCGCTTCATCATATTCATATAGGTTGATGTCGTTGATTGACTAAGACCTGAAACTCGCTGAATTTCTTCAACACAAACTCCAAATTCATCCATATCAATCTCAGATTTACAAGAAAAATGTTTTTTAGGATGTTTTAATAAATGTAAAATATTTAATCTTGTTTCATTTGCTAATACTTTTAGTACCTCTATATAATTCATAATACTGATTATATCACAAAACATATAATTTTTTCTAGATATTACTATTCTGTTCTAATTACTTTTTTGTAATTGAAAATATATGTATATAAAAGACACTCCAAATACTAATTTTATTATTAACATTTGAAGTGCTATATACTTTTAATTTTCTTTTTTATCAATAATTTTTTTTACTTTTTTATTAAATTCACGTCTTGGCATCATAATATTATTATCACATTTTATACATTTAATTTTTATATCTGCTCCCATACGTGTAATTTGCCACCTATTGGTCCCACACGGATGCTGCTTCTTCATTTCAACAATATCCCCTAAACTATACTCCATAAACAAAACCTCCTATTTATCAGTACTAGTTTTCAATCTTTCTTTAAAGACATTATAAAAATCTCGTCTTAACATGGTCTCAATGCTCTGCTTTTTACCAATTTTTGTTTTAGCAACAATCGTTATATATGCTACATTATCTTCAATTTTATTAATAACGTCAACTTGTAATTTGTCATTCTTATATAAAAACTTCTTATAATCCTCACTCAAGTTTACTTTATTCAAAATACTCTGTACTTCTGCTTCTAAATTATCCATTGAATCAAGAATACTAATTGGAAACTCACAAACTGCTAAATTATAAGTCAAAGAATAATTAATGACCTGATTAATTGAACCATTAGGAATAAAATAAATTTCTCCACCCTTAGAACGTACTTTAGTAGAACGTAATCCAAGCGAAAGCACGTTACCACCAGCAATAAAAGCACCTTGATTATAAATTTTCACATTATCACCAACATCAAACTGCCCTTCAAGTATTATAAAAAATCCTGAAATAATATCTTTCACTAAACTTTGTGCTCCAAAGCCAATTGCAACTGAAGCAATCCCTGCACTAGCTACTATACTCGTCGTATTAACACCAAGTGTTGCTAAAATTTGGAAAAATGCTATAAAATAAATTGTATAACGCATTGCACTTTTAACGAGTTTATGCAATGTTTCAGAACGTTTCTCATTGATTTTTATATTAAATTTTTTGTTTGCGTTCTCTCTTGTTGTCATAACATAATCAATTATTTTATTCAGCAATCTTACTGCTAGTATTGCTATCAAAACAACAACAATTATCACAATAACTTTTTCTAAGATTTTAAACCATATCTCACCGTTATAAAATAGTTTAAAAATTTTTTCATTAATGAAATTCATCTACTAATCTTCCTTAAACAACGCCAAAATTCTCTCAAATTCATCATTGTCTTTAAATAAAATTTCTATTTTACCTTTTTGACTTCGATTTTGTTTTATCGTAACTATTGTTCCTAATCTTTCTTTTAAAATATTTTCCTGTTCTTCAATAAAAATATCTTTTTCTTTAACTTTCTTAATTTCTTTCGGTGCTGTAATTTTTACTACATATTCCTCTAATTCTCTTACAGACATTTTTCTTTCAATAACACGTGAACAAACTTCCAGCATAGCTTTTTTTGTTTTCAATGCCAGTAGTGTCCTTGCGTGTGCAGTACTAATTTCTCCACTAGCTAATTTCTCTTTTATCTCCATTGGAAGTTTTAAAAGTCTCAAACTGTTTGCGATATAGGGTCTACTTTTACCCAATTTTTTGGAAAGCTCTTCTTGGGTAAAATCCATCTTGTTCATAAGATTTCTATAACTCTCGGCTTCTTCCAATGCTGACAAATCTTCCCGTTGCAAATTTTCTAGAACACTGAAAATCATCATTTCTTCGTCTGTTAATTCTTTAATAATAGCAGGAATAGTTTTTCTTTTTAAAAGTTCAAAAGCACGAAAACGTCTTTCTCCTGCAATAATATAATATCCTTTTACCGCTTTTTTTACAACAATAGGTTGAAGCAAACCATTTTTTTCTATAGAATCTTTTAGTTCTTCTAATTTCTCCTCACTAAAAATCGTACGAGGTTGATATGGATTTTTCTTAATTTCCTCTAAAGGAATTTCTAAAACTTTGTCCCCATCTTCTACAAGCTCTACATTCTCTGTTGCAAATATTGCATCTAGCCCACGACCAAGTCCTTTACCTATTTTTTTAGCCACGTTCAATCACCTCTTTAGCCAAAGATAAATATTGTTTAGCACCATTTGAATTTTTTGCATATTCTAATATTGGTTCTCCAAAACTAGGTGCTTCACTTAATCTTACAGTTCTAGAAATAACCGTGTCAAAAACTTTGCCTTTAAAGTGTTCTCTTACTTGCTCACCAACTTGATTAGAAATATTTGTTCTACTGTCAGTCATTGTTAATAATACCCCAAAAATATCAAGGTTGGAATTTAAATGTTTTCTAACAATATTAAAAGTATTCATAAGTTGACTCAATCCCTCTAAAGCGTAGTATTCCGTTTGGACAGGAATAATTACTCCATCAGCTGCAGTAAGAGAATTTAAGGTAATCAATCCTAATGAAGGAGGACAATCTATTATTACATAATCATAAATATTTTCTATTTCAGAAATTGCATTTTTCATTCTTTGTTCCCTACTAATTGCCGAAACTAATTCTACCTCTGCACCTGCTAAGGCAATACTTGATGGAACTATATCTAAATTTTCGTATGAAGTTTTTAAAATAACTTCATTAATATCTACTTCATCTACTAAAATATTATAAACAGACTCTTTCACCTCATTTTTATCCACTCCTATTCCGCTTGTTGCATTAGCCTGTGGATCAGTATCTATCAGCAAAACTTTATTTTTCAAATGTGCAAGCGAAGCTGCTAAATTTATTGATGTAGTGGTCTTTCCTACCCCACCTTTTTGATTACATATCGCTAAAATTTTCATTATTTACCTCTTTTCATATATCTAGGCACTGTTATTTTTACAACAATGCTTTCCATATTTTCTTCTTCTTCTTTATTTAAACTAACTCCATATTTTTCCTCAAGTTTAGCTATATCTTTTGTCAATTTCGCTATTATTTTTTGTGCATTATAACTGATTTGTGAATTGTCAATAACCTTTGCATCTTTTTTTGTTTTTAAATATATTTCAATCTTTTCTTCAGTTTGAGATACATTTAAATTCTGTGTTAAAATTTGTGTTAAAATCTTTTCCTGGGTATAGCTATCTAATTTAATCATAGCACGCCCATGACGTTCTGTAATTTTTTTAGAATTAATTGCATCAATTACTTTATTGCTAAGTTTTAATAATCTTAATTTATTAGCTACTGTAGCTTGCGTTTTTCCTAACGATTTAGCCAACTCGTCTTGTGTAAGATTATTTATACTAAGTAACTCTTGATAAGCATATGCTTCCTCTATTGGTGTAAGTTCCTCACGTTGAATATTTTCTATTAAAGCTAGTGTTGCCATTTGTTCTTCTGTAAGCTCTTTTACTATTGCCTTTGTTGTAGGAAAATTTAAATACTTTATCGCCCTTAATCTACGTTCCCCTGCAATAAGCTCATAAAATCCGTTCCCCATATCTCTTACTGTAATGGATTGTAAAAGTCCATTTTGTCTTATTGATTCAGCTAATTCTCTTATTTTTTCTTCTGTAAATTCACGTCTAGGCTGATACTTATTTGGTACTATTTTATCAATTTGTATTTCTCTTAACACATCATCATCCGAAATTCCTACCTTCTCTGCCCTATGCGTTAAATCATATAATTTACTAAACGGCTTTACACTTTCTGTCATATTTTCCCTCCTATTTATGTCACTTTTTATACAGTAATACCTTATCATATTTTTTATATTTTGTCAAAATATTTCCCGAAATATTTTATTACTAAATCAAGATATTAAAGATATTAGATATAATATTTCCTGATAATTATTTTTAAAAATATATTTAAAAGCCTAAATAATAATTAAAAAATAAGAGGAATAAACATAATTATTATATTTACAAGAACAAAAAAACACAGCTTTTTAAAAGCTGTGCTTTTCAAATAAACAGGGACGGCAGGAATCGAACCCACACCAAAGGTTTTGGAGACCTTTGTTCTACCGTTAAACTACGTCCCTAAATGGTGGGAAGAAGTGGATTCGAACCACTGAACCCGAAGGAACGGATTTACAGTCCGTCGCGTTTAGCCTCTTCGCTATCTTCCCAAATATAATAAAAAAATGCCGGCCAGAGGACTTGAACCCCCGACCTACTGATTACAAGTCAGTTGCTCTACCAACTGAGCTAGGCCGGCAACATGGTGCCTCGAGACAGAGTCGAACTGCCGACACATGGAGCTTCAATCCATTGCTCTACCAACTGAGCTATCGAGGCATTATTAAAATTTACATAAAAAAATGGCGGTCCCGACGGGAATCGAACCCGCGATCTCCTGCGTGACAGGCAGGCGTGATAACCGCTACACCACGGGACCAGCTAATAAAAGAATTGCGGGAGATGGATTTGAACCATCGACCTTTGGGTTATGAGCCCAACGAGCTGCCAGACTGCTCCATCCCGCGATAATAAAAATGGAGGAGGAAAGGGGATTCGAACCCCTGCGAGCTTTTACACTCCTGTCGGTTTTCAAGACCGATCCCTTCAGCCGGACTTGGGTATTCCTCCTTAATATGGTGGACTCTGCAGGACTCGAACCTGCGACCGATCGGTTATGAGCCGATAGCTCTAACCAACTGAGCTAAGAGTCCGTGTTCCTAAAGAATTCACTTTCAATTATTGGTGGCGGCAGAGGGGATCGAACCCCCGACCTTACGGGTATGAACCGTACGCTCTAGCCAGCTGAGCTACGCCGCCAATAATGGCATAAAATTCAAATATAATGGTGGAGCCTAGGAGGATCGAACTCCTGACCTCCTGCGTGCAAAGCAGGCGCTCTCCCAGCTGAGCTAAGGCCCCTAATAATTTTTTAAAATGGTCGGGAAGACAGGATTCGAACCTGCGACCCCTTGGTCCCAAACCAAGTGCTCTACCAAGCTGAGCTACTTCCCGTTAATATTTTTAATGGCGCGCCCAAGAGGAGTCGAACCCCTAACCTTTTGATCCGTAGTCAAACGCTCTATCCAATTGAGCTATGGGCGCTAATATAATGGTGCCGAGGACCGGAATCGAACCGGTACGGTATTTCTACCGCAGGATTTTAAGTCCTGTGCGTCTGCCAGTTCCGCCACCCCGGCACTATATTAACTATATTGGAGCGAAAGACGGGATTTGAACCCGCGACCCTCACCTTGGCAAGGTGATGTTCTACCCCTGAACTACTTTCGCGAATAAAGAATGGTGCGGGTGAAGGGAGTCGAACCCCCACGCCGTGAGGCGCTAGATCCTAAGTCTAGTGCGTCTGCCAATTCCGCCACACCCGCAAAAGAATGGTGAGCCATGAAGGACTCGAACCTTCGACCCTTTGATTAAAAGTCAAATGCTCTACCAACTGAGCTAATGGCTCTAAATATTAAATGGTGCCGGCCAGAGGACTTGAACCCCCGACCTACTGATTACAAGTCAGTTGCTCTACCAACTGAGCTAGGCCGGCAAAAATGGTGGAGGTTAACGGGATCGAACCGCTGACCCCTTGCTTGTAAGGCAAGTGCTCTCCCAGCTGAGCTAAACCTCCTCAAAAGCCTGGCAACGTTCTAGTCTCACAGGGCGTAAACCCAACTACATTCGACGCTAAAGAGCTTAACTTCTGTGTTCGGTATGGGTA
>NZ_AUDW01000008.1 GCF_000425665.1 Gemella cuniculi DSM 15828
TTCTACTTTGGTAACTCCATTTTCATTATTTTTATGATTCATATCTTTTTTAGAACTTTTATCTTTACTTTGTGGTTTTGCTTCCATTACTTTGTCTGCTTCTTTTTTTTCTGTTTTAACATTTTCAGACATCATATCAGATTTTTTAGAGGTTTTTCCTGTCATTGTCATCTCTAACTTTTTATTAATATCATCGATACTTTGGGTTTTTATAGTTTCTTTTGCTTCTTTCATTTCAGCAATTTTATTAACTTTCGCATCATTTGCTTTTACTTCGGCAGCAGTCCCCACTAAACTACTCGCTACAATTACTGAAGCAACTCCTACTCCACTAAGGCGTCTAATCGACCACTTAGTACGTTTTTCATTATTTAAATTTCTAAGTTTGTTTTGCATAAATTATTCTCCTTATTTTTTCTTGTTGACTAAAGTATACAACATTAAAATTAAATACCTCTTAGAAAAAATTAAAATATTTCTTAAGTAATTCTTATTTATTCATTATATTTATTTTTTAATTGTGCTACCTATCTCTTACTTTCTGCTAACCTATATTTTAAATTATTAATAAAAAAACTAGAGATAAAAATTTATCTCTAGTTTTTTTATTAATAATTATTATTGATTTCCATATTTTTCAAATAATTCATCTAAAGGTTTATACATTATTTTATTCAAATCTTCAATTAAAAATTGTAATTTTTGTTGAACTTGTACAAATTCTAAAAACTTAGTATTCCCCATTAATTTTTGTTGAATTTCTTCAAATGATTTTAATTCTTCTTCTGACGGTTGTTCACCTGTTTGAGCACCCTCCATCAATTTTTTTTGAGTTGCTACAAATTCTGTATATAATTCCTTCGCTTCTGCATCTGCATATAATGCTTCTGAAGCTGAAATTGATGCTTTATACTCTTCACTTTCTCTTAATGCTCTTTCAAATTCATTTGCTTTATCATAAATATTTGTCATAACCTTTATACTCCTATTTTAATCTGACCTAATTATATCATAGTTTTACCTTTTTTAACAATTAAAATTGATTTTTCTAAATTTATACACATTCAATCGCTTCTTTTTCAAACATTTCTGCATTATTAATAAATATTATTGAAACACTAACTTTTTAAAATTTTAGTGTTTCACATTAATACCACCATAATTTTTTATATCTATGCCCTATTTGTAGGGATAAATCTTTTTTGTTTTGATCTACACCATTTATGTACAATTTCCCTGCTGTATACATATCAACTAACTCATTAGGAACACTTGATATTACAATACTTCCATTATTATCACTTTCTACTTGAGAAAATTTTACAGAATAATCCCCTGCTGGTAAATCATCGAAATACCAACGTAATGTATAAGTTTGTAGTGGTATTTCCCAATAAAGCTCTCTGTAAATGAACGTATGTTCTCTTACCACCTTATTTTCTTTTTTATCAATTATCTCAACTTTATACTTTGAGTTATTTTTTTCATCATATGATGATATGTATCCCCTAATATAATTAAAGCCTCTTGTAGCTTTAAAAGTTTGTTCTACTTCGGTATCTTTATTTACTCTAACTATTCCGTCTCTCAAATAATTATCTGTCGCATAAATACTTATTCCATTAATAACTCTTGAGTCATAGTCCAAGTTCATTGAATAAGATGGTCTTAAAAAACTATCACTCCCTATCTGGAGTGCAAAAACGATTCCAAATGCAATATACAATTTTTTCTTATATTTATCAAAAATTGTTGTCTCGTATCTTTCGGCAAATAATATTAATCCTTTTGCACCTAAAATAAAAATTATTGGCATCCATGCATAAACATATCTAGGTTTTGCTTCCCAAATCAGATGAAACATAAACACACCAAAAATTATTATTTGGAATAAAAAGCATGATGTTATGTATTCTTTTCGTCGTTTATAAATATAGTACACCATTCCAAAAAGAATAACTACATAAATCATCTGTGAGATATAAATGAAGAAACTATTATTACTACCATAGAATAATTGCCATAAGAAACCATCTCCACCACGTAATGCTCTTGTCCCATTCGTATAGTTTATAGAACCATCGCTCCAATTACCACGAATTTTTAACACTATCATTAATAAGTTCAAAAACAATGGTCTATGTGTTACTCGATTAAAAAATAAGCCAAAATCATCCGCCGCTTTATTTTGACTAAGATAAGTAAATTGGAAATCTTGCCAGTTATAACTTCCTCCCTGAATACTCATTCCCATCATTACCCAATGCATCATAGGGAATCTATATCCAGCATCTTGAATGAATCCATAATGATTCCAAAGCATATCAAATCCCTTGCCAAATAAAACAAAAGATATTCCAAATGTAACAATAAGTAGAATTAAATTCTTATACCATTTAAAAAATAACAGATAAATTATTAATGCAGGAATAATAATTATAATATTGGATCTCAAGTTCCAACCAAAAGCCACTAAAACTGCTACCGCAACTATATGTTTCGCTCTGAAAATAAAACTTCCATCAGATGGTATTAATACATATATTATTAATGCAACCATAACTACCATCAAACTGTCTGAATAGTAAAACAAGCTATACATTTGAAATGGAATATAAAGTAACATTAATCCAAAGATAATCGTTTGTTTTTGTTTTGATAATAGTTTCCCTGCTGTTTTGAAAGTTAGATACATAGTTAGTGAAGTTATTGCAAAACAAAAGATGTGCAAAGCCCACACTTCCGAGATATGTAAGAAATTTGCAATTCTATATATCCAATACAAAATTATTGTTGGATTAATATTATTCGGATAAACTAAAAAATACCTTTCTCCTGAAAACCTTCCATAGTTCAACATATAATGTGCTTCGTTTTCTATTTCCGCACCATCTGAAAAATTTAATGTATCCATTGATAAAATTATCGCTTGGAATATCAAATAAACAATCACAATTATCCTATTATACTTCGGAAGTATCTTTTCATCAGTAGCTAATATTTTCTTCACTGCATATATAAAAATAATAAAAACTACAGGAACTCCCAAAAGAAGTGCCAAAGGATTAAGTATTCTCTCATAAACAAAAGGAGCAACATAAGCCCATATCAATGCGACTGTAAACAAAGATATAAAGGTATACGAAAATACATTATGTAAAATTCTTCTCATATTAAATCCTTTCTTTCCTATTTAAGTGATTTGCAAATAAAATTGGTGACATATTAATCATAGTTCTATTAACAAAACTATCACTTGCAAAATATTCTTTTTTTGATTTTATTAATTCTAAAAGTTCTGTTTCTTCTGACATATTTTCATACATTCTTAAAACATCAAAAAGTAAATATCCACATAGTAAATTTAAACTAGATTCATATTTTTTCCCAACTTTAAACTCTTCAATTTTTTTTGTTGCTATCATTATTCTCCTTGTTGAAGCCTCTATCATAGCTTGATTGCGAATAGATTTTTTTTCTTGAATTTCTCTATAGCCTACCCTTGCACTTTGACACACTTTTGTCGCAAAATCAAAAGCTTTTAATTTAAAATATAAATTCTCTAAAGAAAGCATATCTTCTTGGAATCTCAAGTTATATACATCAAGAAATTTTTTTTTGAACATACACGATGTCAAGTTATAATCTAAATCACTTTTCAAGAGAGCTATTTCTTTTACCAAATGTTCAGAACCTGTTGTAACTCTTTCTGCTAAAGAACAAGTATACCCTCTTCTTGTTAGCATAGCTATATCTAACGAATGCACCGAAGCAAGAGAATATAAACTTTCTAAATAATTAGGTTCTAACCTTACATTTTCCTCTATAAAAATAATATAATCTCCCTTGGCAAAATCTAATGCACAATTTTTTGCTGAAGAATTAGAGCCAAGTTGTTTTTTTATGTAATTTATCTTAATATCATCATTTACAGAAATAAATTCCTCTATATCTTGTCCTGACGAATCATCAACAACCAAAATTTCAATATCTTTAAAACTTTGTTTGAAAAGATCTACTATTGTATTAGCAAAACTCGTTACACTTCTAAAAGCAGCCAATACTACCGTTATTTTTCTTTTATTAGTAGTCTTTATTTTTTTTATTAAAATTTCATTCCCCAAAAGCATCGTATCCAAAAAAATGTCTTTGGTTCTATCTAATGTTCTAGTCATAGTTCTTCCTCTACTTTAAGGTTTATATTTAAACAATTATAACATAATTTTTATTTTTTTTCATGCATGAGAAAAAATCAGAGTTACTAAGCACTCTGATTAAGGTTATTATTTTCTTTCCTATTCGTCCACTATATATAATTTCCTCGGTAATAATGATACAAAATAATCTATATACTCACTCGTACTAATAAGTTCAAATGTACATATTTTTTCACTACGCTATGTTTTAAAGTCATTCACTATAGATCATTTATTAAATATCAAAAACTATAAAAATAATTTTGATTTTGCTTTTTCTTCACTTAATTTTTTTGATTTTGCTTTTAAACTCACTAATACTGCCCCACCTATTAATACTATAATCAAGTAAATAAAGAGTATTTTCATATCCCTTTGAGCTGCTGGAATATAAACGCCACCTACTGCTTCACGAAGAAGTCTTATTGAATACGTAAACGGAACTTTAGGATATAAGATTTGGAAAAAATTTGAAGTCATCTGAATTGGAAATGTACCTCCCGAACTTCCAATTTGAAGTACTAAAAGTATAATACATATCGCCTTACCTACATTTCCAAAAATACAAACTATCGTATATATAATAGAAGAAAATAGTAATGCAATTAATAAACCATAAAATACGAATCTATATGGGGAAACTGCCTGCGTCCCTAATAAGTACATATCTCCTAATGTAACTACTAAAGTTTGGAATAACGAAATTATCACAAACAATAATCCACGACCAAAATATTTTTCATAAGGCTTATACTTATTCTCTTCATCTTCTACTTTTGTAGTTAAAAGTGAAGACATAAGAAGTGCTCCCACCCAAATAGACAATACTGTATAAAATGGTGTCATTGCTGAACCGTAGTTTTCGATATGATATAGTTTATTTTCTTGCAAACTTACTGGATTTGCAAAAAATTCTGCTTGCTGTTTATAGTCTACTTTTAATAAATTAAATATCGTGTTCGAATCTATTTCACTTTCTGCTTTTTTAATTTCTTCTGTTAGCTTTCCTAGTTTTTCTTTTATTGTTGGCATCTGTGACTGCAATTTTAAAAGTTTATTATGTGCGTCATTTATTTTTATTTCTGTTTCTGATAATTTTTCAGAAACGTATGGTAGTTGTCCTTGTGCATTATTAATTATATCATTTATTCCATTAATTTTTGCATCAGCTTTTTCTAATACTGTTTTTATGAGTGGTGCTACTTCATCATTCAAACCATTTTCAAAATTAGTTGCCAACTCATTAACATTCTGAGTATTCGTTACAAATTTTTCTTTTAATTCATCTGCAATTTCATCATAATGTTCTATATTATTATATAATGTAGTATTTAATTCGCTAAGTTTTGTTATACCATCACGTAGTGATTTTATTTTTTCTAACTGTACAAAAAATACATTCTCATCCGATAGATTATTAAAATATTCAAAAATATTTTTTACTATGTCTAATCTTTGAAGACTGATATCAAATCTATTATTCAGAGCTTGCATTTGAGATTTTAGATCATCTTTTTTACTCGGTTTTTCTCGAAAGTCTTTTGCAATCTCATTAGCTAGTTTTGATACTTCTTGAATAGATTCTAAATGTTCATTTATTTTTGGAACTAATCTCTCGTTAAAACTTTCAATATTGTTTATTGTAATATCTGCCTTTTGAGCAATCATAATACTATTGGTTGCAACACTATCTATCACAGGTAAAGTTTTTTGTACAGTATTTAAAATACTTTGGCCATGCTCTACTTTCCCAATAAGTTCTGTCAAAGAACTTTCATAACCATTAAAATGTGAGTTAAGTTTTAAAATCTCATTTTTTACTTTTTCTATTGAAGGAAGATTTTCTTCAAATTCGATTCCAGCTTCATGCATTTTTTCAAAAATAACTCCATTAGCCGTCTCAACAAACGATTTACTAATGTTATTAGCAATAGCTGATGCCCCACTATTAGTTATTTTAGGACTAATTGCATTAATTTTTTCGTTAACTGTATATTCTATTATTGCTTTTTTAGGCGTTCCTCTAGTAACAGATGTTATATCTTCACTAAAATTTTTTGGAATTACTATACTTGCGTAATAATCACCAATTTTCACACCATCTTCCGCTTCTTTTTTTGTATTAACAAATTGCCAATCTAAACTTTTATTATTTTTTAATCCCTCTACAAGATTTTCTCCTAAATTTATTTTTTTACCTTCTACCTCTGCACCAAGATCTTCTGTAGTAACAGCCACCTTAATATTATTTGCATGTCCATAAGGATCCCACGAAGCTAAAATATTTGGCCATGCATACATTGAAGGTAAGATAACTAAACCTATTATAATAATCCAAGTATTTGTTTTTCTAAAAACTTCTTTCAAATCATTTTTAAAAATTTGAAAAATATTCTCCACTTAAAAGACTCCTCTCTATATTAAAAAAACTAATTGGAGATATTAAAAATCTCTAATACTAAAAATCTATTTTATCAGAAAAAATATTTTTGGTCAAAAATATTTTTCTTTAATTTATCTCTGAATTAATTTCTGACTACTTTTTGTTTGAAAAATCAATAATACAAAAAAAGTATATAGAACGAAAATAAATTTTCTGGTTCTATATACATACTATTCTATTCTTAAAATATTCTTTAAAATAAATGATAATAAATAAAACTCTTATTTTTACATTTTTATTATATCTTTTAACTTTTTTGCTTGTAAATCAACTATTACCATTTTAACTAAGATATAATACCACATTATCTTTTGTTGATTTTTTTAAATCTATTATGCGCTGATTACTACTCCCTCTAAATTTCAAACTAAGATCTTTTAACGCTATTATAAATGGACCATCAACTAAAACATCACATAATGATAACAATTCCTTTTTATCTTCACTCCCTTCAAGAAGTTGCTCATAGGTATAACCACTATAAATCCATATATCTTTATTATTACCAAATTCTTTTCTAACTCTTTTTACTAGAGATAATGCTACTTGAGTATTTAAAAATGGTTCTCCTCCTAAAATAGTCAACCCCTGAACATAAGAATTTTTTAAATCTCTAATTATTACATCTTCTAATTCCTGCGTATATTCTTTACCTGCATTAAAATTTTGAATACTTTCATTAAAACATTCTTTGCAAGCAAACAGGCAACCGCTAAGGTAAATTGAACATCTTACACCTTCCCCATCAACAAATTGAAATGGTTTATAATCTGCATATTTTTTTTTTGAGTAAGTAGAAGCTAACCAAAAATCTTTTGCCTCTCTATAAGTTTTTATCTTACAATCTATTTCTATATCATCTTTTTTATTATTACTATACTCCGAACTGTCAATAGTACTAATAATAGTCCTCAATTTTTCTTCTCTTGACAAAAATATCACCCCTGTTCTAACTATCATATCATTTTTATTTTTGAAATACAATTTTAAATTAAATTTAAAAATAAAATTTTCAATTACTATTTTCAAACAAACAAAACTATTTTATAATATTATTTGTACTTATAAAAAATGTCAGCTATACCAATAATACTAATGGAGGTTATAAACTATGAAAGTTTTAGTTACTGGGTTTGATAGTTTTGGTGGTGAAAATCTTAATCCATCAAATTTAACCGTTCAAGAATTACCAAATAAACTTGGTAATATCGAAATAAAAAAGATAACTTTACCAACTGTTTTTAAAGAAAGCTCTAAAATTTTGGAAAAAAATATTGAAGATTTCAATCCAAATATTGTTATTTGTGTCGGACAGGCTGGTGGTCGAAGTAAAATAACCGTTGAACGAGTTGCAATAAATATTGATGATGCTCGAATTGGGGATAATAAAAATAATACTCCTATTGACGAAATTATTCGATACGATGGGGATAATGCTTACTTTTCTACTCTTCCTATTAAAGCAATAGTAGAAAATCTTAATATTAATAACATACCTGCGGCCGTCTCCAACACAGCTGGTACATTCGTTTGCAATCATATAATGTACGAAAGTCTATATCTTGCAAGCAAAAAATTTAAAAATATAACAACAGGATTCATCCATATTCCTTATATTGAAGAACAAGTTCAAAATAAACCTAATACACCTTTTATGAAGTTAGACACCATAATTGAAGCATTAAAAATTATTATAAAAACTTCTGCACACTATTACCTAAAAGAAGATATTAAAGTCACTGGCGGCCGTGAACATTAGCTTATAATTTTAAAAAAAAAAGAAGAAATAAATGATCTACTAATTTGAAAAGTCAAATAGTTTTGAATTAGTAAAATTAAAATTCTTCTTTTTTTATTGACAAATAGTATATTAAGTATATAATATATAAAGTATATTATTTTTTAGAGGAGGAGTTTTTTTGTTAAAAGACACTTTAGGTTATAAACTTGTAACTATTTTAGATAAAATAAAAAATTATTCCAAACATACTTTTTCTGAAATTGGAATTACTCATGGAAATTTTATAGTTTTACTTTATATTTCTGAAAATGAAGGTGTTACTCAAGCTAAACTTGCTGAAATAAGTAGAAAAGATAAAAATATCATAAGTAGAAATATAGATGTATTAGAAGAAAAAGGATTTGTTATACGTTCAAGAGGCGAACTAGATCGTCGTTCTTACACTTTATTTTTAACCGATAAAGGTAAAAATGTTATTTCTACTCATGAGCATTTAATTATAAATGGTGAACAAAATGTTTTAAAAAATCTAACATCAGAAGAGATAAAAACTTTATATATTCTATTAAATAAAGTTACTAAATAATTATTGGAGGAAAATATATGACAAATTCTACCATGAAAAATCCACTCGGAGAGAAAAGTATTAAAAAATTATTAATATCACTTGCATGGCCAGCTATTACTGCAAATATTATTAACTCACTTTATAGTATTATTGATCAAATTTTTATTGGACAAGGTGTTGGTTATTTAGGAAATGCCGCCACTAATGTTGCATTTCCAATTACAACTATTTGCTTAACAGTGGGGTTAACGATTGGAATTGGAGCTGCTTCTAATTTTAATTTAGAATTAGGGCGTGGTAATTCTGAAAAAGCGAAATCTGTTGTAGGTACTTCCGTATCATCATTAATTATTATTGGAATTATTCTTACAATTTTAATTCATATCTTTTTAAAACCATTGATGTACGCATTTGGTTCTACTGAAGAAATTCTAGAATATGCGATGACTTTTGCAGGAATTACTTCTTTAGGTATTCCATTTTTACTAATTTCTATCAGTACAAACCCTATTGTTAGGTCCGATAATAGCCCAAAATATTCTATGATTTCTATCGTTATTGGTGCTGTACTTAATATAATATTAAATCCCATTTTTATTTTTGGTTTCGGATGGGGAATTGCAGGATCTGCTTGGGCAACAGTAATAAGTCAATTTATTTCAGCAATGATTTTATTATTTTACTTCCCTAGATTTAAAAGTGTTAAATTTGAGAAAAAAGATTTTATTCCAAAATTCTCATTATTAAAAATCTCAGTTTCTCTTGGAATGACTTCCTTTGTCTTTCAAGGTTCTAATATGATTATCCAAATCGTAACGAATAATTTATTAAATATACATGGGGCTGAATCTGTTTATGGAAATGATATTCCTATAGCAGTTGCAGGCATTGTTGCAAAAATAAATATAATCTTTGTTTCTATTATAATAGGATTAGTTCAAGGTGCTCAACCAATTTTCGGTTTCAATTATGGTGCTAAAAAGTACGAAAGAGTTCGTGAAACTATGCGTTATATGATAAAATATGCCGTAATAATTTCTGTTTCCTTCTTTTTAATTTTTGAAATTTTTCCTAAACAAATAGTTAGCGTTTTTGGAAATGGTAATGAACTTTATTTTGATTTTGCTGTTAAGTATATGAGATTTTTCTTACTATTTACATTTATTAATGGTATCCAAATTTCTAGTTCAACATTTTTTGCTGCAATAGGAAAACCAAAAATTGGAGTTACGATAGCTTTAACTAAACAACTTATAATATTATTACCTATGCTACTCATTCTTTCACATTTATATGGAATTGATGGAATTATTTATGCTACACCAATTACAGACCTTTGTTCATTTTCAGTTTCATTGTTCTTTTTGGTGAGAGAATTTAAAACTATGCCTAAATATAATTTAGCATAATAAAAAATAAGAAATAACCATTTAGGTTATTTCTTATTTTACTTCATAATATTTTCTATTATCTAGTTGCTACATATTTTAATTCATCTTTGTGTTTGGCTATAAAATCATTCATTTCGTTATCTGGAATTTGACGAAGATATAAATTAGATCTTATAGTTTCATCTTCCTCACGACAAGTTGATAATACCAAGTATTTATCTTTTCCATCTAGTTTTACATTATCATTTTTAGTTTTTGCATCTTTTTTAACATTAGTTAATTGATTTAAGAAATCTTCATCATTTTCAAAATCTAAACGATAAAACGATGTTGTTTCTGGTACTATTGTTAAAAATGCTGCTTCATAATAATACTTTCTTTCTGGTGTTTCTACCACTACATATTTATGTTTATCCATATAATCTTGTTTATCATAAAAGTTTACGTCATTAAACATACGGTGATCTCCCACTTTACTTCCTCTTGCATGCCCAAATAACCAAGTTAATCTATCACCAAAATCTTTTTTATTATCCATATCCATGAATACTGTTCCTAAATATGGTGCATGTCCACCTTCAAAAGTTTTATCTAAGTATGTTTCGTTATCATTTGTTTGTACCACTGGCTCATCTAAATCAGTTCCTGGAGCATAAATATAAGCAACAACTTCATTATTTACTTTTGATAAATCGGTAAAACGTTTATTTAAATAGTCTTTTTCCTCTTTACTTACTTGATAAGTTGAAGTTTGTGAATTAGAATTATTTGACGCATCATCATTTTTACTACACCCTGATACAAAAACTACAGATGTAACTAATGCAACAACTAAAAGTAAAACAGAAAAAATCTTTCTGAAATTAAATATTTTTTTCATTTTTATATCCTTCCTTTTAACAATACTGTACTCTATTATATACTATATTCGCCTATCTTACAACTACTGCAGTACCGGTCGCTGTTACAAGAAGCATATTACTTCCATCACTACCTAGACCATCAAAATCTATTCTAATACCTACTACAGCATTAGCACCCATAGTTTCAGCACGCTCTTCCAGTTCTTTCAACACTTCTGTACGTGCTTTAATTATTTCTTCTTCATATCCTTGGCTACGTCCGCCAAAAAAATTTCTGAACCCTGCCCCAATATCCTTCAAAAAGTTAATACCAGCAACTATCTCCCCTGTTGCCAGTCCTCTATATTCTATTATTTCCATTCCGGGTACATTTTGTGTTGTTGTTAAAATCATAACCTTCCTCCTAAATTTATAAATTAATCAACTAGAATATCTAGTACTTCTTCTAATGTTGCACCTAAGAAATATGAATTTATATCTATTCGTTCCAATATATTTTTTATATCCTCTTTTTGGTATTTAATCCCCACCAGTTTTTTAGCAATATCTTCTACATCCATAACTCCGAAGAAATCCCCAAAGAATTTAATACTTGTGATAACACCTTGTTCTACCATAATATTAGCTTCTATTTTTCCAGTTTTTAATCTTCTGTTACGTTTAATATTAAAATCAGGATTTTTACCATATACCCAATCCCAAGAATTATTCTTTTCTTCTTGAATTTTTAGAATAGCTTTTTCATCTTCCTCTGTTGCAACGAAACTTACCATTTCATATTTTTCACTCATATATTTTTTCAGTGCTTCAACAAAGTCCCCCACAGTCATATCTTTGTTAGGTAAATGATTTTTGATATTCGTTACACGAGAACGAACAGATTTTATTCCCTTAGATTCTATTTTATCTTTTGAAACTTTTAGTGCATCTGCTAAAACAGTCGTATCGACATCAAACATCAAACATCCATGATGCATAATTCTTCCTGCACGAACATATTGTGCATTCCCGCAGAATTTTCTTCCATCAATTTCTAAATCATTTCTTCCTGTAAATTCTGCCTTAACTCCTAATGATGCTAACGCATCGATTACTGGTTGAGAAAATGATTTAAAGTCAAATTCTTCTCCGCTTCTTCCGTTAGAAATAATTGTATAATTTAAATTGTTCAAATCATGATAAACAGCTCCACCGCCACTTACACGACGAACTATTTTTATTCCATTTTCATCACAGAACTTCTGATTAACTTCTTCTGTTGTATTTTGATTTTTTCCAACCACTATACATGGTTCATTAATCCATAACATAAATACATCGTCCTTTTTTGCAAGTTCGTTAAATGCATAAAACTCCAATGCTGTGTTATAGCGTGGATCATTGCTTTTTGATTCTATGTATATCATTACTAATCTCCTTAAAATTAAACTTATTCCTTTACACTATATTATAATATAAAAATTACTTTTTAAAAACTAAAACACTAAATATTTTTTTTAATATAAGTTTTTGAGTTTATTCAACAAACTTTTGTAATAATGTGATATAATTAAGAGAAATTATTAAATTTTATTTTAAAGGAGTTTACCCACTTATGACAAAAATTATTTTAACTGGAGATAGACCTACAGGAAAACTTCACCTAGGCCACTATGTTGGCTCTTTAAAAAATAGAGTTAAATTACAAAATGAAGATGATACAGAAATATTTATTATGGTTGCAGATCAACAAGCATTAACTGACAATGCTGATAATCCTGGAAAAGTCATCGAGAATATCACTGAAGTCGCACTAGACTACCTTGCCGTCGGAATTGATCCTACAAAAACAACAATATTTATTCAATCACAAATTCCTCAACTTGCAGAACTTTATATGTATTATATGAATTTAGTTACAGTATCAAGATTACAACGTAATCCTACTGTTAAACAAGAAATTAACGACAAAAAATTTGGAGAAAGTATCCCAGCCGGTTTTTTCACATATCCAGTAAGTCAGGCTGCAGATATAACTGCATTTAAGGCAACTCATGTTCCTGTTGGAGAAGATCAAAAACCAATGATTGAACAAACTCGCGAAATTGTTAGAGATTTCAATAGGACTTACAACAAAGAAGTTCTTGTACTTCCTGAAATAGTTCTTCCACCAAAAAATCATGCACGTTTAGTTGGAATTGATGGACAAGGAAAAATGAGTAAAAGTCTTAACAATGGAATCTATCTTGGAGATAGTGAAGAAAATATTAAAGCTAAAATTATGAAAATGTACACCGATCCTAATCATATCCGTGTAGAAGATCCTGGGCAAGTAGAGGGAAATGTTGTTTTTAAATATCTTGATATTTTTGATTCTAGATCCGATGAAATTGCTGAACTTAAAGAACATTACAGTCGTGGCGGCCTAGGAGACGTAAAACTTAAAAAGCGTCTTAATGAAGTTATGCAAGAATACTTAAAACCTATTCGTACTCGTCGTGAAGAATTTGCGAAAGATAAAGCTGAAGTTTATAATATACTAAAAGCTGGAAGTGAAAAAGCAGAACGTGTTGCAGCCAAAACACTTGATGAAGTAAAAGATGCTATGGGAATTAACTACTTTAAAAAATAATAAATTATACTAATCTATTTGTTCATAAGTGTATTTAATTCAACTACATTGATTAATGTTTTATTTTTTATTAATATAAATTTATTTTTTAGGAGGTAATATGGCAAAAAAGAAAAAACAAAATTTGTCATTTTTTTCAATTATTTCTATCATAATAGTTGTTCTTGTTGCATTTATTATTAGTAGATATACTTACAATAAATCACATTCTACTTCAACTAGTCAAACTACTTTTTCTAGTACATCAGCTATTCCCCAAGATGTTATAAATTCACTCTCAGCACCTAAAGAAAATGAAGCATCAGACAATAATAAATATAAAGTTCTAAATAATAATAATCCTTATTTTAGCAAAGAAGATTTATCAACTTCTTCGTTTGAAAATTATAGTAATCTTGATAAACTTGGACGTGTTGGTCAAGCTAACGCTATTATTGGAGTTGATCTTATGCCAACTGAAAAACGTGAAGAAATATCAAAAGTTCGTCCTAGCGGTTGGCAAAGCAATAGAGGTTCCCATGTTTATGATCGTTCACATCTAATTGCATTCCAACTAGCCGGTGAGAATGCTAATGAAAAAAATTTAATGACTGGTACTCGATTTATGAATTTAAACATGATTCCATTTGAAAATCAAGTAGCAGACTACGTTAAAAATACTAAAAAACATGTTCGTTATCGTGTAACTCCTGTTTATAAAGATAATGACTTGGTAGCCCAAGGTGTCATAATGGAGGCTATGTCAGTTGAAGACAGTGGAGCTAGCATTAAATATAACGTATTTATTTATAACTACCAAAAAGGTGTAACCATAGATTATAAAACTGGCAAATATACGGTTAAATAACTGATCTTTATAAAATTTTCCAATATTAACTTGAACGTCTAAAATAATAACAAAATTTTACTAAATATATACAAAAGCAAAATTTTATCTGTTTCAAAATTAACTTCACAGAAAGATTTAAAAAATAGGAGTAACTTAAGAATAATGATTTCATAAAAATCTATTTTTTAAGTTATTCCTATTTTTTATTATTGATCATTAATACATAAAAGAGTGATTTTATTTCTAATCATTTCTTATAAATTTTTCCGCTATTGCTAAACTTATTATTAAAAGTAAAATAGCTCCAGCCCAAATTAAAACACTTTCAGGCTCATTATGTTCAACTATAATAAGTCTTACTATCGCTGTTATTCCAATATAAATGAAGTATCTTAATGGAAAATGATAGTTATTTTTAAAATATTTCACTATTAACGCAATAAACTCAAAGTATAAAAAGAAAATTACAATTTCTTCTATCAAACTTTGATAATTTCCATCTCCATTTAAAAATTTCATAGTTTGAATCACAATCTCTTTAGTTTCTATTAACAATGAAAATGATAAAATTATACCCATAACTATTAAAGCTATATTCATTATCCACAAAAATACATTTGATATTTTCTTAGCAAAATTATCCATGCAAACCTCCTTCTATTCAATAAACAATTCTACCACAACTATAACTATAATTCTACTTATCCTTATTACGTTTTTTAATAGTATCTTTACACACACTACAGTCCATTGATAATTACTTTTCTATATTTTTCTTAAAAAAATTAAGGAGTACTACTTTTAAAGAAATATTCTCAATATTCTTCTCAAGGAAAAATCGCTTAGCTTTCAAGATATAATAATCAAGTAAAATATTTTTTTGTGATTATCAAATAATAATCGGTAACCTCTTTTTTATTATTCTTTCAAAATAATAAATTCAATAAATAAAAAAGAGGCACTACTTTGTTTTTAATTCTTTTGTGTATTTTGGCATGAAAAAACCCCTCCATCCCTATTCCGGATTTTGGGGTTCGGCTCATATTTATTACCTCTTTTTTTATATGAAAATATAACTTTATAAAATAAATATTTGTAGCTAGTTTTTATAGAACAAAGATCTAAATATAAATTATTTCTTTTTTAGCTGGTAGTATGATTATAGTATACAATTATACCAAACACTGTCCACAATATTAAAAATATTAGTGCAGGCATCTTTAACATTGCAGGCGAATAAGGAAATAGTAATAATAATATAAATCCTATTGATACAATCATTGCAGCAAAACATAATATCTTGACATATTTTACTTTAGAATTTTTGTAACTAATATAACTAACATACCCATAAGCAACTGCTGCCAAAACACTTGCCATATCTACGATATACAAAATAACTTCTCTTCCAATCCATGGAGCAATTAAACTCACAACTGCTACAAAAATTATTGCATACGGATATACATCATTTGCATTTTTTTTGCTATATTTTTTATCCATTATACCTTTTTGTGAAAGTGAAGCAATTAGTTTGCTACTCGCAATCATAAAACCATTTATTCCACCTGTTATAGCCGCCCACAAAGCAACCAACATAATTGAAAAACCTACATATCCTAATTTACTAATAACAGAATCTGCTACTGCCCAATTTGTTTGAATGGCTTGTTCTCGAGAAAAACTAAATCCTGCTACAAGATTTAAACCTGCATATATAAAAACTCCAATTAATATTGATATCAGGGCTAACAGTGTTGCCCTATGTGCTTTAAACTTCAATTCTCTTGCTACTTGTGGAATCACATCAAAACCAACAAATAAAAATGGGACTATTGAGATTACCGTTGAAATCTCTTTAAAAGAAAAACTATAATTTTCTAAATAATTCTTTTGAAATACTTTTAAATCACTCTTATATCCTACAAAAAAAACTAATAAAAAAACTATAATAACCAGTAAAAAACTCATTATATTTTGAACTTTCGAACTCACCTTCAATCCTTTTATATTAATGTATGAAAAAATAATAATTACCAAACTCATTATTAAAACATCACTAACATAAACCTTATAACTGGCAACAGTATACAAATATCCAAAACTATATTTTTCTCCAAAAATAACCTTAAATAAAAGTACATATGCACTTGCATTTAGTGGTATCATACTCAAATAACACAGACTTAATGACCATCCTACTATAAAGCCATGTCCACGCCCTAAATTATTTAAAGTATAAGTAAATTCTCCACCTTCTTCTATATGTCCATGCAGCATAACATGATAAGCAACCTGAATTAACATTACAAGTACACCACCAGCAATTAAGCCTATTGTTGTATTAATTACACCTGATTGATTTAAAAATTGTTTTCCTGGTAATGTAAAAGAACCCCAACCAATAATGGAGCCAATTACTAGAGCTAGTACATCAAAACGTCCTAACTTTTTCTCCATTCTCAAACTCCTTTTTACATTTTTATTTTATTAAATATAAGAGTGGGACGAGAAACATAAATTCCCAACTCCCCACTCTTATTTTTCATCTAATTTTCTACCTATTATAGTAAATTAAATCTATAATTTGTAACAATAGGTTCTCTTCCTGTTGTAATATCTGTAAAATATTCATAAAGTGAGATTGCTAAAAATGAACCAGAAATATTGACTACATTTTTATATCCACGCATGTTTAATTCTCTAACCATATAATAACTACGTTGTGATGATAAACAATGTACATATACTGGACGATCTGTTGGAATTTCATCTAGTCTGTCTCTAAATTCACTAAGTGGAATATTTACAGCACCTTTTATATGCCCTTCTTCATACTCAACTTTTTCTCTTGAGTCAATAATAAAAGCTCCATCTTCAACTAATTTTCTAACTTTACTAGTTCTTACTTGTTTATATTCTCCATTTAGTAAGTTACAAGCTACTAATGCAGCCATATTTGTCGCATCTTTTGCAGTCGTAAAATACGGAGAATAACATAATTCTAGTTCTTTTAAATCTTCTATGTTAGCTCTATTCATTATCATAGCAGCAATAATATCCACTCGTTTATCAACAGTACCTTTACCTACAGACTGAGCTCCAAGAATTTGACCAGTTGGTACTTGGAATATTAATTTAAAATGAATTGGATTTGCTTTCGGCATTAGACCAACTTTGTCTTTCGGAATAACATATGCAACCTCATAATCTATTCCTAGTTTCTTACAATCTTTTTCATTTAATCCTGTACTTGCTGCATTATAATCAAAAATTTTCACTACTGAAGATCCTATAACTCCTGTGTTTCTATAAGTTCTTCCATAAATATGGTCTGCAGCTGCACGTGCTTGTCTTTGTGCTGGACCTGCTAAAGTCAAACGAACTTTTTTATTTGTAATAAAATGGGTTACTTCTATAGCATCACCTACTGCATAAATATCTGGATTTGAAGTTTGATAATGATGATTTACTAAAATACCTCCAGTTTCTCCAAACTCTAAGCCAGCGTCTTTTGCCAATTTGGCATCTGGAACTACACCAATCGCAAGTACAACTGCTCCTGCTTTAATTTCTTTTCCAGATTCTAAAACTATTTTACCATCCACTACTTCTGCTAATTTTTCATTATATAAAAGATTAACACCTTTATCATAAATTTCTTTATTTAACACTTGTACCAAATCATAATCCATCGGAGCAAGTATTTGATTCGTCCCTTCTACTAAAGTTACATTTTTTCCAACTTCTCTCAAGCTTTCCATAACTTCTAAACCAATAAAACCACCACCTATTACGGCAACATCTTCTATTTTGTTCGAATCAATGTATTTTTTTAATCTATCAATATCCACAACATTTTTTACTGTGAAGACATTCTCTCTGTCAACTCCCTTAATGGAGGAAGGTCGTATTGCTTTTGCCCCTGGTGATAAAATCAATTTATCATAACTTTCTTCATACTCTTCACCAGTATCTACTTTTTTTATAGTAATAATTTTTCTTTCTTTATCAATGCTAAGTACTTCATGCTGAACTTTCACGTTTAAATTATATTGATTTTTTAAAAGTTCTGGT
The DNA here is from genome assembly GCF_000425665.1 of Gemella cuniculi DSM 15828. Classification (GTDB taxonomy): domain Bacteria; phylum Bacillota; class Bacilli; order Staphylococcales; family Gemellaceae; genus Gemella; species Gemella cuniculi. The sequence goes on from NZ_AUDW01000008.1 coordinate 18,720, forward strand.
GTCATTAAAATTAAATCATCTGCTTCCTCTATTATTCCAGATAAGTGAAATGGCAAACAACAATTTGAAAAACTTACATGCGGTCCTTTTTCAAATACTTGAATATCTGCATATGGATCTAATCTTCTTAAACGAGCTGCTGTAGACATTCCTCCAGCTACTCCTCCTACTACTAAATATTTTTTGCTCATATTTTGAGACCTCCTCTTATATATTTTTTATTTAAAATCATTAATATCTCTATGTCTTGGCGGAATTAGACATGAACTTCCTTTAAACAGTTTTAATCCAGCTACTGCTCCAAGCGAAATTGCTACTAAGAACACCCATCCTGAAATAGAAAAATTAGGTAATGAAGAATATAATGCTCCTATGTTACAGCCTTTTGCTAAACGAGAACCAAATCCCATAAGCAATCCACCAAGTCCAAATAAAAATGCATTGGTTGAGTTAAATTTTAAACTAAGTTTAAATCTTCCTGCCATAAGAAATGCTAAAAATGATCCTACAACAATTCCGATATCTAAAATTACTCCTGCATCTGCCAAAATTCCGTTTGAAATAGCTTTATAAACAGAATCAAAAGCTTTATCATCAAAGTGAATTCCAAATAATCCTAAAAACCATACTGCAATATGCGTAAACGCTGAAGTTACACCCCATGCTTTATTTGTAAAAATTATATAGCATCCTGAAATGACTGCAAGAATAAATGCACCAGTTTTAAAGCTCCATCTTTCCACAAAAACTTTATGATACAGTGCAGCTCCCCATGGACTAACATCTAAATTATCTTTTAATTCTTTTTCAAAATCTTCATAATCTGATTTAGGATCTAAATATGTTCCTTCTTTCTTTCTTCTATTTTCATATTTTTTAGTTATAATGTATAGAACTAATAACCCTATAAGTGTTAAAATAATTGCTCCTAAGTATCCTACATATTGAGGAAAATGCATCCTTACTCCAACTTTCCCTATAGGATTTCTATCAATTACTTCTCTTAAATAATGACCAGGAATAGTACCTAAAATAAATAATGGGAAAGCAATCATAGCATGACCTTCACCTTCACCAAAATCGGCAAGAGTTCCTGATGCACACCCCCCTGCAATTATCATTCCTATACCAAATAAAAATCCTCCTAAAACTGTCCCTATGTTAGTCATAAAAACATTTTGGGTTCCTGGAATTATAGCTTCACCATGCTTGGCCATGAAGGCTGGAATTGCCCCCTTAGTGCTTGCTGTCCATTGGATCGCACCATAAATTAATGTTACTACTGCAAAAGTAATTAATAGTGCTTTTGTTAAACTACCTTCACCTCTGACATAAATTCTCTTTATACCACCCGCAAATCCAAATCTTGATCTAGTTAACGTATATCCGAATCCTAACCCTATTAATAATCCAAATATTAATTTCGGTGTATGCAATTTAAATGAAAACCAAATCAAAAACAATACTATTACACATCCTATCATAGGTTGTACTTTATTAAATTTTTTTGAAAATTCTTCTGTATTCATACTTTTTCTCCTTTAATTAATCTTATTTTATTTGTTAAATGCCCACTTTTTTTGATAATTTATTTCCTAAAACACCTCCTACAACCAAAAATACTAGAAATATCCATCCTGATAGTGAAAAATTAGCTATTGGTGTATATAATGCACCAACATTACAACCATTTGCCAAACGTGTTCCAAATCCCATACACAACCCACCTATTGCATAAAAAATTCCAAGTTTAGGGCTTATTTTAAATTCTGCTGAAAAAGTTTTGACGAATAATTTAGCACTAAGTAAATATATCAAGGCACCTAAAAATATTCCTATATTTTGTACAGTTATCGGATGTTCAAAAAATGGCAAAACGAATGGCTTAGATGACATTTTTGTAAAACTTTCAATACTATCTGGCGATACTCCAAAAAACATAAGTGCTTTACCAAACCAAAAACCATAAGGAGTACTTGCTCCCCAGCCAGCTCTAGTTATCCCCATTAGTAAAACAAAAATTCCTGATATAACAAATGCTCCAGTCTTCATACTCCAAGGTTTTACAAATAAATTATAGTAATATCCTTGATTTTTTTCTTTTTTCTCATTTTTTTCTATTACTTTTTTATTTTCTAAATCTTGAATCTTTTCACTAAAATACCCTACATAACTCCCTTCAGCTTTTCTTTTATTTTCATAATAATTTGATATCCAAACAACTATAAAACAAAAAATTCCTGTTACCAATATCGCTCCTAGATATCCTTGCATTCCGTCAAATTTAAATAAATCTGGAAAATAAACTCCTTTAGTTCCTATTTTTTCTCCCGTTTCTGTTGAAAACCAACTATTATTTATCCAATCTTGTGAATTTTGCACAGGAAATCCGATAAATACCCCTAAACAAAAGAATACTAAAGTAATAAAAGCTCGTGGTAATGAACTTGCTAAATCTGTAAGAACTCCTGAAGCACAACAGCAAGAAAATGACATTCCAAAACCAAACAATATTCCCCCTAAAATTAAACCAGCATTTATTGGGTTTACCCATAAATCAAAGGTTGTAACATCCGCGTTAAATAAAACGGCTGTTGAGAACAATGCTGTTATAAAAAACATCAACATTAAAGTTTTCATAAGTCTTGTTGATCCTGTTATATAAGCTCTATTTACACTTCCTGCAAAACCCATATAAGCTCGTGTTAATACATAACCTAACCCTACTCCTACTAATAATCTAAAAAATAAAATATCTGTTTTTAAATAAAATCTACCAAATAGTAAAATAAATAAGACGAGTATTCCAGACAGATATATTTCTAATTTCTTGGTCATCAATTACCCCTCCTTTAAAACTGTGATATAACAACTAATAATATTATATATACAGATTCCTATATTGTCAACCCTTTCTTTAGAAAATATTTTTTTATTTTTTTTAATTATATTATAGCAATGTTTTTACTGCAACAATCTGCTATTATATTTATTATTTGAAAAAATGTGATATAACAATTAATACTACATTACATTAAGTATAAGTTACATTAGTAGACAATGTCAAGGAATCAGTTTCACAAGTACATCAAATAAAGAATTCTATTATATAATAATTTTAATTTTTTAAAAATATATTTGTATCATTTTTTATTTAATAGCTAATTTCTAAAAAATAATTTCCATTTTTATTTCCCTTAATTTATGTTATAATTTCATTAAAGTATTTTTATATTAAACTACTACAGAAATATTTATACTAATTTATTTTATGAGGTGATTTTTTTGAAATTAAAAAAAATAACTAAATCAAATTTAGTAGATCTTTACAATATTATATATAATTCCCAACATCCTGAGTGGGCAAAATACAATGCCCCTTATTTTAATGAATATAAATTTTTAAATCTTGATACTTTTCTTTTAAAAAATCATCATGAATTTTATTTAAGTGATAAAGTACGTGGAATATTCTTAGATGATAAAATTATCGGTATAGTTACTTGTCATTGGGAAAACTTTGCAACACGTTGGCTAGAAGTTGGGATTATTATATATGATGATACCCACTGGTCAAAAGGATTTGGAGAAGATGCACTAAGGCTTTGGATTGATAAATGTTTTTGTAATTATCCTGAAATAGCACGCCTTGGTCTTACTACTTGGAGCGGAAATATAGGAATGATGAAGCTTTCTGAAAAATTAGGTCTAATTCTTGAGGGACGACTGCGAAAAGTTAGGTACTATAAGGGTATTTACTATGATTCATTAAAATATGGTATTCTACGAGAAGAGTTCTATAATACCGAAAATAAAATTAACATCCAAAACCTTAACTAAATATATAAAATTTTTAAAAAAAGAATTGCTATAATATGAAACAATGTAAGAACTTATAAATGATAATGCTCTTAGCCGAAAAAATAATATTGTTTTTTTGTACAAAAAAAGATGATTGGCATTTACCAATCATCTTTTTTATTTTATCTTAATTATTTACTGCTTTTTTTCTTAGGTGCATGGATACACATATCTATACAATCAGCCATTGCTTCATACAATGCTTCTGAATACGTTGGATGTCCATGAATTATATCCATAACATCATCAATAGTCATTTCTGTTTGAATAAGAGTTGAACCTTCATTAATAATTTCTGCTGCAACTGGTCCTACAATGTGCATACCTAAAATTTCTCTATACTTAGTATCCATAATTACTTTTACAAAACCTTCACCATGATTTGATGCCAATGAACGCCCATTAGCTGCAAAATTGAATCTACCAATTTTAATATCATATTTCTCACGTGCTTGGTCCTCTGTTAATCCAACCATTGCAATTTCTGGATGGGTGTAGATTGCTGCTGGAGTAGATTTAAGATCAACTTTTTTACGATGTCCCATTGCATTTTCTGCTGCAACTTCTCCCATTTTAAATGCTGCATGTGCTAGCATCTTAGTTCCATTAATATCTCCAGGTGCATAAATTCCTGAAACTGATGTTTCCATATACTCATCAACTTTAACTCTTCCACGTTCCATCTCGAACTTGTCTGCTAATTCTCCAAGACATGTATTATCTGGTACACGTCCGATAGATAATAATACTTTATCAGCAACGATATCTTCTTTTCCTTCAACTTTAACTACTACTTCATGACCTTTATCAACAATTTCTAACAATTTAGTTGAAGTAAGTACATTAATACCTTGTTTTCTGAATTGTTTTTCTAATGCAACTGAAGCATCTTTATCCATATTTGCAATTAATCTATCTGCCATCTCTACAATAGTGACTTTAGAACCGAATGTAGCAAATGCTTGTCCTAATTCAGAACCGATTACTCCTCCACCAATTACTGCTAACCTTGATGGTACTTCTGTAATATCTAGGAATTCATCACTTGTAAGTACTTTATCACTATCCATTCCTGGAATATTAATTCTACTTACTTTAGATCCACCAGCTAAAATTACATTATCTGCATCAATGGTTGTTTTATCATCAACTACTACTTTTTTGTCAGATGTTAGCTGTCCTACTCCGTTAAATACTTTAACTCCGTATGATTTTAGCAACCCAGCTACACCACCTGATAAAGTTTTTGATACTTTATTTTTTACTGCTACTGTTTGTTCCATATCTACTGTAAATGCGTCATTTACAAGTTTGATTCCACGATCTTTTGCTGAGCGTATATAGTTAATAATTTCTGCATTATGTAAGAAAGTTTTTGTTGGAATACATCCACGGTTTAAACATGTTCCACCTAATTCGCGATTTTCTACTAATGCTACTTTTCCACCTAGTTGAGCAGCTTTAATAGCTGCCACATATCCAGCTGGTCCTCCACCAATTACTGCTACATCATACTCACCACGTCTTTCACGTTTTGGTAATACTTCTTCTTTTTTAGTTTCTGGTACTTTTACATCAGCTGCTACTTCTTTAACAACTTCTTGTGCCACTGCAGTTGCACCGCTTCCATCTGGAATAGCTTCACCAGGTTGTCCAATCCATGCAATTGTTTGTACTACTGGTACTGTTGAACCAGCTGGATGAACAATTTTTAACAGTGTTCCACTTGCTTCAGCTTCTACTTCCATATTCACTTTATCAGTTACGATTTCAAGTAGGACTTCTCCTTCTTTTACTTCTTCGCCTTCTTGCTTAAACCATTGTACGATTTCGCCTTCTTCCATTTCACTTCCGGCTTTAGGCATAATAACTTCTACTGCCATGTCTTAATCACTCCTTAATACACTTTTCTTTAGTTTTCTTTTATAATTATATCATTATTAAATTAGTAATGATAGTGGATTTTCTATAGCTTCTTTCAATGTCTTCATGAATTTTGCTCCTTCTAATCCATCTACTACACGGTGATCCGCTGTTAATGTCAATGTCATAATAGGTCTTACAACAATTTCTCCATTAAATACTACTGGTTTTGGTACAGTAGCACTCACGCCTAAAATTGCTGTATTAGGTTGGTTAATGATTGGTACGAAACTTTTTACTCCGTACATACCTAAGTTACTAATAGTAAATGTTGAATCTGCCATTTCATCTGGTTTTAATTTACCAGCAAGAGCTTTTGTAGTGATTTCTTTAGAAGCAACTACTAGCTCTTTAAGACTCATCTTATCTGCACCTTTTATTACTGGTACTACTAATCCGCTATCCATACCAACAGCTATAGATAAGTTTACATAGTGGTGTAGATACATTTCTTTTTCATCATTTGATAATGAAGCATTAACATATGGGTGTTTCATTAAGGATTTAATTACCGCTAATGAAATAAAGTCAGTAACTGTTGCTTTTTTACCCGTTTCTTCGATAATTGCATCAACAACTTTTTTACGTAATGCTAATAATTCTGTCATATCAACTTCAACATTAACAACAAATGTTGGCGCACTAAAGTATGACTCACTCATACGTTTAGAAATAACTTTACGCATTGGTGACATTGGAATCGTCTCAACAACACCCCATTGATTTTCATTTGGTGCTTTAGGAGTTTTAGCTGCTTTAGGTGCAATCTCTTCTTTTTTGGCTGGTGCTTGTTTTGGAACATTGTTAAGAACTGCGAGCACGTCTGCTTTCATAATCTTACTATTCGGCCCTGTACCTATGATACTTTCAATGTTAATTCCTTCTAATTCAGCTATACGAGCTGCAAGTGGAGAAATTTTCACTTTAGAGTTAAGTTTATATTCAAGAACATCATCTTTGTGAATACGACCTTTTGATCCACTTCCTTTAACTTTTGTCAAATCAATTCCTTTTTTTCGTGCATAAGCTCTAGCGGCTGGTGTAGCACGAAGTCCAGAATAATCTATTTTTTCAATTTCTTTTACTGGAGTGTGATCAACTTTTTTCTCAACTATAGTTTTTGCTGGAGCAACCTCTCCTGTTTCATTAGCACCTGGAATAGCTTCTCCCGCTTCTCCAATCCATGCGATTGTTTGCACCACTGGTACAACATCTCCTGCTTGTGCTAAAATTTTTAAAAGTGTCCCGCTCGCTTCAACTTCAACTTCCATATTTACTTTATCTGTTACGATTTCTAACAGGACTTCACCTTCTTCTACTTGGTCACCTTCATTTTTAAACCATTGTACGATTTCGCCCTCTTCCATTTCACTACCGGCTTTTGGCATTATAACCTCTACTGCCATCTTTTATTCACATCCTTCGCTAATCAAATTTTATTTTTTATTTACAGCTTTTTTAATTGTTTCTTTAATGTCTTCAACATCTGGTACAACTAATTTTTCTAAATTTTTAGCTGATGGAATGTTTGTATCCGCTCCTGCCACACGATAGATTGGACTGTCTAAGAAATCAAATGCATCACTCTCTGCGATTCTTGCTACGATTTCTCCTCCAAATCCACCAGTTTTGAATGAGTCGTGACATACAACTAATTTTCCTGTTTTTTGTACAGATTTTACTATTATATCAGTATCTAATGGTACTAATGTTATTGGATCTACTACCTCTACCGAAATACCTTCTTGTTTTAATTCTTCAGCAGCTTGTAAACTACGTTCTAACATTCTTCCCCACGATACTAATGTAATATCATTTCCTTCAACTTTGATGTCCCCTTTTCCTATAACACCAATTTTTCCTACTTCAACTTCACCTTTACGCCCGAATAATGCTTTAGGTTCAATAAAAATAACGGGATTATTATCTCTTACAGACGCTCTTAAAATAGAATATACATCTCCTGCAGTCCCTGGTGCTACAACTTTTAATCCAGGAATATGGCAGAACCATGCTTCTAGTGCTTTAGTATGCTGAGCTGCTGCTCCTGTTCCTGCACCCGATGCACAACGATATACCACTGGTACTTGAACCTCTCCTCCAAGCATGTAACGCATTGGAGCTGCTTGGTTAACAATAGCATCCATAGCTATTGTAACAAAATCCATGAACGTCACGTCAACAATTGGACGCATTCCTACTGAAGCCGCACCTGCAGCGGCACCTGCAATTGCAGCTTCACTAATTGGCGTATCTATAACACGTTCTGATCCGAACTCTTCTAGCATTCCTACAGTTGTTCCAAAGTCTCCTCCGAAAATACCAACATCTTCACCCATTAAAAATACATTTTCATCTTCACGCATTTCGTGAGTCATAGCTTCTTTAATAGCTTCACGAACTGTCATAATTTTTGTCTCTTTAGTCATAATTATTAATCTCCTGTCATATTATGTAAAATATTATTATAATTATTTTAATTTTAAAAATTAGTCAGCATAATTGTCTTGGAATGCAATCGCACCATCCGCAAATGGCGATTCTTTTGCAAACTCAACAGCGTCATCAATAGTAGCTTTTGCTCTATCTTCTATTTCTTTTAATTCTTCTTCTGTTGCAATTCCACTTTCTAATAGGTAGTTTTTATATTTTACGTTAGGATCTTTAAGTTTCCATTCTGCTACTTCTTCACGACTACGGTATTTCCCAGCATCTGATGCAGAGTGTCCAAACCATCTATAAGACACAGCTTCTACCAACACTGGTCCCTTTCCACTTCTTGCATGTTCAATAGCTTCTTGCATTGCATCATAAACAGCAAGAACATCATTACCATCTTCTACATGAATTCCTTTTATTCTATATGAGGCAGCACGTTCAGTAATTTTTTCAACACGCATACATCTTTCTTGGGCCATTGAAATACCATATTTATTATTAATTACATAGAAAATAAGTGGTAAATCCCAATTAGATGCCATATTCAAACATTCATGGAAACTTCCTTCATTAGTAGCTCCGTCACCCATGCAACAAATAACAACATTATCTGTTTTTTTCATTTTCTGAGCCAATGCTGCACCAGTACTTAGACCATGTCCTCCACCAACGATACCATTACATCCCATGTTACCTTGCTCTAAGTCATATACGTGCATACTTCCACCACGACCTTTACATTGCCCTGTTTCCTTGCCTAAAATTTCTGCCATCATGCGATCAATTTCTATTCCTTTTGCAATAGTTTGACCATGTCCACGGTGATTAGAATACATTAAATCTTCTTTTTTAAGTGGATAAATTGCTCCAACATTAGCCGCTTCTTCTCCTACTGAATAGTGAGTCATTCCGTGAACTAAACCACGAGAGTATAGTTTACTTAACTCCATATCAAAATCTCTAATAAGGTGCATTAGTTCGTACATTTCTAAATGCTCTTGTTTAGTTAAATCTTTTGATGTTTTTGCCATAATAACCTCCAAAGTTGTGTATATATTTATTAAATGTATATAAATTATTTTTTAATCATATATTACTTTATTAATATACATCTTTTATTTTGAAAAGTCAAATTACTGAACTGAAATAAAATAATAATATTTGCTTTACCTTAAAATAAATTATTTTCTTAACACAAAAATATAATCAATATAAACAGGAGTAAATTTTGTCATTTATTTATCATTATTTTAGTTTTAATCTGTATTATTTCTTAATAAATTTTCCATCAATTATTTTAAAACAGTTTTTCAAAAATAAATTTTTTTTAAGTTTTAAATATTTTTTTAGGAATATATACATTTTCTTAATAAAATTAAGGTAGAAAACTATTAAAAACTTCCTTTTATTGTATTCATTGCGTTTTCATTCCTTTTATTATGATGTTTTTTTTATGAAAAATGATATATATTTTTATTTTCTTAATGATTAACTCACTAAATTAAAAGCAAATCCCTTTTATTTAAAAACATTTTATAATAGAATCTAAAACATATATATAATATATTTTTATAGAATTTAGGAGGATTATTTATGATTTTAAACTCGATTTGGGAGCAACAATACAACCCAACAGGAAATATATGGTTATCAGCACTTATCGCTGCGATACCTATTGTAGTTTTTATTATTTCATTAGTTTTTTTGAAATTAAAAGGATATTACGCAGGACTTATTAGTGTTATTGTTTCTGCATTCATTTCTATATTTATTTACAAAATGCCTGCTGACAAAATAGCAGGGGCTGCTGCACAAGGTATAGTTTCTGGTTTGTGGCCAGTTGCAAGTATTGTAATAGCAGCAATTTTCTTATATAAACTTACCGTGAAAATTGGCTGTTTTGATATTATGAAGGACAGTATTTCTTCTATTTCTCCTGATAAGAGAATACAAGTTTTACTTATTGCTTTTTCATTTGGTGCATTTTTAGAGGGAGCTGCCGGGTTTGGAGCTCCAGTTGCAATTACAGCTGCCATCTTGGTAGGTTTAGGCTTTAAACCTCTCCATGCTGCTACCCTATGCTTAATTGCCAATATCACTGGTGGAGCATACGGTGCTATGGGAATACCAGTTACCGTTCCTGCTGGACTAACCGAATTAGATTCATTGATCGTTGGACAAAACACAGCACTTATTCTTTGTTTGGTTACGATTATTATTGCATTTTTGCTTGTTTTCCTTGTTGATGGATTTAAAGGAATTAGAGAAACATTCCCTGCAATTTTAGTATCAGGTGGTTCTTTCGCAATTACTCAATACTTATTATTGCATTTTTCTGGTCCAGAACTAGTTGATGTCGCAGCAGCTATTGTCAGTTTAATTTCATTGATTGCATTCTTACGAATTTGGAAACCCAAAAATGAATTATCTGCTCCTAAGAAAGCTATTCAAAAAGAAATTCAACATTCCGGAAAAGCTGTAATTCGTGCTTGGCTTCCATTTATATTATTAACAATTTTTGTTACAATATTAAATACAGCGTTTTTCAAAGCACTTGTGCAAGATGCCAATCCAAAAACTGGTACAAAGGCAGGTGCTTTGAATTCATTAATTTTTAAATTTGAATATTTTAATATGAATGAAAGTGTCGCAAGAGTTTCTCCAATAGTTGATAACCCTACACCAATTAAAGCAATATTCTCATTCGCTCCATTCACATCAACTACAACAGCGATTGTTTTGGCTGCAATTTTTACTATATTTATTTTTAAAGTACATAGTCGCATTGTAAAATTGGTAATTAAAGAAACGTTCATAGAATTATGGGCTCCTATACTTACAATATGTTCTGTATTAGCTTTCGCTTATATTTCTACATATTCAGGTATGTCATCAACTCTAGGTTTAGCGTTTGCTAACACTGGAAAAATATTCCCACTATTCTCTCCTATTTTAGGTTGGATTGGAGTATTTCTTACTGGCTCTGTTGTAAATAGCGGATCTTTATTCGCAGGATTACAATCAGTAACAGCCTCTCAAATTGGAACTGATCCAGCACTCTTGGTTGCATCTAATGTTATCGGCGGAGCTATTGCAAAAATGATTTCACCACAATCTATCGCTGTAGCAGCAGCTGCTGTAGGACTTACTAATAAGGATAGTGAAATTTTTGGTAAAACTATAAAATGGAGTGTTATTCTATTAATTCTAGCCGGTATTTGTAATTATTTATTAACTAGATAACAATAAAAAATATCAGACTAACTAACTTAATTAGTCTGATATTTTTTATATCTTTATGCTGCATGATTATTGCAATGACATTCCCCTGTTTTACAATTTCCACATTCACAATCTTCTTTTGCACTGTGGCAGCCACATTCACAACCTTCTTGACAGTTGCAATTTCCAGCTTTACAGTTTCCACATTTGCAATTTTCTACAGCATCATGACAATGACAGTGGTGTTCACATTCACATTTGTTCATTTTCTTGCCCCCCTAATATTTTTATCTTATAATTAGATTTTATATCGTTTACAATAGTTAGTCAATAGATTTTCGTCTTAAGGAAATATTACGATTTACAAAAAATTTCCCTAAATAATATTTTAATGGGCTATAATTTAAAGTTTTGTAGAATATTATATTCTTTTCTTTATAATCTGCATTAATAAAATAAACTATGGGAATGGAAATTATTAACGTACCAAATTGTGTAAATACTGTGTATGGAGGCAATGTTAATTAATAAAATTTACTTTGGATATATTATCTATAATAGTTTTTAATAAAATATATCCAAAAATAAACATCATATAAACAGAAGAAATGCAAAATAGTACTAGTCTATTATTTATATTAAATATTTTAATATTATTTGTGAAATATATGTAAAGGTTATAAAATTAAAATTTTCACTTATCTTGTTTTCAAAGAACAAACATTAATAGGCTATTAATACTTAAATTTTACTCATGTATTAATAGCCCAAAGCCCTCTTATATAAACTTTTTATTTTTTGTCTTATATCAGATTTTCATATCCTGTTTTTATTTTGTTCAAAATATTTTCATCTGAAAGTTCTGTTATTTCTCTTAGTGATTCTATAACTCCTTGTTCATTAATTAACTGCGATAATTTTTGTGATTGCTCATCATCTTGTGACTTAAATGTTAATATATATGAACATACTTTTAATAACGCCTCATTTGATAAACCACGTTCTTGTGCTTCTCTAATAGGTTTAATAAAACGTTCATTATATCCAAGTTTTCTTATTGGTGTACGACAAATTCTAGATACATTATCGATAATACGTGGATTTTCAAATCGTTTAATAGTTTTTTCCCTATATGTTTTCATATCTTCTGCATCAAATTTCCATTTTTCAACTAATAAAGCACTAGTTTCTTCTAATACTGCGATAAAATCTTCACGAACTTGCTTATCTCTAGCCCCATCAGATACTAGTTCTATTCCTAAGTAATTTGCTATGTAACTAAGTGCTGCATGTCCTGTGTTTACTGTAAATAGTTTTCTTTCTATAAACGGATTTAAATCTTCTACATAATGAACATTTTCTATTTTTTTATTTTCTTCTACTTTGATTTTATCTTTTTCTACTACCCATTCACAGAATTTTTCCACTTCCACTAGAAGTACATCTTCGTGTTTTTGTGCTGGAACTATTCTGTCTACTGCAGAATTAGGAAAACCAACATACTTATTAACAAAATCTTGTTCTTCATTACTTAGATGCTTAAAGATTTCATTTTTTAAAAAGTCTGTTCCTTCTATCATGTTTTCACATGCAATAATATCTAATAACTTCTCGTTATTTTCAGCAACTTTTTGTTTTAGTCCTTCTGCAATATCTTTCGCTATTATGGGCAGTACGTTTGGTCCAATAGATGTTGTAATTAATTCCACTTCATTTATTTTATTATAAATTTTTTCTTTTTCTGTGGCGATATTTAACGCATCAAAGTTATTTATAATTACTTCTTCAACATTTTCATCCAATATTCTTATAGTATATGTTTCACGAGCTTTTAAATTATTAACTACTTCTTCATTAATATCGACAAAAGTCACATGATAATTTGATTTATTAAGGAGTTCTCCTATAAATCCTCGTCCTATATTTCCAGCTCCAAAGTGTAAATCTTTCATTTTCGATACCTTCTTTTTTAAATAATTATTCTACTTCTGATAATAATGCTATTACTTCATCTTCTGAAGATGCGTTTACTAATTTGATTACATTTTCTTGTTCTGAACAGAAAATTGCAATTTTCGATAATAATTCTAAATGTTCTCCATCTTTTCCTGCGATACCAAAAACAACAAATACCATTTTATCTTCTGTATCATCTTCTTTTGCGAATGATACGCCTCCTGGAATTTGAATAATAGAAATTCCAGTATTTTTAATTGATTTTTTCGCATCATCTGTACCATGAGGAATTGCAATAAAATTTCCCATATATGTAGAAACTATTTCCTCACGTTCTAACATCGCTGGAATATAATCACTATCTACATAACCATTAGCAACCAATACCTCTCCTGCTTTTTTAATAGCTTCTTCTTTTGTATTAATTTCTTGATCTAATAATATATCTTGTTTAGTTAATTTCATTTTCTTGCTCCTTAGTTTTTCTTTTCTTTATCTTATGACTTTATTATATCGTGTTATAAATATTCAAACAATATCAAAGTCGGCAAAAGAAACTTTGTCAAAATAATGTTACACATACCTAGATAAATAAAATACGCAGCAAGAGAGAGTATCCTTTTAACATATTTTATAATTATTTCAAGACTCTTCCTAGTACTGCAATATATAATTTTTCATTATCAACTCTAATTTAGTTTTTATAAAATCTTCATTCCCTGAAACAAGTGCCTTTTTCAACACTTCATCATTTAGAATAGCAATACTTATTTGCCCTAATAAACTTGTATAATTTTCTTTATTTGGACTGACCATTACAAAAAAGATATTCACATCTTCGCTGGAGTCACTCACATCTTTCATTTCAATGTTATTTTTTAATTTACAAATCACAATAAATGGAGTTTCTAAATTATTATTTAAAGTGTGAAATAAAGCTAGATTAGTCGTCGGTATTACAATCGAACTCTTTTCATGACGTTCTAATAAACTTTGAACAATCTCTTCCTTACTATTTAACGTTAAATTTGCCACTTCTAATGCCTTTAATAAACTCTCTTTATTGTTCTGATCATTATCTATTTCTACACAATTAACGTTTTTCAAAATGTCGTTACAAAAAGTAGATACTTCATCCAAATTAACAGTACTCTCTAATTCTACTGAATTTTTCCGCCTAAAGCTCCTATTTTCCAAAATTTTCTTCCTTATACGCTCTATATCTTTTTCTTTTAAAATAGTAGGTAGTAATAAATAATCTATATCTTTATTCAGTTCTATTGTAGAAATAATTACGTCATAATTTTCCGAAAACTTCTTCGTTATTTTACTAGGAATTGTATATTCTAAATTTTTAATTTCAGGTATACTTTTTCTTATTTGACTTCCTAATATTTTTGAACTTCCGATACCACTTGCACATATAACAAGTGCCCTTATGAAATTTTTTCTATAAATTTGTTCATAGCTTGATGCAAAATGAATAACTATATAACTAAGTTCTGTAGAATTAAAATTAATTTCATCAAAAACAACTAATAATTCTGATTTTATAACTAAGTAAAGCTCATTATAATTTTTCAAAACAAATTCTAATAAATCTTCATTTTCTTCCGTTAACTTCATTTGATACCTTTTTATCGCAGATTCAATATGTGCAATTAAACCACTAGAAAGATTTGTATCTTGAGTAAAATCAACATTCATCTTCTCAGAAACATGCTTTATAAGTTGATTTATCTTATAAATAAGAGTATATGAGTATTTATCATTAAAGTATGATAATTGTTCTATTAGACGGCATGTTTTTAATATTTTTACAAGAAATTCTATTATATCCTCACTAATTTCATAATCAATTATGTTTTTTGAGGCAGTTAATAAAGAAACAATATATTCTCGTTCATCGCTAGAAATTTTTTCTTTAATCTCTACTTCATAATCTATTCTTAAAAATACTATATTTAAACTTATAAGTAATTTTTTTATACTAGAGTCTGTATAAACATTAAAAATTTCTAATTCTCTATTTTTATTAAATAACTCTGATAAAAAATCAAAATTCAAAAATTTTATAAACGGATTACTAGATAATGTTTCTTTTTTATTTATTCTTGTAAAAAATTCTTCATCCCCTATTTCATTACACAGCAGTGATACAAGTAGTGTTCTACGTTCTACCTCTCCTCCAATTATCTCAATACCTTGTCCCTTTTTTCTAATTAATTTCAACTTATAGTCTATTAAAATTTTTTCTACTGTTACAATAGTTGAAGCCACTGTATTATAGCTTAACATCAATTTTTCTGATATTTCTTTTATTGATGTATCTTCATTTAAAATTAAAAAACATAATATTAAGTTAAGTCTAGTCTCTGTGGAATATGCATGATCTTCAAAATTAGTTTCGAATAATGAGGAATCTAGTGAAGATTTATTACCTTGTATTAAATACTTTGACTTTTCTTTAACTAGCTCTACACCTAGACTATTTAGCGAATCTTCTAAATTTTTTATTTCTCTATATAAAGTTCTTTCCTTTATCTTAGTTGCTTTAGCGATTTCTTTTATACTAAGTGCTTCATTGTTTTTAAGTAAAATTTGCAATATAAGTTTCTCACGCTCGCTAAACATATAACCTCCATCAATTTTAACTTCTTAATTTTAGTATTTTTTCTTTAAACCTCTGATGATTAAAAACAAAAGCATCCTTGATTAATTAATAAACAAAATATGACTCCACCTTAGTAATGTACATTACTTTTAAGATGAAGTCATAATCATTACCGCTGTCTTTACAAATTATTATATAGCTTTTAATCTATTTTTGCAAATTTTCAACGATTTCATCATATTTTGGACTATTCAAGAAATTGTCCACTGAAATATGAAGTGCTTTTGCGTTCATTTGTTTCGCTCGTGGTGTCAATTCGTTTTGAGTTACAATTAGCAATCCACTTTCGTTTGTTAAGTTTCTGATTGCTACATTGGTAACTTCATAAGCCAGACCTGCTTTTTTCACTTTGTTTCTAAGAATCGATGCCCCCATTGCCGAACTTCCCATTCCAGCATCACAAGCAAAAATTATTTTTTTAACATCTGCATATGCAGTTTCACTTTCAGAATTTGGTTCAATCGCTTGTACTCCTACTCCTTTTGATTCAGCTTTCATACCACTTACTTTACTTTGAGCAGCTGCTAAATCACCTTCTCCTTTATCACGACGAAGAATAATACTTGCAATAACAAATGTTACCAAGGTAGAAACTACAACCCCAGCAACAACTGCAAAATAACTTCCTGATGCTGCTTGTGCCAATACTGCTACAATACTTCCTGGAGAAGCTGGTGCACGAAGTCCTGCATCTAGTAATTGGAATGTTGCTGTTCCACTAACACCTCCAGCCATAGCTGCAATAATTAATGAAGGTTTCATTAAAATATATGGAAAATAAATTTCATGAATACCACCTATAAAATGAATTATCATTGCACCTGGTGCAGAGGCTTTAGCTGAACCTTTACCAAAGAATGTGTATGCTAGTAAAATACCAAGACCTACTCCTGGGTTAGCTTCTAATAAATATAAAACTGATTTTCCTGTATTAAGTGCTTGTTCGGTTGCAATTGGAGTTAAAATTCCATGATTAATTGCGTTGTTTAAAAATAAAATTTTCGCTGGTTCTATAAAAATATTCGCAAGTGGCAATAAGTGGGCATTAATAATAATGTCTACACCACTACTTAAAATAGAAGTTATCGCCTTAATAACTGGCCCAATTCCATAATATCCAATAATTGAAAGTATAAATCCTAGAATTCCTAATGAAAAGTTGTTAACAAGCATTTCAAGTCCTGTTTTAATTTTTGGTTGAACAACTTTATCAAATCTTTTCATCAAGTATGCAGCAATAGGTCCCATCACCATTGCCCCTAAAAACATTGGTGTCCCACTAAGACCTTTCCCATCAATAGTAACTGTTCCAACTATAACACCCATAGTTGCAATAGTAGCTATAACTCCACCACGTTCTTCATAAATATTTTTTCCTGCAGAATATGCAATAAGAAGCGGTAATAAGAAAAATACCATCGGATTTACTAACTTCGCAAGTTCAGCATTCGGAGTCCAGCCAGTTTCAATAAAGAAAGCAGTAATAAGCCCCCATGCAATAAATGCTCCTATGTTCGGCATAACCATACCTGAAAGAGCAGTTCCCATTTTTTGAACTAAGACTTTTAATCCATTTTTATTCTCACTCATAACACTAAAATCTCCTTTTATTTTTTCTTTTATCTTATGAATTCATTATACATTTATACGTAACTTCAAACAATATCAAAAAAGGCAGAACAAATTTTGCCAAATTGAAATATATTTTGTCAAATTCGCCTTCATAATTTATTAAACCTATAAAATTAATGCTTATACAATATATTATTACTATCTTTTTTAAAAATTATGTTATACAATGTAATTGGGAATAATTTCAAAGGGAGAGAGTTTTATGAACGATGAAAAAAAATTAAAAGTTACTATTACTGTTTTACTTAGTTTATTACTCTTAGCAATTTCTGGACACTTTAAATTTATTTTTGGTGTAATTTGTTCAGTATTTCCATTACTTTTTGTACTTATTTATTTCCATAATGTAGAAAAGTCTAAATTAAAAACCGATAATTTTTTGATGATTTGTCTTTTAAATTCAAGATTATTGCTAAGGATCATAGCCTTATTTTCAGCTATAGTGCTACTTTTAGAGATAATGTTTAATTTTGAATTTAACTTATCTAATATTTTAGTTACTTTATTGCCTTGTATAGGAATATTAGATAGTATAATTCAGCTTATTATCCTTATACTTTCAAAGTGGGGGATAAAAAATTAACTGGAGGAAGTAGGTTTATGAAAAAAGGAACTAAAAAAAATTTATTGATTATATCTTTAATTGTAATCATATGTTTAGTAGCATTAGCTTTTATTACCCAAAATTATATTCTTGTAATTATTACTTTTGCTATACTATCTTTATCTTCTATTCCTACCTATTATAGTAGGAAAAAAATGGTAGATAAAAAAATGCATAATTATCTACTAGCAGAAGCTGTGACTCTTACGTTAGGATACTTTTCAATAGGAATAAGTCATGCTGGAAATATTTATTATTCTAATAACGGAGAGACAACAACAGAGTTAAAAATATTATTTTCTACGTTACCACTAATATTCTTTATTTTGTATCTTATTATTTTATATCTTGGACGTAGAAAAATTAAAGAAATTGAAAGTTAGGCAAGTTATAAAATAAATATTAATCTGGAGAATTTTAATGAAAAATACTGTTTATTTTATTGGAAGCTATATTTTATTTGTGATATTGTTATCATTATTTTTATATACAAAAAATTCTATTTTCTACTTCTTAGCTCTATTATTTTATGGAATTGTAGGAATTACAAATTACATCTATCAAAAAGAAAAATTAGAATTTAGAACAACAGCTATATTAAAGCCATTAAAAGTAGAGGTTTTCATACAATGTTTTTCTACACTTACATTGTTTGTGATATTATATATATATATATATCAATTAAGTTCACCCCTTATATTGATTATTATCCATATATTTTTGCTGTAATTTTACTACTAACTATCGTTTATTTTATAATCCACGCAAAAAGGGAACTGAAAATCCGTCAACTTAGAAGAATCAGCTCTGCTCCCGTTAGAAAAAAATAATAAAGAAACTAAAAATAAACAACAATAAAAAAAGAAATCAGCTCTCTAACGAACTGACTTCTTTTTTTCTTTTGTATTAAAATACTTATCAAATGCACCTTCTATATCTGAAACAGCTACTACACTCAAAAGTATCACTATTAAAATAAATAATCCTAAAATTATAACCGATGGATTTTCCATATAATTTAAATAAATAATAAGCGGTAAACTAGAATAAAAACCTATTGTCAAACTCTTAACTATAATCGCTATTACCAAGGTACACAGTACTAACACTAAAAATAAATTAAGTGATAAAGCTGCTATACTTCCAAAGAATGTTGCAACACCCTTTCCGCCCTTAAAACGAAACACTACTGGCTTAATATGACCAAGTAAAACAAGAAGTATTGCAATATAAATAATCTTTGAATCAACATTTAATATTTTCAGCAAAATAACTACTAAAAATCCTTTGAAAAAATCTACAGCTAAGACGAAAATAAAAGATCTAGCACCTAATACACGACCAGCATTTCTTGCTCCAACATTTCCCGAGCCTTTATTAGTGAATTCTTCCTTATATATCATTTCTAATAGTTTGCCACCCATAATATTTCCTAAAAAATAAGCAACAATACAATAAATAATATTAGTTATCATACTTTTCTCCTCTCTTTGTAAATTTATCCCTTATTATTCTAATTCCTTCAGACACAAACATTAAGCAACCTATAGAAAAAGGTATCACATAATATGCTAATCTATATATTATTATTGTTGCCCCTATTATTTCTGGATTAATCCCAAGATTTTTGAGTCCTATTAAAACTAAAGTATCAAATGTCCCAAGCCCCCCTGGAACCATCGTTAATAATCCTATAATCGATGCTATTATAATCACTCCTACAATTTGAAGCTCTTTATTATAAACTAAATCACCTGTATAGAAGTAAAGAATAATTAATATAATAATAGCAGCAAATACCCACTCTAAAAAAGAAATAATAGTAAGTTTTACACTTAAATATTTATCTCCACGTATTTTTGGTTTTTTCAAACTAACAAATAAATACAATGGCAAAAATACAGACATCAATATTAAACAATAATAAAATATTTTATTTTCTGAATATAATGCTTGACCTGGAAAAACATTAAAAATAACGAAAATGGATAACAAACTTATTCCAGATAACATAGAAACTAAAATCATACCTATTGCTGTTACTAAAGTTTTTCCACTTTTTGCATAAGGTCTATACATGTAATACCTAAGCCCCGCTCCAATGAAACCACCGAATCCCAATACCATGTTAAGTGTGTTGGTCATAAAACTAATTTTAAAAATGCGAAACGAAGACATATGTTTAGCTAAATTAATAGCTTTCAATACAAAATAATCGTATAAACATAAAATTGTTATTCCAAACAAACCGCATAATAATACGAAGAAAAATTTAACATTACCTAATTGTAATGTTAAGTGTCTTATTTGTTTAAAATCCAAACTAGTAATTTCTTTCTTGAAATAGGAAAAAATCAAATAAAATATTAACAATCCTAAAACCATTTGTGCAATATTTTTCAAATAATTAAGAGACTTTTTGTCTTTTGTAATATTCATACTTCTTTTCCTTATATAATATTTATCTACACTATGATAACATTTTATAATATTTTTTTCAACAATATTAATAAAAATAAAATATTTATTATCTAATAATAATGGTAAAGACTTACATCATATTTCAATTATACACTATTTTTTATATAAAATTATGAATAAATATAATAATATCTCTACATTTTAATCAAAATTAAAAAAAAGTTTTAAAAATTTAAAACAAAATTTTTTCGTTTTTATTTTCATAAATTATATATTATTTTTTAAAATATTTCTAAATTTATATAAATTTATTGCATTTTCTTTTTTTAAAAAATAAATAATACTTTATTAATAAAATATTTTTACCTTTTACTAAGTTAAATTAAAAAAATTCAGCAAAAAACTATAACTTATATTTTTTGCTGAATAATTAACTACTTTGAACATTTCCTTATAATTTTTTTATTAACTCTGTTGTTAATATTGAAGAATTTTGTGCGGCAATTTTTAAAAACTCATCAAAAGTAATCCTGTTTCCTTCTTCTGCTTTATCACTAATACTTCGACATACTATAAATTTAGTACCAAACTGATAACAGGTTTGTGCTATGGCTGCCGCTTCCATCTCTACCACTTGCATAGTAGGAAAGTCAGCTAGGATATTTCTCTTTAATTCTTTATTTGAAATAAATGAATCTGATGTTCCTACTAATCCAAAATGAATTTTATGATTAGGTAGATTAATTTCTCCTGCTAACTTTTGCAACATTTCATCACTTTTGTAGTAAGCAGGCATTTGAGGTACCTGCCCAATCTCATATCCAAACTCAGTTGCATCAACATCAAAATGTCTTACCTCAGTTGCTACAATCATATCTCCAATTTCCATATTTCCTTGTAATGCACCACAAGTACCAATATTAATTACATAATCAATATTATAGTTATCTAATAATAACGTTGTTGCAATAGCAGCATTGACTTTCCCTGGAAGACTAAGCATTAAAACTATATTTTTGTTTTCATAGATTCCTTCGTAAAAGGTAACATGTGCTATTTTTTTTTCTTCAAGATTTATTATTCTTTCTTTTATGATCGCCACTTCTTCTGGCATCGCACCTATTAAAGCTATCATAATAATTATTCTACCGCTAAAATTTTGATATCCATAGAATCCTCAGGTCCAGTTGGCAATGAAACCTTAGCAACATCTCCAATTTCTTTTCCTAGTAATGCTTGTGCTACTGGAGATTCGTTTGAAATCTTAAATTCAAATGGATCTGCTTCTGCACTACCCACTATCTTATAAGTTTCTGTTGCTCCATCTGGTAATTCTTGATAAGTTACTGTATTTCCTAAACGTATTGCACTAGATTTCTCATCTAATTCTACAATAACAGCATAACGTATCATTTGTTCCATCTCAAGAATTCTTTGTTCAATAAATCCTTGTTCATCTTTTGCTGCATCATACTCAGAGTTCTCAGAAAGATCTCCAAAACTACGAGCAACTTTAATTTTTTCGATTACTTCTGGACGTTTTACTTTTTTATAATGTTCTAATTCTTCTACAAGTTTATCATAACCTTCTTGGGTCATTTGATATTCTAATTTTTCTTCTAAAGCCATAGTGATACTCCTTTTTTTAATCTTCTTTCTATTATATCTTTTTTTTATTATTTTGCTAGTAGTGATTTAATTTTTGTTATTAAAATATCTATAGCAATATCGTTATATCCACCATCTGGTACTATTATATCAGCATATTGTTTAGTTGGCTTAATATATTTTTCATGCATAGGCCTTACAGATATTAAATACTGGTTGATAACTGATTCAACAGTTCTTCCTCTTTCATTAATATCACGTAAAAGTCTTCGTAATATCCTAAGATCACTTGGAGTATCAACAAAAATTTTAATATCCATTAATTCTCGTAGTTTTTCCGAATAAAGACCAAACATTCCTTCAATTATAATTACATCCTTTGGTTCTTGATGTTTTTTTTCAGTACTACGGGTATGATTTACATAATCATAAACTGGTAATTCCACTGCTTTCCCATCAATTAATTCTAATAATTGATTATATAATAACTCATTATCAAAAGCATTGGGATGATCATAGTTTGTTTTTACTCTCTCATCCATTGTCATATGGCTTTGATCTTTGTAATAATAATCTTGTTCTATCAATGCTACTTTATCAATAGTTAATTCGTCTATAATTCTTTTTGTTACAGTAGTTTTCCCACTACCGCTACCACCAACTATACCAATAATTTTAGGTTTTTTTGCAGTCATTATCTCCCCATTTCCTTTCTCATCATATTACTTTTAAATACTCTACTATCTAATTTAGTTCTAATAATCTGTAACGGATGTCTTGCAGCATCAAGCAATTCACCATCTTCGTCATAAATTTCTCCAATAACTTGTCTAAAAGTATCAATCTCTGGACCAAAAAATTCTACCTCTTGTCCTGTTTTGAAAAAATTACGTTGTTGAATAGTTGCTATTCCTGTTTTATCATCATAATGAAGAACTTGACCTACAAAATCATAGTTAGTTTTTTTGCTACCTTCATTTCCAAACATTTGTTCAGTAAATTGTGGGATTTCATAAAAGAATGACATAGCTGTATCACGATTTGCACATTTATAAAGTTCTAATTTATACTCTGGACTCATCACAAAATTATCTGGATCTGCACAATAATCGTCTATCAATTTTCTATAGACGCTAGCAACAGTGGCTACGTAGTGAATTGATTTCATACGTCCTTCTACTTTTAGTGAATCTATTCCAAGTTCTATAATTTCTGGAACAGCTTCAATAAGCGTTAAATCTTTCGGACTCATCGCATAAGGATTAGCTCCTTCATCAAAAAGTTTTATGTCATCTTTTGAAGTTTCTTCATACAAATCATAGTTCCAACGACATGATTGGCAACATCCTCCACGGTTACTATCACGGGCAGTCATGTAGTTGCTTAATGTACATCTTCCTGAATAAGCTATACACATTGCACCATGAACAAACATTTCAATCTCAACATCTGTCTTTTCACGGATTTCTTTTATCTCTTCATACCCAGTTTCTCTAGCAAGAACGACACGATGGACACCCTCATCTTCCCAATACTGCACTTCTTTATAATTAGAAATGGATTGTTGTGTACTAATATGAATCTCAATATTTGGTGCGACTATTTTTGCTCTTTCTATAATATATGGATCCGCAACAATTATCCCACGAATTCCTGCATCTTGAAGCGCCACAAGATACTCATCAAGTCCTTCAAAATTTTCATTATGCATAATTATATTCGTAGTTACATAAATGTCCGCTCCATATTTTTTAGCAAACTCACAACCTTCTCTTATCTCTTCTATCGTAAAGTTATCCGCATTACTACGAAGCCCAAATTCCTGCCCACCTAAAAATATGGCATCTGCACCATAATGAACAGCTATTTTCAACTTTTCTAAATTACCTGCTGGTAGGAGTAGTTCTGGTTTTTTTATTATAACTCTCTTACCATCTCTTATTTCTGATATATTTCCTATTGCCATAAAGTTAAGTCATATTCAAGTATGACCTACCCTCCTCACATATTTTTAAATTAATTAATACATAGTTTTTTTATAGAAAAATCCTAAATCAACTTCTCTATATTTTGGTTTTATTCTCTCTATATCGTTGTAAAAATCTTGTTTTTCATCTTCATATGCTTCTTTATCTTCATAATAAAGATCAATTGCATCACGATATATAGTTACTACCTCTGTAATATACTCTTCTGATTTTAAAACCCCTTCTATTTTAAATGCACTAACTCCTGCTTCAATAAGTCTATCTAATTCTTCTATAGCACAAATATCATTTGCACTCATTATATGCGTACCATTCGAATCTTCAAAAATTGGATATCTTTCATCTCTATCTTGACTGTATAAAAATAATTTTTTTGAATTACTATATTCTTCTATATAATTTTCTTTTTTACTGTACATAAAATAATTATCGACCAATTTCCTCACAGATTGGAACATACAAAGCATCCCCTGAATCTGAACTTCTATTTCATATTCACTTTCTTTGGTAATCTCCAAAATTTCTTCAATAGTTAATTCTTTTGATAGACACGTCCTTACTGCACCACGTTTCCCCCAATAATTACATGAAAAAGAATTAGTCGCTAAAGTATGTGGATCCCACTGAAGTTTAAACTCAAGATTTTCTTCTTTCAATATAGTTATAATCGTTGGTTCCCCAAATATTAAGGCATCTACTTCTAAATTAGATAAATAGTGCAAGTACTCTGTTAAATCATCTATATGCTCATTATGGAAAATTGCGTTCACACTAACATATGCTTTTTTTCCCGCTTGATGAATAATTTCAATGGCTTTTTTTAATTCATCACGCTTAAATTCACCTGCAAGTCTTAAGCCATACTTCTCTTCTCCAATTATAAAACTGTCCGCACCTACATTTATCAATTCATATATATGTTCAATGCTCTTTGGAGTAACTACCAATTCTACTGTCATTTTATTTTTCCTTTCATTAAAAGTAAAAAATTATTTCAATATAAAACTAATTTTTAATTTATCCATTCTCTTAAACAAATAATTTACTTTCTTGTTGTTATAGTTATACCATCACCAAATGGCAATATCACACTATCATAATTTTCATGATTTAATAACCAAGTATTATAGTTATTTATTTTTCTAGAGAGTTGTTTCAAATCCCTGCTATGTTTTATAATACTTGGATCTGCTACCATCCCTTTAAACAAAACATTATCTGTAATAACAACTACATCTTTAGCAAAATATGGCTCATATAATTCAAAAAATTTTCTACTTTGACTTTTAGCACCATCAATAAAAACAATATCATAAGGTGCATTGACAATAACCTCATCTTGTAGATTTAATGCGTCTGCATGAAGCAAAGTAATTCTATCAGAAAGATCTCTTTTCTCAATATTTTTTTTTGCTTCATTATACATCACATCATCTCGCTCTATAGTCGTAACTGAGCAACCTATACTTTCTGCTAATTTTATGGAAGTATATCCTATTGCAGTTCCTATTTCAAGTACGTTTTTTGCTTTCTTTATTTTTAAAATTTGAATTAAAAATCTAATTCCAATTTTATCAATAATAGGAACTTTATTTTCCTCAGCATATTTTTCTAGTTCTATATAAAATTCGTCAAAGTTTTCTAATAAATCTATTACATAAAGATCATCTTTTGATTCTATCGCAACCATATTCTCCTCCATATTTATACATCATATTATAATATCATAAAATGCTTTGTAAATGCAATTATAAAGACTATACTATGCAAATTTATTCAAAAATTTTCCCAATATAATTTTTATTTATAATTTTAAATATGCATATAAAAAATATATATCAAAAATAAAAGAACAATAAGTATTTTCAAATACATACTGTTCTTTCATTACTTAATCACATTTTTTATTATTCTGAAATAGCCTGAACTGCTGTAATTAAAGCTAATTTTAGTACATCTCCTGATGAACAACCACGAGATAAATCATTAACTGGAGCATTTAATCCTTGTAAAATTGGACCTACTGCTTCAAATCCGCCCAAACGTTGAGCAATTTTGTATCCAATATTTCCTGCTTCTAAACTTGGGAAAACGAACACCGTTGCATCCCCTTGAATTTCTGAATTTGGAGCTTTTAATCTCGCAACTGGTGGTACAAAAGCAGCATCAAATTGTAATTCACCACCTACTGGAAGTGTTGGAGCTTTTTCACGAACAAGTCTTGTAGCTTCTGCTACTTTCTTAGTTTCATCTGTTACTGCTGATCCCATTGTTGAAAAACTTAACATCGCAACTTTAGGATTAATATTGAAGCTTTTTGCTGTTTTTGCACTCTCCACAGCAATTTCTGCTAAACCTTGTGCATCTAAAGAAGTATTAATTGCACAATCTGCAAAAATAAATCTTGAAGCATTGCGTGACATAATAAATGCACCACTCGTTCTACTTACTCCTGGTTTAGTTTTAATAATTTGAAGTGCAGGACGAACCGTATCTCCTGTTGAATGAATAGCCCCAGATACTAAACCTGCCACTTCTCCCATATAAACCAGCATAGTCCCAAAATAGTTAACATCTTTTAAAAGTTCACGAGCTTTTTCTTCTGATACTTTTCCTGCACGTCTTTCCAAAAACTTAGCCAGCATCTCATCATATTTCTCGTAATTCTCATGATCGATAAATTCTATCCCTGAAACATTTAAAAATAGCGGTTGTGCTAACTTTTCAACTTCTTCTCTTTTTCCGATAAGAACTGGTTGCACATAACTTGTAGCACTAAGTTTTACCGCAGCTTCTAAAATACGTTCATCGTATGCTTCTGGCAATACTATACGAATTTTTTTCCCTTCTAATTTTTCTTGAAGTTCCACAAATAAATTATTTGTCATCTCCATATCCTCCTAATTGTATATAATATCTTTAATATGTTTTATTGACTTTAAACTTAAAGCATCTATGATGCTACCCTTACCTAAAATTACATAGCCTAAAATAGTTCCAATATAAAATACAAGAATTATTAATACTATGTTTCTCAAATATCTCAAAAATCTATTTTCTATTTTCATACTGAGTACCTACTCATCTATTCTCTTGATATCTGCACCTAATTTTCTCATTTTTTCTTCTATATCAACATAACCTCTATCAATATGATAAATATCAATAATTTTTGTAGTTCCCTTAGCAATTAATCCAGCAATAATAAGTGCTGCTCCTGAACGAAGATCAGTCGCTCTTACTGTAGTTCCCTCTAGATGTGCAGGACCTTCTATCAGTGCGCTTCTTCCCTCTATTCTTATTTTTGCATTCATTCTTCTAAGTTCTTCTACGTGCATAAATCTATTTTCAAAAACAGTTTCGGTTATCGTACTTGTTCCATTTCCTAATAAAGTTAAAACACTTACTATTGATTGCATGTCTGTTAAGAAACCTGGATGTGGGAGAGTTTTTACATCAATTGGTTTTAAAACATCTAAGTTATTACTGACTCTCATTGAATCCTCATAAATTTCAATATTTACACCCATTTCCCTCATTTTGCTTACTAATGCAACATTGTCTTTATATGGTGCACCTTTTATTAGAACATTACCTTTAGTAACTGCTGCAGCTATCATATAGGTTGCAGCTTCAACACGATCTGACATAATCGTATACTCAGCACCTATAAGTTTTTCTACACCTTCTATTTCTAAAACAGAAGTTCCCTTCCCTGATATTTTCGCTCCCATTTTTGTTAAGAAGTTAATCATATCTTCTATTTCAGGCTCTTGTGCTGCATTCACTATTATTGTTTTTCCTTTAGCTAAACAACTGGCCATAATAACATTCTGAGTTGCTCCTACGCTCGGAAAATCAAAGAAGATTGTTGTCCCAACCAAATCACCTTCAGCTTTTGCCTCAACAAAACCAGCATCTTGAATAATTTTAGCTCCTAACGATTCAAAACCTTTCAAATGCTGATCAATTGGTCTACTCCCTATTGAACATCCTCCTGGCATGGCAACCTTCGCTGATTTTTCGCGTGCTAGCATCGGCCCTAAAACAAGAAAAGATGCTCTCATTTTACTAACAAACTCGAACGATGCTTCTGTTATTAATGGTTTTCTCGCATCAATTTCAAGAGTATTTTCTTCAGGGTTATAATCCACCTTAACTCCTAACGATTCAAATAATAAACTAATTGTTTTAATATCCGAGAGTTTAGGAACATTATAAAATTTACTAGTACCTTCTGTTGCTAATAATCCCGCTGCCACTATCGGCAACGCTGCATTTTTGGCACCAGATACTTGTACTTCACCTATTAAAGGAGTTCCTCCTTTAACCACTATTTTTTCCAAGTTTATTCCTCCATATCTTTATTCAACATTCATACAGTTACTATACTACCACAAATCAAACAATAAATAAAGTTTGAATTTTTGTTTTTGTATATATCTGTGCTAAAAGTATATTTTTGTATACTTGCTAGTTATATATTTTTATGTATATCTCAATTAGAGAGAAACTTTTCACATTATTTTTTCAATAAAAATCCAGTTTCTCTCTTTGTTTTTATCTTTTAAATAAAGATTAAACTATTTTTACATATTTTAAATCTAGGTGTCTATAATTCATCAAAAAAAGATAGTTGTGCTCTTTCAGGGAGTCCTTTTAGAGTCCCCATTTCCCTCAAGTATTCTATTATTGTTGTAGAAACACTACCTCGTTTTGTTAAATCTTCAATCGATAAAAATGCTTTTTCTGCTCTTGCTTGAACAATTTTATTTGCAACATTATCACCCAATCCAGGCACTATCGAAAAAGGAGGAATCAAAGTATTATCCTCTATTATGTAATCATGACTTAATGACTTTTCTAAATCAACTTTTGAAAAAGAAAATCCACGCTCTAACATCTCGTTCGCTATTTCATAACTCACTAAAGCATCTTGATCTTTTTTAGTTACTTCATTTTTATCTTTTTCTTTTATTTCTTTTATTTTTGCTTTTAGCGTTTTTTCACCTTTTACCACTGTAATTATATCAAAATCACTGGCTCTTACTGAATAATATGCACAATAATAAATTAAAGGTTCATGCACTTTGAACCATGCTATTCTAAGTGCCATTAATACATAAGCACAAGCATGGGCTTTTGGAAACATGTATTTTATCTTCTTGCATGAATCAATATACCAATTTGGCACATTATTGTCTTTCATCGCTTTTTCAAATTCTTCTGTAAGTCCTTTACCTTTCCTTACACTCTCCATTATTTTAAATGATAATCCCTCTTCTAGCCCAGCATGAATTAAGTACACCATAATATCATCACGACATCCAATTACATCTTTTAATTTACATGTGCCATTACGAATTAATTCTTGAGCATTTCCTAACCACACATCAGTCCCGTGTGATAATCCAGAAATTTGTACCAATTCTGAATATGTCGTTGGTTTTGTGTCATCCAACATCTGGATTACAAAATTAGTACCAAATTCTGGAATACCAAATGTTCCACTAGCTGAGTCAACCTGTTCACGAGTTACCCCTAATGCCTCTACTCCAGAAAATATTTCCATAACTTTGGTATCAGATACATCTATAGTTTTTGGATCTATTCCTGATAAATCTTGAAGTTTTCTTATCATAGTTGGATCATCATGCCCTAGTATATCAAATTTTAAAATATTGTCATGAATTGAATGGAAGTCAAAGTGAGTTGTACGCCATGGACTAGTCTCATCATCTGCTGGATATTGATACGGAGTAAAATCAAATATATCCATATCATTTGGCACAACCAATATACCACCTGGGTGTTGTCCTGTTGTTCTCTTAGCTCCTTCACAACCTGCAGCTATTCTTTCAATATCAATACTTCTTTTCTCTATTTCATTTTTCTCATAATAATCACGCGTAAAAGAATATGCTGTTTTTTCTGCAACGGTTGATATTGTTCCTGCTCTATAGACATAATCTTCTCCAAAAATCTCTTTTGTAAAATTATGTGCAGTAGCCTGATATTCCCCAGAAAAATTCAAATCTATATCAGGAACTTTATCACCATTAAAACCTAAGAAAGTTTCAAATGGAATATCTTGTCCATCTTTTATCATCTTGACATCACAGTGTGGACAATTTTTATTTGGAAGGTCAAAACCAGATGCATATTCTGCATTTAAAAAGAATTCATTGTGCTTACATTTCGGACAAACGTAGTGCGGAGCTAGAGGATTTACCTCTGTTATCTCCATCATTGTAGCGACTAATGAAGAACCTACAGATCCCCTTGACCCTACTAAATAACCATCATCAAGTGATTTTTTTACTAATTTATGAGATATTAAATAAACCACAGAAAATCCATTACCTATAATTGAATCTAATTCTTTTTCTAACCTTTTTTCTACTATTTCTGGAAGATTCTCACCGTATATTCTATGTGCCATAGTATAACTTAAATCACGAACCTCATCTGCTGCACCCTCAATATTCGGCGTATACAACTTATCTTTTAATGGCACCACAACTTCAATCATATTAGAAATTTTATGAGTATTTTCTATAACAATCTCTTTACAAAGTTCTTCATCCAAATATGAAAACTCTTTTAGCATTTCCTCTGTTGTTAAAAACGTTGACATTGGCTTTATATCCCTTGCTCCAGGGTTATTTTTTACTGTAAGACGTAAAATTTGTCTGTAATCACGTTGATAATCATCCAAGTAATAACAATCTCCTGTTGCTACTACTACTTTCCCCTTTTTTTGTGCTAACTCTATTAATTTTTTTAATAAGATTTCCAATTCATCTTTATCAAATATTCTCTCATTTCTT
This sequence comes from Gemella cuniculi DSM 15828, assembly GCF_000425665.1. Taxonomy (GTDB): domain Bacteria; phylum Bacillota; class Bacilli; order Staphylococcales; family Gemellaceae; genus Gemella; species Gemella cuniculi. The sequence continues at coordinate 49,878 of NZ_AUDW01000008.1, forward strand.
ATAAAATTCTCATAATGATTTTTAGGTTGAATTTCTATATAATCATAAAATTCGATTATATTCTCTACTTTATCTTCTTTAGAATTTAATAATTCTTCAAAGACTTCATTATCAGAATTACCACTTCCTATTAGCAAGTTTTCTCTGTATTTTGAAAGAAGACTTCTTGGAATAGTTGGTTTTCCCGATGATAAATAATCTGTACAACTATATGAAACTAACCTGAATAAATCTTTTAATCCAGCAGCATTTTTTACTAATATTGAACACGGAAAAGACCTTGAACGCTTATGTGCAAGTTTTAAATCTATTTTATCATCAATTTCACTATGATATTCTATCCCTAAATCATAAAGTTGATCTAACATTTTTACAAAGATTTCTGCTGTTGCTTTTGTATCATAAATTGCTCTATGATGTTGAACTAAACGAACTTTATATAACTTAGCTAAATTACTAAGTCCATGTCTTTTAGCTTCTTTATTCTCTGCTCTTGAAATAAACAATGTATCTATACTTGCATTATTTTTATTCCTCAAACCTATTCTTTCAAAACTTTTATCTAAAAATCCTAAATCAAATTTTGCGTTGTGTGCTACTAAAATATCATCTTCATCAATCCAATTGTAGAAGTTTGTCATTACTTCTTCCTCAAATGGTGCATCCTTCACATCATCATCAGTTATGCTAGTAAGTCGCGTAATTAACTCAGAAATAGACCTCCTAGGATTTATATAACTTTCAAAACTATCAACCTCTACCCCATTTCTCACTTTTACTGCCGCTATTTCTATCAGTCTATCACGTTCTGCTGACAAACCTGTTGTTTCTACGTCAAATACTACATACGTCGATTCTTTTAATTTTAACTCTTTTTTATTTGTCGTTGCAGTAATATCATCATCCATAATAAAAGCATTTAAACCATAAATGGGTTTTATTTCTTTTCCTTTTGATTTTAAGCAAATTTCTGGATAGGCTTGAACACCATATGTATCTGTAAAAGCTATAGCTTCATGCCCCCATGACAGTGCTCTATTTATATAATCTTCTGCAGAAGATATTCCCTCAAGTTGACTCATTTTAGTGTGAGTATTCAATTCGATTCTCTTCTTGCCTTCATATTTATCTTTTTTCTCTTCTTTACTCGCCACTTCCAATGACTTCGGCTCTATAATAGTATCACGAAGATAAGGATCATTACTTACTGTTCCATGAACTTTTATCCATTGACCTTTTTTTATATCCTTAACTAGTTCAATTAACTGATTTCTTCTATTGTTCTGAAATTTTGAATTAGGATTGTTTCCAAATAGTCTTAAAACAATAGAATCACTGTAGTCTGTTATCTTCAATCTATGTTGACTAGAACCATTTCTATGCACAATCTCTTCTTTGCCGAATACTTGAGCCATTATTGTGACATCACCTGAATAGCCAATCACATCTTTGATTTCTACTATATCAACATCTCGAATTTCTTTTCCATACCTATTACCACCACCAAAATTTGAGAACTTCTTCTCCGTTTCTTTTGGTTTTCGCTCAGCTTCTTTTCGTTCAAATTCTTCTAATTTTTCTATTTCCTTGGAAATTTTTTCTTCTTGACGCTCAATCACATCTTCTACATTTGTTTTTGCAAATTTAGGTTTAATATCTTTTATTTCTATCCCTAGTCTATCATAACTTAAAATTAAATTTTCTTTTTTTTCGTTTATAAAATTGTTCCAAATTGATGGAACCATATTTTTTACAAAAAGAATATTTTCTTTTATGTCAACTTCACCAAGCAAAATACTTTCCAACAAAATTTCGGATAGATCTGAAAAATTTTCTAAAATAATATATTTCCAATAATCTTTAATTTGCTCATCAGTAATTTCCTCGCTCACACTTAGACGATAATTAACGAGATAGTCTCCTAAAAAACTATCTCGCAATTTTTGAATAAGTAGCGTTAGAGAGGTAGTACTTGGCAAACTTTTTCCACTAAAATTAAAAGTCCAAACTTTATTTTTATTGTCTTTTTCTATATTATCTAAAGAAAAATTTACAAATTCAGTATTGGCTAATTCTTCTAATTCTAGTGTTCTGATTAATAGAGAAAAATGCTTATTACTCATAGTTCCTCCTTAATTTATATACGCAATTTCTTCAAAGACTATTTAAATTCTTCTTTATCTATTATACTATATAATGCCGACCAAAAACAAATTTTAGTAACAAAATATACTTTTTATATTTTTCTAAAATTTTTGTTTTTGATCGGCATAAATTATAATTTTAGTATTTTTTATTTATAAAATACTTCTACTTTTTCTAAGATGCTCTCTACGCCCACATCTTCTTTTTCTAACGTTTTTCTATCTTTTATCTCTACTATATTCTCGCTAGCTTTTTTACCTACGATAATTTGTAGGGGCATTCCAATTAAATCTGCATCATTAAATTTAACTCCTGCACGCTCATTTCTATCATCATATAATACTTCATAACCAGCTTTAGTTAATTTCTCATATAATTCTTCACTTAATTTCACTTGCTCTTCTTTCTTAGTATCTAAGCACAGCAAATGCACTTGATAAGGTGTTACTTCTTTTGGCCAAATAATACCATTTTTGTCATTGTGTTGCTCTATAATTGCAGAAACAAGTCTCGTTATACCAATACCATAACATCCCATATGGAAATAATTAGCACGACCATTTGCATCAAGATAAGTTACATTCATAGCTTCTGAATATCCTTGACCAAGTTCAAAAACTTGTCCTATTTCTATCCCCTTAGCAAATTTTACTGGACCTGATAAATCTTCTGCTAAATCTCCTTCTTCTATCATGCGCAAATCATAATGAGCATCGATAGGATAATCACCAGGATTTACATTAATGTAGTGGAATCCTTTTTTATTTGCTCCACAACTGTGATTGTACATATATTTAATTGCATTATCACCAATTACTTTACAGTTTTTGATATCGAATGGTCCCATATAACCTACGCAACTACCCATAACTTTTTCAATTTCATCTTCTGTTGCCATTTCAACTTCAGAAGTTCCAGTAGCTTTCTTAAATTTAAGTTCGTTAAGTTGATCATTACCACGCATAAGGACTAAATAAAACTCGCCATCTGCTTTTAGAGCTAATGCTTTCATCGCTCGATTAGTTTCCACACCACAATAAGCTGCTATATCATCAATAGTCTGTTGATTTGGCGTTTCTAGTAATTCACGTTCTTTTTTCTCAAATCCAGTTGGCATTGTATAATTATCTTCCACAACAACCGCTGTCTCTATGTTAGCTGCATAATCACTCTCTTCAGTATAAACTATTGTATCTTCACCTACTTCTGCAAGTGCTTGAAATTCATGTGTATAACTTCCTCCAATATTTCCTGAATCAGCTTTTACAGCACGATATTTCAAATCAAATCTATCATAAATTCTACAGTATGCATTATAATAATCTACATACGTCTCTCTTAACGATTCTGGTGAATCATGGAATGAATAACCATCTTTCATGATAAATTCTTTTCCGCGTAATAAACCTAAACGCGGTCTCATTTCATCACGGAACTTAGTTTGAATTTGATATAAATTTACTGGAAGTTGTTTATAAGATGTAACCATATTATTTACAGTTTGACAAATAATTTCTTCTGCAGTTGGGCTTAGTGCATAACCTGCACCTTTTCTGTCAATAAGCCTCATAAGCTCATCACCCATTTTATACCAACGTCCAGATTCTTTCCAATAATCTTCTGATTGTAAAATCGGCATAAGCAATTCAACTGCTCCAAATGCCTCATGTTCTTCTCTTACTACTCTTTCAATATTTCTTATTACTTTATAAGCTAAGGGAAGATAAGTATAAACTCCCGCAGATACCTGCTTCACCATCCCCGCTTTTATAAGCAACTTATGACTGATTGCTTCTGCAGAGGATGGTACTTCTCTTGTTGTTGGAATAAATGTTCTTGATTGTCTCATAACAATACCACCTCTCATTTTTAAATTACTATTATTATAACATAGATTTCAAATATTTTCTTAACAAATTTTATAAAATTAATTTTTTTATTTACATTTCATATGTTATACAAAATACGACCATAAACATTTTCCTAAAATTAGACAAATTCTGGGTATAAAATTAAAAAATATTATGAAAAATAAAAGATTAAAACTATAGTATTTTCATTTTTTATTAGAATATAGTATAATAAAAGGATAATAATTTGTGGAGGGATACATGTTTAATTATCCTAATAAAAAAAACAACTTTACCCAAAAAGTTAATTACTCTAATAGAGGAATGGAACTTGAGGAAGATATTAACTTTGCAAATAAATATTATTTAAACAATGACATTGCAGTTATACATAAAAAACCTATTCCTATACAAATAGTAGAAGTTAATTATCCAAATAGATCAAGTGCAATGATTACAAAAGCATTTTATAAAGTTCCATCTACTACAGATTATAATGGGATATGGAATGGAAAATACATAGATTTTGAAGCAAAAGAAACTAATTCAAAAACTTCTTTTTCTCTTAGTAATATCCATGAACATCAAATTATTCATATGGAGAAAATAATTTCTCATGGAGGGATTGCCTTCATTATTGTTAGATTTAAAAAAATAGATAGAACATTTCTTCTACCCTTTAAAAAGTTTTTGTTCTTTTATAAAAGAGCAAAAGACGGAGGTAGAAAATCTATTAAACTAACTGAGTTCATAGAAGTATCTTTCGAACTATCATTCCATTATAAAATTAGAATAGACTATTTAAATATTATAAAAAATAACGAAAGTGAGTTTTAATTTTAATGAAAACTTTATTCAAATACATTAGCTCAATATTTTTTACGATATCCTTGATTTTGTTTTTTGTAGTCTTAGCAGTTTTTGCCAAAGAACTAAAAAATGTACCAGATATTACAAAAGCAAATCTTCAAGATCCGCTATCGTCTGAAATATATGATAAAAATCTCAATTTAATTGCCACTGTTGGTGCAGAAAAAAGAGAGTATATCCCTATTTCTGATGTTCCAAATAAAATAAAAGACTCCGTCCTTTCAGTGGAGGATTCAAGATTTTATTCACATATAGGAATTGATCCTAAACGTTTATTGAAAGCTATCTTAGTAAATTTACAATCAAATTCTGCTAGAGAAGGTGCCAGTACAATAACTCAACAAGTTATTAAACACTCCCTTTTAACATCAGAAAAAACTATGGAAAGAAAAATTCAAGAAGCATTCCTTTCCTTAAAATTAGAAAACAAATACTCTAAAGATGATATTTTAGAAATGTACCTTAATAAAATTTATTATTCTGATGGACAATATGGCATAAAAACAGCTGCAAAATACTTTTATAACAAAGAACTTAACGACCTAACAATTCCTCAAATTGCTCTTCTTGCAGGAATACCTCAACAACCTGTTCAATACAATCCATATGATTACCCTGAACAAGCTAAAGAGCGTCGTGATACTGTCCTTTATGCCATGTATAATAACGGAAAAATCTCCAAAGATGATTACGAGAAATATGTGCAAACACCTATAAATGATGGATTAGTTTCTAAAACAAAAGAAGAAAGAGCAAACCAACATACGTATAATCCCAAATACGCAGCCTATATTGATGAAATCACTAAAGAATTAAAACAAAATAAAAATTTTGAAAATGTAAGTGATCCTTTATCAATGGGATTAAAAATTTATACAAACCTTAATTCTGATCTTCAAATATACGTTCAAGATATGTTAGATAACCAAAGTAAACCTATGAAACCACATGCTTCACAAGCTGCTATAACAGTTATCAACACAAAAACTGGATTAATTGAAGCTATTGGTGGAGGAAAAAATTATAAAGCTGGTGGTTATAATTACGCAGTTGATGCTAAAGTACAACCTGGTTCAGCAATAAAACCTATAGTAGACTATGCACCAGGTATTGAATACTATGGTTGGGATTCTCAAACTACATTTTCTGACACTCCTTATCGTATTGCTGGAACTAATTTCTATATTCAAAACTGGGATAGACTTTATCATGGGAATGTAACTATGCGCCGTGCTCTATCATGGTCATACAATATTCCTGCTGTTCGAGCATTTGAAACTGTAGGTTATGAACGCTCAAAATATTTCGCAGAAAAATTAGGAATACCTGTATCCAAAGACGAACCTACTACTGCTATTGGAGGAAATGTTGATGGTGTTTCTCCTCTTCAAATGGCAGGTGCATTTGCCGCATTTGGTAATAAAGGTTATTACAACAAACCATCTACCATTGTTAAAATATTTAATGCTAATGGAAAAGAATTACCTTCTGCAAAAGAAGAACCAGTTAAAGCAATGTCTGAAGAAACTGCGTACCTTATGACTAGTATTTTAAAAGATGTGTTAACTAGTAATGGTACATCACCTAGAGGAAAAGTAAGTGGCTTTGACATGGCTGGAAAATCTGGATCAAGTACCTTTGATGAAAGTGCCTATAGAAACTATGGCATTGATGTTGTAAACTCCACAAAAGATAGTTGGATGGTTGGATATTCAACAGACTATACCGTATCTGTTTGGCAAGGAGCCGATATGGTGGATTCAGCAAGTAAAGCCTTGTCTTCCGCCCAAGCACAAACCACTCAAGAAATTATGGCAGATGTCATGAAGAAAGCAGCTGACAATAAAGCACCTGCTTCCTTTGAAAAACCTGCAGGTATAGCTACTAAAAATGGTGTTGAATACGCAAAAGAAAGAAATACAGAAACAGATTATCTGTATCCAAATACAGATAGGGATGCAGTATATCAAGCTAAAATTGCTGAAAGACAGCGTGATAGTCGCTCAGCCTTAACATCCATTTATAACTCTTTTTCTAGTCCGACTCCACCAAGTACAAGTGGTTCAAATAATTCTAGTTCACAAAATGGGAATTCTACTGGTACTGCAAGGAGTGGTACAAACAGAAACTCATCATCACAAAGTAGTAGCCAGAATAATAGGCGGTAATTTGTAAAAACATATTTGTTGTACAAAAAAAACTTTATTATAGCTATATGTAAAATTCGGAACACAATAAAGATATGTGTTCCGAATTTATTTTATTTTTTCAATATACACGAAACCACAAAAAATTAACGATGATATTTTTATTGCTTTAAAGTTAGAATAATTGTAAAATATATAATGATAAATTTTTGTTTCTTTATTTCATGTTAATAAAAACTCTATAGTTTTAAATAAAAATTTATTATCTAAAAGTTATAAAAAATAATTTAACTTTAATATAAATCATTGTAAAGGAGATTTTTATGGAAATTTTATATACATTGTCGATATTTATAATCCTTGTTATAGCTGGTTCATTTCTTAATAGATACATTCCAAAAGTACCAGCTGCCCTTTTCCAAGTTATGCTTGGATTTTTGATAACATATTTACCTATTTCGCTTCATTTCGAATTTGAAACAGAAACTTTTATGATTCTTGTTATAGCACCTTTATTATTTACAGATGCTTATAAAGCCTTTAGAAGTGAACTTTGGCTTTATAAAAGACCTATAATTTACATGGCAATTGGGCTTGTTATTGCAACAGTATTTATAGTAGGACCCTTTATTAATTTCATTATACCTAGCATTCCTTTAGGTGCTGCATTTGCTCTCGCAGCAATTTTATCACCTACCGATGCTGTTGCTGTTAAATCTATTACTGCTAATATGAAATTACCAAAAGGACTTATGTCCATTTTGGAAGGAGAATCCCTTCTAAATGATGCTGCTGGTTTAGTATCATTTAGAATTGCACTTGCTGCTATCATTATTGGTACATTTTCACTTAAATCTGCATCACAAGAATTTCTCATCGCAGCTTTAGGAGGGATGGTCCTTGGACTTATTCTTGGTGTTTTAGCTGTTACGATAAAATACATTAATCGAGACTTCCTTAATTCGGAGCCAAATATTCCTGTTCTTATTCAATTAATGGTTCCGATTATTGTTTATTTTATTGCAGAAGAATTTCATTTTTCTGGAATCGTAGCGGTGGTTTTTTCTGCAATTATGTTTAATTTAGAACGCTCGTTATTCCAAAAAGATTCATTGGATAACCAATCTGTCGTTTCTATTAATTTTAATCAAAACACAGTTTCCTATATTCTTAACGGTTTTGTTTTCGTTTTTTTAGGATATCTATTACCCGATATTTTTAGAAATATGGTAAAATTTCCTGATTTAGATGTTAGTACTGGTTTGATTTATGTCGTTCTTATAACACTAGCACTAGCGATAGTAAGATTTACTTTTGTTTACATTTTCTATGTATCGTTCCAAACACACTCTTTTAATACATCTAGCAAAGTGTTAGAATTTTTAAAAACCAGACAATTAAACGTAGGAAACTACAGTAGATTTGAGTATTCGCTTATAGCTTCACTTTGCGGAATACACGGAACCATTACAATAGCTACAGCCTTAATGATCCCATTAACTCTTAACGGGGAAGATTTTCCATTAAGAGATCCTATCTTATTTATCGGAAGCGGTGTTGTACTTTTAAGTATGATTTTAGGAACTGTTTTTCTTCCTCTTACTATTAAATCAGAAAAAAATGAGGTACTGATAGAAGAGGCATCTATAAGAAGTAAAATATTGCATGAAGTTATAAAAATTTTAACTGAAAAATATTCCAATCTTGAAACCACATCCGAAAAAATGGGTTATGCAATAGCAATTAAAAAACTTCAAGAACAAGAAATTTATTTTTCATCAGATGAGAAAAAATTGGTAAAAGAATATCGTAGAATTTGCAAAGTTGTTGAAGATGAAAATCAGAAAAAAATGATAGCAATTTTAGAAAAATACGATAATGATCGTTACCTAAGACAAATTTTGCTAGTTAGGAAATGGAGATTACGAAAATTACTATCTTACTCCATAGCAAGACAAATTTTTATTTCTCTTTATCTTAGTGTGATGGAAATCGGTTTTAGACGCCTCCTTGTATTGCTCAATCTAATTCAAAATAATGAGTCTGATAAAGAAGAAGATACTATGATTGATCCACGTTATATAAAAAAATACGAAGATCTTAAAGATAGTTTTTACAAATTTAGATTCGAACTTCCTAATATTATAGATGAATTTACTTATTTTTCTATGGATATAGCAGAAACACAGCGTACAGAAGACAATTCACTAGCTGTTGATTTTATAAAAAATGCTTACGATAACTTTGATTATACATTATACAACGTTCCTGCTGATAGCTATATAGAAGAGACTAGAATTATTGAAACAGAAGCAATTCAACTTCAAAAAGAAAAACTTAAAAAATTAAAATCTGATAATAAGATAGACAAACATTCAGCAGATAGTATAATTCGTGATCTTAATTATAATGAAGCACTACTGTTTACAAATGAAGAATAAAAAATTTTAAAAGACGGTTGATAAAAAATCAACCGTCTTTATTTAGTATATATTTTTATTTTTTTGGTATTATGAATACTATTGATAAAATTGCAAAAATACAGAATAATATATTAGTTAATAAACCATAAGTTGCACCTAGTGTATGTGATACAAATCCATTATAAACAGCTGCCGATATTGCAACTCCTATTGCTCCTCCAAGTGAGCTTGCCATTTTATATATCCCTGAAGCAACACCAATTTTTTGATTAGGAACACTAGAAATTGCTGTATCTGTTGATGGAGTTGCATATATTCCTAATCCTGTTCCAAACAAAGCATATCCCAAAAATACAAGAACAAAATATGCACTACCCTGAATCATTGTTAAAGTCATAAGTGCAACACCGATTCCAGTTATAAATGTTCCCATTAACATTGGTTTTCTTGAACCAAATTTTTGTAACAGTTTTTCTCCAATACGAATAGTTATAAGAACACAAACCAAATATCCTAAGGACATCATTCCTGCATTTTTTGAACTTAGTCCTCTTCCTTGTTGCATATATGAATTAATAACTATTAATGTCCCTGCAACTGCGTTAAGTAAAAAGTTAGAAATCGTTGCCCCCAAATAACCTCTATTCGAAAATAACGAAAAATCTATAAAACTATTCTCTTTACTAATTTCCACTTTATAAAAACTTATAAGTCCAACTACAGCAATAACTATACAAACTATCATGTATGTATTATAGATACCTAGCTCTTTAACTTTAGAAATAAATACATTTAATGATACCATAGAAATAACAAAAATTATTAGTCCGCTAAAATCAAATTTAGATTTTTTATCACTTTCTACTTTACTTTCTGGTGTTCCAAAAATAAGTAAGATACTAATAATAGAAACTATTATTGAAATAATAAACACATATCTCCAACCTAAGCTACTAGAAACGGCTCCTCCAAATAATGAACATAATCCTGAACCACCCCAAGAACCTATTGACCAAAAACTTACAGCACGTTGTCTATCTTTTCCTTCGTAATATGTTTTTACCAAAGACATTGTTGCTGGCATTATGAACGCTGCTGCTAAACCTTGAAAAGCACGACCTGTTATAAAAATAAGCGAATTGGAAGCTATAATTAATAATGCTGAACCGATTATATTTAAAATAAGACCTAAGTATGTAAATTTAACTCTACCTAATTTATCTGCTAAGCCTCCTATTACCACTATAAATATTCCAGAAAATAATGCTGTAATTGATACACCTATATTTATTGCTCCAGATGATAGTCCTAAATCTTTTTGAACGTCTGGAGCTATATTTAGCATTGATTGAGCAAATAACCAAAATGCTAATACCGCTAATACTATTCCAAGTAATAATTTATTTGTTCCTTTATATTGTTGTGCATTCATTTTTATTTCTCCTTACTAAGATAATTTATTACCACTGCTGCCATAGATTTTGCCGAAATAATCATAGATTTCTCATCGATATTAAATTTAGGGTTGTGATGAGGATACATTGTTGTGCCTTTTTCATGTGCACCAACGTAGAAAAAACAACTTGGTTTCACCTGTGCATAGTATGCAAAATCTTCTGATGGTGTTTGTTGTGGACACTCTATAATACTTGTTACTTCTTTAATACCGGATCTTACCAAATAACCCACCACTTTTTCTGTAAGAGCATAATCGTTAAATAAAACTGGATAATCATCTAAATATTCAAGGTTATATTCAAGGTTATAAGTTTCAGAAATCCCTCGTAAAATTCTTTCAAATTCATCTCTTACAAGTTCCCTTAAATTCTCATTCATAATTCTAACATCACCCTCAAGCACAACACTTTCTTTTATAACATTAGCTGAACCCTTCCCATCAAAAGAACCTATCGTTACTACCGCTGTATCAAAAGGATTAACCCTTCTACTAACTATTGTTTGGATAGCTGTAACAAAATTTGCTGCTCCTACTATTGCGTCATTAGCCAAATGTGGCATAGAACCATGTCCACCTTTTCCTTTTATAGTTACTCTGAAATTTGCTCTACCCGTTTGAACATTTCCAGCCCTATACTGAATTTCTCCAGTTTCCATAGTACTCATAACATGAATCCCTATCACTGCATCTATTCCATCTAAACAACCTGCTTCTATCATAGATTTCGCTCCCCCCGGTGGCACTTCTTCTGCAGGTTGATGGATTATCCTAATATCACCCTCGATTTCATCTTTTAATTCTATCAAAGTTTCCGCTAAAACTAACATGTATGCAGTATGTGCATCATGACCACATGCATGCATTACTCCATCATTTTTAGATTTAAAAGATAAATTTGTTTCTTCTTTTATAGGAAGTGCATCAAAATCCGCTCTTATAGCTATATTCTTACCAGGTTTTCCTCCCTTTATATCTACAACGATTCCATATCCCTCTCCTATGTTAGAAACTACACAATCTTTTTTGTTATAAAAATCTTTTATAAACTTGGAAGTTTCAGTTTCATAAAAAGACAACTCAGGATTTTCATGTAAATAACGTCTAATCTCTATCATTCTAGCTTCTTTACTTTCTATTATGTCGAACGCTTTTTCTAATAAATCCATTATAAACTATTCTCCTTATATAATATTTATCACACTTTTATTTTACTTTTTCTCCAAAATAATGTAAAATTCATTTATAAATTTTTTTTATAACAAAATAGTTATATAATATTAAAAATAATTATACCAAATGACAAATTTTTATATTATTAAAATTATGTTATAAAATATTTACTTCGGCTTAGCTATAACAAATTTTTCAAAAAATATAACTAATAGATTATGAAAGAGGAAAATCATGGAATACGAAACTATATTAAATTACATAAATGCAGTGCTTAAACACAAAAATATATCCAAAGCTGCAAACGAATTGTATATTTCTCAGCCATATTTGAGTAAAACAATAAAAAATATAGAAACCAATTTAGGAATAAAAATTTTTAACAGAAATACATCTGAAATAAATTTAACTTTTGCTGGTGAGCGTTACTACCATTATCTTAGTGAATTAAATAAAATAGAGCGAAAAATGATAAATGAGCTGGAATTTATAAAAATGGAAAAAAAAGGAAAAATAAAACTTGGAATTAACTCTGCTCTTGCAACATCTTTTTTGTACAAAGTAATACCAGAATTTAATAAAAATAATCCAGATATTATTATTGAACTAGTAGAAAAAAATCAAAATATTTCTGAAGAAATGCTCCTTAATCATCAACTTGATTTGGTTATAGGTATGAGTCCAATCTTTAATGATTCACTTTCTTATAATATCATTTTTAATGAAAACATGTACCTTCACGTTCATAATAAAAGTAATCTATTCTCTCCTAAATCCAGTGGAATAACAAAATTTACTAAAGACTATTCTCTTCTTAGTAGTGAACCAATGATTCTCACTCCTTTAGAATATGGTATAGGAAAAACTATAAAGCAATTTTTTGAAAAAAATAATTTGGAATTAAATACAATTCTCACAACAAGTACCATACCAACTGCTGTCAATTTTTCAAAAACTTCTATGGGAGCTACATTTATTCCAGAAGCTATTATTGATGATTATATTGATGAAAAATGTAATATATATAGTTTTAACAAGAGGGATATAAAAGCAGAGTATGTAGTCATATATAGAAAAAATGAAATATTACCTCGTGCAGTAAATAATCTTCTTAACACAATTTTGTGTACTCTAAAAAGAAAATAATTTTATCTGAAATTTAATTACAAATAAAATTATCTGAACAAATTTTCTTAGTTTTAAATATTAGCAAATTTAAACTAAAATATTTCATAAAATCCTATATTATTTTTTAATATATTCACTACTCATGTTAAAAATTTATTTTTACATTAATACTATCTATAAAAAAACTCGGACTAAATATCTTAATCCGAGTTTTTTTACTATTCAAATAAATCTTTTGCATTTCTTTTTACTTTATCAAAGAAACTTTCGTCTTCTTCTATTTTTTCATTTTTCAGCTTAGCAAGTTCTATGTATAATTCTCTTTCTTTTGTCGAAAGATTCTTCGGTACTTTTATAGAAACTACAATATAGTGATCTCCATGACCATATCCCATTACATTTTTTACACCCTTACCAGATAATCTAAAACGTCTTCCATGTTGCGTACCTGCTGGAACATTAAGTTCTATTTCTCCAGTTAACGTACGAACATCTATTTTTGTTCCAAGTGCTGCTTGGGCTGGTGATAACTCTAATTCTGTATAGATATCATCATCTTCTCTATGGAAGTAACTATCTTCTGCTACAATCACTTCAATAAATAAATCTCCAGCTGGTCCACCGTTCTCGCCAGCACCACCTTTTCCTTGGAGACGAACACGTTGTCCTGAACTAATTCCTTCTGGAATTTCTACTTCGTACTCAACTTCACGATTATTATAACCTTTTCCAAAACAGTGAGCACACTTTTCTTTAATTATTTTGCCACGTCCGTTACATTCCGAACATGTTCTTTGACTTTGTATTCTTCCAAATGGTGTATCTTGAACGACTGCTTCTTGTCCACTACCATTACATCTGTGACAGGTAGTTACCGATGATGAGTCTTTTGCACCACTTCCGTGACAGTGATCACATTCTACATCTTTACGTAATTTAATAGTTTTCTTAGTACCAAATACTGATTCTTCAAAAGAAATATGCATTCTGTGCAATAAATCTTCACCTTGACGTGGTGCATTAGGATTTCTTCTTCCTCCTGCTCCACCAAAGAAACTTGAGAATATATCTCCTAAATCATCAAAGTCACCAAAACCACCTGAAAAGCCTCCAAAGCCCCCTCCAAAACCACCTTGACCTCCTGCACCATTTCCAAATGCTGCATGACCAAATTGATCATATTGAGCTTTTTTATTGTCATCACTAAGAACTTCATAGGCTTCTGTTATTTCTTTAAATTTTTCTTCAGCACCCTCTTCTTTATTTATATCTGGGTGATACTGTTTTGATAGCTTACGATACGCTTTTTTTATTTCTGCTGCACTCGCACCTTTACTAAGTCCGAGCACTTCATAATAATCTCTTTTAGCCATTTTCTACCTCTTTTTTTCAAAATTTCAAATGAGGGAGCAGAACCTAAGTCCAGCTCCCTTCTTTATAAATTTATAGTTTATTATTTTTTCTCTGTAAAGTCTGCATCAATTGTATCATCATCCTTTTTATCAGATGTAGTTTCTGAGTTTGCTCCTGCTTGATTTGCTGCAGCATTTGCCTGTTCATAAAGTTTCATTGTCATTTCTTGAACAGCTTTATTTAATTCATCTTTAGCTGCTTTAATTTCTTCAAAGTTATTATTTTTAATAGCTTCTTTTAGAGTGTCATTTTTTGTTTTGATTGTATCAATTAGTGCTTGGTCTACTTTTCCTTCAGCTTCTTCTACAGCTTTATCTGCTTGGAATGAAAGTTGATCTGCTTCATTACGTACATCCGCTTCTTCTTTACGTTTAGCATCAGCATCTGCATTTGCCTCTGCTTCTTTAACCATTCTATCAATATCTGCATCACTTAATGAACTACTAGATTCAATAGTAATTTTTTGTTGTTTTTGTGTTCCTAAATCTTTTGCTGTAACATTTACGATACCATTTTTGTCAATATCAAATGTAACTTCGATTTGAGGTACTCCTCGTGGTGCTGGTGGTATATCAGAAAGTTGGAATCTTCCAAGAGTTTTATTATCTGTTGCCATCGGTCTTTCACCTTGTAGTACATGGATATCTACTGCTGGTTGATTATCAGCTGCTGTAGAGAATACTTGTGATTTTGAGGTTGGGATAGTAGTATTTCTTGGAATTAATACTGTCATAACTGATCCCATAGTTTCGATACCAAGTGACAATGGTGTTACATCCAATAAAACAACATCCTTAACATCACCTGTTATTACTCCACCTTGAATGGCAGCACCCATAGCTACTACTTCATCTGGATTAACACCTTTATGAGGCTCTTTCCCCATTTCTTTTTTAATCGCTTCTTGAACAGCTGGAATACGAGTCGATCCTCCTACTAGAATTACTTGATCTATTTCACTTGGATTAAGTCCCGCATCACTAAGTGCCTGACGAGTTGGTACTAAAGTTTTTTCTACTAAGTGGCGAGTTAATTCATCAAATTTAGCACGAGTTAATGTGTTTTCTAAGTGAACTGGTCCGTTTGCTCCAGCAGAGATGAACGGTAATGAAATTTGAGTTGAAGTTACACCAGATAAATCTTTTTTAGCTTTTTCTGCTGCATCTTTCAAACGTTGCATTGCCATTTTATCAGTCGCTAAATCAATTCCTTGATCTTTTTTAAATTCTGCTACTAAATAATCGATAATTGCTTGGTCAAAATCATCTCCTCCAAGTAAGTTATCACCTGATGTAGCTAATACTTCAAATACTCCATCACCTAATTCTAAGATAGAAACGTCAAAAGTACCACCACCCAAGTCAAATACTAATACTTTTTGATCAATATCAGTTTTGTCTAAACCATAAGCTAAAGCCGCAGCAGTTGGTTCATTAATAATTCTTTCTACTTCTAATCCTGCAATCTTCCCTGCATCTTTTGTAGCTTGACGCTGAGCATCGTTAAAGTAAGCTGGTACCGTTATTACTGCTTTTGATACTTTTTCTCCAAGATAACTTTCAGCTGTTGCTTTTAAATTTTGTAAAATCATAGCTGAAATTTCTTGAGGAGAGTATTTTTTACCATTTACTTCTTCTTTATAATCAGTTCCCATATGACGTTTAATAGAAATTACTGTATTAGGGTTAGTGATTGCTTGACGTTTTGCTACCTCTCCTACTTGAATTTCATCACCTTTAAATG
This sequence comes from Gemella cuniculi DSM 15828, assembly GCF_000425665.1. GTDB lineage: Bacteria > Bacillota > Bacilli > Staphylococcales > Gemellaceae > Gemella > Gemella cuniculi. The sequence continues at coordinate 66,226 of NZ_AUDW01000008.1, forward strand.
CTACCACCGATGGAGTAGTTCTATTACCTTCTGGGTTAGGAATAATTTTTGCTTCCCCTCCCTCTAACACTGCTACTGCACTATAAGTTGTTCCTAAGTCTATACCAATAATTTTTGACATATATTTGTCCTCCATATTCTATTTTTCTAAAATTTCAAGTTTGTTTGTTAAAATAGCAAACTACTCTAACAAATCCTTTACTTCATAATTAATTTATTTTGATAGATAGTAGTAAAATTTTATCTATAATACCATCATTGATTAACCTTAACCATTGCTGGTCTAATTACTCTATCTTTTAGTTTATATCCTTTTTGGAAAGTATCCAAAATCATACCACTTTCTTTTTCACTATCTTCACCTTGCATCACTGCATGGTGGAAGTTAGGGTCAAACTGAACATTATCAGTTTCAACTAACTCTACACCTTCTGTTTTCAAAACATTTTGTAATCCTTCATAGACCATCTCTACGCCTTTAAGAAGTGATTTTACTTCCTCATTATCACTTTCCACTTGCAATGCACGTTCAAGATTATCTAAACTTGGCAAAATTTCCGTAATAACTTTTTGACTTTTATATACATTATTAGTTTCAATTTCTTGATTTTTACGACGCTTAAAGTTTTCAAATTCCGCATAAAGTCTTAAATACTTATCTTCCGAACTTTTTACATCTTCTTCTAATTTTTCTATTTTTTCTTGAAGTAACTGCTCAGCTGTTTTTTCTTCAATGACTTCTTCAACTTCTTCCATTGTTACTTCTTCCGTAGTTTCTTCTACTAATTCTTCTTGTAGATTTTCATTTCTCTCTTCAGTAGTCATCTCTACCTCCTACTTATTTTAAGTTATTATTTAAGTTATCTCTGACACATGTTATAAGTGCCATAATTTTTGAATAGTCCATTCTCTTAGGTCCAAAAACAGCAATTACACCTTGACCCTTTGATGTATTATATTTACTGGATACTAATGAAAGATCATCAGTGCTACCGAGTTCCAATTCTTTTCCTATTTTTATACAAGTATCTGAATTATTTTCTTCTACGTTGCTATCTAAGAGTTCAACTATCTTGTCATCTTCTAAGAGTGATACTACTTCTTTTAACTTTTCTACATTATCTATATCAGGTTGTTTTAGTAAATTATACTTACCTCCCAATGCTACAGTTTTTTTAATTTTATTCTGAAGTAATCTATTTAATGCCACAACTATCATATCATAGTTATTAACTCTCGTTTTCAAATATTTCTCAAGTTCACCATGAATAATTACATGAGCTGTTGCCATATCTACATCATAGAAATAACTTTGTAAAAGTTTATTTACCTCCATTATATCCTCATTGCTAAAATCAGCATCAAGTTTATAATTTTGTTGGAAAACTTCTCCAATACTAGTTATTAGTATAACTAAAATACTTCTACTACTTAAGAGTATAACTTCTATTTTATTTATTCTTCTATCAGTTTTTGTTGGCGCTAATATAACTGCTGTACACTCAGTTAAATCAGATAGAATTATAGCATTTTTTTCTAAAAAGTTATCCTCTGAAATATATTTATCACTCATAAGCTCCTTTAACTTTTCATTTTCGTTACTTGATAATTCGTAATCTTTTTTTATGTAATCAACATAGTAACGATAGCCTTTTTCTGAAGGAACTCTTCCAGAAGAAATATGAGTTTTTTTTATCAACCCTTCTTTTTCCAATCTGCTCATATCATTTCTTATAGTTGCTGAACTAAAATCAATAGTTTGTGCTAATTGTTTGGAACCAATAGGTTGATTAGTAGTTATAAAATTTTCTACTATAGATTGAAGAATAAGTACTTGTCTTTCTATTAACATATTACATCACCTATCTTCAAGTTGTGATTTTAGCACTCTAGTCTTCCAAGTGCTAATCACATTATTTATAATATCATTTTGGTCAAAAAAAGTCAATACTTTTTTAATATTTTTTGACTTTTTTTGACTTTCAATTCAAAAAATTATTTTTTATACTTTTAAAATCATCGATAATATTATTGAATGATAAATATGACAAATCAACATACTTATATAACTTTTATTAAAATATATTTTATGTTACAATATTTTAATATACTTTAGATTCGTTTAAAATTTATCGAAAGGAACCGTGGTTATGAAAAAAATATTAAAACTATGTGGTATTTTATTTGTTTCTATTTTTATACTTACTGCCTGTACAAATAAGAAAACAGAAACGGAAACGGTAGAAAAAACAAAAGTTTATACTGAAAAAATAGGTCAACAAGAAAATGAGGTAACCATCTATTACAAAGGAGATACTGTTAACAAAATAACCAGTACCTACACTCTTAATGATCTTGGTGATAACACTAAATTTTCACTAGATCTTATAAAGAAATCTCTTGTTAGCGAATCCGAAAAAATCCAAGGACTTACTTATGATGCTGAAGAAAAAGATGGAAAGATAGTACTTAAAAAAGAATTAGATTATACAAAAATTGATTACGATAAAGATAAAGAAAAATTAAAACTTACTGCATCATCTTTTGATGAAGAAAAAAAACTAAGTTATATTGAGAAGAAACTGGCTGATAGTGGTGCACAAGAGAAAAATTAAATAAAACAAAGCTAGATACTAATTTTATCTAGCTTTTTTCTATAATAAATTAAAATGGACATATACATTTATCAAAAACTATTTCAAATGATAACATAGCATCCTAACAACAAAATTATATACTCTATTTACTTTGTTTAAAATTTATTTTATGCTATAATACGTTAACAAACTAAAATTTTATTGAAAGGAACTATGGTTATGAAAAAAATATTAAAACTGTGTAGTATTTTATTTATCGCTGTTTTTGTACTTACTGCTTGTTCAAGTGAAAAAACAAAAGTTTATACTAATAAAGTAGGTCAACAAGAATTTGAAATAACTATCCACTATAAAGGAGATACTGTTAATAAATTATCTAGTGTTTCCACAATTAGTGATCTCGGAACTGATCCGAAATCTGCTATAGAATCCATTAGAAGCTCCATCAATATGCAACGTGAAAATATTCAAGGAGTTACTTATGATGTTGAAGAAAAAGACGAAAAAGCAATCATTAAAATGGAAATAGATTATACAAAAATTGATTATGACAAAGATAAGGAAAAATTAGGACTTACAGCATCATCTTTTGATGAAGAGAAAAAACTTAGTTATATTGAAAAAAGATTAACTGAAGCTGGAGCAAAAGAGAAAAAATAACTAAAATTATAATAAAAAGATTAGAGACATTTGACTCTAATCTTTTTATTATAAAATGAACCAAAAGTATTATATGTGCAAACTCTATTCCCAATAAATTCTATTGTCGGTAAAATTAGAATTTATATCATTAATTTTTTTTTGATTTATTATTACTAATACTTGATTTTTTAATAAAAGTATAAAAAACAAATATTATACGATTCTTTAAATATTAAATTTTTATATAACATTTTTATAATTATTATTATTTCTTTATGATTGCTTTTATTATAAAAAATCTTTCTTGAATAACGTTATTCTATTAATTGTGTACATATACTAACAAAATTATTCCCTTAAAATAATTCTATCTAAAATTCTAGTTGTGACTATTTTATAAATATTTTCCAAAAAATTCTACTACTTTTTTAGCTTCTTGCGTTACATACGGCTCTTTCCAATACGTTTGAATATGACTGGCACCCTCAATTAAAAATAATTCTTTTTGTATTGTATTTATAGCTTTTTCAAATACAGCCTCTGTCATATAACGAGTATCTGCATCCTTTCCAGCAATCATTAGTAATGGCTGAGTGATAAAATCAACACGATCTTCAGCATCAAAAGACATTAGATATTGTAAACTTTCTGCAGTGTACCAACTTTGTGAATTTGGATGATAATATTTATCTGCATAATACTCTGTTCCTTCACGATATAATCCTGCTGGAATTTGTTCTAATTGTTCTGTTGTAAAATGTACTTGCTCTGCTAAATACTGACCTATATAATTAATCTCTCCTGTTTCTAAACGTTTCACCCTTGCATTACTTGCTTGTTGAAGACGTTCTTGTATGCTATCAAGTTGTGTATCAAGAAATCCGTTGCGACGTACTCTCCCCGAATTAAACATACTAATTGTTGCTACTGCTTTGAACCTTTTATCACGTGATGCCGCAGCTATAGTATAGCCACCTCCACCACAAATTCCTAGTGCTCCAATTCTTTGTCCATCTACCCCTGAAAAGGTAGTTAAGTAATCTGCCATTGCTTGAATATCCTCAATACGATTTTCTGGATAATCTGTATTTCGTGGTTCACCAGTACTTTCTCCTTGATATGCAGCATCAGCTGCAATAGTAATGAAACCGTTTTCAGCAAGTTTTTGAGCAAACATTCCTGCTACTTGTTCTTTAACTCCTCCATTAGGATGTGCAACTGTTACCGCTGGATATAATTTTTTTTCATCATAATTTGCAGGTGTATACACATTAGCTGCAATAGTCACACCTCTACTCATATATTTTACAGCATGTATATTTACTTCCCCTTTTTTATTTTCTGTTAATGCATTATCATAAACCAAACCAAATTTATTATTCATTGTTTATTTCCTCTTTTCCTTTATTCTGATTCTAATTTTGTTTTCATTTTTTCCAATTCTGTATTGTCAGTCGCTGTAGCTCTTAATTCTAACCCTAATTGATTTGCAAATCTTTCTATAATATAAACAGTAGATTCTTTTGATATTTCTGTTGGATTAGCCCCTTGCATAAAGAAATATAATTTTTTTCCTCGCAATGGATTATCTCTTGTAAGTTCTGATGAGCGTTCTATAAAATTTTTCAAAGTTGCACTCATTGAATGCCAATAAACTGGGGTCCCTATTACTAATGTATCAGCTTGTTTTATTGTTTCTATAAATGTTGAAAATTCATCATCTGAAAGATTTTGTCCAAGAAAACCAATCTTATAATCTATTAAATTTAATTGATCATGAGGAACATTTTCTAATAATTCATTACCCATACGAACAGTATTTCCTACATGCTGACTACCATTAATAAACACTGTTTTTGTTTTCAACTGTAATACCTCCTTTTTATCCTGCGATATTTGTGATATTGATGTATTTGTTTTATTATTTTGTTGTACCTTTACAATTAAAACTACTGTTAACAACAAAATAATAACTGCTATCATTATTTTTTTCATATTAAAATTTCCTTTCTGCAAAAATACTTGTATAGTTATATCACTTTCGATATAATTATTATACAAGATGGGTATAACACCCGTGCAAGTATTTTTAAAAAAATTTTATTTTCAGGAGAAAAATATATGTATTACATGAAAGAAACGTGTCAAAAATGTGATATCTCATACGATACCTTAAAATTTTATTGCAACCAACAACTTATCCCTAATGTAAAACGTGATAAAAATAATTATCGTATCTTCGATGATCATGATATTTCTTGGATAAAAAGTCTTAAAGCATTAAAACATTGTGGAATGAGTATTAACGAAATACGAGAATATCTTGCACTATGTTTGCAAGGAAAAAGTACAATTCCAAAACGTCAAATTATTCTTAAACAAAAAAAAGAAGAATTACTTAGACGTCAACAAGAACTTATTGAAGCTATTGAATATATTGACAAAAAAAATTGCTACTACTCTCAAGTTATAGCTGAAAAAATCCCTTATCATAGCAATCTAATTGCTAAAAAAAATTGAATTATCACTGTCTAAACCAACTATTTTATTTGTATATAAAACTAACTTTTATATACAAATAACTACTATAATTATAGCAACATAAAAATAACAACTTGTTTTTACATTAAAATTTTTTAAACTTTTAAAATAAAACCTGCTTCTAAATAAATTTATTCAAATTTATCAACAGTTAACAAAAACTCTTGAAATTAAATACTCAGTATCTACCATAACTTTATTCACTCGAAAACATTGCTCTATTTAATTAATATCTTGTATATTACTCTTAATTCTTGTATAATAAATAAGCGAAAGTACAAAGAGGTGATAAGTTTGGAACTTATAGAACTAAGAAAAGATTTAGAAGAAATTGAAAAAAAAATAACAGAATTTAAAACTTCACTAAAGATTGAACAAAAAGAAGAGCAAGTTGCTGAAATTGAAAATATGATGCTTGAGCCTAATTTTTGGAATGATAGTGAGAAAGCAAGTGCTCTAGTTACTGAATCAAAAAGTATAAAAAAAGAACTAGATGAATTTTCGGATATGATCTATTATCTTGAACATTCTTATGAAATGATAGAATTCCTTCGTGATGAAGATGATGAAGAAATATATGAAGACTTGATAGATACCGTCCAAAATTTAAAACAAAGTGTTGAAGACTTTAGTTTTAGACTACTGTTTGCTGAAGAATACGACAACAATACCGCAATACTGGAAATTCATGCAGGAGCTGGTGGCACTGATGCTACAGACTGGGCAGAGCTTATGCTTAGAATGTATGAAAGATTTTTTACAAAACAAGGTCTTAATTATAGTTATTTAAATTATCAGTCTGGAGATATAACTGGTGCAAAATCTGCCACTATAAAAATCGAAGGTAATTATGCATATGGATTATTAAAAGGTGAAAAAGGAGTTCACCGTGTTGTTCGCATTTCTCCATTTGATCCTTCTGGAAAAAGACACACTTCTTTTTGTTCAATAGACGTTATACCTGAATTTTCTGAAGATGAAATTGATATAGAAATCAATACCGAAGATTTAAAAATCGACACTTATCGTGCTCAAGGTGCAGGTGGTCAACATATTAACACTACCGATTCTGCAGTTAGAATCACCCATCTTCCTACTGGTATCGTGGTACAATCTCAAGCAGAACGCAGTCAAATAAAAAATAAAGATTCTGCTATGAAGAACCTAAAGTCAAAATTACATCAACTTGAACTAGAAGAAAAAGAAAAAGAACTTGCTTCTATAAGAGGAGAACAAAAAGATATAGGATGGGGATCTCAAATTCGTTCTTATGTTTTCACTCCATATACAATGGTTAAAGATCATAGAACCAACTATGAGGTATCCACTGTAGATAAAGTCATGGACGGAGAAATAATTGACTTTATTGATGCATATCTTCATTATTATATGCAAGAAAAATAATATATTAGAATAAAAAATAAGCATAGATTGATTTAAATTTTAAAATGTCCTCCAAAGCCTAGATAAGTTTTGGAGGATATTTCAATTTCTCTTTAGCCTACTATCATTTTATTTTTTCTCAGTAAATCCATCAGATTTAAGTATTTCTTTTGATTTTTTGAAACTAATAGCATCTCCATCACTTCCAAAAATAGTTATTCCTGGAACGTCTTTAAGTTCACTTATTTTCGCTTTAGTATAATCAACTGTTAATTTTTCTACAGCTTTATCTTCTTGAAAATCTACAGTTTCTTCTAGTCCTTGGATACCCTGATATCTCTTAATCGTAGGTTCTAATATTTTTTCTAATTGTTCTCTTTTTACACCCAATTCTGAATATGACATCATGTTATTAGCAGTTTGTTTAGTAACCTTATCACCTTTGTAATAATATGTTAATTCCATCTTTACCCCACGTTGAGTTTTTACAAAAGTTTTGCTTTCTTCTTTTGAAGAACACCCTGCTAAAAATATAAGCAAAAACGCAGATAAAATAGTAATCATTTTTTTCATAATATACTCCTTTATAATTTATTTTTATTTTTTTAGTATAACATATTTTCACGAATTTAACGATATATGATGTTATAATAGTTAAGATAATATATTATTAAAATATATAAATAAAAAATCATAATTATTCTTAACAAAATAATTATGATTTTAAAAATTTAATTTCTTTCAGTTGTCTTTTAGTATTTCAATTAATTACACAAAATAACTAATTATAATTTTTCGTAATCTTCTGGCACGTCAAATGGGTTTTCCTTGTTAATATGATCGTAGAACATAATTCCATTTAAATGATCAATCTCATGTTGAAAACAAATTGCTGGAAGACCTGTTAAAGATAAAGTAATTTTTTCATCGTGTTCATTATACCCTACTACTTTTATTTTAGAATATCTTGGAACATAGCCTTTCTTTTCCTCTTCAACAGATAAACATCCTTCTCCACTTGCTAAATAACATTTTGCTACTGAATTAGAGATTATTTTAGGATTATATAAGGCATATGAAATTGTTTTTTCTGGATTTTCTTCATCAGGAATATGAACAGCTATCATGCGTTTTGATACATTAATTTGTGGTGCTGCTAAACCAATTCCTGGTTTTAACCCTTCTTTTTCTGCTAACTCATCGTCCTGTGAGGCTATAACATATTCTAATAAACTTCTCAAAATTTCTTTGTCTTCATCCGAAATTGGACTTTGCACTTCTTTAGCACGTGCACGCAAAGTCTCATGTGGATCTATTATTATATTTTTTGTAGTAATCAAATTTCTTCTCCTTTATTATTTTTTATAAAAACGTAAAATACTTCCACCTTTAATTATTCCATAAATACAAAAGAATGTCAAAGGGGATATATTAAAAATAACTAATTAGCTCTTTCTACTTTAAGTTTATATTATACCTTTTCTTTAATAATTTTCACTCTTTGGAGTTTAATTTTCTGAAATTTGGTTTTGTATTTTTTCTCTTTTCATGTTATCATATTTATATTAACAAATTTTATAAATGAATTTTGGGAGGATTTTTATGACATTTGAAAATTATAAATATATAAGACCTAATGTTGAGGAAGCAAAAACTAAATTCCTTAGTATTGAAAAACGTATAAAAGAAGCTACTAGTACGTCACAAACTTTAGAAATATTTAATGAATACAATGAACTTAGAAATGAACTAGAGACTATGAGTACTTTAGTTGAAATTAGACATACCGTTGATACTACTGATAAATTTTATGAAGCGGAAAGAGAATTTTGGGATGAATTTTCTCCTGAATTAACTTCTTTACTAAGTAAAATTGATAAAGCTATATTTAATTCTAAGTTCAAAGAAGAATTAAAAAAAGAAATCGGCGAACATTATTTCAATTTAATCGAAACTACTTTAAAAGTATTCAGCGACGAAATTATTGAGGACTTAAAAGAAGAAAATAAACTTGTATCTGAATATACTAAATTAACTTCAAGTGCAAAAATTCCGTTTGATGGTGAAGATAGAAATCTAAGTGGTATTGCTAAATATGTTCAAGATGAAAATCGTGATACACGACTTAAAGCATCACAAGCTGTTGCCAAGTTCTTTAAAGATAATTTGGAACAATATGACAGTATATATGATCGTATGGTTAAAGTTCGTACTCGTATCGCTAAAAAACTTGGATTTAAAAATTTTGTTGAAGTAGCTTATCTTCGTTTACGTAGAACAGATTATAATGCAAAAGATGTAGCCAATTACAGAAAACAAATTTTAGAAGAAGTAGTACCTTTAGTTGAAGAATTAAAATTAGCACAAGCTAAACGTCTTGGTTTAACTAATCTTTCTTTCCATGACGAAGGTGTAAACTTTAAATCTGGAAACCCAACTCCAAAAGGAGATCGTGATTATTTAGTAGAGAGTGCAAAAACTATGTACAAAGAATTATCACCAGAAACTGATGAATTCTTTAATTTTATGACAAATAATAATTTATTAGATCTTGATACTAAACCTGGAAAAGCTGGTGGTGGTTATTGTACATTTTTAGCTAATTACAAAGCTCCATTTATCTTCGCAAACTTCAATGGCACTCCTCATGATGCTGAGGTGCTGACTCATGAAGCAGGACATGCTTTCCAAGTCTATCAAAGTAGAAATCTAATGCCTGACTACGTTTGGCCTACTTATGAAGCATGTGAAATTCACTCAATGAGTATGGAATTTTTAACGTGGCCTTGGATGAATCTCTTCTTCAAAGAAGATACAGAAAAATTCAAGTACTATCACATCATAGGTTCACTAAAATTCCTACCTTATGGAGTTACTGTTGATGAATTCCAACATGAGGTATACGAAAATCCAGAACTTACTCCACTTGAACGACGTCAAAAATGGTTAGAAGTTGAGAAAAAATATCTTCCTTCACGTTACTACGAAGATATTCCAGAACTTAACGAAGGACTATTCTTCTATCGCCAAGGACACCTATTCAGCTCACCATTTTATTATATAGACTATACTCTAGCTCAAGTATGTGCATTTCAATTCTGGAAAAAAGCAAATGACAATAGAGAAAAAGCGTGGACTGAATATCTTCATCTATGCAAACTTGGTGGAACTAAACCATTCTTAGAACTGGTTAAAGAAGCAAACCTAGAAAATCCATTCCAAGACGGAACAATCTCTCATATCATTCCTGAAATTAAAAAATATATTGACTCAGTGGATGCAACAAAATTTTAAAATTAAATGATTTAGGGGCTGACCTAAAAGTAGAAACAATGATTTAATCATAAACTCATTACAATATACTTTTTTACTTCTGGGTCAACCCCTTAAGTTTAATTTAAGAAATATTAATTATAATGATTTACTAAGATAGAAAATTTATTCTATCAATCATTAACTCTAAATAAAATAATGGGAGAAAGCTTTGGATAACTCTTGAATAGTTAGGAGGTAAAATATGAACAATAAAAAAATAGCAGCTTTTTTCGATATTGATGGAACACTTTATCGAGATTCTCTTATGACAGAACATTTTAAAAAACTAATAAAATACGAAGTTGTTGATGAACGCTATTGGGTAAATGGTGTTAAGGATACATATATAAACTGGGATAAACGTTTTGAAGATTATGATAACTACTTATTTGATGTTTCAGAAGCATATGTTCAAGCAATAACTGGACTCCACAAAAAGTATATTGATTTTGCTACAGAACAAGTTATGAAATTAAAAGCAGATCGTGTATATAAATTTACCCGAAATATTATAGAAAAGCATAAAAAAGAAGGTCATTTAATAATCTTTATTTCTGGAAGTCCAGATTATCTAGTCGAAGCTATGGGAAAAAAACACCACGCATTTTTAGCTGTAGGTAGCAAATACATAATGAAAGATAATAAATTTACTGGTGAAGTCATTCCTATGTGGGATGCTGAAAGTAAAAATAAAATGATTGATAAATTAATTGAAGAATACAACATTGACCTAGAAAAATCTTACGCTTATGGAGATACCAATGGAGATTATAATATGTTAAGACGTGTTGGTAATCCTGTCGCTATGAATCCAAGTCGTGAATTACTTAGCAAAATAAAAGAAAACAGGGAACTAGCACAAAAAGCTACTATCTTAATCGAACGTAAAGATGTAATATACAAAACACATGCTGATGTAGAGATAGTTGAAGTTTAAGGAAAATTAACTACCATCCTTATTTTTCAAAGCGTATTTTTTAATTAACAATTTAAAAGCTTGAGAGATAAAATCTCTCAAGCTTTTATTACTTTAATTAATGAGCTACTTCTCTTCACAACTATTTCGCAGTTATAAGCAAATATTATTTTTTCTAATGAAATATAGTAACACTTATCTTATTTATAACAATATAAATTTAATTGACATTTTTTCTATTAACAAGAAGAAGAGCCACTAATAATGTTAGTGTTGACAATCCAGCTAAGGATGACGTCATTTCCCCTGCTTTAGGAAGTTGATTTTTATTAACACTTATTGTTGAAGATGATTGTGTTTGGTTAATCCCAATCCCCACCACAGCTGATAGATCATGTACTTTCTTATTATTTTGAACCAAAGTGAACTTACTAAAGTGATTTGTTGTAAAATATACTTTATCCCCTATTTTTTCGCTAGTTATCTTCTCTAATTCTCTATTTTTCGTAATGTGATATATTTCTACTTCTCCATCATTTTCTACTAAAGTAATACTAACCGTTCTTAAAATATTAGACTCAATCTCCCTATTACCTTTTTCAAAATGCATTTCGAATACTTCTAGTACCTTATAAGTTTTCCCTAATTTATCTACAACTAACTTAGCTATAGATTTATCTTCAATTTTTTCTAAGTAAAGACCATCAACGTCTAAAGAATTTTTATTATAGGCCACCACTATTTCTCTGTCATCTAAATTTTTAGAGATTGTCACTATTGAAACTTCATTTTCTTCTTTTGAATTTTCTTTGTAAATCTCATTACCTGACGACTTATTATTTACTATATTATCCGTTAAATTAGTCATTAAATTCAATTTATCTTTTTTATCAACTGGAACATCTTCTTTAAAATCTTTTTCTATTTTTGAATCTTTTTTTCTAATTAAAGTCTCTAAATTTTCTTTTTCCTTTTCAGTTGGATCATTATTTTCCAATTCTATAATCGTTTTTCCTATGTTATCATCTTCTTTTGAATTCGAAATATTATGATTTTTGATATCTAGCATTTCTTCCAAAGCTCTATTCATAGCCATTAAATTATTTATCTCTTGCAAATCTTCACTAGAAATAATCTCTTTTTCATAGATCAATTTTTTATATTGTGGAATGTGCTTGTAGTCAAATAATTTCTCCAATGCTCTTATTTGTATACCTAATATATCAGGAAGCATTCTTGTAATTGTTAGATCATTTTTTCTATCAGTCTTAGCACTACGTTCTACCCTAATATCTATTTCTTTTTTAAAATTTTCTAATTTATCACTTAAATATTTTCTAGTTTCTTCACTTAAATTAGGATTAGCTATCTTGATTTTTCTAGCATAATATTTATTATAATCTTCTATATCCTTTGAGGTAATTGAATGTTTTTTAATTATTACTCCTCTCAAAATCTCCTTTCGTAACTCTTCTTTTATATCTTGAGGAATTGATGCTAAAGTATAAAGTTTATCGAGTATATCAATAGGCTCCCTTACTTCTGGTATTCTTTTACTTAAATAGTTTGAACTACTTGGGATATATTTTACTTGTGATTTAAAAAAATTTTTATCTTCTTGAGTTATATTTTTGTAAGAATTAATTTTTTTATATTCTTCTGCTAATAACAATCCACCTATCGAATCTACTTTTGCTATTTTTTCTATCTGATCTTTTTCTTTTTCAGACAAACCTCTTTTTATTATTTCCAAACTTTTTTGAGTTTTCAATAAATTTATTTCATTTTTTATCTCTTCTATGTTGTTAGCTGCCAACAATTTTTTACGATACTTTTCTATCTCTTCAGTGCTCAAAAATTTATTAAAGTCCAACGAATTTATGTAATCTTCTTGATAATATAAATCTCTAAAACCTCTATTATATTCAGCACTTTCCAATTTTAAAATTTTATTTTTTAAGATTTCTTTTTCATCGTCTTCTAATCTACTTAATTGTTTAGTCTCAAAAAATTTATTAACCTTAACTTTATTATCATATAAACTTTCTTCCCTAGAATTGTATTTAGCTTTTAAGATTTTCTCTCTTAAATTTGCAAAATCTTCTTTTTCAAAATATGGATGTTCATTTAATATTGATAAATAGTGTATTTTTGTTAATATGAAGCTCTCAAGATTCGTATCTCCTATAGAGTATTGTACTTTATCGCGTGTTGTTTTGTTAGGTGATATTGTATTATTTTTATCTTGCTTCTCTATTGCTTTATCTTTGTATTCCTCTGTATACAAATATTCCATTTCCTTTTTTATATACTCTTTTTGTTCGATAGAAAGCACTTCTACATATTCCATAATATTAGAAATATTTAATTTTTCACGCTCTATTCTAGAATTTTGATTCTCTCTATTTTCTAATTTTACTTCTTCTTTTATTCTTTCTAACACATCGCTTGTATTAATGGAATCTATTTTTTTAAAGTAAAAATCCCTTCTTTCTTCGTTGATATCATTTAATTTACTGCTTATATAATTTTTTAAATTTGAACGTTCCCTTTCAATATTGCTCTCTTCTTCATAAACAACTTTAAGTCTCTCCAACTCTCCCTTAGCTGTAATTTTTTCCGTTTTAACCCTTAATTCATCAGCTTTATTTTGTGGTATGTTATGCAAGTTTTCTAAAAAAATATCTTTTTCTAAATCTAAAGATATCTTTTCCAATTCTTCAAGTGTATTTGCATTTTCTAGTTTTTCAATATATTTTTGAGAATTATAAATAGAATAAGCTCTTTTTCTTATTTCATCTTTCTTTAAAAAAATCATATTTTCTTTATTAGATTTCTCTATTGCCGTATTTAGTTCTTCCTTATTTGCTGTTGGTTTAGTTACTTCTTCAGCATTTTTGTTTGATCCTGGTGACATTGGTTTTTCTAAACTGCTCTCTAATTTAGGTTTTACTTCATTACCCAACACATTATTTTTTTCGATTTCTGAATTTCTTGTTTCATGCACAACCATTGGAATATCTTTAACATCAATTTCGTTAGCATAGGCTATTGCTCCACCAGCTGCCAATCCTATTACAATACTTGCTGCCCCAACTGAAACCTTTCTTATTGAAAACTTTTGATCATATTTTACCATAATTATCTCCTTTATCTATTTCTTTTAATAATATTGTATATAACAATTTCTTCTAAAATAATTATACTATAAAAAGGTTTTCATTTCATCATTGCTAAAAAATACGTTGTAAACTTAAATTATTTCTCTTTTAAATTGTCTTATTATAAAAAAATGCGTATGTGATTTAAAATAATTTCTAAATACATACTCATTTTTTGTTAAATTTTGTCATTAAGTTGTTATAACTTCAAAGATTTTTGAAGAATATATATAATCTTTGAAGATTGCTTTAAATTTAAAAATTTTATGATTATTTTTTGTTATAATAAATTATACAATATTTTTCATAAAAACATATATTTTTTCTATGTCTTTGTAATAAATTTTTTAGAAGACGATACATCAATGAAATTTTAACAAATCCCTCTCTTGAAGTATATCTACCAAAAGAACTCATAGATAGACAAATATTCAAACTTTCTAGAATTGATAATTCTTTCTTTTAAAAATTAATCTCTATTTATATAAATTAACAATGAAAATACACTTACTAATATTAGCACTACTACATCTTTCCAATCTTGTACTAAATTAAAGTATTTTATAACCTTCAAAAACGCTACTAATACTGCTAAGAAAACTAATAACACTGCTAGGGGATTCCATTCACGAACTTTTTTACTCTTTTCTTTTAATGTAACTACATCTGTTTTTAATTTCTCTACTTGTTCTTCAATATTTTCATTTTTTATTTCGTCATTTTCTTTATTTTTATTTTTCATTAACCTATCATACTCTTTATTAAATTCTCTTCCATATTTTTTATCTTTCATGCACAACAATCTTATTTTTGAAAATATTGTTCTCGGTGCCATTATATTTCTATTTTCCCAGTGAATTTTTAATAAATACCTACAAAACAATCTTATCATATTTGCTTGATTATCTGACAGCATCGCTTCTGCTTTTATTCCTTCAATATAATCAATCATTTTATTCGTAATATCTTTAAACGTATCTGGCTTTAAATTCCCCTCATGTTTTACAAATCTCAATTTAGATCTCACTATATATGCATCTTTTAAGGTTAATCTGCTTTTTCCTGCTATTTTCGATAAATCTTTTCTCCAATCAGTAGAAAAATCTAAATCACTATTTATTTTTTGAATATGATAAGTTGTAAAATAAAGTGCAACAGTAAGACATAAAAAAAGACTCATAAAGAACAATCGTGTAAAATGTTAATAACGACAAAAACATCACGGAGGTTCATATATGAGTTATAAATATCTTACCATAAAACAAAGAAATAATATAGAAATATTACTTGAAGAAGGCTACTCTATGAGAAAAATAGCTAAGAAAATAGGAGTAAATGTATCAACAATATCACGAGAAATAAAGAGATGTAAAGATGGAACTTATACTTCAGAAGAAG